>JAZDOW010000237.1:0-34182 GCA_043798185.1 Pseudomonadota bacterium | reverse complement strand
GCCTCCGGTAACCTCGACCAGCCTGGCCGGAGTCAAGGGAACACCGGTGGCATCCGTGCCTGCGGCCGGATAAATCGTCTCATACTCGTCCAGAGAGATATCCAGAAGAATCGCAATACCGCTACCCGACAGACCAAAGGGGCAGACTCCACCCGGACGAAAACCGGTCACCGCCAGAGTCTCTTCGTGGGTGGCCATTCGATGTTTGCAGCCTGCCACTTTTTTGAGAAGACCGCTGTTGATCCGCCGGTCCCCCGCCGCCACCACCAGGCGAAAATTACCATCCTTGCCCTTAAAGAGCATCGATTTGGCAATCTGTCCCACCGGAACACCGATACGTTCGGCGGCTGTTTCGGCGGTGGGTGTCGAACCGGGCTCAAATTCAAGGGCTGACAGGTTGTGAAGCGCTAGAAAATCTGCCACATTTTTTGGTATCTGACTCATTGCTTTCCATGTATCGGGGTAAAGGTGAATACTGCGCTTTGGTGATTTATAAATGAATTCATATCAATAGCAATACTTTTTTCGAGAACAAATCCCTGCCATTATTTTTTTGGAAGGCAGGTGAATGTGTGCTATACAGAAAGCATCCTGCAGCATTACAAGTATCGAGGCTTCTTCATACATCGCCGGAGTGCTATGCTCACTCAGAGAAACACCTCGGTTTTCCAAAAAGTGCTATTGGACAATTTTACATTTTGGCTTAAATTATGGTAAGATGTGAATCTCGTTAATCGATAGTCGACGATCAACCCCAGCCCCGGCAAGCGGGAAGTACCTTCGCGAAATTCATTCTTGAAAAGTAAGAAATGAATTTCTAAGGTACTTAAAAGGAAGGTAATTACAATGAAAATGCGCAAACTCAGCACACTGTTATTTGTTGCCCTCATCGTCGTTCTCGGCCTCTTCAGGGAGAGCCCGGCCAAAGAAAGCTATCGCATTGCCTGGTCGCATTATACCGGCTGGGAGCCATGGGAATATATACGGCACAGTGGCATTCTTGACAAATGGGCGAAAAAATACGGCATCACCATACAGCTTGACCTGGTTAACGATTACATAGAAAGTATCAACCTCTATACCGGTGGAACCTACGATGGCTGCGTCATGACCAATATGGACGCGCTGACCATTCCCGCCCTCGGCGGTGTCGACTCAACTGCACTGATCGTCGGTGATTTCAGTAACGGCAATGACGGCATTGTCATGAAAAACGGCGCGAAGGTCACCGATCTGAAAGGACGGCAGGTGAAGTTGGTCGAACTTTCGGTTTCCCACTACCTGCTGGCCAGGGCTTTGGCGATGAACAAGATGCAGGAAAAGGATTTGAGCATCATCAACACCTCCGATGCCGATATTGCTGCAGTTTTCGCCAGCGATAAAAACGGCGCGGTGGTAACCTGGAACCCGCCGCTGATGCAGTGCCGCCATGAAAAAGGGGCAAAGATGGTCTTCGACTCGTCAATGATTCCCGGCGAAATCATCGACATGATGGTTGTTCGTAGCGACACCCCGGACAGCCTGAAAAAGGCCCTGACCGGCGCCTGGTATGAAGCCATGGCGCATATGAGCAGCAAGACCGCCGAGACCGACACGGCGATCTCCTTTATGGCCGGTTTTGCCGGCGGCACCATTGACGAATTCAAGGCCCAGTTGCAAACCACCGCCATGTTTTATACGGCAAAAGAGGCTGCAGCCTTTGCTGCCGGTAGTAAACTGAGAGAAACCATGGAATACGTCCGAACATTCTCGTTTGGTCACGGTCTGTACGGCGATGCAACTTCCAAGGATTTTGTCGGTATTGCCTTGCCGGACGGATCAGTAATGGGCGACAAGAATAATATTAAACTGCGCTTCGCCGCCGACTACATGCAAATGGCAGCCGATGGCAAGCTCTAATCGAACCCCGAAAACAGCCATGGAACAGCCGGGTCTGCAGATGAGAACTCCTCTGTTTCGGGGCCTGCACGCCGATCCGCCACCCTGGCTGAATTTCGCCCTGGCGCTTATGCCCTTTATCCTTTTCCTGGCCATCTATCTCTTTGCCGCAGAAATGCGCCATCAGGCAAATCCGCAGGATAAGCTGCTGCCGACGCTTGGCAAGATTGCCCTGGCTATTGAAAAGGTCGCCATCACCCCCGACCCCCGGAGCGGCGAAATTCTCCTTTGGCAGGACACCGCCGCCAGCCTTAAGAGACTGGCGCTGGGGGTCGGTGTGGCCTCACTCATCGGCTTTTTCCTTGGCCTGAACATGGGCCTTCTCCCAGGAATCCGTGCTTTATCGCTGACCTTTCTTACCTTTATCGCCAATATTCCGCCGCTTGCCATCCTGCCGATTCTCTTCATCACCTTTGGCGTCGACCAACTGGGCAAGGTTATGCTCATAATTCTCGGCACCTTTCCGCTCATCGCCCGGGATATTTATCTTGAAACCGCGAAAGTCCCTACCAATGTGGTGGTCAAGGCCCTGACCTTAGGCGCCTCCCAGTTCGGGGTGATTTACCGGGTGGTCATGCCGCAAATTCTGCCCCGGCTGATCGATACGGTGCGCTTGGTGCTCGGCGCCGCCTGGCTCTTCCTCATCGCCTCGGAAGCCATTGCCTCCCAGGATGGCCTTGGGTACCGGATCTTTCTCGTGCGTCGCTATCTGTCCATGGACATCATCATCGTCTATGTCCTGTGGATAACCATGCTGGCCTATGCCTTCGATATTTTTCTAAGACTCATGGTCGGCTGGTTATTTCCCTGGTATTCTACGGAAAAGAAGGATTGAGGCCGGCCATGCACAAATCCCCAGGCGAGTATCTGCTCTACTGCGAAGACGTCACCAAGGCCTATGGTTCGAAGTTGGTACTTGAAGATATTGATCTGGCGGTCAAGCAGAAGGAATTTTGCACCGTAGTCGGACCGAGCGGTTGCGGCAAGTCGACCCTATTGCGCTTGATACTTGGACAGGAAAGAGTATCGAGCGGCACCATGCTGATGGATGGCGCCGCACTCCACCAACCCGGCCCGGACCGGGGAATCGTCTATCAAAAATATTCGCTTTTCCCCCATCTGACGATTCTTGAAAACATCATGGCCGGCAAGCAACTCAGCCAGCCCCTGTGGAAAAAATTCTCGACCCGAAAAACTGCAAGGGAAGAAGCCATGGTGTATCTTGAAAGCGTTCAGCTCGCCGAACATGCCGAGAAATATCCGCACCAGCTGTCGGGCGGCATGCAGCAGCGGGTGGCCATTGCCCAAGCCCTGATTATGCACCCGCGTATTCTCCTCATGGATGAGCCTTTTGGGGCACTTGACCCTGGGACCCGCGAAACCATGCAGATGCTCATCCTGGAAGTTTGGGAAAAGTACGGGATGACGGTCTTTTTCGTCACCCATGATCTGGAGGAGGCGGTCTTTCTCGGCACCCGGATCCTGGTCATCTCGCAGTTTTACATCCATGAAACAAAACCCCCTGAGGCACCACACGGGTCACGTATTGTTGCCGACTATAAACTGAATGACCAAGCCTCTTCAACAAGAGTCAAGCAGACAGCTGCCTTCGGCGAACTGATCCAGACCATCCGTTACGAAGGCTTCACCCCGGAAGTGAAACAAAATGCCCATAATTTCAACCTCACCCACAGCGATTCGTTTGTTACCTATGCGGGTGGAAAATAAAGTTGCGCCGACCAGCCCGATTCGGCAGGCAGACTCAGAACTCGACCAACCATCACCAGAGAGGAACGCCATATGCTTAAACGACACATCTCATTTTTCCTTGGAGTCTTTCTCTTGCTCGCCACGATGCCCTCATTCGGCGCAGCCATCGAGTTCATCGCCGCCCCACCGCTGGCCGAGGTCGTAAAGGATGCAGTGGCCGATGTCCGCAGCGATTCAGCAGGGGTCATGCTCCCCCTGATTACCTGGGGCGGCGATATCGCCACCATTTATGCCAACGGCAATACTCTACGCACAGCAAAGGGGTCAATCTTCGACCGGGAGGGGCTGCAATTCCAGCTTTTCCGCTCGGATGACTTCAAAAAACAGGTGCAGTCCTATCTGAAAGGCGAAACCCCCTACCTGCGCGGCACCCTCGGCATGATCTCCATGGCCACCGAACTCCTCAGCCGCGACCCACGCACCAAGCCGGTAATAATTTACCAGCACACCTGGAGCAACGGCGGCGACTGCCTGGTGGTCAAATCGGGATTGAGCACAGCAGCCGATCTGAAGGGCAAAACCATCGCTCTGCAGGCCTACGGCCCACACGTCGACTACCTTGCCACCCTGCTGAAAGATAGCAGCTTGAAGATGTCCGATGTGAAAATCAAATGGGTCAAAGATCTCACCGGCACAACCAACAGCCCAGCCGAGGCCTTCTACGACGCAACTGTTGATGCAGCAATGATGATCGTTCCCGACGGCCTGATGCTCACCTCCGGGGGTACGGTCGGAACCGGCGCCGAGGGCTCGGTCAAGGGTGCCAAGATCATGCTCTCGACCAAGAGTGCCAACCGGGTCATTGCCGATGTCTATGCAGTGCGCAGTGACTATTTTGCCGCTAATAAAGCGAGCGTCAAGAAATTGGTGCACGGCCTTCTCCTCGGTGAGCAGGCTCTGCGACAGCTGTTTAAAGACCGTCAAACACAAATGGCCGCCTACCAGCCGATGATCGTCAGCACCGCCAAGATTCTCCTCGACAGCGAAGCCGCAACCGGCGACGCTGAGGGTTTATATGGCGACTGTGAATATGCCGGCTTTCGCGGCAATGTAAAATTCTTCACCGACAAGAACTGGCCCCGTAATTTTGCAAGACTCAGCGAAGAGATCCAGTCCTCCTTTATGGTTGCCGGACTCCTCAGCCGCAAGACACCGCTAACCCAGGCCGATTGGCAATATCAGGAACTGAGCGCCGGCCTGCAGGGCATCGATGCTGCCGACATCCCCCGCTTCAACGTTGACGCGGTTTCCAAGGTGGTCGCCCAGAAACAGGCGATGGGCACTATGAGCGAGGGAGAACTCTTCTCCTTTGAGGTTTTCTTCCAGCCCAACCAGAATACCTTTGCCGCCGATACCTACGCAGATGCCTTTAAAAAGGTAGTGGAACTGGCCTCGACCTACGGCGGTGCAGTCATTACCGTCGAGGGTCATTCCGATCCACTCGGTTACCTCCGTAAACAACAGGAAAATGCCGGGGATTTAGTCCTGCGCCGGATGCAACAGGCCGCCAAAAACCTCAGCCTCACCAGGGCGATCGCCGTTCGTGACGCGATTATGAGCTTTTCCGAGTCAACCGGCGTCAACCTCGATCAGAGCCAGTTTACCGTCGTCGGCCAGGGCATCACCCAACCAAAAACAGGAATGTGCGGCAACCTGCCCTGTGCCCCGAAGACCAAGGAAGACTGGCTGAGTAATATGCGGGTTGTCTTCAGGATTATCCAGATAGAGGCCGAAGAGTCCGCATTTCGAACACTCAACTAGAGGAGAGAATATGAAAGGATTCAACCGCTTGGTGTTTCTCGCCATCATATGTGCCCTCGTCTATTACGTCGGCTGGAAGGACGATAAACACACCACTATCCAGAATATAATCCAGAGAACCACTACTCAACCACCGGTTCCAGTGACCACACCTCCGCCTCCTCCAACCCAACCTGCTTTCCCAACCTCCATGGCCGACCGCATGCTCCCGCCATGGCCACCGGCGGAAGATAGCAGTAAAACCACGCAACTTGCCGACTCGCTGACCACGAAAAATTTCGTCCTTATCTTTGACGGTTCCGGCAGTATGGCCAAGCAGGGGTGTTCCGGGAATCGCTCGAAAAACGAGGTAGCCCGGGATGCAGTTATTGAATGGGCCGCATCGGTTCCTGACGACGCCAACTTAGGTCTGGTGGTCTTCGACAGCAGCGGCTTTTCCATCCGTCTGCCGCTGGGTCTTGGCAACCGACCCCAGTTTAAAGCCGAAATTCAAAAAGTAGTTCCCGACAGATCCACCCCGCTTGCTGCTGCTCTCGATCTTGCCCAGTCAATGCTCACCGATCAGGCCCGCAAACAATTGGGCTACGGCGATTACACTGTGGTTATAGTCACCGATGGCGCCGCCGATGACATTCCGGCTCTTGAAAACAGCGTCAACAAGGTGCTGGCCACCTCGCCGGTGATGATCCATACCATCGGCTTCTGCATTGCCGCCGACCACTCCCTCAACCGGGCGGGACGAACCACTTACCGAGCCGCCAATAACCCGGCCGAATTGCGCCGGGGCTTGCAGGAAGTGCTGGCCGAGTCGGAATCCTTTGATATTAGTGGCTTTAAATAGCCGGTGCGGGAGTTGACCCTATGAACAAGCGACTTACCGGATTCTTTCTGCTCCTCCTGATCGGCAGCCTGCTGCTACTCGGCGGCAAATATCTGCGCACCTACATGAGCGACAGAAATCAGCGAGTCACCAGTGACGCAGCGCACACTAAAGGCACCATCCGCGTGGCGGTTGATAGCTGGATAGGCTATTTCCCCCTCTGTTCGAGTGAAATGAAGGCAGAAATGCACCGGACAGGCTGGCTGCTGGAATGCGTCGACGACAAAGGCGATTACCAGGGCCGCATGGCAGGCCTGGCCGAAGGAAAATATGAAATGGTGGTTGCCACCGTCGATTCCTATATTTTAAACGGCAAAGTCCATGATTATCCCGGCGCCATCATCACCGTACTCGATGAATCAAAGGGTGGCGACGCCATCGTCGCCCGCAAGGATAAGGTTGCCAACCTCGACGCAATCCGCAGTGCAGGCGATCTCAAGGTTGCCTTTACCCCGAACAGCCCCAGCCACTACCTGCTGAAGGCCGCCGCCGACCATTTTGACCTGCCGGCCCTGCTGCCGGTGCGCAAGGATCTGCGCCTGGAGATGGAAGGTTCGGCCAAGGCCCTGGCCAAACTGCTGGCCGGGACGACCGATATCGCCGTGCTCTGGGAGCCGGACGTCTCAAAGGCCCTTGCCGAAAAAACAATCACCAAGCTCCTTGGCACCGAGGAAACGGAACGGTTGATAGTCGATATCCTGGTCGCCGGCCGTAAATACATGCAACGCCAGCCGGAGGCCATCTCCCAGCTGCTTGCCGCCTATTTCAAAGTCTTGAAAAAATTCCGCGACGATCCCGATCTTCTCCAACGTGAAGTTATGACCGATACCGGTGTCGGCAAAGAAGCAACCAAGGTTATGCTGAAAGGCGTAGTCTGGCAGAGCCTTATCGATAACTGTGAGAAATGGTTTGGTATCGCAGGGCCTGGTGGCAAGGCGGAAGAACGGATCATCCCCACCATCGACTCGACGGTTGAGATCTTAAAAGATAGCGGTGATTTCAGCGAATCGCCGATTCCCGGAAAAGACGATTACCGCCTCCTCAAACGGTCTTTCCTTGAAGAACTCTATACCTCGGGGGTAAGCGGTTTCACCAAGGCACGCACAGGATTTGGCCAGGATAGCGGCGCACCGCCTGCCTTCCCACCTCTTGATGCGGGTGGCTGGGCCGCCCTTAGCGAGGTTGGAACTCTGAAACTGAAACCGATCATCTTTCAGCACGGTTCCGCTGAACTCGATCTCCTGGCCGACGTCGAGCTGGATTCGGCCGCGGAAAGACTGTCGCACTATCCAAATTTCCGGATCATCATCAAGGGCCACACCGGTACCAGAGGCGATACCCAAGAGAACCAGCTGCTCTCGCAGCGACGGGCCGAAGGGGTGGCGGAATATCTCAGAACAAAGCATGGCATAGACGCGGGCCGCCTTCACGCTGAAGGTTTCGGTGGCAGCAAACCCCTGCCTCAAAACTCCGGGGAATCGCTGCGGGCCTACGAACAGCGGCTTCTTCGGGTCGAACTGATACTGGTGCGCGAGGATCTGTAAGGCGTATGGAAACAAGCAAACAAGTTCCGACAGGAAAGCAACTGCCGAGCCTGGATGATTACTCTGGAGAATCGATCAGCCAAGCCGTGCGCCGGGAGAGCTTCCTGCACCCCATGGTTCTCTACCCCACGGCAATCGGCATGTTGAGCGGTTTAGCCGCCATGATCTACAATCTCCCCCTGCTCTTTGTCGGCATGGGCGGCCTGCTTGCCGTCGGCGCCGGCACCTCGGTAATTAACTATTTTTTCCGGGAGAAATCCATTACCGGCAAGTATCTTGAAAAACTCTCCCAGAAACTTCGCAAAGAGCGCGAACAACTCCTTGTAACCTTGAGCTCCGACCTCGAGTCCGCAGCGAAGGTTCATGGCGCCGAACAGTACGGCCGCCAGGGACTGGAACAGTTTGCCCTGATAGAAAAAAAATACCAGCTGCTGCACGAGCTACTGCAGAAAAAATTCAAGGTAGGTGAATTAACTTACGGCTCCTTTCTTGGCGCGGCCGAGCAGGTCCGCCTGGGCGTTCTTGATAATCTCCTAAAAATCGTCACCCTCATCCAAAGTGCGAAAACCATTGATCCCGAATATATTGCCGCAAGGATTCAAAACGTCCAGTTCCTGAAAAAGGTCACCGAAGCGGACGAACGTGAATGGAAGGCCTTGCAAAAACAGCTTGAACTGCGCGAAAATCAGCTCGAACAGGTCAATGTTTTGATAACCGAAAACGAGGAATCGATGACCGCCATTGACCAGACCATCGCCGCCATTGCCGAAGTACAAACCGGCAAGGGACTGGCGGAAGTCGATGTCCAGTCGGCGATCAGCTATTTGCAGGAAGTTGCAGGAAGAACCAAACTTTTTGAACATCAGACCGACTCATAAAAGTAACCCCGATGGGCATCTTTATAAGGAGAAAACAATGGCTACAGCAACCGCAACACAGGAACACAACCAGACCTTAGCAGTACCGGATACCGAAGCAATTCGCCAGGAACTTGGCCTTATCGATCCGGCACAGACCAATATCGAGGGGCAACCGGACGCGGAAATGGAGAAAACCGCCGATCAATTCATCGCCTCGGTCATGGCCTGGGATCCAAACGACAGCTCACAGCTGGACGCACGCGATGCCAATATTTCCGCCATCGAACAATTGGGTGGCCAGACCCAAAAAGATGCCGCCCGGCGCAGCGCCATGCTCAAACAGCCGATCAAGGCGCTTGCCGAAAAAAGCGAGGATGGCGGTCAGGTGGCCCGTTCGCTTATCGAGCTGAACACCCAGGTCGATCAACTCGACCCGGGCAATTTTGATTTCAAGGCCGGCTGGTTTGCCAGGACCCTAGGGCGACTGCCGGGGTTCGGTACGCCGTTGCAGCAGTATTTCACCCGTTTTCAACAGGCCGATACGATCATCGATGCGATCATCCGCTCCCTGCAGGATGGCAAGGGACAACTCGGCCGCGACAATACCACCCTCGCTCTCGACCAAAAGGCCATGCGCCAGCTCACCATCCGCCTGCAGAAAACCCTGCAACTGGGACAACTGATCGACCAGCGTCTGGTGTATACCCTGGAACGCGATATTGCTGCCGATGATCCGCGTCGCCGCTTTATCGAGGAAGAGCTGCTCTTCCCGCTCCGCCAACGCATTATCGACCTGCAGCAGCAACTGGCGGTCAATCAGCAGGGTGTCCTGGCCATCGAACTGATCATCCGCAACAACAAGGAACTCATCAAAGGCGTTGACCGGGCGGTCAATGTCACCGTCAGTGCCCTGACCATCGCCGTAACCGTCGCGCTGGCCCTGGCCAACCAGAAGATCGTCCTCGACAAAATCGCTGCGGTCAATAAAACTACGAACAAGCTGATCGAGGGTACCGCCAACCAGCTGCGCACCCAGGGCGTCGCCATCCAGAAGCAGGCAACCGAGGCGCAACTGGACATCGAATCGCTGACCAAGGCCTTTGGCGATATCCGCATCGCCCTCGACGACATCGCCAAGTTCCGCCGTGAGGCTCTCCCGGCCATGGCCAAGAATATCTTGAAGATGGACACCCTGACCGAGGCGGCCGAGGCCCAGGTCAGAAAAATGGAGCAGGGCAACCGGGTCGCCCCATCCATTTCTCTCGATATCAGTGAAGCCTGACCAGCAGCCGATGATCACCCTCACCGACGTTATCCGGCAATCCATTGCCACAATCAGCCAGTCTCTAGCCGAAAAAAGCTGTGACTGGGAGAGCTGCCTGGCGGAAAAAAACGAACTCAGTTCCCGCGCTGAGTCCTTCGTGGGGGAGTACCGGGATTTCAAGGTTTTTGTCACCTTATCCCTCGCCAGCTATTTCCTTGGTTTTCTCGTACTGTTTTTCCAAAAAAAAGGCCCGGTTACCTCCACCGACATCCTGGCGGCCAAAGAAATGGACGAACTTCTCGCCTATTTGGCAGATATCTTCAAAAAGGGCGACCCTTCCTATCGCACCGCAACCCCGCACTCCTCCCCCCAGGCAACCGCCGATTTTCTCAACCTTTGGCTGACGGGCGACGCGCCCTTTTCAGCGCACCGTGCAAAAGACAATCCCATTCTCGACCTGCTCATCTCCTGCGACCGGAAAAACAGTACGCAACTGTCGAGCCGGATGATGAATGATGTCCGTTATCTCGTCTACGCCCTGGCCACCAGGGACGACAAACTGACCTTTGCGGAAAATCAACTGCTCGACTTTCTTGGCCGGGAAGCCGACAAGGTTAAAAAGGTCATCGGTGATACCTCGGTTTTTGATATCGACTCTTACGCGGCCGACCTCAACCGCCAGGGAGCAGAAAAACTTCTGGAGGAAGCACGGCAGGAATTGGACGAACTGATCGGCCTTGACTCCATCAAACACGAGATCAAACGGCTGGAGGCCTTCCTGAAAATCCGCAAGATGCGCGAGGCGGTGGGGTTGGGTGTTGCCGATGTAACCCTGCATTTTGTCTTCAAGGGCAATCCCGGCACCGGCAAAACCACCGTCGCCCGTATCCTTGGCAAGATTTTCAGCGGCCTCGGTTTCCTGAAAAAAGGGCATGTCGTCGAAACCGACCGTTCCGGCCTGGTCGCCGAATACCTCGGCCAGACGGCGGTAAAAGCAAAGGGTGTCGCCGATTCGGCCCTGGACGGCATCCTCTTCATCGACGAGGCCTATGGCCTGAGTCGCAGCGCCGAAGGCGGCGGTAGCGACAACTACGGCCGGGAGGCCATTGAAACCATCCTGAAATTCATGGAGGATAACCGCAAAAGGCTGGTGGTGGTGGTGGCCGGCTACCCGCAGCTGATGGACGCCTTCATCGACACCAATCCCGGTTTGAAAAGTCGCTTCACCCGATATCTGACCTTCGAGGATTTCACCCCAAGCGAGCTCTGCCGCATCACCCAGCTGTTTTTAAAAAAGGCTCAGTATCATTTTACCGGAGCAGGCCTCGCCGCCCTCGGTTATATCCTCACCAAAGCCTTTGAACAACGCGGCGAAGGCTTCGGCAATGCCCGCTTTGCCCGCAATCTCTTTGAGGAAACGGTGCAAAACCAGGCCATGCGCTTAACCGAAGCAGGAGAAACACCGGCAAAAGAGGCGCTGATGACCCTTGAAAAGGTCGACCTGCCGGAAAAAATGGAAGATATGAAGTTTTCCCTGGAAGATGTCGAGGCAGAACCCACTTCCTGCAGGAATTGCCCTGGACAGAGCTCCTGCCCGGCGATGGCCGAAAAGGAGAGCAAACTGGTAGGTGGCATGACCATCAGCCAGTGGTGTCAGCGGCTGCCGCTCCTGGTCGAACTTCGGGCCTATCGAGAAACCATCTGGTTCAATCCGGCAATCGAAGAAACAAGTATCGCCCTCGCCAAAATCGTCATCGGAGAGGGCGATATCCATGCGGCAGCGGACCGGTTTGAGAGATTCAGGCCTTTTATTAGTACAGCCTTCCCGGAAACCAACGACCAAGACGGATTGATTGAATCGCCCCTACGCCCTATTTCCTCAAT
The DNA here is from genome assembly GCA_043798185.1 of Pseudomonadota bacterium. Lineage (GTDB taxonomy): Bacteria > Desulfobacterota > Desulfobulbia > Desulfobulbales > Desulfocapsaceae > Desulforhopalus_A. The sequence goes on along the minus strand of JAZDOW010000237.1, from coordinate 22,281 downwards.
GCAGGAAGCGCTCACCCAAAAAGACGGCCAGCAACTACCCGGTCGTCTTTTTTTAAAATGCGACAACCTCCTGCCTATTTCCGGGTCGGTCAAGGCCAGGGGTGGCATCTACGAGGTACTGAAATACGCCGAGGAGGTTGCACAGGCCAACAATCTTCTTCAGTCGGGGGACGATTATTCGACACTGGCGGAAGAGCGGGCCCGGACAGTTTTTGCAAAATACCGGCTTGCCGTCGGTTCAACCGGCAACCTTGGCCTTTCCATTGGTATAATGGGTGCCAAGTTCGGCTTCAAGGTCACCGTCCATATGTCCGCTGAGGCCCGCCAATGGAAAAAGGAGCTGTTGCGCAACCACGGTGTTGAGGTTGTCGAACACTCGGGCGACTATAGCCAGGCCGTTTCGGAGGGACGAAGGCAGGCAGCCGGTGATCCGCAGTGCTATTTTGTCGATGACGAAAATTCCACCGATCTCTTCCTCGGCTATGCGACGGCGGCGCGGCGGTTGCAAGGGCAACTCGCCGACCTAGCCATCCCGGTCGATACCGATCATCCGCTCTTTGTCTATCTGCCCTGCGGCGTCGGTGGCGGTCCCGGCGGTATAACCTTTGGCCTGAAGCATATCTTCGGTAACCATGTGCACTGTTTTTTTGCCGAACCCACCCACGCCCCCTGTATGCTTCTCGGTCTCGCCACCGGCCTCAATGAAGGGATCTCGACTAGAGACTTCGGCTTGGACAACGCCACCGCCGCTGACGGTTTGGCAGTCGGCCGTCCTTCCGGTTTCATCGGCAAAACCATGGCCCCACTCATCGACGGAGTATTCACCGTGTCTGATAAGGAGATGTTTCGGTTGCTGGCCCTGCTCTCCGACTGTGAAAAAATTGGCATGGAACCGTCGGCTCTGGCAGGAATGGCCGGGCCGGCACGAATATTGGCAGCTGAAGAGTATCTGCAGAAAAAGGACTTAAAGACTCAAATGGCCGAGGCGACCCATATCGTCTGGGGGACAGGCGGACGGATGGTCCCGGAAGAAGAAATGGCCGGATATTATCGACAGGGCAAGGAACTCCTGAACTCAAGGTAAAGAAACATGCACGAAAACGGAAAATGCATCAGCTGGTTTTCTCCCCATCCAACACTCGCCGTATTGTTCTGAGCATCTTACCGACATCGTAAGGTTTATCTATAAAATCGGCAGCTCCACTGCCGACAATGTTCCCCAACAAGCTGCTTGCCGAGTAGCCACTGGCAATAATGACTTTTACCGGCGAATGACGCTCGACCATTTTTTTCAAACACTGTTCGCCACCCATTCCCGGCATGATGATATCGAGGATGATAAGAGCAATTTTTTCCTTCTCTCTTTCGTAGATTTCCAGCGCACTTTCACCATCGGTTGCGCTGAGGACGGTGTAGCCGAATTCGGTCAGGATCTGCCGCCCGATGTCCCTGATAAAGGACTCATCGTCAACCAAGAGTATGGTCTCGGTTCCTCTTGGCAGTTCCTCAGCAGCCTCACCTAAAATAGCAGTTTGCAGGTGTTGGATGGCAGGCAGGTAGATCTTGAAAGTTGTGCCTTTTGCCGGTTCGCTATAGCAAACGATATGACCTTTATGGTTTTTCACTATGCCGTAGACTATCGCCAAACCAAGGCCGGTCCCTTTACCGATGGCCTTGGTGGTAAAGAACGGATCGAAGATGCGATTCTGTGTCTCCTGGTCCATTCCCTGTCCGGTATCGGACACTGCTAATAGAACATAGGGGCCTGGAACCATTTCCGGAAGGACGGTGTTATACCTCACGTCCATGACGATATCTTCGGTACCGATAGTTAAATGACCGCCATCGGGCATGGCATCCCGGGCATTTACGGCAAGATTCATGAGTACCTGTTCGATTTGCGAGGCATCGGCATTGACGAAGTCAAGATTACTCTTCAGGTGCAAGGTCACCTTGATCATTTTTGGAATGGTCCGTTCCAGGAGATCGCGCAGGCCACTGATAACCTGGTTGAGATCGACGGGGACAAGATTGCTTTTCACCTTGCGGCTAAAGGTCAAGAGCTGGCGGGTCAACTCGCCACCTCGCTTAGCGGCTCGGAGAATCTCCTGCAGTTCCCGAGTATTTTGGCCACCCGCCTTTAGCAACAGTAATTCTGTATAGCCCTGGACCCCCTGCAGCAAGTTATTGAAATCGTGCGCTACTCCACCGGCAAGCGTACCGATTGCCTCCATTTTCTGAGCATGCAGGAGCTGCTGCTGCAGTTTCTCCATTTCCTTTTCGGCCTGCCGGCGCTGACGGATTTCAGATTCCAGGGCCAGCAGGTTTTCACTCATTTGACTATGCGCTTTTGTCAATTCTTCATGGTTGTTTTTCAACCGGTCATAGGAGCTGCCAAGTTCTTCTATCATCCAGTTCAGGGCTTTTTCGATGACGTTCCATTCATCCTTGCGTCCAAGTTGGACTCTGGCCTGAAGGTCCCCTGCACCGACTGCCACAATACTGCGCCGGATTGATTCCATAGGCATGCGAATATGCCCGAAAAGAAAAACATAGGTGAAAAAAGCAAAAAGCATAACAACCGTTGCCGAAATACTCAGAACGAAGTTAGCCGAGGAACTGGTGATATCCGTTATTTCTTTTTCCATTAAGTGGACGGCATCAACGCTCTGCATATCGGTTGTTTTCATTGACTTGAGGGTCCGTTCTTTGGCTCCATCGAGAACGGTAAGGCGTCTGTACATCTCTGCCTTCTCTCGCTGAAAGTCAACGATGTTCTTCCGATACGATACGACTTTCGCCAAGGATTTCTCTCCGTAGGCGGCTACCTCGGAGTCCAAGGCCAGGAGTGTTCTCAGACGCAAATGCAAATTGTCCAATAAATCGATTATGGAAGAGAGATCATGGTTGCTATCCTGCGCAGGTTCCAAGCTGCTGAAAGACAGGGTGATTCGTAACAAGGATTCCCGGTAGGAAGGAATCAAAGCACCGATCTGTTCGTACACCGAAGGGTTATCACCGGCTAAGGCCAAATCGACGAGCTTCCGAGAAACATTTTCTTCGAGCTGATCGAGTATGTGATGTAAGCTGCCGTCGATTGCCAGGATTTGACCCTGGAGGGTATTCATCATCACGCATTGCTCAAAAAGCAGGGAAAGGGCGGTGCTGAGATCTTTGAGACCCGCGCGCTGGATTTCGTCCATGTTTTTTGCAAGGATTTCTTCGGTGGCACTGCTGATTCCCTCTTTTGCCTTAACCAGCACTTCACCGTGACCGTAAAAAGTACTCACCAGGAGATTGGTGTCGGTGAGCACTCGTGACAAATCTCTGGACATCTGGGCGTTTTCGATAATTCGACTCACATCCCTCGAAACACTTGTTGTTGTCAGCTTTTCTATATCATTGAAAGCCGAAAACATTATGGCAACGATACCCCCGAATACCAGGAAAATGAGAAAACAAAGCATAATCAGCTTGGCAGTCATGCTCTGTCGAAAGGTGAATCCTTCCCCAGCCATCAGTCCTCCGTCTTGATCAGTTCTACACCAAGCAAGGTGCTCGGTTTCGGGGTAATGCCCAATGCCTTCATTGCCGAAACGTTGATAATTCTCCTTCCCCTTTCGTTACGAATAATGGGGATTTTGGCAACCGGTGCTCCCTGCATAGCCTTGATAAGCATCTTCGATGCCTTTGCTCCTTGTTCCTGGCCGGAGACTGCCACAGCACAGAGCATTCCGTATTTCATATTATAGACGTTGTCGGTGATGATCGGTTTGCCATAGGTTTTCGCCAGAAGTGGAATTACCTCCTTTTCGGAGAGGGGCACATCGTTATTGTCGGGTATCCCCTGCATCGTCGCCACCATCATGGCATCGGACCTGTCTTTCATGTCGATGGCCATAGTCAACGCCTCAGACAGTGTTTTTGGAAGGAAAAAACCAACCAATTCGGCGGAATAATTTGCCGCTTCATTCTCAACCTGTTCCATGACCGCCTTTCCCGTTGGGCTTTGTTTGGCCATATAGCCCATGGTCTTTACGGAGGGAACCAATTCCTGCAGGAAGGCAATGGATTCCTTGATATGTCCCCGTTCGAGAATGCCGGAAACATTGACGGCGGGATAACCATATTGACCGGGATCGGCATTGACGCCGCAAAACATCACCGGGGTTTCGACCTTATCCTTAAGATAGGGTACAACAAACATCGTCTGGGCATTGTCATCGGCGGCAATAACCCCGTCGGGTTGAAAATCACGATACAACCGATAAGCTTCCTTGCCTTTGTTTAAACCGCCCGGTAAATTTTTTTTGGTGTCCATATAAAAATAACGAATATCTCCCGCATAGCCCAAAGCCGACTCAATTCCTTCTTTGACTTCAATATCCCAGGGAAAGTCCTCTTCGTAACTCATCACCACAAGGACTTTGAATCTCTGGATCGTTTTTACGAGTTTGACCCCTTTCAACACGTAAGGCTTCGGCTTGAAGTCAAGTTCATCCATGACCGTTACGTTGAGGACCTGTCGTCCTTTTTTGTTCATGGCAACAGGAATTTCGGCAATGGGTTTGCCCTGCATTGCCTCGAGCAATTTTTGTGCCGCCACTTCTCCCTGTTCCTGTCCGGTTTTTATAACGGCGCAGAGAGTGCCGTATTCAACATGATAAAGATTATTGGAGATAATCGGTTTGCCGAAAATCTTCGCCAAAATGGGGATGACGGTCCTATCATTGAGCGGAGTTCCGTCGTCATCGGGAATCCCTTCCATCGTTTCAAAAAAGAGGGCATCCGTCTTATCCTTGAACATTTCCACCATCTTTTTTGCTTCCGACAGGGTCTTTGGCAGTTGAAAATCAACCGACTGAACCGGATAGTTTGCCGATTCCTTGAGAAATTGCTGTTCTACTGCTCTGGCAGATGGACTATCCTTTTGAATATAGGCGACTTTCTTAATGGAAGGGATGAGCTGCTGGGCAAAAGCGAGGGATTCGCCGATATGAAGACGTTCGCTGATACCCGAAACATTGGTTGTCGGAAATCCGTATGTTTCTAAGGCGGCGTTGACCCCACAAAACATAACCGGGGTTGCAACCTTATCTTTCAGATAGGGCACTACGAACATCGACTGGGCATTGTCATCGGCGGCAATAACCCCGTCGGGTTGAAACTCCTGAAACAGTTTATAGGCCTCCCGTGCCCTTTCCGGGCCATTCTCCAATCGGTTTTTGGTATCCATATAGATGTATTTTATCAATGCATTGCCACCCAGAACGGTTTTAATGCCTTCGCGGATTTCTTTCTCCCAGGCATAGGCTTCATCGTAACTCATAACCACGAGAACCTTGAAAGGAGCACCGTGCACTTTTCCAGGGGATAAAAAGGGCAGGAGAAAAGAAATAACCGCTAGTATGCAATAACATACGTAATTCTTCATTTGCAGTCTCCTCTTCGTTCTCTTCATGGCATGGAAATACCGCATGTATCGCAGCTTTTTCTCTCGTTCAAAGTATATCGCCAACGCAGAGATAAATCAAATTACTGTCTTTAATTGTCCTGTGCGAGTGGAGGTTAGAAGGTATCGACTATAGAAGAAAGGATTGCTCGACTCGGATTTCGTGGATCGCCAGATTATTCTCTGCGGCAAAAAACCGCAGCACTTTCCAGCGCAAACCTGAAGGAAGATAAGGGGTAAGATCAGGGCGCGACATCAGATACATCCGCCCCCCTGTTTTTAAATGAGAGGGAAGGGCCAGCAGTACTTCCCTGAGAAGCCTGCCACCTGAATCATAGCGATTAGGGTCATGTAATTGCATTTCATTTGTCGCAAGAGGCGCTTCAAACAAGATCGCGTCGTATGTTCCCTTCACCTCCGACCATCCATCACTGACCCATGCATGTACCAGATGATCCGTCCCGGTTCGCCTACAGGCGGCCACGGTATTGGCGATGGCTACCGGGTTGATATCGGTGGCATCGACATGAACGCCATATTTCAAGGCAACACATACCGCTTCCAGACCTGCTCCGCTTCCCAGCACAAGAATATCACGGCACTCCTTGAGCTCGCTCAGAACGGCTTCGAGCAGGTTTTGATCATAAAGATTGTTATAATAAAAGACACTGGGGAAAAGTGGTATCTTGCAAATCTGTCCAAGTGTCTCGACAAATAAATCAGTTACAATTTTCATCTCGGGTTCTGTATCCCAGTATATCGGGCAATTCAGATGTCCGAAAAGGCAGGTGTTTGTCCAGGATGGGTTGAGTGTTTCGAGCATCCTCTCAAAACTTTGTGAAAAAAAATCGTCGGTTACCTTCCTGAGCAGCGGCGCCGTCAATTCGCCTTGCACATAGGAATCAAGAAGGAGTGTCGAATGGCAGAACTGGATCTCCTCGTTGCCCCTGAGAAAAACGATTAAAATCGGAAACACAAATCCATTGATACGATAGGCAAGAAGCGTGGCCATATCGTCATTGGCGTCGAACAAGGAAGCGGCAAAGGTGTTGAGTCGGATGACGATATACTCATCAAAAATTGCAATATCTACCGGAGGAAGGGTAATACCGAGGGAATCTAGAAAAAGCTGTAGGTCTCTTTCTTGTAGGGAAAGAGGTGATGGGCTGTCACGCATATCGATAGGGTCCTTAAAAACATCAGTGGGAGTCATCGCATTATGAAAGGAATATCCTGCACATTGCCACATGCACAAGAGGGCTATGCTGTAGCTTCGATTTTCCCTCATCGTCACCGCATCCGGCGCAGCGGCCAAAAGCCGGATGCGGATGGAAGTTGTCTAAAGTACATCATTTAGAATAATGCATATTGTCTCAACTTTATAGAGAGGATTGCAACAATGGATTTTTATTTTTATTGCGCTCAGATTGTCAGTTGGCCTCAGCCCGCACACTTTTTTTTAAATTGGTTCGGAGATTTTTTTGCCTTTTGCGGAAGTATGACACCGGATCGACAACATGGCTGTGGAGGGAAAAGTGGCGATTAGAACGACAGAGGCGATTATTTGCGGTTTCTCTCAAGGGGGGTGGGTGGCGATCATGGAGCTGAAATCACGCATCACCGGCCTCGTTTTTTCGGTCGGTATCTTTGCTGCAAAGAGTGGTGCAGGTCTTTCTTATCTGTTATTGCCAATAACCCTTCAAAAATATTCCAGACGTTTGTTGCAATTATGCTGATAATCTGAAATATTTAAAACCTACGATATGCTCCTGAATACACTGCCCTGTGGCATTTCTATGATTGGATACCCATGGATGCAAAAGCCTTTGGCCGTAAAGTGGTAGAACCCTTGTCGCACCCGCCGACCAACGCCTTGGACCGGGATCTGGCGTGGCTCGTTATCCGGTGCCGCGCCTCCGTCCTTCCTGCAGCAAGGATTTTCCCGCCAAGCGGGGACCTGACGAACTGTGTCCGGTACGCCACTCTCATGTCCTTTAAGGCGGGCCGTCCGCCCATCACGGAAGACGCGATCATCGACGGCATCCGCAAGGATCTCCACAAGGAAGGCAGGACATCATGACGACGGCCGCAACCAAACAAAAAAAGGTGACGACCGCCGAGCACTCCCCCGTCCCGGAGGTCAATCCTCCCATGCGGGAACGGCCCGAAGAGGGCCACGATGCGGAAAGGCTCTCCCGCCTCATGAGGCGAATCCAGCCCAAACTCAGCGTCAGCGCCCCCGACGACCCCCTGGAACGGGATGCGAACCGGACGGCGGACCTCGTCATGGCCATGGACAGCCCCGACAACGGTCCCCGGCCCAAGGTTGCCGGGTCTACGACGGGAACCATGGGAATGGATCGGAAAATTCCGGAAGACAAAGAGGAAAAGGGACAAACCGTTCATCCCAAGAGGCAGGGAGCGAACCAACCGGCCGCGACGGGACTCGACGGCGCCGTCGGCGCCGTCGGCGCCATGAAGGGAAAGGGGGAGGCATTGCCCCCGACATTGCGAGGGTTTTTTGAACCTCGCTTCCAATCCGATCTCGGCGCCGTGCGAATCCACACGGGGCCCGTAGCCGGCGATACGGCCAAAGAGTTGGGGGCACTGGCCTTTACCCATGGCCCGGACATCGTCTTCGATCACGGCCGGTACTGCCCGGAAACCCCGGAGGGACGCCGTCTCATCGCCCACGAGCTGGCCCATGTGATCCAGCAGGGACAGGGTATCGCGCCGACCCTGCAACGGCAAACACCGGAACCGGCTGAAAAGACGCCAAAGGCCGAGTTGCCCGGACAAACAGAGGGACTCGCCCGGATCAAGGAAATCCTCACCAATACCTGGGTCGGCCCCCTGGATGAGATGGAGATCGAACAAATTTGGGGGAGTTTTGGCGATGCGATCCTCCAAATCGCATCGGAAGAGGAAAACTACAGCCTGTGGCGACAGAGTATTGACCGGGGGGCCGAATTGGACGATCTGCCGGCCGTCCGGAACGCGCAGGGAAAGTTTACCCGGGATATCATCACAACCGCATCGGGTTATCTTACCCAGAACCGCGCGATCGTCGTCCACGAAATGGAACGTCTGGGCATCCCCTCCGAAGCAAAAGGGCCGTCACCGGAGGTTAAACCGGAGGCCACATCGGAACAACGGGAAGAGGTGGAAAAGTTGCAGATGGCGGCGGAGAAGGTCGCCAAACTCCAGAAGGCCCAGGAACATGCCCGGAATGCATGGGTGGGATATAACGTGGAGACCTGGATCTATAACGGCGAACCCCACCCGCGATGGTCGCCGGTCAGGTTTAGTCCCTTTTCCCGCCCCGAAGCCACCGACCCCGTATCGACCCCCATGATGCCCGTCGACACCGTGGAGATCAACTCCTACGACGAGATAAAAAAACAATACGACCTGGCCTCCCAACTGATCGACAGCTACGTCCGCCTCTACCCCATGATCTACGCCATCTCCCGTGGCGGGAAAAGCGAGACGACGGCAGACTTTGCCAGTCAGGAAAGTCCGGAGAAGGCGAGAGAAGAACTGGCCGCGGCGATAGGCAAACTGCTCGCGGACATCGACGGCACGCAGAACAAATTGGGTGGAGACCTCAACCCCCTCGATCTGACGCCCATCCATGACCAACTGTTGAGCGGCGCGACCGCCTCGTCTCAGGGTGTGAACTGGAAACTCCGGGTCCCGAACGACCTGGCGAGAGACCTGGTCAAGGACCATAACTTTGGAGAGGCCATGAAGGACGCGGGCCTGGAAGGCGCCGCCATGTTGCTCTTCATCCTGGCGCCCTTCACCGGCGGGTTTTCCTTGTATGTCGCCATGGCCGGCCTCACGGTCACCAGCGCCAAGGCCTTGCGAAGCGCCGAGCAGTATGCGAAGATCTCCGAGGCGTCGCGGACCAGTGTGACGCCGGGAACGGAACTTGTATCAAAAGGCCAGGTGGAAGAGGCGGAAATGGCGGCGAAGGCGGATCTCGTCGCCCTCACCTTGGCCACGCTTATCGTAGGCGCCTCGGCAGTCGGCTCCATGGCCTCGATTCGAGGCCCCAAACCTATTTCCGAACGTGTGCCTTTAATCGGCAAGAAGATGGGCAGTGCCGGCTATAAAGGCAGCTCTACGGTGGAGGGATGCGGCGTGTACCGGTCCCGCATCCCCGGCATCGATAAAGACGTGGCCATCAAGATCTATCCGAAAAACCATCCCAACTTCATGAACGATTTGAACGGCGCCCGAGCCGCCGAGAAGACGGGGATGGGGCCGAAGGTTTACGGGGAGGTCAATGTCGGCCCGGACAAACAGGGCTTTGCCATGGATATCGTTGAAGGGGGCTTTGCGGATGCCACCGGTGGCGCTTCGGCCGCCGAGACCGCCGAAGCGAATTTCAACGCGTCGAAAGTGACCATGCAAACCGTGGCGGACATCGAGGAATATTCACGGAGGCTCTTAAGTCAAGGCAACTGCTACCTCGGAGACTTGCAGGGGTTGGTCGATGAAGCCGGTCGGTGGCGACCCATAGATTTCGCGCCAATCCGAAAGCTCCCGCCACCAACGGACACCGCCGCATACGAAGAGGCCCTGAGAATGCACGGCTCTACCTTTGAACGCGAAGTAAGCTTCTTTAAGAAACAGGCCGCAGAAAATGCCGCCCGTAAATAGACATAGACGGATACCGCCCGACGGGCGTATCTTGCCGGGCGTCGCCGCCATTTCCCAGATGCGACGGCCCCCGAACAACAAGAAGAGGAGGAGGAGGAGGAGGAGGAAGGATAAGCTAAAATCACTCATTATCTGCCTCGCTTTTTCTGTGGGTATCTTTGCCGCAAAGAGCGGATAAGAATATTCGGTGTCAGGAATAAAGAAACGGCATCCGAAGGCTGAGCTCAGAGTCCTCCTCCAGGGTTTTAGACAGGAGGGGATACTGCTTTTTGAAAACATTGAGCATCGCACTATTGTTCCTGAGAACAACCGCTTTGAAGCCTTTGAAACCGTTCGCCCTTGCAATGGTCTCCAGCTGTTTCAGCATCAGAGAGGCGATGCCCATTCCCTGAAACCGTTCGCTGACGACAAACGCCGTCTCGGCATACTCATTATCCTCTTCATCACTGGCGTAGGAGGCAACCGCAATGATCTCTTGGGTGCCCCCGTGCATGACCAGTCCTATCAGGGTCATCCGTTTCCGGTAATCCATACTTGACCACTGGTCCTGGATCACTTTGTGGTCGAAGATTTTTTTCGGATAGAAAAACCGGTAAAAAATGGTTTCTTCCTTGAGTGAATAATAGAAATTCCTGGATCTGAGTTCGTCGGAGGGAAGGAGCGGCCTCACCGCCATGGTCCGTCCGTCCTTCAGGGAGACGCTGGTCTTGTAGTCTTCCAGGAACAGCAGATCGTCCTCCAGGGGAGGTGTCTGATCCTCAAAGATATAGTGACGACTCTTTGTCTGCTGGATAATCTGCGCCCTGAATTTGGGATGGGCTATTTGGGCTAGCTCCATGACCCTCTGGTAGATGCTTTTTCCCTGGAGTTCAGCGATCCCGTATTCGGTAACCACGAAGTTGACGTCCCCCCGGGTTGTGGCAACTCCGGCGCCTTCACTCAGATGGGTGACAATTCTCGATACCTGTCCATTCTGAGCTGTGGAGGGGAGGGCGACAATGGAAAATCCACCTTCCGACATGGCGCTTCCCCGCAGAAAATCTACCTGGTCACCAATACCGCTGTAGAATCGGTACCCCACCGAATCCGAACAGACCTGTCCGGTCAGATCCACCTCCAGGGCGGAACTGATGGAGATCAATTTTTTATTCTGGGCGATGACGGTGGGGTCGTTGACATATTCGGAGGACCTGAGATAGATCAGGGGGTTGTCGTCCACGTAGTCATAGAGTTCCCGAGTCCCCATGCACAGGGACGCGACCACGCGACCGGGGATAAAGTTCTTCTTCTTGCCGGTGATCGACCCGTTTCTGAACAGGGGCAGAAAGGCGTCGGTAATCACCTGGGTATGGACTCCAAGATTCTTCTTGCCGGCAAGATGTGTCAGGATGACGTTGGGAAGCGTGCCGAAGCCGACCTGGATGGTTGAGTTGTCATCGATGATCTGGGAGACATAGAGACCTATCCGTCTGGCTATGTCGTTATTCGTGGGAGCCACAGGATGATACTCGAGGATGGACTCGTCGTGGAGGACAAAACAGTCGATATCATTGATGTGAACGTTGCTGTCTCCCCTGGTTTTCGGCATGTTGGCGTTCACCTGGGCGATCACCAGGGATGCGTTGGCCATGCCTGCCCGGGTTATGTCCACCGAGACGCCGAGACTGCAGTAACCGTGCCTATCCGGTGGACTGACCTGGATCAGGGCAACGTCGATACCGATTATCTTCCTGTGAAAAAGCCTGGGAATCTGGGAGAGATAGGAAGGTATATAGTCGATCTTCCCCTCAAAAGCGGCCTTGCGCATTTCCCTGCTGATGAAAAAGAGTTTCAGCGAAAAGCGGTTGAAAAAGGATGGGTCGTCAATGTAGAGCGACAGGGTATAGGAAAGCATCTGGTAGATGAGAATATCCTGGAGACCTTTATCGTTGACCAGGCTATGGATGAGGTGCTGCGGCTCACCGCATCCGGTTCCTATAAAAATTCTGTCTCCGGTTTTTATCCGGGAGATGGCGGATTGGGCAGTCATCACCTTGTCGGACATCAGTCGTTTTAAGTCCATGGTCACCTGTCGCTGAAGTGGTGTCGAAGACAGGAGGCTATACCGACCTCGGTGTGCCTGCTGACCTCCTGTCGTTTATTTAGAGCCGTCTGGTAATACATATACCGGTTCTTCCGCCGGATCAAGACACAACCAGTGGGCAAGGTCCGCTTTTAAGGTTTACAAGTCCCTCTTCGCAGATCCTCAAAAAGGGAATGGCGGCCCCGGTCAAAGTACTGACTGTCAACAACGGGTCTCGGAAAGTACACCCCAAAATACGCACTGCATTAGTCACGACCGCTGCATGTTCCACCAGGTCTTGCAAAGGCAGAGGGGTCAGCAGCCCAAAGATGGGCAAGGCCAGCTCGGCGATGATTTCCCCATCCCGGCAAACGACTACTCCACCTTTGAGGGCATTGAGTCGATTGACAGCCGCGACCAAGTCCTCTTCTGACGCGCCGACTGCTACAACATCCCCCCCATCCCAACTGGTGCTGCTGGCCAGAGCACCACTGTTAATGCCCAGACCGCGAATCAGGCCCACAAATTTCCGGCCCTCAGGTTTGGTACGATCGATGGCTGCCACCTTGATGATGTCCCGAGATACATCGGCTTTGATCTCACCGTCGACAACAGGAAGGGTGATGTGCGTCTCTTGGCTGACCAAGTCGGTGATCATATCAATTATCCGCAGGGTCACCTCCGGTGCGTCGGTAGGGCTGCTGATCCTGAAATCCTTCAGTTCAAATCTCGGGGGTAGGTGCACGCTCTCCATGCTGCTCGGCTGATACTTGTGCCGGCGGGGCTTAACCAGACAGCGGCCGTTTTCGGCGACAATCCGGCCCTGAGCCATGACCAGTTCCGGTCGGATGGTTCGGGTGTCGGGCAGAATCGCCAGGTCGGCAAAGCGGCCGGGAGCGATTCCACCAATCAGGTGATCCAGCTTGAAATGAGTCGCGGGGTTGAGGGTGGCCATTTGGATTGCCTCCATGGGGGAAAATCCGCAGTCAATGGCTTTTTGCACCACATATTCCATATAGCCTTTTTCCAGCAGCTCTGCGGCGGAAACACCGTCGGTGACCAAAATCATCCTCCGTGTGTCAACATCGGTCTTTTTTAGAGCGGCGATTTCGGCCAGGTCTCTGCGAATACTGCCCTCTCGGATCATTACGTAAAGCCCCAACCGCAACCGCTCTAACGCTTCTTGCGCCTTGATGGGCTCATGGCATGAAGTGATCCCCGCCGCCACATAGGCGTTGAGCCTGGCACCACCGGCTCCGGCCGAATGCCCTTCCAGCCCCTTACCCATGGACCAGGCCATACCCAGAACTGGCAGCAATTGATCGGGGGCGCTTATAACCTTCTGCCAATAGGATTCCCCCAGCCCGATCATATCGGCGCGGTTCAGCAGTCCGCGCAGTTCCTCCAGGTCGATGGGCGGGAAATTGCTGCTGATGGAAACCATAGGCGGAGCGGTACCGAAGACATGTATAGGCTGATTGGCAAAGGAGGCCATGAAATCTTCTACTCCTCGGCAGCCGCAGACCGCATAGGGCTCGGCGGTTTCCGTCACAATGGCCGTTGTGCCGCCGGGGATAATAGCGGCAAGAAATGTTTCGGCGGTGTACATGCTGGTCAAATGGGTGTGCCCATCGATGAACCCGGGGATCACCGGCTTAGAAGTAGCATCGATAATTTTAGTGTCGGGGCCGATGGATGGCTGCGGATTAGGCCCGACGTAGGCGACCCAACGATCCCATACGCATATCGCTATATTTTCCAGGAACTCGCCGGTATAGACATTGGCCAGGGTGGCGTTCAACACTACCAGATGGGCCTTCTCCTTGCCTTGGGCCACATTGATCAGGTGCCGTGTCCGTTGTAAATATTCTTGATCCTGCATGTATCCTTCCTTTCCCGTTGTTTAGGTTTTGGTTGCCATATGATGAGTACCATAAAAACATCAACTAACAGGCAGGAATTCATTAACTCCAGCAGTTCTACACTATCCTTTCATGTTGGATTCTGCAACTTTTTTTGCCACATACAAATTTCTGCTTCTACCTAAAAGTGATGGAGGTAAGCCGGAAATTTATTATTGGTATTATCGCCTGCGTACGATAAGGTGAATACAGTACAGTTGATGAATTGTTCACGATGGAGGTGCAGGTTTTCGAAATTACTGCAGTCCAATAGCACGAATTTGGCACTGTAAAAACCGAGGAACAAATGGCAAATAGAGCCACTCGCTAAAAGATAAAGCCCATGACGACCAACGATTATCATTTTGAAACAGGAGCTTACCGTCCCCCCAGCGAAGGAGGAAGCGCTTCTCTTCTAGTCCGATTTACCCATAACTGCCCATGGAACTTCTGTACCTTCTGTGCCATGTACAAAACAGAAAAGTTCCAACTGCGGTCCCTGAAGGAGATTAAAGCAGATATCAATGCTATGGCTGCTCTGGCCAATGACCTGCAGGCAGAATCCATCCGCCTGGGCCGAAACGGTCAGATTACCCGTGAGGCCATTCTGGCTGTGATTGAACGATCTCCTGACCTTAACTATCACCGGGGGGCTGACATGCTCATCCAATGGCTGCTTTCCGGCGGGAAAACCGCCTTTATTCAGGACGGCAACTCTTTGATCATGCCCCCCGAGGACTTGATTCAGGCCCTGACCTATTTGAAAACCACCTTTCCTTCCATCAACAGGATCACCACCTATGCCCGGGCAAAAACTATAGCCCAGAGGTCTGCAGAAAATCTGCGAGCAATCAGAGCAGCTGGACTGGATCGGGTCCATCTGGGCTTGGAAACCGGGGATGATGATCTGCTCAAGCAGATTAAAAAAGGAATAAATGCCCATGGGCATATTATCGGGGGCCAAAAAGCCATGGCAGCAGGATTTCAGGTCTCAGAATACTGGATGCCCGGCCTGGGCGGAAAAGAGATGTCTGAACAGCATGCCCTCAATACGGCCCGGGTTCTCAATGAGGTCAATCCCCATTATATCCGCTCCCGACCCTTTCGACCCATTTCCGGTACCCCTATGTATGATCAGGTCCGGGCAGGAAAATTGACTTTGCTCACCCCAAAAGAACAACTCATGGAACTCAGACTCATGATATCAGCTCTGGAGGTCACCTCAAAGGTCTGCTTTGATCATGCCGGCAACTACTGGTGCAACCCCAACGGCGATCTGGTCTTTACCCATGCATATGAAGGCTATCAGTTTCCTGATGATAAATACAAGGTATTGGACCGGATCGATCTGGGTCTGACTTTTGGTCACAAATCCTAGGGCGTTATCCATCTGTGATAGGTGATAATCAGTCAGGACATCAGAGGTAATTGCCAGGTAACCGCCAAAACTTGTTGTTGAGGTTAAATTGCCTGTTGACCTCAGTCCGCACACTTGTTATAAATTCGTCATACTATTTCAGATGCTCCTCACGGAGCTTAATAGGGAACCCGGTGACAATCCGGGGCGGGCCCGCCGCTGTGACCGGGGACGACCGTTGCATGAAAGCCACTGACCAGTGAAGGTATTAATCCCATTTGACGGGATTTGGTTGGGAAGGCGCAACAGGAAGGACGATCCGGAAGCCAGAAGACCTGTCTGAAAGAAAAACAGCTGTTCCCGTGGACAAGGGACTGGTGTGCATCATCTGTGGAGAAACAAGGGCATCCCCGGATCAATTATTACTATTGGTCCGGGGATTTTTGCGTTTTGCGCTGACCTTCCAACCGGACCTGCAACGATTTATGGAGGAAGAAGTGGCTATCCGAATTACAGAGGTGGAGATTGTTGATATCTGCTCTCAAGGAAGGTGTCGATCATGGAGCTGAAATCACTCATTATCGGCCTCGTTTTTTCGGTCGGTATCTTTGCCGCAAAGAGCGGTGCTGGTCTTTCTTACCTGCTTAAGCGGGAATCGGCGTTCTCCAAACGATTTTCCGCTTTTATCGGTTTTTTTAGCAGTTATGGCCTGGTGTTTTTGCTGGCGTGGTTGGTCGTCGGCTGGATAGATTTGTCATCCCATCTGAATGCAGTTATGCTTTTTGCCAAAAACGGCATGACTGTTCATTTCCTGCTTGCTGCAGTCCTCCTCTTGTGGGGTGTTGCCTTGCTCAAGAAAAAAGGTGCGCCAAATGACCGAAGTCGCGGATGGCTCCTGCTTGCCCTTCCCTGCCCGGTCTGTTTTTCGGTCATCCTCTGCAGTGGTGCTTTTCTCCACAACCTCTTTCCAAAAAATCCCTGGCTCTTTGCCTGGCTTTTTACCGGTTTCATCAGTGCAAGCCTTGCCTGTGCACTTTGTTTTGTTCTCTTTAGCAAAGGAAACGCCGAACATGGTCTGGGTCGGATTATGGTGCTGGCTGCCCTCTATTTTCTCGTTACCATTGCCGTCGTCCCCCAATTTAGTGACTTTGAACGGATCTATCGAGTCAGCAAGGCCACCGTCATCCTGGTAGATCACCGTCTCCCCCTGCTCCTGGCAGGCATAAGTCTGGCCTTTGCCGGAGGATTTATACAAACAATCCGGAGGCCGTTATGGACATAATTGCCCTGCTGACATCCTTTATCTATCTCGTCTCTTCCTCTCTGCTCCTGCCGATGTTGTTGCTGCTGAGCCTGCTCACCGTTTGGCTGGTCGTCTACAGCGGCCATTTTTTTGCTTTATGGCTGGCCAGGAAACGGCTGCCGCGCCATCTCGATACAATTGAAGCGTTTGTCCATCAGCGGTTCAACGAATTTTCGGCACCGGTTCGGCATTTTTATCAGCAGTTTCTGCAATTGCAAAAACCGGAGATCGCCGAAATTGCCGCGCTGAACCTGCTCCGCGACACCGAACATCGGATGTGGCGATCCCTGGACCGGCTGAAGATGCTTATTCGTATCGGCCCGGGGCTTGGTCTCATCGGCACCCTCATTCCCATGGGCACCGGCCTTGCCTCACTTGGTCAGGGGGATTTGTCACGTCTTTCCGGCGATCTGGTCATCGCCTTCACCACCACTGTAGTGGGCATGACCCTGGGGCTTATCAGCTATTTCTTCTTTACCATCCAGCGTCGTTGGGTGGAGGAAGATATAAAGAACATGGAGCTGTTCTGTGAACTGACCTGTAAACCGACTGCCGGGGAGCAAAAAGCATGAGGTACCTTGGGCGCAATCAAAAGAGGGGCTCGGGGCTTTCGGACAATGACCCGATGAGCGGGGTGGCCAACCTCTTCGATCTGGGTCTGGTCTTTATTGTCGGCCTGCTACTCGCTCTGTTCGGCTCCTATCATTTGCAAGACCTGTTGCAGGAAAATTCCCAGGTCACCATTACCAAGGAGTCGGCCAGCGGCGAGATGGAGATCATCATCAAAGACGGTAAAAAAATCGAAGCCATGAAGGTGAGCCGCGAACAAGCGAAGGGTCGCGGTCAACGTCTCGGGACCGCCTATCGATTGGAAAACGGCTCCATGGTCTATGTACCTGAAGCAGAAGTCAGAAGTCAGAGGACAGAGGACAGATGAAACATATCCTTTCCTTTTTTATCATGTTGGCCGGTTGTCTGCTGCCGGGTGCGACTCTCGCTGCCGATATTGCCCTTCTGGTCATCGACAACAACTCCTATCTTACCAATCTCGCCGTTGCCGGGATGGAGGCTGAGCTTGGCGACCGAATCAAGGTCATTTCCGCCGGAGAACTGGTGCAAGAAGAAGAAAACATCAACAAAGAACTTAACCGGGCGGAGATCATTATCGTCGATGTTATGGGGCGGGAACTAGAGGAATATCTTACCACCAAGATCGACCTGAAGGGGAAAACCATCTATGCCCTGCGCAGCTCGGGTGATGACGAGCAACTCAAAAAAAGAGGCTTTCTTTTCGATAAGACGATAGCGGCCTACTACCAGCATCAGACGCAGGAAAATATCGAAAACATGTTACGGCTGGTGATTCATCGCCATCTCGATGGGGCCATCTCCTTTGGTCCGGTGCAAACCCGGCCGGAACTCGGCATCTATCATCCGGATGCGGCGGAAGTCTTTACCGATACTGACTCCTTTCTCACCTGGCGGACATCAAGACCCGGTTATGACCCGAAAAAGCCGCGTCTGGGCCTGCTCTTTTATTCAGCCTTTCTCTCGCCGGGACAGCAGGAACCCATCGACGCCCTGATCGGCAAACTGGAGGCGGCCGGTTTTGCCGTACTCCCCTGCTTCGGCAGCGACCAGCGGGCCATTGAGTCCTTCTTCCTGGATAAGGCAGGCAAGGCGCGGGTGGATATCGTCCTGACCTTTTCCCTGAAATTTTCTTCCGCACTCACTCCCAAACTGGCCGAGGATTTACGAAAGCTCGATGTGCCGATCATTTCGGCCATCAACCTCTACCAGGAGACGGTGGATGAATGGCGGGCCAGTCCGGTCGGTATCGGGCAACAGGAGGTGGCCTGGTCTCTTGCCACGCCTGAGATCTCCGGACTGATCGAGCCCACGGTGCTCCTGGCTAAGGAAAAGGTGGTGGATTCGGCAACGGGCAGAACCTGGTTCCTCGGCAAAACGGTCACCGAGAATATCGATCGCCTTATCCCCCGGCTCAAGGCCTGGATCAATTTGCAGCGGAAGGCCATAGGCGAGAAAAAGATCGCCATCCTTTTCTATAACCATCACCAGGGCAAACAAAATATCGGCGCCAGCTATCTCAATGTCTTTGCCTCCCTGGAGGAGATTTTCACCGGCCTTGCCGGAGCGGGCTACAGCACCGGCAAGGTCCCGGACGAAGAGGCGATTAAGAAGATGATTTTGACCGGTGGTCGTAATATCGGCTCCTGGGCGCCGGGTGAACTTGATGCCATGGTGCAGGCGGCAGATCTGGTGCAGCTCGAAGTTGCCGAGTACGATCGATGGTTTGCCGAACTGCCGCAGCCATTTCGCGACGGCGTTATCGCCCAATGGGGCAAACCCGGCGATTTCAAGATGATGATCCATGACAACAAAATCGTCATCCCCATGGTCCGGCGGGGCAATATCGTCCTTATGCCGGAGCCCGCCCGCGGCTGGAGCGACGATCCGATGAAGCTCTACCACGACACCACCCTCTATCCGCACCATCAGTACATCGCCGCCTATCTCTGGCTTACTAAATCCTTCCACACCGACGCCATGATCCATCTCGGCACCCATGCCACCTACGAGTGGACGCCGGGAAAACAGGCCGGGCTCTCTCCATCCTGCCCACCCGAAGTGCTGATCGGCGATATCCCCAACCTCTATCCCTATATTGTCGACGATGTGGGCGAGGCCATCCAGGCCAAGCGACGGGGACGGGGGGTGATGCTCTCCCATCTCACCCCCATGCTCAGGCAATCCGGCTTGTATGAAGAATACGGACGTATGGCCGAACTGGCCGGTGAGTATGAACAGGCCACAGCTCGCAACAGCGCGACGGCCCCGGAAAAGATGAAGGAATTGCGGGCCTTGGCGGCAAAGACCGGGACCCTTGCCGGTCTTACCGCAAGCGGGAAATTACCGGAAGACAGCGACGATGCCCTGGCCCAGGCACTCGGCCATTACCTGGAAGAGATAAAAGAGGAGATGATCCCCTACGGGATGCACACCTATGGCCGCACCAAGACTGCCGAAGAGATGAGCGAAATGGCCGAAGCCGTAGTCAAATGGAATCCCGGCACGGACCTGCAGGAAACAACCGGTCGTATTCGTAGGTCGGCCGCCCTGGAAATGGCCAACCTGCTCCATGGTCTGGCAGGCCGTTATGTGGAGCCGGGCGAGGGGAACGACCCACTGCGCAATCCGGAAGCCATACCCACCGGCCGCAACCTCTATGGCTTCAACCCGGCCAAACTGCCCAGCCCGGCGGCCTGGGAACTGGGGAAAAAGGCAGCCGAGGAGATCATCGCCAAACATTTGCAAAAACATAATACATATCCCAATAAAGTGGCGGTAGTATTATGGGCGGTAGAGCTTCTGCGCAACGAAGGGGTGAACGAATCGACCATCCTCTGGCTTATGGGAATCCGTCCCACTTGGCAAAAATCCGGCAAGGTGACCGGTCTTGCCGTGGTGCCGGGCAAGGAATTGGGCCGCCCGCGCATCGATGTGCTGATCAATGCTTCGGGCCTCTACCGCGACCTCTTCCCGGACAAGATGCTGTTTCTCGATAAGGCGGTGCAACTGGCCATCCTCCAGACCGATATCGACAACCTCCTTGCCGATAACAGCCGACGTCTGAAGACCACCCTCCTCACCGCAGGCCTCACGGAAAAAGAGGCGGAAGAACAGAGCCGCCTGCGCATCTTTTCAGAGGAATCGGGCTCCTACGGTAACGGGGTCAGTGAAATGACCGGGGCCTCCGGGATCTGGAAAGAGGAGCGCGAGGTGGTGGATGTCTTTGAAAAACGTTCGGGCTTTGCCTTTGGCGGAGGCCACTGGGGCAAGGAGGCCCAGGCACTGTTCCGTGCGCAGCTGTCGTCGGTTGATGTGGCAGTGCATTCCCGTTCCTCCAACGTTTACGGGTTGCTCGATAATGACGATATGTTCCAGTATCTTGGTGGGCTGGCCATGGCCGTGCGTCATGAGGCAGGCCGGGCACCGGAAACCCTGATTACCAGCCAGCAGAAGGTGGGCCAGGTAAAAGTTGAGGATATGGCCGCAACACTCGGCCGGGAACTGCGCGCCCGCTATCTCAATCCCAAATGGATCGAGGGCATGCAGCGGGAGGATTACGCCGGGGCTCGGGCGATGAGCAATTTCGTTGAATATCTCTGGGGCTGGCAGGTTACCACCCCGGACAAGGTCGACGCAGCCATGTGGCAGCAAATCCATGAGGTCTATGTCGAGGACAAATACGGCAAGGAGATGAAGGAATTTTTCAACCGGGCCAACCCCTGGGCCTACCAGTCAATCACCGCCAGGATGCTCGAAGCCATTCGCAAGGACTATTGGCAGGCAAGCGAAGAAACGCGAAAAAAACTGGCCACGGAATACGCAATCAATGTCGTGGAAAAAGGAGTGGCCTGTTGCGACCATACCTGTAATAATCCATTACTCAACCAGATGGCGGTTTCCATCATCTCCCTGCCCGGGGTTATGAACCAGGAGATGGTTGAAAAATTCAAGCTGGCCGTTGAGCAGGCGGCCCGAAAGTCTCTTGCCGAACAGGTGGCCGAGCGACAAGAACTGCAGCAACAGCTCACCGCTCCCAGCCGCGAGCAAAGCGGTGATAAGGTCGAAAAACCGCAGGAAAAGGGTGCTGACGAAGCAGGAAAAACCGAGGTCAAAGGGTATAAGATGGAAAAAATGAAGAATCAAGACGAAACCACCGAGGTCACCTCATCCGGGGTGGAATGGCTGGCCGGCCTTGTGGTACTTGCCATTATCGGCCTGGCTGCCTGGGGCATGAAAAGGGCCGGGAAAGAACAATAAGGAACAAAGAATGCATCAACATGGATACATCGGCCGTAAGATGCGGTTGCCGCAATTGCAGGACAAGCCGGCCATCGTCATTGCCGCCTTCGGCTCCAGCAGCAGGGCGCAAGCGGCTCTTAGTCTCTTTGCCGAGTTCTTTTCACGGGAGTTTCCGGGTCACGAACCTTACTGGGCCTACACCTCGGAGATCATCCGTAAAAAAGCGAACCTGCCCAGCCTGCAGGAAACCCTGGCCCGGGTCGAAGCGGCAGGCTATCGTAAGGTGGTAGTGCAGCCCCTGCATATCTTCCCCGGTACCGAGTATCAACAGATGGCCGAAACCTGCGCATTCTTCCCCGGACTGCGGGTATTCTTAAGCGAGACCCTCCTCCACCGCTGGGATTTTATCAGAGAAACCTTAGGCGTACTGGAAGAAGATTTTCTTACACCGTCCGAGGGCCTGAACCTGCTTGCCTTACACGGCACGCCGCTCGCTGCCGATCCGGTGAATATAGTTTATCTGGGGCTTGAACGACTGGTGGCCGATCTCTATCCTAATGTACTGGCGGCTAGCATCGAGGGGATACCGGACCATGAGGCGGTTTTGGCAAAAATGAAGCGTCAGGAGCTGGTGAAAAAGTATGGTCGGGTTCGGATTATTCCGATGATGTTTTTTGCCGGCATGCACGCCGAAGAAGACCTTATGGG
>JAZDOW010000219.1:0-47615 GCA_043798185.1 Pseudomonadota bacterium | reverse complement strand
TGGCAAAAGATATAGGATTGTCCCGAGAAGGGTTGTATCGAGCCCTGAGTGCCGATGGAAACCCGGAATTCACAACCATCATGAAAGTAATCAAGGGGCTTGGCTTACGCCTACATGCCGGGACACTGTAACTATCTCGTTCGAGGGCGAACAATCCATATGGCTATTGGCTATGACCAATGCAACACGCAACGCCCACACAACGCCCATAGCGCGCCCTGAAAAACTGGAGGGGCGCCCTGTTGACCAGATGCAAGAGATGCTGGCGCCACGAGCTGATAGCGCACTGCAGCGGATTGTTGCCACCCGCAAAATTGCGGGTGGGGATCGAAGAAACGCTTATCCAGCTGGAAAGAAACGTTACAGTGTAACGCCTTTCGCCGATGTGCAGAGGATGGAAGCATGAAAAAGAACCGAGAAGAGAGCGTTCCAAAAGCTGAACAGCGCATTGAAATTAAGAACGCCGATATCACCAAGCTGTCCGTCGATGCAATTGTCAATGCCGCGAACAATTCATTATGGGGTGGCGGCGGAGTGGATGGAGCGATTCATCGGGCTGCCGGCAGGCAATTGTTGGAAGAGTGCATAACGCTCAAGGGATGTGCGACCGGAAGCGCCAAGATAACAGGCGGGTACAATCTTCCCGCCAAATATGTCATTCATACGGTAGGGCCAGTCTGGCGGGGTGTTGTCGTTCTCTTTATTTCACAGCAAATTGACCACATTAAAATACGTCAATTTTCCGATTTTTGCCTGATTGATTCACCCGAGCCGGCTTACTAGATAAAGGTATGATAGAGGGAGAATAAAGCTGACTGATGGGTGTGGGGAGAATTTCTACAGAGGCAAAGGTGTCGATCATATGGGGCTCTGCCCCAAACCCCGAGGTTTTTTAAGGCATAAGGAGAGCAGCGAATAAGGATCTGCGAACAAAAAAGGGGAGTCCGACAAAGGACTCCCCCGGAGGCGATTATTCGCCGCCCTCATTCCGGCTATCCCTTGACGAGTTGCTCCTCAGCAGAGCTCGTCTCCGTTTCACCGGAACCTCTATGTTCATTGGTATGGAGAGCTAACCTGTCTCCTCGACTGCAAGTTGGATATGTTCGATTGCCACCATCCGGGCCTGCTGCAAGGCCGCAAGATTTAACGACAGATGTGCCAGCAGGTTGACTTTGCGCGGCAGTCCGTTGGTTGCCTGGAACAGCGCTTCCAAAGCTGACTCTTGAAAAAGATTGATTTGTGTACCTGCCAGTTCAAGGCGGTGTTTGAGGTAGAGTGGCAATTCCCCTCTTGCCAATCCTGAGATATGATAGCGAACCACAAGTCGTTGAGCCAAAGGTTCGTGAACCGACAGGGAAAGGCGGCGCCTGAGCTCGGCTTGACCGACAAAGATCATGCAGAGCCGGTTTTGCGAGTCCATCTCATAGTTGGTCAGCAACCTGAGATTTTCCAGCACCTCGTTTCTCAGATATTGCGCCTCGTCGATAATGAGGATCGGGATGATTTTCGCGTCGAGGGAGAGGCGGTTTACCTCACTACGGATGGAGCGATACAGGGCTGCCAGGCTTCGTTCCGTGGTAAGTCCCATTTCCCAGGCGATGGATTTATAGATGTCGGTGACATTGCCGGTGGTCAAAGGGACATAAAAGACCTTGTACAGCCCGGTATTAAGAGAAGTAGCCACCTTCCGGCAGATGCTGGTTTTGCCGCTGCCGACTTCTCCGGTGATAAGACCGATTCCCCGCAGCTGCAACAGATAGCGAAGCCGGGCTTCAAGTTCGCCTGCAGCCTTGGAAGCAAAGAGTTTGTCCGGATCGATATCTTTTTCAAACGGATGCCTGGTCAAGCCATACACCTTTCTATACATGATCTCCCTCCTTCCCGGCCTGATTGATTTTACTGAAGTCAACAGTATATCTTGGACGGTTTTCCTGGGCGGAGCAAGCGTCTTCGGCTTTTTCCGGGGGAGTGTTTGCGGGACGATCGCGTTTAATAAAGCAATTGGCATAGGCGTCGACCAGTTTTGCCTTCTGGACAAACCGGCCGTTGTGACAGATCTCGATAGCCTTGCCTTGGTCCGCCGGATTGTAACGTAAGGTGACCGTTTCCCCGACCAGGGCTGCATCAATTTCATACACCATACCGCTCAGACTGATGGTGCGGTCTTTCTGAACCTTGCGTTTTGCCTCAAAAAGGAAGAGGTCATCGAGATCAACACCGGGTTCGGGATACCTGACCCGCTGTGCGGATCCTGCCCAAGAGTCAAGCGGTGTTTGCCCCAGCATCCGGTGCGGCGAACGATGGTACTCCGTCTCGACATAGCTCCACAGAGCCCTGTTGATCGCCTCCAGACTCTGCATATCCTTGTCCTGCAGCATGGGGAGAAACTGCAGCCGTACCGAGCGAAACCACCTTTCGATTTTTCCCTTCGCTTCTGCGTGATAGGGCCTGGCGTGGATAAGGGTTATGCCGAGTTTGGCGCAAACTAAAGAGAGATGATGGGACCGAAAGGCCGAGCCGTTATCAACAAACAGTCGCGTGGGTATGCCACGGCGGAGAAAGGCTTGTTTCAACACCTCCATAAAGGCCACGGTAGTTTCCGAATGGGCAAAGGCGGCATAGGGGATAACCCGGGTTGCGTCATCAATAAAGGCGATGAGATAGGTTTTCCGTTTCCTGCCGCTGGCGGTCCCTACCGCTGGACCGTGCATGACATCACTCATGAACAGATCCCCGGCATACTGGTAGGCAAAACGGCGATGATCCTTGGCCGGTGTTGTTTTTTCTCTGTTCAAGCCATGCCGGGCCAAGAGCTTGTACACCGTAGACTGGGGCAGATGGATATTTCCGGCTACCCGGCCGGATGCCCTGGCCTTTTTGATTACCAGCGGCACAGTAAGCTCTGGGTTTTCCTCTTTCACCGTAAGCAGTACATCCGCAACTTCCTGAGGAAGTCTTCTTGCCTTTCCTTTATCCATGCGGGTTTTCGGTTGTAAGGCATCAAATCCACCCTTGCGGTATTTTTTCAGCCACGACCTGATGGTCTCCTCGGCTACCTTCGTCCGCCTCGACCCCGGTATCGTATACCGCTGTTCCGCTTTCTTTTTGATCTGGGCATAAAGCCCCTTTGTCCCCGGGGGAAGATTGACAAAATCGACAATCACCCCGTAGCGGAACAAGGCCACTTCTTCGTTGAAATCGTTTCTGACCATAGAATCCTCCATTTCTCTTTTGAGATTACTTGATGGAGGAATTTCTACATGATGCTCAGTCCATTGACAGTCCCCTTCGGTTGTTGGAACAAGGCAAAGGACAATACCGGCCACGGAAGCGGGGGCCAAATCCGACAATCGGCGGTAGGGCGGGGAGATGCTCTTCGGCAATCTCCCGAAGTCGGGTCAAAACACGGTCCGCGTGGTATTTCTTGCGAAATTCTTCCAACTCAGGTGCGCACTTGGTGACAAGCAGGCCTGCCAAAATGGTCAATACTTCCCTCACATACTGAACCCTTCTTCTCAACCAGCGGAGACCGGCCGGAAGGCTGATGTCCGGCCGTAATGCTTCCGCCGCCGCCTCCCAACTTGCACATGATTGGGCAATGTTGACGGTTTGCTCGACTTCGTCTAAAGTTCCAGGAAAACGAGAGGCAAAAAAATCCGGGAGCAGGCTGATGGTGCAGTGGGCCCTGGGACAGTACCATCGGGCTACCAAGCAGTACTCGGGAAACTTCCTGGGGTAGGTGCCGTGCCTTGCCAAACCGCAGCCGCCTTCAGGATGAAAGGGACAGCAGAGCAAGTTTACCTGCACCCAGGCTTCTTGCTCCAGGTATTCTTCTATTGTTAATTCTATAGGATAGCGGATCTGCATATGAACAAAATCGGACGAAATGAACCCTGCCCTTGTGGCAGTGGCAAAAAATATAAGAAATGCTGTCAAAATATCCCCCAACCTCAGCAGGAGGGAACCTTCGTTTACACTGATTTGAATGATTTATCAAATCAGGTCCCGGCCTTGATCAAACAGAAAAAATTTGTTCAGGCTGAGGAGATTTGCCAACGACTCTTGGAACAATACCCCGACCAGATCGATGGGTTGCACAGATACGCTGAGGTCTTTGAGGCACAGGGGGAAAAGCAGAAGGCTGCTCAATACTATCGGAAAGCGGCCAACTTTGCCGAGCATGCAGAAGGCTGCGGATGACATCTGCCGGAGCCGGGGTGTTTCTTTTTGCTCCGTTCATCGCCCAGCTTCGCCTCGATGAAGTGGTTTGGGCTGCCAATCTTCCCGGCAACAAGAGCATTTCGGCCATGAACTATTTTCTGTCTTTTCTTGGCCTCAAACTCCTCGGTACCGAGCGGTACGCTCATGTAGGGGAGCATGTCTTCGACCAAGGTCTGGGGCTTTTCGCTGGGCTCAATGTACTGCCGAAGTGCACGGCACTATCAACCTACTCCTATTCACTCGACGCCGCGCATCTACTGCGACTGCAGGACGCCTTTATCCGTCATGTTCTCCGGCTCGGTCTTTGCGATGGCCGCATAGTCAATCTCGATTTTCACACCATCCCGCACTTTGGCGACGAATCAGTGCTGGAAGAACACTGGGCCGGCGCCAGGGGAAAGCGGATGAAAGGGGCGTTGACTCTCATCGCTCAGGATGCGCAGAGCAAACTCATGCTGTATTCCGCCGCCGATATTCAGCGCGATGAGGCTGACGACCAGATACTTCCATTTCTTTCCTTCTGGCAGGGCGTCAGCCAACCAATGCAGTCCACCTTTATTTTTGACTCCAAACTCACCACGTATGAAAACCTCTCCGAACTTAACCGTCAGAAGATCAAGTTTATCACCCTGCGGCGCCGCGGACATAAACTGGTTGAGGAAGTAGCGCAGATCGAACCCTGGACACGGATCAATATTCCGCACGATAAACGCAAATATCCCCATCCGATGGTTCACGTGTCCACAATCGAACTCCGCGGTTACGAGGGAGAACTGCGACAGATCATTGTGCGTGGTAATGGCCACGAAAAGCCAGCCTTCCTGATTACCAATGACTCCGAGACCCCCGTGGAATTGGTGGTCGGCAACTATGCCCGGCGCTGGCGCGTTGAAAACGGTATTGCCGAGGCCATCAAGTTTTTCCATCTTAACGCCCTTTCTTCCCCGATCTTGACTAAAATCCACTTCGATGTAGTGATGACTATGATCGCGGACACGCTGTACAGCCGGCTGGCACAGCAGCTTCGAGGCTTTGAGGATTGCGACGCCGCCAAGATCTTTCGGAACTTTGTCAAAGGCGGGGGCAACATTGAAGTGCGTGGCGATAATATAAAGGTGACCTTTTCAAAATGTGCCCATAACCCCATCTTACGGGCTGTTGCCTGGCAAAATCTGCCTTGCGAAGTTCCCTGGCTTGATGGGGCAAAAATAGCCTTACAGTTCAACTGACCTGGCTGGCACTGGCACCCGGCGTTATCGTCTGTGTCGGTTAAACTGGACGCGAAAATCGGTGTTGATGTGAAAATGCGCCTTGCAAACATAATATCAGTAGGGTCTTACATGATTGACTGGCGCAACATATTGATGTTAAAGAGAATTGCTGGGCGGGGAGGGATTATCTCCGAAACTCCTGATAAAATTGTCGCAAGAAGGGGCCCTCTAGGAGAATATTGGCGATATGGAAAGAGCATGCACCCTCCAGGAAGTGTTTGTATAAACAACTGTCTGGAGGAATTTTTAGGTAGGAAGCAAGATCACCTAGAACTTAAATTTATATCAAAACAACTTGGAACCGTTGTCCAGAAAAGACAAGAGGGTCTACATGACCGCTTGAACGGCAGTAGTGGTAAGTTCGATAAATTTAGAGGGCGCCACGCCCATTACGATAATTATCACAATGAGAAGCACAGAGAGCACATCGGTTTTTCTGTTTGAAAAGATAGTACCTCGATCTTCAGAATCTGTACAAAATGTAACTCTGACAATGGATAGATAATAGTAAATAGCGATAGCGGTGTTCAATGCGGCCAAGATGACCAGCAAAATATGCCCCTGTTTGAAAGCACCAAGAAGCAATAGAAATTTTCCGGCAAAACCGACAAATGGTGGAATACCGGCAAGGGCAAAAAGCCCAACAGTTAAAGTGATGGCCAGAAGGGGAGCCCTTTTATGAAGGCCGGTAAAATCATCAATCGCTACATTGCCGCCTTTATCCGAAACAGTACATATAACCAGAAAGCAAGCGAGATTCATGAAAACATAACCAATAATATAATACATTGCCGTAGCGTAGCCTGTTGTTTCCAAGGTAAGCAGGCCGACGAGAACGAAACCGGCATGGGCAATACCGGAAAATCCCAAAAGGCGCTTAGCGTCTTTTTGGACAAGGGCGGAGAGGTTGCCATAAAACATAGAGAGCAAAGCGCAACTCACTAGGATATTAACTATAACTTCCGTTTCAGCATTGATAAGAGTTACTATACGAATCAGGAGAGCAACAGCCGCAAGTTTGGGTACTGCGGCGATAAAAGCAGTGGTTTCATTGGCAGCTCCTTCATAGACGTCAGGCACCCAGAAGTGCAGAGGGAAAAGTGCCAATTTGTAGAAAAATCCAGCAAGTACCAATACAATTGCCACCACTGCCGCAGGTTGGGAATAGGTCAAATTGAGTTTTTCTGCAATGACAAAAAGCTGAGTGGAGCCTGTAAGACCAAAGATATAGCTCATGCCGAAAAGCATGAAGCCGGTCGCCATGACCCCAAATAATAAGTATTTGATACCTGCCTCAACCTGTGAACCGGCAGCACTCGTGTTGTTGCGTAGCGGTACCATTATATAGACCGCAAAGGAGGATAATTCTAATGATACGAAGATTGCCAGAAGTTCAACACTTGAAACAAGCATCATGAGACCTAAAACAGCCATAAATAAGAAAAGGTAGTATTCTGCCTGGATTTTTGCTTTGACACTCTCAAGCTGGTCGCTGAAAACAAGAACTATCAGTGTTGCCAGAGCAATGAGAAATTTGAAGAGCTGGGAGAAAAAATCGATTCGATATACTTTGTAGAAGAGCTCACCTTCACTCTTTAGACAGATTAGGGTGACGAGAACTACGAGGGCGGAAAGGGTAATAGCTACATTTTTAACCTTAGCGCTGCTCGGTTCACCTAAACTCAGGAAGAAAAAAACCAGGCCAACTCCTAACAGTGTTAATTCGGGGAGGAATAGCATTGTGTTACCCTTACGCGGTCGTTGTTAGTTATACTCTTACTGGATGAGTGATCCTGCTGCTGCAATCGAATGTGCCTGATGAGCATCAAACTGCTGAAGAAGCTGGGTCACGCTTGTATGCATCAAGTCTATGAAGGGCTGTGGGCCTAAACCGATCCAGAAAACAAAAAACAGAAACGGTGCAAGAACAACTATCTCTCGTAGATTAAGGTCGGTTATCCATGATTGATCAGGATTGTTTGTGCCACCCCAAATAATTTTCTGCAGCATGCGTAACATATAGGCTGCGGCCAGCACTGCACCGGGAATGGATGCCAAGGCGAGAGTTGGAAATTGGTGGAGGTCAGTGTTGAACTGAAAGGCGCCAGCGATGATCATGAATTCACCAACGAAGCTGTTTGTTCCAGGAAAGCCAAAAGACGACAAGGAGAAGAAGGCGAGAAAAGTGATGTAAATCGGCATATACTTGCCCACTCCGGTGGCCGAACGTAATTCCCTGCTATGAGTTCTCTCATAGATCATTCCGACACAGAGGAATAAAGCACCGGTTGTTATGCCATGGTTGACCATCTGGAGAATTGCCCCTTCGATTCCACTGCTATTAAGTACAAAAATACCAAGAGTTACGAAACCCATGTGGCCAACGGATGAGTAAGCAATTAGCTTTTTCATGTCGCTCTGGGCAAGAGCGGTAAAGCCGCCATAAATAATGCCGGCGATAGAAAGCCAGAGGACGTAGGGCATGAGGATTGAGGTTGCTTCAGGCGTGATTGGTAAGGCAAAGCGAAGAAATCCATAGGTGCCCATTTTTAGCAAGATACTGGCAAGGATTACCGAACCCGCAGTTGGCGCTTCGACGTGTGCGGCTGGTAGCCAGGTATGGAATGGAAACATCGGAACTTTAATTGCAAAAGCGAGAAAGAAAGCCAGAAAAAGATAGATTTGGGCGTTTATGGGATAGTTTTGCCACATCATATC
This sequence comes from Pseudomonadota bacterium, assembly GCA_043798185.1. GTDB lineage: Bacteria > Desulfobacterota > Desulfobulbia > Desulfobulbales > Desulfocapsaceae > Desulforhopalus_A. Next base: position 39,405 of record JAZDOW010000219.1, on the reverse strand, counting down.
TGGAATAAAAAAACTGTAGTTGTTGGTAACGTAGAGCCAAATGATACCAACCAGCAGAAGGATGGAGCCTGCAAGAGTGTAGAGGAAGAATTTTATGGAGGCATAAATTTTTCTCGGTCCACCCCAGATTCCTATGAGGAAATACATGGGGATGAGCATTGCCTCCCATAATATATAAAAAAGAACAAAATCAAGTGCCATAAAAACGCCGATCATTGCTGTTTCCATGATCAGCAGGCAGGCCATAAAGGTTTGAACCCTTGTCTTAATGTAATTCCAAGATGCCAGGACACAAAAGGGCATGATAAGAGTTGTAAGAAGAATCAAGAGGATGGAGATGCCATCGACCCCAACGATATAGTTAATATTAAAAGACTCAATCCAGCTGTGCTTCTCGACAAACTGGAACTTACCAGTGGTGATATCGAAACCGGAGATTAAACGAAGTGAGAGCAATGCCACAATACTGGTGACAACCAACGCGAGGTAACGGCACAGCTGCTCGTTTTTAATAAAGACAAGCAACAGGGCTCCTGCCAGAGGCAAAAATATGAGCACACTCAGAAGGGGGAAGCCGGAGTTCATCAGTAGTTGATCCATTACCAGTGATCCTTGAGTTCAATAGGGTTTATAAGCAGACATAGGAAATGAGAAGAAGAGCGGCAAAGGTGACCGAAAAATAAATTGTCTGCTGGATATGCCCCTTTTGTAAAACGACGGTAATTCTTCGGCCGAAGGCCAGTACACATTTAGCGGAGCCATCGACAACCCCGTCTATTCCATGCCAGTCAAACCACGACCAAAACTTGGCAACAACCATGAGTGAATAGAGTCCGACAACACGGTAGGCTACACCCCATACGGTATCTACCCATTGAATGGGGTTTTTAGCCAGCCAGAGGAAGCCACGACCACCCATTCGGTAAAACCAGTCAAGATCAAGGCTGATGGTGGCTTTCGCACCAAGTTTATGTTTTAGGAAAATAAAAGCGATAGCGGTGAAGGCAAGGATTTGCAGTGTCTCACTCAGGTGATAAGACCCGTAAGGATGGTAGGTAACCTCCGGGTTGGGAAGCATATTATAAAGAAAGGGGAGATACGAACCGACCAGAAAACATAAAAAAGCCGCTGCTGTCATAGCCAAATGCATATTCCAGGGTGGGTCTTGGGCTTTGGTTCGAGTTTCGTCACTGCATCGGTCCTCACCGAAAAAGATAAGGTAGGGAAGACGGAGTCCGGCAACAAGGAAGGTGCCAATCGATACTAAGGTGAGGAGAAAACCAGCTAAAACGAAATGTGATTCAAAACTAGCGGTGATAATCATTGATTTGGAGACGAAACCGGAAAAAAGCGGAAAAGCAGAGACGGAGATTCCACCGATGACCATAAAGACTAAGGTGTTGGGCATCTTCCGGTAAAGACCGCCCAGTTCAGTGAATTTGCTTTTTCCGGTGCTGTGGATCACTGCACCGGCAGCCATAAACAAGAGGCCTTTATAAAGAATGTGGGCGAAGGCGTGGGCACAGGTACCATTAATAGCAAGAGCGGTACCGATGCCGACTCCCGCAACCATGTATCCAACCTGACTAACAATTTCCCAACCGAGTAATTTGCGAATGTCGTTTTCCATCATGGCATAAACAATGCCGTAGATGGCCATGATTACACCCAGAACTATGAGAATATCAAAACCGGCAAAAGCCCGAGCAAGGGTGTAGACCGCAGTTTTAGTAGTAAAGGCACACATGAAGACTGCCCCGGTAACCGTCGCTTTGCTGTAGGCATCCGGCAACCAGGAATGCAGCGGTGGAACGGCGGCATTCAACATCAACCCGGCCATAATCAACCAAGTAAAGAGTTGAGTATTATGTTCATCAAGTTGGACGAAGGAGAGGTCTCCGGTTGCTTGGTAGCGCAGGACGAATCCAAGCAACAAAAGAACGCCACCGAAAGTGTGGACGAGAAGGTATCGGTAACCTGCGGCAAGGGCCCCTTTATCGCTGTTGAACCAGATCAAGAAAGTGGAGGCAAAAGCCATCATTTCCCAAAACAGGAAGAGAACCAGATAATCACCACTATAGATAACCCCCAGGCTTCCAGCGACATAGAACCAGGCGGCAATGTGTTGCCAGTTATCACGGACATGAAGACCGTATACTGTGCCAATAATCGCCATCAGGGCCATGATGAAGCCAAAAATCATCGAAAGATTATCAACCCGGCCGAAAGTAAGAGTCCAATCACCCATGAAAGGGACCACTCCGTACACACCGGGATGCCAATTAAGAAATATTACATCCAAAAAGGTCAGGAGAGGCACGCTGCAGAGATAGAGTTTTCGAAACGGCTCTTTGATAAAAGGCAGAATCAAGGCGCCACATATCAATATCAGGGCCGGATGAATAAAACTAGTCGTCATAGTAATCCTCTCGGGTCATGATTCCACTATTGCCAAACCACTTAGTGAAGAAGATGAGTACAAGGCAGGCGAGAAGAGTAAATATCGCCCAGAAACCGGGAATGTTTACCTCCATCCATGTGTGCGCATGGCTGGTGTCAACGCCAACAATTGTCCAAACCAGCATGACGGCAACGGCGATGGCGCTGAGCACCTTCACAGTTGGCAATCGATCTTGTAGGTAATCGATGAGTTGAGTAATCATCCTGTCACCACCTTTACAAAATGCATCATAAAACCAGGGAAAATGCCTATTATTACAGATATTAAACAAGCGATAAGTATTGGAATCAACATCGCTAAGGGTGCCTCTTTAATTCCAGCGAAGGGTTCGTTGGCCGGGCGTTTACCAAAAAACGCCTTGTAGGTTATCGGGGCAAAGTAGGCAGCGTTGAGCAAGGTGCTGGTAATAAGAATGAGGAGTATACCAAGCTGATGTGCCTGAACAGAGCCGATGAGAAGATTCCATTTGGTGATGAAACCGGCGACAGGTGGAGCGCCGATCATACTGAGGGAAGCAATGGCAAAGGCCCCAAAGGTAAAGGGCATACTCTTGCCGAGTCCCTCCATTTCAGAAATGTTTTTCTTATGGGTTACCACATAGATAGCACCGGCACAGAAGAACAGGGTGATTTTGGAAAAGCCGTGGTTGACGATATGGATCAATCCACCTTGAATGCCTGGTTCGGTAAGAAGTGCAACCCCCATGACGATGTAGGAAAGTTGGCTGACGGTAGAGTATGCGAGCCGAGCTTTGAGATTATCCTTAGAAAGAGCAATAATTGAGGCGGCAATGACGGTGAAGCCAACAAAATATGCGGTTGGAATGCCAAGGTTGAGAGTGTGCATGGTGTCGGTGCCAAAAATATAGAGCATGACTCTCGTAGTACAGAATACACCGACTTTAACGACGGCTACAGCATGCAGCAAGGCGGAAACCGGAGTGGGGGCAACCATAGCTCCTGGTAACCAATGGTGAAAAGGCATGATGCCGTTTTTTGCAAAACCAAAAATGCAAAATATATACAGCATGATGACCAGTGCTGATTTAACTCCTTGAGGGAAAATGCCGGCAGAAATGTTAGGGGCAAAATCCAGAGTGCCGGTAAGAACGTAAATGAGGATCATCGCCGGCAAGAGAAAGGCCTTGGCTGTGGCGGTGAGGTAGACAAGATACTTTCGTCCACCGTTGTAACCCTCATCATCCTGATGGTGGGCAACCAAGGGGTAGGTGCAGACCGAGACAATCTCGTAAAAGAGATACATAGTGAAAAGATTGTCAGAAAAAGCAACACCTATTGCGCCGAAGATGGCAAGAGCAAAACAGGCATTAAATCGGGTTTGTGCATGTTCTTTAAGTCCGCGCATGTAGCCCATGGAATAAAAAACGGCAATTGTCCAGAGAGACGAAGCGACGAGGGCGAAGATCATCGACATCGAATCGGCTCGCAGCGTTACAGAAACGCCTTTTATGATAGAAAACATATGGAATTTTAGTGTATTGCCGTGCCATACCTCCGGAACCATCGAGCCGACAACCAACAAAAGTAGAAGAGAAGAAACGCAAGAAATCCCCTCCCTGATGTTTTCCTTGTCCCCTTTGATCATTACCCCTAATGTGCCGATAAGTGGAATGAGCAGAGCTAAAAGCAATTTGTAATCCATTCCCGAGGGCTCCATGACTAACCTTTAAGTTTGGCGGTATCTTCCGCGTCGATCGATTTGAAGTGACCATAGACGGCAATGATAATACTGAGACCGATGGCGGCTTCTGCGGCAGCAATGGCCATAATGAATAGGGTGAATACTTGTCCGGTCACCGGGTCAGGTGCGGTAAACCTGTTGAACGCCATAAAATTGACGGATGACCCGGCGAGAATTAGTTCTGCTGCGATAAGCATGCCGATCAACGTTCGGCGGGTTATCATTCCGTATATTCCCATGCCGAAAAGCACCGCGCCGATGATGAGGAACGTGTTCAGTTCGTTATAAAGTCCAAATAACCACATCAGTTTTCCCTCCCTTCTCGAGCAATTACTAATGCTCCGAGTATCGCAATAAGCAGCACGATGGAGACCACTTCAAAGACCATTGAATAGTCGGTCAGAAGTTGCAATCCTATGCTCTTCATCGAGCCGTCATTGAGTTTTTCATGGACGGTCCACTCTGTTTTCAGGGCTAGTACTGCAAAACCTCCGGTGATGAGCGCGGCAGTTATAAAACCGAGCGGTCCGGCAAGAATGCTTGAGGGCCCAATCTTTCTCTTTTCTTCAGGGTCGGCAAGCATGATGGCAAAGGAAATAGTAACAGCCACTGCACCGACATATATAAGGATCTGCATCATGGCTACAAACGGAGAATTAAGGAAAAAATATAAGCCGGCAACACCGACAAAGCATACGACCAACCCAGCGACTGAGCGAACAAGTCTGTCAGAGTTACAGGCGATTAAACCACCGACAAAAGTTATTCCTATAAGTATAAGGAAAACAACTCCTACCATTCCGTCAACACTCAATAAGGCGGGGGAATAAAGGGAAGAAAGATTCATTTGTTCCTCTCCTCAAGACGTTTCAGAAGATCGAAGTAAAAATCTTCTTTTCTGGTGCTTGCCAAATTGTATTCTTTGGAAAAATCAATGGCGCCAAAACTGCATGATTCAACGCATGAACCACAGAGGGAACATTTAGTGAAGTCAAGGAGATACTTGGTAAGGACTTTTTTCTTACCTCCCTCCGGCTTTTCACCGGCAACAGAAATGCAGTTAGAAGGACAGGCCTTTTCGCAAAGACCGCAGACTACACATTGAGGCTTCCCTTCTTCATCTTCTACCAGTTCAATATGGCCCCTGTATCTTGCGGACATAGTCAGGGTTTCGTAGGGATAGGCAACGGTAACAGTCGGTTTGAAAAATTCTTTAAAGGTGATCCCCATGCCTATGAACAGGCTTATCAGTCCGGTATAAATCTCAGTAAAGTATGTGACCATCTCAAAACACCTTAATAAGTCCCGCAGTGAACAGCAGGTTGAACAAGGAAAGAGGAATGAGAATTTTCCAGCTGAGATTCAGCAGTCCATAAATGGTCGTACGTGGAAAGGTCCAGCGTATCCAAATAAAGGTCGCGATCAGCAGATACAATTTCAGGATAAACCACCAGACTCCGGGAAAGAGGCCAAAGGGGCAGGCCCAGCCACCAAGAAAGAGGATGGTAGTCATACAGGAGCCGATGACGATATTGGCGTATTCTCCCATGAAAAAAAGCCCGAAGCCCATGCTGCCGTATTCGGTATGAAAACCGGCCACCAATTCACTCTCCGCCTCTCCAAGATCGAAGGGGGCTCGGTTGGTCTCAGCGAGGGTGCAGATAAAAAAGATAAGAAAAGAGAAGGGCATAAGTATATTGTGCGACTTGCCGAGCAGCGGGAAAATATTCCAATGCAGAAAAGATCTGCTTTGCTGGTGGACGATTTCCATGAGATCGGTAGAGCCGGCGATCATTACTACGGTTATCGCCGTGATGAGCATGGGGATTTCATATGCCACCGCCTGCGAAACCGCACGGACGGAAGACATCATTGAGTACTTGTTCCGTGAACTCCAGCCGGCAAAGAGCAAAGACATGCTTCCCATGGAGGCGAAAGCGAAAATCATCAAGATGCCAACATTCATGTTTTTGGCAACGATGCTATCGCTGAAGGGTATTGTCACGAAACTCATGATGGCCGGAAACATGGCCAGCACCGGTGCGGTTATGAACATTATTTTATCGGCGCCGCCGGGAATTGTAAGTTGTTTGGCCATCAACTTAATTCCGTCGAGTGGTGGCTGGAGCAAGCCGAAAGGACCGTTAATATTGGGGCCCGGTCGCCTCTGAATGCGTCCTGCGCCCCTTCGTTCTGCCCAGACCAGATACGCTGCATTGAGAGCTGCGAAAGCAATAGCAATCACAACGGCTACAATGACATTGAGTAGTGTTAATCGCATAAGATTTCCTCTTATCTGTCTATCTCGGGAATTACCAGATCAAGACTTCCCATGAACGCCAAGGCATCCATAATCATCATACCGCGGCATGCTTCATCAAAAAGGTGCATATTTGAGTAGGTCGGAGACCGCAATTTCAATCGATAGGGATTTTTGCCACCATCGCTGACTAGGCGGATGCCAAAACTCCCTCGCGCTGTTTCGACCGCCTGGTAATAATCCCCTGCTGGAGGCTTGATGAGTTTTGGTTTTTTGTCGGGCATGATTGGCCCGCCCGGAAGTTTATCAAGACCTTGTTCGATAATGCGGAGTGACTGTTCAATTTCATCCATACGGACATTGTATCTGGCAAGAGAATCACATTCGTGGTAAACGGGAACGTCAAAATCAAACTCCGGATATACTGAATATGGTTCATTTTTTCGAACATCGAAATTGATCCCGGAACCTCTGGCTACAGCACTTGATGCCCCATATTTTCGGCACATTTCCTTGCTGAGGGGAGCAATGCCTTCAAGCCTCTTGTGGAAAATAATATTGCCCGTAACCAACTTGTGGTACTTTTTCATAGATTTCCGCATTCGGGGAATAAATCGCCTGGCTGCGGTGATAAAATCATCATCGACGTCGTTGTACAGGCCGCCGAATCGAAAATAGCAATAAGTGAGGCGCGATCCGGTCACTGCTTCGAGCATGTCAAGGATGTGTTCCCGATCCTGCAGGGCGTACATAAGTGGGCTGAAGCCTCCAAGGTCCATAACAAAGGCCCCGAACCAGAAGAGATGCGAAGCGATTCGGTTGAGCTCTACCATTATTGCCCGGATATATTCAGCACGTTCGGGGACGACAATTCCCGATGCCTTTTCCACAAGGAGCACATGGCCGTGGCTGTAACCGAGAGCCCCGAGATAGTCCATCCGGCTGAGGTTCATGAGGAACTGTGGATAGGTCTTCAGTTCGCCCATTTTTTCATGCATACGGTGAATGTAGCCGATAACTGTCTCGGCGTTGACGATATATTCCCCGTTCATTTCCATTTTGACTCGCAATACCCCATGTGTTGCGGGGTGCTGGGGGCCAACGTTGAGAATAAAGGTCTCGTCAGGTTGAAGCATTATTGGAGAATTCATGCCTTGAAATCCTTTAAGAGTGGATGGAAATCTGCATCTTCAGGAAGGAGGAGAGGAATGAGGTGGGGGTGGCCATCGAATTTGATGCCAAAAAAGTCATGGGTTTCTCGTTCATGCCAGTTTGCCCCTGGGTAAATCTCCGTTATTGTGGGAACTACCGGGCATTGACGATCAACTCTTGTACGGATGACTACTCGGCAGAGGTCAAAATCATAACGGCTAAAATCGTAAACAATCTCAAGTTGGCCGTCTTTAATCCAGTCAACGCCGGTAATGCTTTCGATAAAAAATTCTGCTTCGTCAATAATTGTAACTGCGGCAATGAGCTGTGCTGGAGAGACCTGGGCATCTAGGTGGTAACCATGGACGGAATAATCTCTTTCCAACAGGCCGTTTTGTCGTGGAGCTTCAGGAGGTTTTGCCTTTTTCCCTTGGTCATCCTCGACAGATTGCATCTCGATAGGCTCTGGGGTAGGCCCGGGGAAGAGACTCTGCAGAGTCAATTTTAACTTTTCACAAATCATTTTCTATGCTCCAAGAGGTATTTCCTGAAACCCTTATCAGACGGGGAATGGGTATACCGTGGTGTGAAAAAATCATGCGGCTTCTGGGTTCTTCCACCTTTTCCAGTCTGATACCAAATGCTCAAGTTCAATTATTCCCTGCAAAAGAGCTTCGGGGCGTGGAGGGCATCCGGGGATATAGACATCGACAGGAAGGAACTGATCCGCACCTAAAACAATGCTGTATTGACCCTCAAAAGCAAAAGGCCCGCCGGAAATGGCACAATTACCCAACGCCATAACCCATTTTGGTTCGGGCATTTGGTCATAGAGAGTTTTAATGCCCGGCATCATTTTTTTGGTAATGGTCCCGGCGACAATCATAACGTCACTTTGTCGAGCGGAGGGACGAAAAACCTCTGCGCCAAAACGGGACATATCGAAACGAGCACAACCGGTGGCCATCATCTCGATGGCGCAGCACGCTATGCCAAAGGTGAGGGGCCAAAAAGAATTTACCCTTCCGATGTTAATAAGTTTGTCTGCGAGGGCGAATTGAACTACCGACGAAGGAATGTTTTCCGTTCCCACTTAAATACTCCCTTAATCCATGCATAAACTATTGCGAGTGACAATATTCCGACAAAAAGGACTATTTCAACAAAATCGCGTATAGAGGATGCGAAAAACGCATCGTTATAAACAGTAGCAACAGGAAAAAGAAAGAGAACGTCTACATCGAAAGCTAGAAAAATGAGGGCATAAAGATAGAAGACTACTCCGTATCGAATCCAGCTGTCTCCAATAGGATCCATACCACATTCGATAAATTGCTGGGCTTTATTGCTCAATTGCCGAGTTTTGAGTGGCATGAACAAATAAACAATGGCAATAGGACCAAGAGCGAAGGATAATCCCCCGAGAGTGAAAGCTGCGATCCAGAGGACATGCTCCTGATATTGAAAAGCACTGAATAGATGTTCCATACGTGATTCCCCTTTGTGCATGCATTGAATACTCGCAATGCCGACAAGTTACATCATACTGGTTGACATACCTTCATCTTGCTTAGTCGGCAGCTAACTTAAAGAATTGTTCAGATCGTGTCAACAGCAAATTCATTTTATTTTATACAAGAGTAGACTGAGGCCTGTTCCTATTGGTTTGGAATGCTTGATGAAAAAAGTTGCTTGTTAATATAACCATAAATGATATAGTGCCTTAAGTTAGGGTATACTTGCAAAAGAGAATTATTGATAACTATAAATCGGTGCTTGGAGATGTGTTATGTCTATCACCTTAAGACAATTAGAAATATTTATCGCTGTTGCTGAAACTGCTCAAGTGACAAAAGCCAGTAAAAAGCTGTTTGTCACCCAATCTGCGGTCAGTATGGCACTTGCTGAACTTGAAAATCAGCTTGGTGGCTCGCTTTTTGACAGGCATGGGAGAAGTCTGCTGCTCAATGCTCGCGGAAGATTTCTTCTACCGCTATCGAAAGACATTATTTGTCAGGTTGGGAATATCGAAACCGTTATGTCTGAACGAAATGACAAACTCGATGGCCGCATCGAAGTGGTGGCCAGTACAACCTTAGGAAATTACATACTCCCTTATCTTGTTGGGGCATTCAAGCGAGTGCATCCCAATGTGCATGTCAATATGCTGGTATTCAATACCAAGCATGCTGAACAGCTGGTACTCGACAAAGAAATGGATATAGGATTTGTTGAGGGACCACTTTCTGGTAGCGACGAAATCCTTTGGCGGCCTTGGTTTGAAGACGAGCTCCTTGTACTGTGTGGTCCTACGGATCCTCTTGCTCATAATGAAGTATTCGATATTAACCGTGATCTTAAAGGCAAGAAATGGATTATGCGGGAAACCGGATCGGGTACCGCTGCTACTATTAGCGAGCGGTTCGGTAAGTACATGGAAGAAGTACATGTGGTTATGGAAATGGGACATCCGGAAGCGGTGAAGAGAGCCGTTGAATCCGGTGCAGGTATAACTTGTCTTTCGGCATTGTGTATATGTCGAGAAGCCGAAAACGGATGGTTGAAGGGGTTGAAGATTGAAGGCCTGGATATGAAGCGGCAGCTGAAAATCATCCAGAGAAAGGATACGGTGATTAGCGAAGCCCTAACCGAATTTCTTGCTTTCTGTGATGTTATGTCTATCTGCGATGATTCTCGAGTGTGCCTTTCTTCACCCTGGAAACTGCAATCCCTTTTGGCCAGACACTCTGCCCTAAAGAAAATCAACTGAGTTGTCGGCAATGAATAGCTTGGCAAGACAACTGCGTAAAAAGGTACTCTGACAAATACTTCATTGAAGTGTGAGAGCAGTTGCTGCGGTGCTGACAGTCCTTCAGTAATCAGTAGAATACCTTCTTCAACCATAAGCCATGAGCGGCTGCAGTAGGGCCTGCAGTGGTTCTGTCTCTGGCGGCAAGTATCGCAGCAAATTCCTCTGGTGTGATCTTCCTTTTTCCTGCCTCAAGCAAAGTGCCTACAAGGTTGCGTATCATATTGCGCAAAAAACCATCTCCATGAAAGTTCAGAGAGAAAAAATCGCTGCTGGTTTCTACAAGTCGTGCTTCATGGATTGTTCGAACAGCACCGCGCCCCGAACATGTTTCCTTGTCCCGTGACCCACTGTTTTCAAAAGAAGAAAAATCGTGGATCCCTTTTAATGTGGCAAGGCATTTCCGTATAGCAATAAAGTCAAGGCGGCAGGTGATATGCAAGGTATAGAGGCGTAGACGTGGAGGTTGTATTTGGCCGGTATAGATTTCATATTGATATTGCTTGCCAATTGCTGAAAAACGGGCATGGAAAGAGAGATCAACTTCATCCACAGTGAATATTCTGATGGCAGCTGGGAGCATTGCATTCAGGCCGCGTAAAAAATCCTCACAGCTGATTGCTGAAGTGGTGTGGAAATGAGCGACCATGCCGTCGGCATGGACACCTGCGTCGGTACGTCCAGCACCATTCAGGAAGATATCCTCTCGCGTCATACGATTGAGAAAACATTCGATTTCGCCTTGAATGGTGCGACCGTTTTTCTGACGCTGCCAACCACTAAATTCGGTGCCGTCGTAGCCGATAACTAATCTAATATTGCGTGTTGTCGGAGACATGTAGGGAAAGAATAGTTATGAGCCGGTATGGATCAGGGAAAAAGCGGGACTATCTCAAGACCGGTGGTTTCGGCAAAGCCACACATGATATTCATATTTTGAACGGCCTGTCCGGAGGCTCCCTTGACAATATTATCAATCGCTGACATGACTATTATCCTCTGTGTTGCCGTATCAATTCTAAAGGAGATATCACAGAAGTTAGATCCCCTGACAAATTGCGTTGCTGGTAACTCATCGTCTTTGAGCAGGCGGATGAAGGCTTCAGAGCCATATTGTTGGCGATAGAGTTCAGTGATATCCTTTTGGGCAAAACCCGGAGACAGTGAAGCATACACAGTGCTCAGGATGCCTCTGGCAATGGGGAGGAGATGGGGGGTAAAAGTGATTTGCACCGCTTGTCCTGCGAGTTTGCTCAATTCCTGTTCAATTTCAGGGGTATGCCTGTGCGATCTCCCGACTTTATAAGGCCGGAAGCCGTCATGAACCTCGCAGAAAAGGGTCCCCGTCTGGGCGGTTCGACCGGCACCCGTTGTTCCCGACTTGGAATCAGCAATAATTGTCTGCGGCTGTATGGCCCCTGCTTTTAAAAGCGGGGCAAGTCCTAAGATGATAGAAGTAGGATAACACCCGGGGTTGGCAACCAATCTGCATCCGGCGATTTTGCGCCGATAAAGCTCAGGAAGTCCGTAGGCGGCTTCTTGCAACAGGTGGCTTGAGGAATGCGGTTGATACCACTCTTCATAAACTGCAACATCGTGCAGGCGAAAATCGGCGGAGAGATCGACGACCTTTTTACCGGCGGCGAGGAGAGACGGTACCAGATCCATTGCTGTTTTATGCGGGACGGCGGTAAAAAAAAGATCAGCTCTTAAGCAGAGTTCATCCACTGGGAGGTTCTCGCAGAGGATACTTACCTTGCCTCGCAGATTTGGAAAGATGTCAGAGAGATGGCGGCCGGCGTATTGCCGGGAGGTGGCAATTGTAATTTCAACTTCAGGGTGATTACAGAGTATTCTGGCGAGTTCGGCACCGGTGTATCCCGATGCCCCGATGATGCCAACTTTAATCATAATGAGTGTTCTCCCCGGTAAAGAAAATTTTTGTGAAACCGGCTAAAAAAACAAGAAAAGGGAATAACGGCTGAACCGTCATTCCCTTTAAAAAAATCAATCATGAAATAACAAAGCCCTGCTGTATCCGGATCGACTCGAAAAAGAGCCGCAGCGCCTTGATATATATTAGCGTTTTGAAAACTGGAACTTCGCTCGTGCGCCTTTTTGACCGTATTTCTTCCGCTCTTTCATGCGAGGATCGCGGGTAATAAGACCAGATTGCTTGAGCGGCAATCGATTGTCCGGGTTGGTTTCGAGCAATGCCTTGGAAATACCGTGGCATAAGGCGTCGGCCTGCGCAGATTTTCCACCACCACGCAAAGTGGCAATCACGTCATACTGATCTGCAGTTTCGGTAACCTTAAATGGCTTGACAATACGTTGATTTTTGAAAATCTGACCAAAATATGCGTCAACTTCCATTTCGTTGACGATCATTTTGCCGGTTCCAGGTGTAAGCCAAACCCTGGCAACGGCATTTTTTCTTTTTCCGGTGGCATAAAAACGATCTTGAGCCATGATTATTTCTCCAAGATTAAATATCTAATGCAGCGGGCTGCTGTGCTGCATGAGGATGATTGGTGCCGACGTAGATCTTCAGCTTTTTGAGTTGAGCGCGACCAAGCTTGTTTTTCGGCAGCATGCCCCGTACAGCGTGCATGATCAGATCGGTCGGGTGTTTGACCAAAAGGTCTTTGGCCGACGTTTCCTTCAGACCGCCCATATAACCGGTGTGACGGTAGTATTTTTTGTCGTCAAGCTTGTTGCCGGTAAGGGCTACTTTTTCCGCGTTGGTAACAATTATAAAATCACCATTATCAATAAAAGAAGAAAAAGTTGGTTTATGCTTACCACGGAGACGATTAGCAATCTCAGAGGCCAGACGGCCAAGTACCTTGTTCTCGGCATCGACAAGGTACCACTTTTTTTCAATCTCGTTGACTGGGGCAAGATAGGTTTTCATTATATCCCTCGAATGGTCAGTCTTTTTAATAAAAAAAGGTCCGAACAGCGTCGAACCTTTTATACTTTATAGTGGAGCGGGAAACGAGATTCGAACTCGCGACTTCAACCTTGGCAAGGTTGCACTCTACCACTGAGTTATTCCCGCTTGTTTTGCTTACTCATATCAAAACTGGGGTGTTTATACAAGGTCTGCAACTGAGTGTCAATTAAAAAGATAGTTGAGCTAAGTTTTCTAATATAATTGTTTTCTTCCCAACTGTCACGAAAAAATAGAGAAGGTTTCATTCATTTCGGGTATGATAATATGATATCTGTATATGCTTCATGTTCTCGCATATTTGTATACAATGAGTAGCTTGTTGTTTTGATGTAGAGAATTGGCGTCTTTTTAATCTTACCACCAAATGATTAGGAAACACATGACAGCGACAAGAAAGGCTGTGATTTGCCGAAAAACTCGAGAAACAGATATTGAACTTCAACTGGGTCTCGATGGAACGGGCATTAATGACATACAAACCGGGGTTCCCTTTCTCGACCATATGTTGACTCTTTTTACTGTTCATGGTTTTTTTGACTTATCCATCCGCTGCAAAGGGGACACGGAGGTGGATGATCATCATTCCGTCGAGGATATCGGTATCTGTCTCGGCAGGGCTATTGCTGAAGCGCTGGCCGATAAAGGTGGAATAGCCAGGTATGGCAGTTGTTATTTGCCGATGGACGAAACCCTTGCCCGCGTTGTTGTTGATGTTTCTAACCGTCCGTTTCTTCATTACGGAATTGTGGTCGCTGAGCAAAAAATCGGTTTGTTCGACACGGTACTGGCAAAGGAATTTTTCCGTGCCGTTTCACAACACGCAGGGCTTACTCTGCATATTGATCTCTTGCATGGTGAAAACGGACATCATATAATAGAAGCAATCTTTAAAGGTTTTGGACGTGCTTTAAAGATGGCGGTGGTCCGAATAGCGATCATGGGATCGCTCTCCTCTAAAGGATGTCTGTAGTCTTGGTCGTTTAAAAGAGTGCATGGAGTGTACCGTTACTTAATCTAAAGGTGATTTCGTGAAAAAAATATCAAGAATGTACGCTGTCTGCTGTTTGGCAATTCTATTTCTTGCATCGTGTTCCGCGGGTATCGGTGATGGCAATCAAGGCCAAGCTCCCTTGAAACAACTGTCTTGTATTGCTGTTATGCCGGCTGGAACTGCAATAGATAAAGAGGAAACCATCGGCAATGATCAGCTACGTTCCTTAGAAAATGGGGCGGCCTATGCAACCGGCATTATGGCCCGTGAACTGAATGGCAATGTCAAAGTCCGCATTATCAGTACCGGTGAGGCAGCTACTTTTGCTCCCGAGGTATCAGGAGGTGTGTTCGGAATGGTAGCGGCGATCGGCAAAAAGGTCGGCTGCGACGGAGTGCTGGTAACAACCGTTCGGAAGTTTAAACAGCGGGAAGGAACAGAATATGCCTCCGATGATCCGGCGTCCGCCGATCTGCATATGGCGTTGCTTCACGCCAGCAGTGGAACCGTGCTCTGGACGGCTGATTTCCGGGAAACTCAGGAATCCTTTCTCGAAAACATTTTATCTTACGATAAAATGCAGAAACAGGGCTTTAAATGGGTCAGCGTCGAACAGTTGGTGGAGCAAGGCATTACCGAACGTCTGGCGACTTGTCCCTACCTGAAATAGTTACTCAGGTTTTCGATTCCTATTATAAAGCCTGCGGTGTAGACCGTAGGCTTTCTGCATTTTTCGTTTCCCTTCGTTTTTGTCTTGGATGAATATTGGTTATCGATTACCGGCCAGGCTGAATAGAAAAATCGGCCGGGCGATGCACGATTATTCAATGTTTTCTTCAGGAGACAACGTTCTCGTTGCCGTTTCCGGTGGAGTTGACAGTCTTGTCCTGGCCTGTGTGCTGAGGATGTGGCAAAAGAAGGCGCCAATTCATTTCAACATCACCGTGCATCATATCGATCATGGATTCTGGCTGAGTGATCCGGCTATGGTGGCGCCTGTCACGTCCATCGGCGAGCAACTGCTGCCTTGGGGACTGACGCTGGAAATAGTTACTGAACGTAAGATCAGTGTGGAAGAAAGGACCTGCTTTCTTTGCGCCCGTAACCGACGTAATCAGCTCTTTGATTTGGCTAGGGAGCGAGGATTTAACAAGATCGCTCTTGGCCACCATAAGGATGATCTTATTGAAACCTTTTTCCTCAATGCCATTTACAGTGGTAATATTTCGACGATGATTCCCCGGCAGGAATTGTTTGGCGGTTCTCTAGCTCTCGTTCGGCCGTTAGCGTATCTTGAAAAAACCGAGGTGTTGCAAATTGCCGGGGACATGCAGTTGCAACCAGTAAAAAATCTTTGCCCTCTCTCCTATGACACAAGGCGAGAAAGAGTTCGTATTTTATTGCAAAAACTCTTTAAAGATGAACCAATGGCAAAAAGCTCGGTATTTGCAGCTCTTTCTAATGTTCGTAAGGAATATCTGTTATGAGAACTGAAGTTGACTGTCTGCCTTGCTTCATTCGCCAATCGTTGCAGGTAGCTCGGGTTGCCGAAGCCTCGGCGGAAGTGCAGATTCGTGTGGTCCAAAAAATTGCTGCAATCGTAGCCGAACTTGATGTTACTCTCAGTCCACCGGCAAATGCCGGAAAGATTTACCAAGCCATTGCTGAAATTACCGATTGCGAGGATCCTTACCGTCAATTGAAAAGCACCAGCAATGGAGGCGCTTTGAAGATATTGCCTGCCCTTCGTCGGGAGATTGAGACCAGCGCTTACCAATTGACAACAGCTCTGCGCTTTGTTATTGCCGGCAATTGCATAGATTATGGAGCCTTTGCCAGCGTTGATATTGAGAATGCGCTCGATCAAAGTCGCAGGAGTCCCTTCGCCGTCGACCACTCCGCGCAACTTCAGAGCCGTATCGCTGCTTTGCAGAAAGGCGCAACTGTACTTTATCTTGCCGATAACAGTGGGGAAATAGTATATGATCGCTTGCTGATTGAATATCTTCTCCGGCACGATCTGGTGATTACGGTTGCAGTCAAGGACGGTCCGATAATCAACGATGCGTTGGTGGAAGATGCCCGTGCTGCTGGACTTGACAAGTTGAGTCGGATTATTTCCAATGGGTCGCGATGCCCGGGCACGGTCCTCAGCCAATGCTCAGCAGAATTTGGGCAAATCTTTAAGTCGGCCGACCTGATTATCTCCAAAGGTCAGGGTAATTTCGAAAGTTTGTCCGAAGTCGACCGGGAGATCTATTTCCTCCTCATGCTTAAATGCGCAGTGGCAGCCAGGCATCTGGCGGAACTTGCCGGTGTTGATCCGGCCAAACTGCCCGGAAATGGTGAAATGGTGGTGTATTGTTCGAAAAAATGAAAGGTGATTGGTTATGAAGACACGTATTAAGAATATCCTCCGGGAAAAACCGGTGGGTGATGAGGTCGTCGTCACCGGCTGGGTACGAACCCGCAGAGATACTGGTGGTTTTTCTTTTATTGAGGTGAATGACGGCTCCTGCCTTGCCAATTTGCAAATCGTAGCCGATGAGCGACTCGACAACTACCAGACGGAGATCAACCAATTGTCCACCGGAACAAGCGTGGTGGTAGAAGGGGAGATGAAGGCATCTCCTGCCAAAGGACAAGAGGTAGAGGTGCACGCCACAAAAATTACCGTCATCGGCAGAGCTGATCCGGAGAAGTATCCTCTGCAAAAAAAGCGTCATTCTTTTGAATTTCTTCGAGAAATAAGTCATCTCCGGCCAAGAACCAATGCCCTTGGGGCAGTTGGACGGGTTCGCTCGCGGCTATCCTACGCCGTGCATCAATTTTTCCAGGATCGCGGGTTTATACAGATTCATACTCCGATAATTACTACCAGTGACTGTGAAGGCGCTGGAGAGATGTTTCAGGTAAGTACCGGTAAGGTGGGAAGTAAGGAGGAACACTTCTTTGGAAGACCGGCAGGCCTTACCGTCAGCGGCCAGTTGCAGGCCGAGGTTTATGCCCTGGCGCTCGGCGACGTTTATACCTTCGGTCCGACATTTCGTGCTGAAAAATCAAATACCTCTCGGCATCTCGCCGAGTTCTGGATGATCGAGCCTGAAATGGCATTTTGTGACCTGCGTGGCAACATGCAGATTGCCGAGGAGATGCTCAAGTACCTGCTGGATGACGCAATGATCCATTGCCCTGAAGACATGGAGCTTTTCGATAAATTTATCGAAAAAGGCCTGCTGCAGAAGCTGCAAGGTGTCACCAAGCAGGAATTTGCCCATATCACCTATACTGAGGCGGTGGACCTTTTGAAAAAGGCCAAAAAACAGTTTGAATACCCCGTTAATTGGGGGCTTGATCTGCAATCGGAACACGAACGATATTTGACAGAGGAGATATTTAAGAAGCCGCTGACGGTTACCGATTATCCGGCAACCATTAAACCATTTTACATGCGGGTAAGCGATGACGGCAAGACGGTGGCGGCAATGGATATCCTTGTTTCAGGCATTGGTGAGATAGTCGGTGGCAGTCAGCGCGAGGATCGTCACGA
Organism: Pseudomonadota bacterium; assembly: GCA_043798185.1. Classification (GTDB taxonomy): domain Bacteria; phylum Desulfobacterota; class Desulfobulbia; order Desulfobulbales; family Desulfocapsaceae; genus Desulforhopalus_A. The sequence goes on along the minus strand of JAZDOW010000219.1, from coordinate 21,522 downwards.
CGTCCTTGCGGCCCGGATGAGCGAAGCCGGCATTACTCTTGCCGACTATCAGTGGTATCTCGACCTCCGTCTGTACGGTTCCGTTCCCCATTCCGGTTTCGGACTTGGGTTTGAACGGTTGATTCAGTTCGTTACCGGCATGGCAAATATTCGCGAGGTTATCCCTTTCCCGAGGACGCCTGGTTTTGCGCCCTGTTAATGGAAGTCAGCAATTGTCTTATATCTCTGGAAGGAGATGGCCTTGAATAAGGGACCGGGCGTACAGAAGATGTTTGATGACATCGCCGGCCGCTATGACTTGATGAACAGGGTCATGACGCTTGGCCAGGATCAGCAGTGGCGCAGATTTGTCGTGAAGGTCGCCGGTAATCCAGGCAATGGCCGAACCCTCGACCTTGCTACGGGGACCGGTGATATAGCGGCTCTTATGTCGGCTACCCATCCTCAGGCCAGGGTTGTGGGCGGCGATTTTTCTCTCAATATGCTGAAAGAGGCGAAGAGGCGGTTTGCCGATAAAGACATCTTCTGGCATGCCTGTGACGCCAATTGTCTCCCCTTTGCCGATGGCAGTTTTGCCTCGGTGACCTTTGGATATCTCCTCCGCAACGTTGATGATGCAGGCCTAGTTCTTCGTGAAGTTTACCGGGTACTCAAGCCGGGTGGAATAGTCGTCTGTCTCGATACCACGCCGCCGAAAAAAAATCTTCTCTATCCTCTGGTACGGTTCTATTTTCGTTTTGGTATCCCAATCTTGGGCAGATTGCTCGCCGATGATGAGGCTGCCTATGCCTACTTAACCGGATCGACGATGGATTTTCATAGTGCTGAGGCTCTTGCCGGATTGTTCGCGTCCGCAGGTTTCTCAAACGTCGGGTACAAAAAATTTATGCTTGGAACAATCGGGGTTCACTGGGGAGAAAAATCATAAGCGGAAAAATCGCACCTCTCGGCTTCATATCCGAACCCCTTATCAACGAAAATACTCAAGATGTGCCCTCCTCTCCGTACTAGGTAGGGGATGCTTTCGCCTTTTATATCAACTGGGTACGACGATATTCCTTTGAACTAGTAACAAGAAATCTACAACCCTGTCAATTCGGTCATCGTTTTGCAATAGAATATGGTGGAATCGCCTCGCTGATAACAGTTTGACCGATTTCCCCTGTGTGAGTATCCGGTGAGAGCTAAACCCAGGTTGCCGGAAGGATCAAAGACTACGATTTTCGTGGTTTTCTGGGTGGTAGTGAGATCTTCAAGAATGGCGGCCAGCGTTCTGCCCTCCTTGGTAGTGATGGCGTCGAAACGAATGAAGGCCGGATTAAATTTTTTTTGGACGAGTTTTTGCAATTCCTCGCTGAGGGTTGCCTCGGTCTCTTTACTACCGATTATTGCCGCAGAGTCGGATATTTTATTCTCTATCGTGATACTATCTCCGACCCGGATGGTTCCGCCCCGGAGGACGACGGCAAAAATACCTTCTCTGGGCATGACGCAGTCTCCGGCCAGGTGGAAGATGGCACAACGTGTATGGCAGATTTTTCCAAGCTGCGATATGACAAGTTCTGCCTCACCAATCCTCATGTGCCTGCCGACTTCGAGGGTGGTGAGATCCACCCCCTCTGTGGTGATATTTTCTGCAAAATTGCCGGCAACGACATCAAGTCCTTTCTCCCGCATTGTAGTGATACTCTCCTCTGCGAGAAAGCTTACCTGACGGTGCCATTTGCCGCCATGGGCATCATTTTCCAAACCGAAGTCGGCGATAAGGTTGGCTGCATCCTTATTATTTTTGCGTGTTCCTTTTCTGTTACTGATGGAGATTGCCTTAATTGTAATCACTTGTGAGCCTCTGAGTTGCGGTTGATTAGCGAAAAATTGGTAGCATGGCGATGTTCCTGCCTTCAGTGGGGGGATCGAATGGCGTATAAAGTACCACAAAGTGGCTATCTGTGAGAATATCGTCACATCTGATTTTGTCAAACCATTTTTGCTTGTGGCTGCTCACTCATGTCGCATAGAGCACCTGAAATGTCTCTTGCATCGGCAGAAATGATATGAGAATATCTTAAGAGAGAAAGAAATTGGATGATATTTTTTGAAATATCTTAGGCCTTAAAAACGAAGCATATTTGTTGGTATAAAAAATAAGCGAAAGACCGAGGGTCTTTCGTACTGAATCCAAAACAAGCACATGAGTGGGGGAAGACATTATGAGCATCATGAATGAAATCAAAAAAGTGGTAACACCTGTAGATTTTTCCGACAACTCCAGATTAATCGCCGAATCAGCGGCGTATATCGCCGGCAAATTCGGGGCCTCGATGCATCTGGTGTTTGTCGTGCAGAATTTTGACGACTATTCCGGGTTTTTCGTGCCGCAGATGTCTTTACCTTCTCTTGAAGGAGAACTTGTTGAGAGTGCAGAGGCAAAAATGGCCTCGTTCTGCGGAGAAATGGTGGAATACTGCGAAGCAGCCGGAGTGAAGGAACTGAGCTACAAAGTTTTCATGGGTGACGTTCCTGAAAAAATCGTCGAGTATGGCGCTGAAATCAAAGCCGATATGATCATCATGGGAACGCATGGGTATAAGGGCCTGGAGAAGATCATGTTCGGAAGTGTCGCCGACAAGGTGGTGAGATCAGCCTCCTGCCCGGTGTTGACAATTAATCCCTATACCTGTTGTAAATAGCCGGAGGTCGGGTTAGACCGCCCGTTGGCCATTTATCCGAGGACGGCCAACAGCCCGTTGTTCAGCGGGCTGTTGGTTGCCGAGGCTTTCCCGACAAGAGTTGCACAGGGAAAGCCCGGAAAGAGATAGAAGCTGACCGGAATTCTCCCGAACCGTTTTTCCGGGAAATCGACTGCAAGCTGTTTCTCCCATCTACTTGCCAGAGACGGCAGCGGAGTTGTTGCTTCTAACTGCTGCCCAGGAGTGGCCGGCAGTTCGAGAAGTTCTACAAATTTCTCTTGCATAGTAGTAAGAAGAGACGAATTTTTAGCGGTAAACTCAAGTGCCGTTGCACCTGCTTCGTCGTTGTTCCAGCCAACAAAGGCTGGCAGTTCAAGACTTACAAGCAGTGGTGCTTCTTGCCCTGTTTGCTGTTGGTATGTCTCCAGCAATATGTCTCCGCTTTCCTTACCCCTGGTGAGGAAGGTGTTGCATTCAACGAAGCTTCCGGCAAGAAAGAGTGTTCTCCAGGCTGAATACCTGTTTTTGACATTGCCGGCCGAATTGACGCGAAGTGAACCTTCCAGTCGGGTAAGCTCGTCAAAGGGATTTTCCTCATCTTCCTGGTCGTCTTCTCCTTGAAGCTCTTTGAACAACACCTTCTCCTCATTTTCGAGTGCCGCAAGATTCAGAGCAATCTCCTCCTCCTCCTGGTCGAGTTGTTCGCCAATAGCCAGGATCAACCGGGCCTGCCAGAGTTTTTCCAACTCTTTCTTTTCACGCGTCTCGGTCGGGAGTTCCTGTGTGCCGCAGAGGGAGCGGACAATGGACCGTTCAGTATCTTCAGACTGGGAGGGAGAGACGGTCATGGCCGCCAGGGTCAGGGAACTTAACTGGGCTGCATATTCATCCTTGCCGTTTTTGATGTCGGCAACCAGACGCAGGAAGCGATTTCTATCCGGGCCCAGCGGGCATGGAGTATGTACTTGACAGAAACCCGATTTAATGAAACTATCTGGGGATTCTTTACCACTTTCGAGCGGAGGATTTTCCACCGGGGAAAGGAGATGAACATTTTGAAATAATAAGAAAATCGGATACAGGCGCAGTGAGTGGATTGCCGTTCCTGGAAAATAGAGAGTATTAAGTGAGTTCATATGGGAAATCTTCAAGGAAAAGTTTCATTGTATCTTTCAGCGGCGCTCTATCTCATCTTTAATCTGCGTTTGGGAGCAGATATCGAGTCAACTCTAACGCTCTCGCTTTGGCAGATAGTTCAGACCGCACCCTATGTCGCCGGTATCACCTACGTCATTATTGCCCTTCTGCAGTATATGGCGGAGGGTGAGAAAATCCCCTGGGATAGGCGTCTGCGGCTGTTTTTTGCCATCGGTATTCTGGCCGGACTTTTTATTGCCATTTACGAATATGCAGGTACAGGATCAGGTATCAAATAATAACGGGACTTATGCGAACTGTAAACTGTAGAATCTGTTTGGCGAAGATTTCATCTCCCTGAACCGAAGCTTCAACCAATCCTTTGCCAAATCACCAATAAATTCTCTGCCATGTTCTATCTCCACGCCGCCAACCGCACAGAAAATTTATTGCAACACCTGGCTTATATTGTCGGTGAAAAAGGGGATCGGCAGGCGAATTTTTTTGCCGCCGAGCTTTTTCTTATTCAGAGTCAGGGAATGGAGAGGATGGTAGCCCAGAGCTTGGCTGATACATTTGGCAGCTTCTGCAATTTTCAGTTTTTCCTGCCTCTTGATTTTCTTGGGTATATTGCCCAAAAACTGGGTTTTGGTATGAGTCCCGACGGTTTTAGTCGGCAGACAATGACCTGGCGCCTCGATGAATTGCTGCGCGATCCGGAGGCTGCGGAGTACCAGCCGCTCAGGTACTATCTGTCGGGGGAGAACGGTGATCTCAAGCGTTTTCAGCTGGCTCGACGTCTGGCCAACATCTTTGATCAGTACCAGGTATTGCGACCCGAATTTCTCAGTCAATGGGAGTGCGGCAAGCGAGTCACAGATCATCCGGCGGAGATCTGGCAGATGGCTTTATGGCGGAGGCTGCTTGATGGCGCCAGGGAAAACATACACAGGGGTGTGTTGTTTAGCCGAGTGATAAAGAAGCTCAGCGGCGAAGACGAGTTTGCCCACCTTCTGCCGAAGCGTATCTCGGTTATCGGTCTGCATACCATGCCGCCGATTTTTCTCGAATACCTGAACCGGCTTGCCGGTCATATGGATGTCCATCTCTTCCTGTTGTCGCCATGCCGCCACTATTGGGGCGATGTGGAGAGTCGGCGGGGGCAGCTCAAGAGGATGGCAGGTCAGCCTCAGCCAGAGCCGGAGGAGGCGATAGAGCATCATCCGCTTTTAGCCGCCCTTGGTCGGCAAGGTCGCGATTTTCAGAATATGCTCCTTGAAGGCGTCGAATTTTCCCAAGAGTCGGAGAATTACGATGAACCTCTCGAAGGTGATGATTACGCTGCCGCAACGCTGCTTCAGCGAATCCAGACGGATCTCCTTGATGACAGGATTGTCACGGGTGAACCGGTTGCGCTTATTGAAGGAGACAATTCCGTTCGAGTGGTTTCATGCCACTCTAGATTACGGGAACTGCAGGTGCTGAAAGATCACCTGCTGCTCCTTCTTCACCGGGACAGGAGTCTCGAATTGCGACAAATCATTGTCATGGCCCCGGATATCCAGGAGTATGCCACTCTCATTCCCGCCGTTTTCGCCGATATCCAACATTCCATTGCTGATCGCAGCATGCGCAGGCGCAACAGCACCATCGCCGCCTTCCTTGCCTTCTTCGATCTTTTCACCGGACGCTTCGGCTGGAGCGAGGTGTTTGACCTGTTGCGTCAACCGACCATCCATCCCCAGTTTCAGTTGGCAGCGGCAGATCTTGACACCCTGCAGGGATGGATAATCGGTTCGGGTATCCGCTGGGGCCTCTCCGGTCAGCAACGCCTTGAGGAGGGGTTACCGGAATTTGCCGAGAGCAGCTGGCGGGCGGGGCTTGAGCGTCTCCTTATGGGTTACGCCATAGAAGGGGATGACCTCATAGACGGGATTCTTCCCTATGCAGATATTGAGGGCAAGGGAGCGCAGCCCCTGGGGGGACTTTGTCGATTTGTTGAGGTGATTGAACAGGCCCACCGGGATTTTCAAGTGCAGCGCACGCTTGCCGAATGGTCCGTGCTTCTCCTTCATTACGGACAACAGCTGTTCGGTGATTCCGATGACCGGGAATTGGTGGAGTTGCGAACCATCCTCGCCGAACCTATCGAATCAATAAGCACCTTTCATGGTAGTCTGATCGGTTTTCCGGTGATACATGAATGGTTTGATCTGTCGGCGAGGGAAAGCCGCACCAGCTCTGGGTTTTTGCGGGGCCAACTGACCTTTTGCTCCATGTTGCCGATGCGATCGATACCCTTCGAGGTGGTGTGCCTCCTGGGTCTTGACGATGGCGTCTTCCCAAAAACCGACAGCAACGACACCTTAGACCTGATGGCCGGTGATCTTCGGCCCGGGGACCGATCCCCAAGAGCCGATGATCGGTACCAGTTTCTGGAAGCCCTGCTGGCAGCTAGATCGCATCTCCATCTCAGCTATGTCGGTCAGTCGATCAGGAGTGGCGAACCCATTCCGCCATCGACGGTGGTCAGCGAATTTCTCGAACTTCTTGAAACCTTTTACGGCGTAAGAGATATGGTGATCAACCATCCGCTGCATCCTTTCAGCAGCCGATATTTTATCGATGGCGGCAGTGAAAACCTCTTCAGCTATAACGATTATTTTTGCAGAACAGCAGCGGCCTTGCAGGGGGAAACGAGGCCAAGAAAAGGATGGTGGCAGGGGCGGATGAATGTCGAGACAACGACGGTGCATCTTGCCAACTTCCTGCGTTTTGCCGCAAGTCCGCAAAAGTTCTTTATAAGCGATATTATGGGGATTCGTCTCGACTTGGGACAAGAGTTGCCGGGTGATCGGGAGGTATTCCAGGCAACCGGGCTTGAGCGCTATCTGGTTGATCAGGAATTGCTGCAACTCGGTCTTTCCGACAGATTATCCAGCGGTTTTGCAAACGTTCTCGCCGAAGGGCGCTGGCCGCTCGCTACTCCGGGTGAATTGGCTTTTGCCGAAAAATCAAAAGCGATCGTGACCTTTCTTGAGCGAGCCGACGCCCAACAAATGGGGCCACCGCAGCATGGTCTTTCGGTCGATATTGCGCTTGGCAACTCTCGATTAATCGGCACCTTGGGCAATCTCCACGAGCAAGGAATCCTCTTTCTTCGCTTCGGCAAGTTGCGCGGGCGGGATCTCCTGGCCGGCTGGATCCACCATCTGGTGGCAAGACAGCACCAGTCCGACATAGTGACTCGCATCGTCGCACTTGACTCTACCATCGGTTTTGATAGGCAGAGCGAGGGACCGGAACTGGAACGGCTCATTGCTCTCTTTATCGAGAACTGTTGTCGACCCGTGCCGCTTTTTCTCGAACCGGCTTTCGCCTACGCCCTGCAGGAGGCCAACCCGAAATCTCGCTCCGCCCCTCTCGAAAAGGCGCTGGCGGTTTATCGGACGAGAATGGAAAAGGGCTATGAGTCGGAGTGGGCCCTCCTGTATGGCAATACTGTTGCCGAGGAAGTTCTTGACACGGAATTTCTCGATCTCTGTCGGGACGTGTTCTGTTTGCTCTGGAGCTCTGCCGATGTCAACTGAATTCCAGCTCTTTGATGCGGCCCGCGGGGAATTAGCACGCGGTATCACTCTCGTTGAGGCAAGCGCCGGAACCGGCAAGACCTATGCCATAACCATGCTGGTGCTGCGATCCGTGGTTGAGTTGCATGTGCCGATCGATAAAATCCTCATTGTCACCTTCACCAAGGCCGCCACCGAGGAGCTGCGCCAGCGTATCAGGTCGAGATTGGTCGAGGCGAGAAATCTCTTCGCCGGTAAGGGGGCATGCGTTGGCGGGGCAGACGAAACTTTATCTTCCTGGGCCGGGACCATAGATGACCGGCAGAAGGCGCTGCATGATCTTCAACTGGCTCTCGCCGATATCGATCGAGCCGGGGTCTTTACCATTCATGGTTTTTGTCAGCGGATGCTTGTAGAACAGGCCTTGGAGAGCGGTCAGTTGTTTGATGTCGAATTATTGTCCGATATCGAACACATCCGGCTGCAGATCGCTGAGGACTTCTGGCGCAGCCGGATATATTATATGGCCCCATTGCCGTGCAGTCTTGTTATTAAGGATTTTCCGACCCCGGAGCAACTCCTCGCAAGTGTTTACGAGGCAAAAAAGGAAAACTGCCACATCGAACCTCAGATACGCCCTTTGGAAGAAGTCTTTGCCAAGCTGGATGCGGCCATGGCAAGGCTGGCTACCTGGTGGCGGCAAAGCGGTGATGAGCTTGGAAATCTCTTTGAAAAAAGCCTGGGCCTCGGCCACTTTAAAAAACCTTTCAGTGATGCATTCGATCTGTGGATAGGGGCGCTGCAGGACTTTTTTAGCGGTAACACCACAACCTTGCCGGACAAGATTTCGCTGCTCAGTCGCCAAAAGATAATCGGGGAACTGAACGGCCAGAAAATCAGGGGCGACGAAAAAAAGCTCTCCTATCTCGCGGCCTGGCCCTTGCCGGAAGGAGAGGTGGAGGAGTTGTTGGCGGCTGCGGACGAATTGATTCTGACCTTGAGAGTGGAGCTTGCCGAGAGACTCCGGGCCGAGGTGATGCGTCGACTCGAGCGCCATGGTAATATCGGTTTTGACGACCTCATCACCCGCCTGTCACGGGCTTTGCAAGGTGAGCGAGGACTGGCCCTGAGAAGGCTGGTGGGGGCAAGGTATGCCATTGCCCTTATAGATGAATTTCAAGATACCGATGGGATGCAGTGGCATATCTTTTCGAGCATCTTCGGCGACGGGGAGCATGCCCTGTACCTGATCGGCGACCCCAAACAGGCTATTTACAAGTTCCGTGGTGCCGACATCCACTCCTATTTCCTAGCGAGGAAGTCGGCGCAACAGCTTTTGACCCTGGAAAAAAATTATCGGTCTCATCCCTTTCTGGTCGGTGAAGTTAACCGACTCTTTGGCTCCCGGATCAGCCCTTTTTATTTCCCTCCGGAAATCCTCGACTATCGCCCGGTGGTTGCCGGCAAAAGTGAAAGTGATGCCGACCTTCGCCGGGAAAATGAGTCGTTGGCGGGAATGGTCTACTGCACCCTTGCTGAAAATGAAGACGATTCGGCTGGACGCTGGTCGTCCGGCAAGGCAAGCAACCGGTTTATCGTTTTTACCGTGGCCGAGATCGCCAAACTTCTTGATCCGTTATCTCCGGTAACCCTCTGTTCCGAAGAGGAGCGGCTTCTCGCCCCGCACGATATTGCTGTTCTGGTGCGGAGCCATAGGCAGGCGGAGGCGTACCGTCAAGCTCTGACCGAGGCAGGCATCCCGGCGGTGGTCGGCAGCCGCGACTCGGTCTTTCGCACCGGCGAATGCCGCGACCTCCTTTTGTTGCTGCAGGCCATTGCCACGCCTGGGGATTTGGTGAAGCTCCGAACGGCACTGACTATTCCCTGGTTCGGTTTCACCGGCAACGACCTCTACGACCTCTTCCATGACGAGGAGCGCTTCAATCATCTCTATCGCCGGTTTCTCGAATACCACCAGCGCTGGCGAGAGCAAGGTCTTTTGGCGATGATGAGTCGGTTGCTGGTGGGCGAAGAGGTAATGGTTACCCTGGCGAGTGGCAAGCTTGCCGAACGTGCCATTGCCAATATCTCACATCTTCTTGAATTGATCCAGGAGGAGGAGAGCAGCGAAAACCTCGGGATGAGCCAGGTTGTCCAATGGTTATTGAGGATGACCTTGGATGATTCCGGTACGGAGAATACCGAGCTTCTTCTTGAAAGCGATGAGGAGGCAGTGCGGATTGTCACCATGCATGGTGCCAAGGGGCTGGAATACCCGGTGGTGTTCTGCCCCTTTTTGTGGTATCGCAGCGACTCCCTCAGCAGCGAAAAATATCAGATATCCGGCCACGATGATGATCACCGGTTGGTGGTAGATCTCGGGTCGGCCCGTTTTTCGGAAAGGCGGGAAAAGGCGGTGGGCGAACAGATGGCTGAAGACCTTCGGTTGCTCTATGTCGCCGTTACCCGAGCGAAAATTCGATGCTACATCATGTGGGCCGACGTAAAAGCGCATAGCCCGGTCGCCGATTCCTTTAACTCAGCCCTCGGCTATCTGCTCTTTTCGGAAGGTGCACTGCCGTGTCACGAGCAGCAGCAAACATTTCAGACCCTTATGCAGGACCATCCACTGCAGTTGGTGACCATTGAGGGCGATGAGCCACCACCGGCAGCAAGAGTTAAAGGCAGGCCGCAGGAACTTTGCCCGCTTATGCCCTCGACCAGATCATTGTACACTGATTGGCAGATGTCAAGTTATTCGGCCTTGGCCATGCTCAGTGAATACGCGGAGGAAATAGAAATAACTGCGAGCAGTGGTGGTCGAACGATCCCAATGCCTGGCCTGCCGGCCGGGGCAAGTTTTGGCAACGTCGTTCACGACATTCTCGATGAGCTTTCTTTTGCAGCTCTTGCCCGACGTGATAAGGAAAACCTTCTTCCCCTGCAACAAAAATGTTTGCGTTACGGGGTAGGGGCCGATCCCGCTGAGGTCGGAAGATTGCTGCAGCAGGTGGTGACGACGCCGCTCCTGCCTGCTGCTTGTTCCGACAACTTTAGTCTTGCCATGCTTGATGAAGATAAGTGCCTGAAGGAGATGGGCTTCTGTTTCCATCTCGGGCTCCTGACAACAAAGCGGATCAATACAATTCTTGCCGGTGAACCGACATTTGTGCCTCTCGGTCACAAGACCATGCGTGGCTACTTGACCGGGTTTATCGATCTGATCTGCGAATTCGCCGGTAAATACTACGTCCTTGACTATAAAACCAATTTTCTTGGCGACGCCTTGGACGATTACCATCCAGGCAAGCTGCCCGCCGCCATGCAGGCCCATAACTACGGCCTACAGTATTGGATCTACACCCTCGTCCTCCATCGCCACTTGCAGAATCTTTTCGACGATTATTGCTATCAGGACCATTTCGGCGGGGTCATGTATCTCTATGTCCGTGGCATGACCCCGGATATAGCAGGCAGTGGGGTCTTTGCCGCCCTTCCCGATTATGACAAACTGGTTGCCCTTGGCCAGGCAGTGGGAGGGGAAGGGGATGAATGATTTGAGTTTTTCCCTTCTCGACCGCTATTTCGCCGAATTCCTTGCCGGTCGGTCGGGCTTATCAGGGGCGGCAAAGGATCGTTTTCAGGAGCTGGTCGCCCGGGTTTCCAAGTCCCTCGAAGACGGTCATAGCTGCTTGCCGCTCGGCGAAGAGGAGGAAGGGTTTCTTCACGGCAATCCTTTGGTTTCAGACGGTGGTCGGGCACCCTTGGTTCTCCATAACCGAAGACTCTATCTGCACCGTTATTTCCACTACGAAACACGCCTGGCAGGGCAGATCAGGAACATGGCGGCAATAACCTTGACGCCCGGTTTGACTGGAGAGATACCTGAAGACAATTGTTGCAAATCCGGGCTGGACATCGATTGGCAAAAGGCGGCGGCAAGGGTTGCTCTCCACCGGGCGCTGACGATTATCTGCGGCGGACCGGGTACCGGCAAGACGACGACGGTGGTGAAGATACTTGCCCAGCTGCTTCAGGCGGCAGAAGGGCAGGGAGAATTGACGATGGCCCTTGCCGCGCCGACCGGTAAAGCGGCGATGCGCTTAAGTGAGGCCGTAGGTAAAAGCCTCACCCGGCTGGACTTGCCCGAGAGAATGAAACGGGCCTTGCCGACCACCGCCACCACCCTGCACCGGCTGCTTGGCGTTCGGCGCGGTTCACCGCAATTCAAGCATAACCGGGATAATCCCCTGGCCTGGGATATCGTCGTGATCGATGAGGCCTCGATGGTCGATCTGGCGATGATGAGTAAACTGGTCGATGCCATCAAACCCGGAGCCCGTCTCATTCTTCTTGGGGACAAAGACCAGCTTGCCTCGGTTGAGTCGGGGGCGGTCCTTAACGATTTTATCAGAAGTCTGCCTGGAAACACCGTGGAACTGCAGAAGACCTATAGGTTTGAGGCCGGTATCAAGCGGCTGGCCGAGGCGATAAACAGTGCCGACAGCGCTTGTGCCTGGGATTTACTAGGGGATAAGCAGACAACGAACATCAGCCTTTTGCAAGGGGATCCCGTCGACTATATTAGCGAGGCCTATGCCGATTTTATGGCGATGGCAAATCGACCAGATGTGAGGGACTTCCAGCAAATTTTCGCCCTCTTCAATAGCTTTCGCGTCCTATGTGCCTCGCATTACGGAAACCGGGGGGTAGAGCATATCAACAGACAGGTGCAACTGGCCCTCAGTCGGCGCGGCTACCCCTGCCGCCCGGATAACTGGTACCCAGGTCGACCGGTACTTATTACCCGAAACGATTACGGCCTCGATCTGTATAACGGCGATGTCGGCATCTGTCTGATGGATCATGGAAAAGGGGAACTGCAGGTCTGGTTCGAGCGAGCTGATGGCGGACTGCGCTGTTATCATCCCTCACGTCTGCCGCGCTGTGAGACGGTCTTTGCCATGACTATCCACAAAAGTCAGGGGTCCGAATTTGATGAGGTAGTGGTTATTCTGCCGGAAGATGACAGTCGTATTCTCAGTCGTGAGTTGGTCTATACTGCAGTGACCAGAGCGAAAAAAACGGTACGTTTTGTTGCGGAAAAAAAGATTCTGCGATTGGCTTTATCAAGAAATATCGAAAGGGCCAGCGGCCTTGCCGAGTTGTTAGGGGACCGGTCGCAGGTTATTCTCCGGGAGAAGCGGTGAGCAAGTGCACCGGACATCGCGGATCGGGCAGGGGAAGCGGACTGTTCATCACCGATCTGGACGGCACCCTACTGAACGACCAGAGGCGGATTGCGCAGGAGGATCTGGCGGCACTTAACCGTATGCAGCGGGAAGGAATTCTGGTGGCATTGGCCACCGGCAGATCCAACTATTCCCTTAAAACGCTGATGGATACCCTGGGTTTCACCGGCCCGACGGCAGGCTTGCCTGTGGATTACATTATCTTCTCCACCGGCGCAGGGGTAATGGACTATCCGGACGGACGCATTCTGCAGAGTGTTTCCCTTACCCCACCCGATACACTCTACATTTGCGAAGTTCTTCAGCAACTGGACCTTGATTTCATGGTTCATAGAGCTGTTCCCGATACGGTCAATTTTCTTTATACCCAAGCTATCCCGGAAAACATGGATTTTCATCGGCGCTTGGAAATCTACAAGGCCTTTGCCAAGCCCTTTTCACCGACAGCACTTACAGGTTTTGGCGGAGCAACTGAGGTCCTCTGTATAGCTCCGGAAACGAATGGCCACGAAATAGCTGTCCAACTGAGTCAACGCTTCAAACAATTCAGCGTTATTAAAGCGACCTCTCCTCTTGACGGTAAATCCTTGTGGATCGAAATTTTTGCCACGGCAGTCTCGAAAAGCGATGCAGCAGGGTGGCTGGCTGATACGAGTGGGATAGCCAGAGATCAAGTTTGCGCAGTGGGCAACGATTATAACGACGAGGACCTCCTCCTCTGGGCCGGAACGAGTTTTGTCGTGGCCAATAGTCCGGAAATATTGCGAGCTCGTTTTCAGACTGTTGCCTCGAACAATACCGCAGGCGTTGCAGAAGCGGCGGCTCGGTGGTTGGCCTGGTAATAATCCAGTGATGTATTGTTTCGCAAAACATCTGTGATTTCATTGAGATGCTTGATTGTGTCAACCGATTGGAGATGTCAGAATTTTGCAAATTCCCGAAAAACCATGAAAAATGAAGCAGATGACAGAAAATGCCCGACAAATGTGTTATAATAGGAAGGTGTTACAGGTGATGAGGATTTCCTCCCGCTTGTGTTACACGCATCTTGCGCAAGCAACCGGAGAAATGTCGTGGCAGCGAGGCTGAAGATAGTATTTCAAACAGAGACTCTCACTTTTGGTGAGGAAGAGGCTCGCGAAGCTTATACAGTCAGCCAACTGATGCCGGCAGGGGCGATGCTTGTTGCTCTTGAGGGCGGCGATGCCCCAACTGATATTGCTCTGGTTTCCGGTGAATTTGTGGAGTATTCCGCCGACAAGAGGGCATTGCTTGCCGCAACGCATGGTTATCCGCAAATGGTGCGAATCAAAGAGGCTGCAGGGGAGAAAATAATTATTGATCTCGAACCGCTTTTTTTGATCAGTGAGGATTGTTGGACGGTAACAATGACTCTTTACCCGCCAATAACCGGAAATACTCTGCCGGAAACAGCCGAGATTGTTGAAATGCTCAAGCAAACAGGGGCAAACTGGGGACTAAGGGAAAAGAAAATTGATGCCTGCATCGCCGCAGTAAAAGCCGAGCAGCGGCCTTGTAAAAATCAGGTTATTGCCCGTGGCCGATTGCCGGTGAATGGCGAAAACGCCCGGCTGCGAGTCGATATCGCGGTTGGCGAGCAGGTGGGCAAAGAGCTTGGCGACGGCCACATGGATTTTCGGGAACGGCATTTCTTTACCGGAGTTGAAGAAGGCCAGCTTTTGGCCACCAAAGTTCCAGCAACTACCGGTCTTCCTGGGATAAATGTCTTCGGCCATGAAGTCCCGCAGACAGCAGGGAAAGACCTGGTAATCAAAACGGCAGAGGATGTCATTTATGATGAGAAGACCGGGGAAATCCATGCCGCAATTGCCGGAGTGTTATCAGTTGTCACCGACACCAGTGTGCGGGTAACCGCAAAGCTCGTTCTATCTGGAGATATCAATTTCCAAACCGGTAATGTTGAATCACGCAATGCTGTTGAAATCGGTGGTTCAATCAAGCCAGGCTTCAAACTTTTGGCGGGCGGCGATGTGCTGATTGGCGGTAGCGTCGAATCGGCACATATATGCACCCAGGGCAATGTCGTTATTCGTGGCGGCATTACTGGAGAAAAAGCCACCGTAGAGGCCGATGGCGATGTCGACATCCCGGTTATTACCAATGGTTTGATTTCCTGTAAGGGAACCTTACGTGTTTCTCGAGAGGCATATTACGCGGAAATCAGGTGTCTTCATGATGTTATTTTTACCGGCCAGGCCCAGATGGTGAGTTGCGATGTTTTTGCCGGTGGCAGTATAACAGTCATTGATGTGGATACCGATGCCAGTCCCAATTCCCTGCTTGCCGCTGCAATTATGCCGGAAAGATATGCCCGGCATGAGAAATTATTAAAAGTTTACCACCAGGCGCAGGCAGCTGTTGATACCTGGCAGCGGCGTTTTGGTTCGACTGTGGAAAATGATGAACTTCATGAACTTCAAGAAGAGCTCGCCGATGCCAAGGCCTCGCTTGCCTCGTATAATCTGGTCCTCGGGGTTGGCGAACGTGATAAGTCCGGTGGCCTGCGTTATGCCTGCCGACAAAAAATAATTATAAAAGGGACGATTTTCAGCGGAGCGGTAATTCGTATCGGCAATACCGAGACACGGCTGAAAAAGACCTATACGGAGGGACACTTTGTTCTCAACAGTGATACCGGAACCCTCGAATTTCATTCGGACAGCAAAGGCTTGATGGCTGGTGCTGTGGAACAAGTGTAAATGCCCGGGAGAAGGAGGGTGCAGCAATGTTTGTCAAACAGTGGATGAGAACAGAAGTCGTGACAGTCGCTCCCAGTCAGACCATCGCCGAAGCCGAAAAAATGCTCAACGGCCACAAAATCAGACGGTTGCCTGTGATTGAAGATGGAGTTCTTGTCGGCATAGTAAGCCCACGCGACCTTGAAAAAGTGATGCCGTCAATGCTCGATGCAGAAGGGGTTTCGGAAGAGGAATTTATCGCCGCCAACACGGAAATTCGAACGGTTATGACCTTTTCGCCGATCACCGTCGAGGTCGATGATACTCTGGTTGAAGCAATCAGGAAGATGCGTCATAATAAGATTGACGGTCTTCCGGTGGTCGAAGCTAAGAAGCTGGTGGGAATAATCAGCGTTACCGATGTTCTCGATGCCTCTTTAGTGATCATGACCGGCGGACAGGCGGGGACTCGGTTCGACCTGAAAATCGATCAAAACCCCGAGGCCTTTTACAAGATGATCAAAGTCTTTCAAAAACAGAATAAAGAGATTCTCGCTATTTCCCAACACTATGGTTACAGCACGGAGCATCATCTGGTTACTATCCACATTAAGGAAAGCGACAATGAGGAACTCATTGACATGTTATGGAAGAGTGATGTAACTGTTGAAAGGATTACCCCGGAGTCTTGAACTCATTTATTGTTCGAGAGTTTTTTGAAGTTCGGGTAAGATAAGGAACTTTTTTGGGAAGATGAACCTGTCAGATTAAATATCAATGTGGGTCATATGATGAATGAAAAAGAACTGCAAAAGCAATTACAGACCAAGGTCAAGAAAAAGCTCGAATCGTTGTTCGACCGTTATAAAATGGACTTTGGCGGCATCGACGCCTCTTTGAAATGGAAGCCGATTGTGCTTATTATCGGCAACTATTCGTCGGGCAAGTCAACCCTCATCAACGAACTTGTCGGTCAGGATGTGCAACGGACCGGACAGGCACCGACCGATGATTCCTTCACCGTTATTACCTGCGATCCAGGGATATCCGGTGCGGAAACGCCCGGTTCAACGATGGTGAATGATGAAAAACTGCCTTTTGGCCATTTTAAACAATTTGGCGAAAAACTCATATCCCATATCTGTTTAAAACAGATCGCCAGCCCTTTTCTCGAGAATATGGCGATCATCGACAGTCCGGGAATGCTTGATGCCACCAGTGAAAACGACCGGGGCTATGATTACATGCGGGTTCTCGGCGAATTTGCCAAGATGGCCGACCTGATTGTTCTTATGTTTGACCCGCACAAGGCCGGTACAATAAAGGAATCCTATGATGCGATCCGCAATACCCTGCCGGAAAAATCAGGGGAGCATCGGATAGTTTTTGTTATGAGCCGCATTGACGAATGCGACAATCTCAGCGATTTTACCCGCTCGTACGGTACTCTGTGCTGGAACATGTCGCAAATGACCGGTCGCAAGGATATTCCGCACATTTACCTAACCTATTCGCCCCTTGTTGCCAGCCTCAAGGCCGTGGCCAAAGACTGGCCGCAGGAGCGGGAACAGTTGATCGAAAAGATTAAAAAAGCCCCGAGCTTTCGAATTAATCACATTCTGGAAGATATCGATAGGCAGGTGAACGAGTTGCAGATAGTTGCCCAGGCGGTCGGAGAATTTCTCCGAAGAGCCAGTGCATTATTTTGGAAATTTGCCAATATTACTATTGGGTTGGCAATTATCCTTTTTCTCTTTGGCGACACTTTACTCTCCACCTTCTTTTCTTTTCCGGAAACCACCCTCATTGCCTCGCTGAGAAGTGGGGAGGTCGCCTTGACGACGCTGGTTGTCCCTGGGGTTTTGGCTCTTTCGACACTGCTTCTCGGCTCCTTTATTTACACCAAGATCGCGTTTCGTCGGTTGAAGAAAAAGTCCCTGGCTAATGCTGCCGGTCTTGTTGTCCTGGATAACGATTATCGCCGAAATCTCTGGAAAAAAATGGAATTCAAAGCCAGGCAAAATCTCATTGGTTTGACTGTCAACGATTTGTGGAGTGGCTATGGCAGGGGGCTGACAAAAATTGATCATTTTCTCAACTACGATCTGAAAATGTATTACGAGAAGATTGGCGATTGAGTCCAACTGCAAAGTTATGCGTCTGGGCCAAGGAATGATTTTACCATTCCTTGGCCTTTTTTGTTTAAAAGCGCTGACCAGTGAAAAGGCTCGTTTTGCTCTTGCTCTCCGTTTCGGGCGAAAATATTTGACATATAATTCGACTCTACAGATCTATCCCAAACATTAGAGGTTCCTTCCGAGCGCTGCAATTTGCATTTAACCAGGTGGCAATATTTTTCCACATGCCGTCTTCCATAACCCTTGAATCTGTTGGACAGTTTTTAATACAGGCACAACAGCGAATGCAAAGCTCGATTTTAGTAGCCACGCTCCCATTAATTACAATGGCTGCAGTTGGACAGACACTGGCACAGGTTCCACAAACTGTGCATGTATCTTCTTTGGTCACTGGCGAAACTGCCATAGGTCGCGCTCCGGCAGCTTCATAGGGAAATTTGCCGGGAATCTTTAAATCTTTTATGGTGGTAGAAAATTCCAACAAATTGATTTTGTTTTTAATTTTTTGTCCAAAAGCTATGGCTTTTTGAATATCCAGGCTATCCGGGCGTCCATTGGCGATGGGGACATCCTTGGTTGCAAATGAGTGCTCCCCGATAAAGGCACCACCGGCAACCGGATTAAAGCCTAACTCAGTTGCAAGATTTTTTAACTCTAACAATGCATCTTCAAAATCCCGGTTGCCATATACAACTATGAGAACCGCTAAGGTTTTATTTGCTTTGAGCCGTTTGAATCGTTTAATTGCTGCAACTGGCAGACGGCCCCCGTAAACGGGTGCACCTATAATGACAAGTTCATTTGAAAAGGGTGGAATTGTTTGTTCAACTGCTTCCGGAAGTGTCAAATTAATATGCTCGACATCTTCAACAGCGATACCTTGAGCGATACCTTGAACGATACTTTTCAATATTTTCTGAGTGGTTCCAGTGGCTGAAAAATAGATGAGCTTTAACTGTGTTACTTTCATTAATATATCTCCTTAACTACACAGGGTAAAGTTCAGGGGTGCTGAACTGCTTCTGCGTCCCCTTGTAGCGATTGGTTAACCTAAGTTTCTGTTTTTTAAAAAATATATAAGTTCGTCGTAGCTTTCATCGATGGTTTTATTTCCTGTATCTATAACCACTCGATCCACTTTCCATATATGATATTCCCTGTCCAATATCTCTTGCCAACAAGGGAGAGTAAGGTTTGGAATTTCTGAGGTTCTTGATTCAACCCTTTGTTTATGAATGTTGGAATCAGTGCATATTATTTCAATATTTATAAAATTCGCATCAGCTGATTTAGCAACCTCTTGCCATTCTTCTCTTGTAATCTGAATTGGATTACAAGAGTCTGCAACAACGTCATTGCCATTGAGTAAATTATCTTTTGCTACCCTGTAGGATAAGCGGTAGCCTTCGCCTTCAACTTTAAAAGAACATAAATCTCTTAAAGCCTGTTCTACAGTATCAATTCTTAGAAAGGTAGAATTTAAGTCGCGAGCAAGTCTTTTTGCCAGTGTTGTTTTGCCAACGCCTGGAAGACCAGAGAATATGTATAAAGTAGGTCTTTTTTCCATTTCAATAGGTTGTAACGCCACGGCTCACCTGACCCGCGCAGTTAGCGGGGTCAGCGTGGAGCCGATGGTTGGCAGATTTTTAATTACTACTATCGTCTGCATCACTACTAAAATCGCTTGAATCCACAGACTCCGATAAACTTGAAGTATGAGTAATTTCATTTTTCACATCCTCGATGATAGAGTCAAAATTTTCTGCCCTGAATAACTCACCTAATTCTGCTTTCAGATTTTCAATGTCATTATATGAGGATCGATCTTGTATAATGACTCTATTTGCAATTATTGGATCCACGAAAAACAAATATCCACAATGAAGGTACTTTTTATTTAGATTTTCATCGGTTACAGTTCTTTCAACTTGACCTTTAGTGTAGAATTCACTTTTCCCATATCTCTTTCCAAGCAATGAATTGAGATTAACAAGGATTTTTTTTATTGCTTTCCTTTTGAGATAACGCTGAAATAAATTCATCCAATATTATTTCCTGTTGCACAACGGTTTGGAAAATCACCTGACCGTCTTTAGGTCAGGTGATTTTTCTGTTTGTCATGACGAATTCTATACACTCTGCTGCATGTGTCATCGAGATCAAGTGACCGCCATTTATCAAAAGGTCAACAGTCTGTGGAGGAGGAATCACCAAGTCATTCTTGCCGTGAAGCCGTAAGACTTTCGTTGTACTTGGAGCAAGACCATCCCACTTGAAAATAGCAGCACACATAGCCCGAATGAATGGAGGTTCCGCACTGCAAAACATCTGAGCCAACTCTGTCGGAATCTTACCCGCTGAAATCCGAAGCCAGTCGATTGGGGCAATTTGGGCCAACGGATGAAGGAGCGTGAGCAGGGTATTGATTTCTTCTTTTTGGATTGCGCTGCCGATCAAATACAAGCGTGGAATCTTCCGAATCTTTGTAATCTCGCAGGCAACCATTCCGCCAAGGGACGCGCCAATCAAATCATCGCCATCTTTAATCTGGCATGACTTACACATCGAGCAGGCAACATCGCTCAAATTTTCCTCCCCAGAGTAATGCACCCAGTCATGGGTTACAAGATTAGTAATGCTTGTCCAGGGTGCAGGGTACATCCTATGGTCGGCGCCCATACCGGGCAATGCATGTATCATAGTTTTATTGGCCAACGGCCGGAGTGACCGGGTACCGGGCACTCCGGCCGTTGATCAAGGTGCGCGGTAGCGCGCCTTGATCAACGTTCAGGTCAGCCGCACCGGGCAGCTGACGTAAGAATTCAAAACGGAGCCTTCCCGGTGTCGGTTGGAGTTGATGGTTGGCTAGGTATTTCTCTTTTTTCTATGAATTGATACGTAGCAGATACAATAGCCACAAATATCATTGTTGCAGCTGTTGACAATATAGCGGAAATTATTTCAACATCTAAGAAGTAGTTTAGTCCCATTAAAATACCTGTGATAAAGACGGGAATTAAACCAATTGTACAGAAAATTAACAACTTATAATCCTTTGTTGCAAGCCAAGAATCTGAATATGACCAGCCTGCATCAATCGCTATTGCAGGAAAAACTAAAGACAGCCGACTTGATACATAGATGATCATAACGATTAGGCATGGCAAAATGATTTCCATTGATAGTTGTGGAATCAAAAACGTGAGGATAAATGGAGTAAACAGTAGAGACATTCCTATGAAATGAGCAAGAAAGCTAATTTCTCTGCTGGTGGGTTTATATATTCCAAAATTTGATACTGATCCAGAACCAATAATTATAATTCTGTGGGTATTGATAACCATGTAACAATAGGCCAATAAATCAATTAATCCACTAATGAATCCTTTGAGATAATTATCATTTTCTGAACTTAGAAGTTCTAAAAAGACAATAATACAAAATGGAATTATTACCGATTTGAACAAATATTTTTGATTGTTAATTAATGCCTTAAAAGCCGTAGCATATATATGAAAGATTGATTTCATGTTTTATTATGGCCAACGAAGGAGTTCGCCGGACACGCGCTTTTTGCGTGTCCGGTGCAACGACTGGTTTTGCGAAATTATTATTCTATTAGTTTGCAAAAATCAGATCGGTTGATTGACAGGCAAGGATAAGGATTAAAAAATATCATTTGCCAGAAAAAAGAGAGCATGATGGATCAACTTCGTTATCCATCATGCTCTCTTTTTTCTGGTAGCATATTTTCCATTTTTTTTCATCCTTATTCTTGTCTGTCAATGGAAATGCTTTAATTGATATTATTAGTTATTTATCGAAAATGTGAAGTTCTGCGAGAGCCGGGCTTTTTCGGCTTCCGCAGAAACGTGTTGTTGTGTGCCGGGCACGGCACACGTTCTTAAGGGTGAGTCTAACTGTAATTTATTTCGGAGAGTTAGGCAAGTCCCAAGCCCAGCCTGGTGGAGGCGAAGGGCATAGCGTTATTGCAAGGGGTTATCGGCGACGATAGT
>JAZDOW010000215.1:0-68942 GCA_043798185.1 Pseudomonadota bacterium | reverse complement strand
CTGACCGGCAGCTCCGGGATAAGCGGTACCGGTAATACTCTGGCCAATGTCCTGACCGGCAATAGCGGCGCCAATACCCTCATCGGCGGCGACGGGAATGATACCTTGAATGGCGGTGCCGGCAGTGATACCCTTGATGGGGGCGCAGGAATTGATCGCATGGTAGGTGGTCTCGGCAATGACACTTATATTGTCGATATTTTGGGAGAAACAGTAACAGAAAGTGCCGACCAGGGGACTGATGTGGTGCAGGCCGCCATCACCTATACCTTAGGCGCCAACGTTGAAAATCTGATCTTAACCGGGATCTCGGCCATTAATGGCACCGGCAATGCCCTTGCCAATGTTCTGACTGGTAACAGCGCTGCCAATACGCTCACCGGCGGCGCCGGTAATGACACCCTCAATGCCGGCGAGGGAAGCGATATCCTGACCGGTGGCGTCGGCACAGACCGCATGGTCGGCGGACTTGGTGACGACACCTATGTCGTTGATATATTAGGTGATACAGTTGTCGAGAATGTAAATGAGGGGACCGATGTGGTGCAGACTGCCATTACCTATACCTTAGGTGCCAACGTTGAAAACCTGCTCCTCACCGGCACTACCGCCATCGACGGCACCGGCAATAGTCTTGATAACGTTCTTACCGGTAACGGCGCCGCCAATATCCTCACCGGCGGCAGCGGTAACGATACCCTCAATGCCGGTGCCGGGAGCGATACGCTTATTGGTGGCGTCGGCAGCGATCAGATGCTTGGCGGTTCGGGCAATGACACCTATGTCGTCGATGTCGCGGACGACACGGTCACCGAGCTTGCCGGCCAAGGGACAGACCTCATTCAAAGCGGTATCAGCTACATCCTTGGCGATAACCTGGAGAACCTGACCCTGACCGGCAGCTCGGCCATAGGCGGCACCGGCAATGCCCTTGCTAATATCCTCACCGGCAACAGCGCTGCCAACATCCTGGCCGGTGGCCTCGGCAATGATACCCTCAAAGCCGGCGACGGCAGTGATACCCTTGATGGCGGCGCCGGCAGAGATCAGATGCAGGGCGGCCTCGGCAATGACACCTATATCGTTGATAGTTCAGGCGACGTCATTACCGAGAACGCCGACGGCGGCACCGATCTGGTCCAGGCCAGCATCACCTATACCCTGGCTGACTATGTCGAAAACCTGCTCCTCACCGGCACCTCGGCGATAAACGGCACCGGCAATAGTCTTGACAATATCCTCACCGGCAACAGCGCTGCCAATACCCTCACGGGCGGTCTCGGCAACGACCGGATGTTCGGCGGTCTCGGCAACGACACCTATGTCATCGACAGCACAGGTGACATGGTCACCGAGGCGGCCGATGCCGGAATCGACACGGTAAAATCGGCCATTACCTACACCTTATTGGCCAATGTCGAAAACCTCACCCTCACCGGCTCCGAGGCCATAGACGGCCTCGGCAATAGTCTTGCCAATCTCCTCACCGGCAACGGTGGCGCCAACCTCCTGAATGGCGGCACAGGTGCCGACACCCTCCTCGGCGGCGCCGGAGATGACAGATATATCGTTGATAATACACTTGATGTAGTCACCGAAAGTGCAAGTCAAGGCCTTGACACCGTTGAAGCTTTGGTTACCTTCACCCTCGGGGCTAATGTCGAAAACCTGAAACTGACGGGAACCGCCGCCATCAACGGCACCGGCAACTCCCTGGCCAATCTCCTCACCGGCAACAGCGCTGCCAACACCCTGCTCGGTGGCTCCGGCAACGATACCTTAAATGGCCAAGCCGGGAGTGATATCCTGACCGGCGGTTCCGGTAACGATACCTTTGTCTTTAATACCGCCCTAAACGCCGCCACCAATAAAGACAGCATCAGCGATTTCACCCTGGGCCAGGATAAGATCGAGCTTCAACGCAGCATTTTTACCAGCCTGCCTGTCGAAAGCACCCTCCTTTCCCAGTACTTCAACGCCTCTGTAAGCGGTGCAGCAGCTGACGACAACGACTACATTCTCTACAACACCACCTCCGGCGCCCTTCTCTACGACGCCGACGGCAACGGCCAGGGCGTGGCAATCGAGTTTGCCACACTCACCAATAAACCAGCAATCACCGCCGGCGATTTCCTGATTGTTACTTAACGGCTAAGGGATATCCAGCGGATAGGTTGGAAGCCGAAAGAGATTTTTTTATATTCTCGGCTTCCAACCTGCGTGGCAACTCATTACCCTTAATGCCGTATCTTGCAAGTGCTCGATGGAGCCGTTTACTGTTCTGTTCTCTAATGAAATTTGCATTCCCGTCAAGTCGATAATACAATAGAGGTAAAGGCAGATCTTCCCGCAGGCTGCAAGCCGCCACGAGATTGACAATGAACCGCTTTTATCTTTGTTCCTTGGCTTCTGCTGACTTCTCCAATGTTTTCACCTGGCTTTTTTGCCGGGACTTCTCAATCAGGAGGCTTTCTATGCGAATAGTGATTGTCGGCGGCGGTGCCATTGGCAGACTTTTTGGCTCCTTTTTAATCCGGGGCGGAAATGACATCACCCTGATCGATATCGACCAGACGACCCTTGGCGCGCTGCGGGAAAAGGGCATCGGAGTCCTTACCGACAACGGGGAGCATCCCGATAATGCTGAGTCTTTTCCGGTCAACGCGCTCTTTTCCGCAGAATCGATCAGCGTCGCCGACCTTGTTCTCCTCCTGGTTAAATCCCAGGCCACCAAGGATGCGGTGCAGGATGTCGCCCATTTGATCAGTGACACCTGTCCTCTGCTTTGTATTCAGACCGGCCTCGGAAATCTGGAGACGGCACGGGAAATCGTAGCGGAGCAACACATTCTTCTCGGCATCACCTATATGTCCGGCACCGCTCTCAGCGATGCCAGGGTGCGCAAGGGAGCGCTTGCCAAGACCTTTATCGGCGAGCTTGACGGCTCCTTCTCGCCACGTCTTGAGAACATCAACCAGCTTTTCAATCGCTGCGGCCTCGAAACCCAAATGGTGAAAAGAATCGTCGGCAGGCTTTGGTCGAAAGTCATGATTTACTCGGCCATAAATCCGGTTTCGGCGATTCTCCAGGTACCGAACGGCTCGCTTATTTCCAGAAAGGAATCGATAGCCCTGATGAAACGGCTTCTCGATGAGGCCCTTACAGTAGCCAAGGCCCAGGGGATCGAGCTTATTCACCCCGATCTTTACGAACTTCTCTTTGACACCTGTGAAAAAAGTGCCAGCAACCTTTCTTCCATGCTGCAGGATGTTCTCAATGAGGCGGCCACCGAGATCGACGCTCAGAACGGCGCGATCTGCCGCTACGCCGAGCAACATGGCATCAGCACGCCCACCCACCAGACCATGGTTGAACTGATCAAATTACTGGAATGTTGGAAACCCGGAGTAGGCCAGGCGTAGGCAGCAAATATCCTTTAGTGGAGAACAGCAATGGGTAATTGGTATAATATTCTGGTAGCGGTCGACGCAATGGACTCTTCCCTTGCAGCGGTTCAATATGTCGGCCGGGTGGCCGGCAATATTGCCGACGTTTCGATTTGTCTGCTGCATGTCTATCCCGAACCTCCTCCGGATTTTTCCACCAAGGGCGGAGTGCTGGAAGTGTATCAGGCTGGGCGCATCGCCCGCGCCGAGCATATCTTTCAGCGGTGTATAGAACTCCTGGTTACCTCCGGCATCAAGCGGGAGGCCATCTATTGCACAACGCACATGGCCGAGGGCAAAACCATCAGCGAGACCCTCCTCGAAGTGCGACGCGCGGGCGATTTCGGCACGGTGGTGACCGGCAAACGTGGGGTTTCCAAAGCCGAGGAGTTTCTCTTCGGCTCAATCTCCAATGCCCTCGCCCATCATTGTCATGATTTTGCCGCCTGGATTGTGGGGTGAAACATGATTGACTGGAGCCGTTTTCCCGCCCATATCCTGCCCCGTCTGCAAAACCATAACGCCATGAAGGACCTGCGACGGCAACCGACTATTTTCAGTGACACCAGCGATTTCACCCGGATCGACTACGGCGATATCATCCACGTCGATAACAGGTATTTCCTCGTTGTCGGCTATACCAAAGAAGGTCGCTTCGGCATCGACGAACAACCGAAACAGTGGGTGCCCAAGGTCGTTGACCTGGAAAGCGGCGAGAGAAAGATTCTCAAGCTGGTCTTTTACGAGAATTTCACCATCAAGCTCGGACAGTTTCAGGTCACCTGCTATCGAACTCCGGAAAAAGAGGCCCGGGTGCTCGACCTGGTCCGCGGCAACCGGTTGTTCATGCAGGGTTATTCAAGCTTGGATGAGGTTTCGAATCTGGTACGGATTTTGGACGTCATCCAGGGCACTCGCCTGGACACCACTATCAACCGGATTGCCGGCGATTACGAGAGTTATGTGACAAACCATTTACAAGGAATCCTCCGCCACTTCCTCAAATCGGTTGAAGCCATTATCCTCCTGCACCAGCACGGCTTCAAGCACGGCGATATCAGACGCGATCATATCATCGTCGACGGCCTTGACGGCCAGTACCGCTGGATCGATTTCGACTACGATTTCTATCTGCCGGAGCGACCCTTCGCCCTTGATCTCATCGGTCTTGGAAATATTCTCCTGTTCATCCTTGGGCGAAGAAACTACAGCCCAGTCGATGTCCTTGAAGATCCCGATATGGGTGAAAAAGTTCTCGGCACCCTGCATATGGATGACCTGGCACTGCTCTCCCAGGACCGCATCTTCAACCTGCGAAAGCTGAAGCCAAACCTGCCCAAATGCTTCAACGACATCCTTCTCCATTTCAGTGCCGGCACTCCGGTACTCTACGATTCGGTGAGCGAACTGTATGACGACCTGGCTGAATGTATCAAGCTGGTTTATGGTTGAAAAATTGCCGAATTTTGAGGATCTTGCTCAGGAAAGAGCCACTGAACTACCAATAATCGTCTGTTCTCGCTGGACACTGCATCCCATGCAAAAGACAAGCAGCCATAACCCCTAGCGGCCCCCCGACCAGGACCATATGCTGACACTTGCACACCCCCACCTACCTCACCGAGGAGGTTCTGAGCTGAAACCGGGAAATTATCGAAAATCAACTCAGAGGTTGGTGTCCCCTGAAGAGCCGTCGCGTTAACTTTGGCCCTTGTATGAAATTCCGAAGCAACTTTTTCTACGATGAACGCCGAAAGAGCCGGAGCCATTGACGACATTGATACTCCGGCATAAACGATCAGCACATCGACATCGGGCCTGCCGGTCAGTAACCGTGTCGAACCATTTAAGCGGTAAAATTCACTATGTTTTTCGGCCATGAGGTCGATCGAAGCGACATCCAAACCGGCCTCCACACCACTCAAGGCCAGGGCGCCGATCGACTCGCCACTGATCAACTTGGGCAAGCCCCAACTATAGCTGATTTGGAAAAATGATTATGGTATGTCGTACCGAAAATCGACGGAATATCGGCATGCTCACCCCGGTCAACAGGATAAGTACCTTAACGAAATTCGTTTATAAAAATCAGGAAACGAATTTCTAAGGTGCTAAAAAACTACCGTCTTATGAGTTGGTTTGCTTCCTCTTGGAGACTGTGCTAGAATACACACATCCTAAAAAGAATAGCTGCAAAAATTCCAAAATGATATCAGTCGACTGCGCACCTTGCCGCTGACTGGTAAAAGGTTAGGAGGAGTTGTAAAATTCACCCATATAAGTAAGGAGGAATGTATGATTGGTTCGTTAAAACTGGCAGTACTGTTTCTTTTCGGTCTATTTGTCCTGACTGGCTGCGGGAAGTATGTCCCCGAAGAACCCGCCCCCAACACTGGCACCGTCTTCCAGAAAACACCTGAGGAGGTACAGGCTGCGGCCCGTAACGCATTGAGCCGCTTGAGTTTTGCTATTACCAAGGAGACCGGAGATTACATCGAAGCAGTACATTTAAGACAGGGTGAAACTGTTGACGACAACAAAGGCGAAATGGCCTACATCTGGATCAAACCACGAGAAGGCAACGTGTTAGTTCTTACCTATACTCGTCAACGCTCATCCGGCATTGCAAAACAAAAATATTGGGATGATATGATTATTGCCAAGATGATTGAGGAAATGCAGTAGGCAACTAAATATACCCGGCGTTCCGGCTTGCCTCCGAAGGTGGAACGCCAGGCCTCTTTCGCAAGATGCCCGATCGATTTCTCAATGCCTTTTTGCGCAGGGAATCCTCGGCGCAAGATTAGTATAAATGTTGTTATCAGGGTCAGGAGGAAGAGTAATGACCTCTTTTCCATCTCACCAGCGGAGCAGGCAGAGAAAGTTCTTCTGCCTGCTTGCTTTGCTTGCGACATTTGCAACTGCCGCCGCAGCTAAAGCGGTCGAAGCAACTCCTCCACCCGGAGGACCAGTTGTCTTTCAGCAAGGCCCTGTCCTCTCCACACCTGCCCGAAAAAGCATACCGGTCAGCGTTGCCATTGCCGATGCCGGCGAGATACTCGAAGTGCGGCTCTATTTCAAGACTATGGCGTCAGCCGATTATTTCTTCCTTCCGATGGCAGGTTCAAGCAAGGGTATATTTACGGCAAGTCTCCCCCCGGCCAAAAACGATACTAAAGGGATCGACTATCTCCTGCTATTTAAAAACAGCAGGGGTGAAGCTCGTAAGACCAGACCCTTCCGTCTTCTCGTTTTAAATGATTACAATGCCCCTCCACATGCCCCCGACAAGTTCGAAGCTTTAACCGAAGGGCCTATAGCCGATGAAGTAAATCACAACTTTGCCGTTCCCCTTCAGCTTGTTACTACTCCAGAGCCCCTTTTGGCCTATGCAGTGGAAGAGCCCAACCCACAACAGCTCCTTCCTGCGTCTCAGTCTGGCTACGACAAGGATACCTTTGGTGGCTTAAGCAGTTTAGGGGGCATTTCTTTCTCCATACAAATCGGCGGTGTCGGACTCTTTTACCGGGGATTCTCAAGCCATTAATGCACGAAAAGCAGTTTTTGTCGGTTGTTTGCAGGGTCTTTCGAAGACCAGCCGTCGATCAGCGAGAGCTAATCCATCAATTTTCTCTGTTCACGCAAAAACCGGATACAGCAGAAGGAGGACCATACCGGTAATCAACGGCACGGAAAGGTTGTCGTTGATACTTATTTTCTTGCCGAAATTGACAGGAAAAAGCTCAAAGATGGTATTTGAGAATGAGGCTATAAATATGAGGGGCACGGGAACCGAGCCATGCCAGCTGTCAAGCAGCAGGGGAACCTGTGGATAGACAAAAAAGAAAAGAAGCAGACCTAAGAAAAAACAGGCAGCCGACCCCTCCAAGGATTTCTTACCTATTTTGATGCGCCCCACGCTTATCCCGACAATGGCCGCTATGGCATCTCCAAGGATAAAAAGAGAGAGTGCGATGAAGGTGATATGTGGGTGATTAAAAAAGATAACCGAACATAAAAATGCCGACATGAAAATATATGTTGAGCCGGTGAATGAATTTTTCTC
The DNA here is from genome assembly GCA_043798185.1 of Pseudomonadota bacterium. Lineage (GTDB taxonomy): Bacteria > Desulfobacterota > Desulfobulbia > Desulfobulbales > Desulfocapsaceae > Desulforhopalus_A. Next base: position 61,430 of record JAZDOW010000215.1, on the reverse strand, counting down.
AGACTTTCTAAGCATTGCCGAACCGAGGGCGCTGAAATATTTTTGCACGGTGGCATTATAAAAACGCAGGTATTCTAACAATATTGAACCCAGGGCAAGCACACCCAAAACAATAACGGGAGTCAAGGCGGTGTATCCATCAAGCATGGGGATATAAAGAATGCCTGCCGGAATAAGTGTCCCTGAGAATATATGCAACAGTTTACGATTTATTTCCTCTTTGCTGAGAGACATAGAAATCTCCAAATTCCTTGACGATTATTTTCTTGTTTTTTATGAACGGAAATAGTCTGTAAACCACTAAACGCTAGGATTCGACACGATTGCGACCACTCCCCTTAGCCTTATACAAACAATCATCAGCCTTCCTCATCATCACTTCCAGATTGTCACCCATCTCGGAACAGATACCGATGCTGGTGGTGATAAAAAGTGGTTTGTTGTCATTCAGCATTGCCGCAGGAGTTACTTCGATCTTCCGTCGCAGGTCTTCAAATCTGGCAATCACTTCCCCCTTTATCCATCCCGGTGTAAGTATGCAGAATTCCTCCCCACCAATCCGAGCTATAATATCCCGGGTTCCCCCATCTTCACATAACATCCTTGCCATGCCTTTAATCACCAGATCGCCCACTTCGTGCCCATATGTGTCGTTGACTTTCTTAAACAAATCAATATCCAACATGATGCAGGCCAGCTTCTCCCCACTTTCCCGACAACGCTTGAGAAGCTCATTGCCGGTCTCGAACAAATACCTTCTATTGTAAAGGCCGGTGAGAAAATCGCGAATCGCCCCTTCACGAATCTTCTCTATAAGACTTAAATTTTCCATGCAATGGTTGACCCGGCAGTAAAATTCCTCAACCAGAAATGAGTCTTGGATAAAAAAATCATTGGCCCCGCTCTTTATGAACCGGGCTCCGACGTTCCCCTCGTTTCTCAAAGAAGAACCGATAATTGCCAGGCGATCCTGACGATATTTCTCTCTGATTTTCAGACTCAGAGCGCAGCCATCGATATCGGATAGAGCAAAATCAGTTATCACCAGTTTGATCTCCGGATAGTGGCCGAGTATTTCCAGGGCACTCCTGCCGTCAGTGGCATTGAGAACCCGAAATTTCCTGACATACAAGAGTTCTGAGACCAAGGTTCGATAGTCCGCCGAAGCACTGACTACAAGAACCAAGGTATTTTGATTTTCCTCAAGTTGACGCATTGCGGAGATAATATAATCAAGGCTGTTTGGATCATCCTTGAGAATATAGTCGGCGACCTTTTTTGACCAAACTATATTGCGCACCTCTTCGGTCAAGTCAGCGGTAAAAACAAAAGAGGTAATGCCTTCAGCAATTACTCGGTCAATAACCTCACCATTTGGGGCATCAGGCAGGTTGAAATCCAACAAGGCCATCAAAAAATTCCCCTTAGCCATGACCAGCAGGTTCTCTGTTTCCGCCAGATTTTTAGCCCAAAATACTGGAATATCAAAACTCTTTTCGATCTTGGCTTTGGCCAACCTGCCAAACATGTTGCTATCTTCAACAAGAAGAATCTGTCGCATATGTCGTTCTGTCGCCTTTGAGATAGTCGGAAATATAAGATGATCGTAAATTGGCCTGACCCACGGCAACACACTGTTTATTACACCAATCCAGGCGACTAGGGAATCAAGGTCTTGATAATATCGCCTTTGCCAATAACTCCCACCAGCTGCTTCCCTCTTAACACCGGCAAGGTGTGCATGTTTTTTTCCGCCATGATGGTTGCCAATTCATCGAGCAAGGTATCTTCATCAACCGTCAGCGGGTTTTTGGTGTAAATGTCGGCAACCGTCGAACCTGCGAATTTCCTGATATCTTTTTCCATTTTATTGGGGCGTTCAAGAAAAATAAGGGAGTCAAGAATGGCTACAACGGTGGGAATATGTATCTTTTTCGTTTGATCAATCAGATCACTTTCAGTTACCACTCCAAGGAGATTGCCGGAGGCATCGACAACAGGTGCCCCACTGATGTTATTCGATGCCAGCAGTCGCGCGAGATCGGTCACTGATGTTTCAGGGGTTACAGTTATCACGTCAACGCTCATTATTTCTTTGGCTTTTAGCATGTTTCCTCTTGTTCCATAGTTATTGATAGTCTTGAGAATACCGTCTTCCGTACTGTTATCTTGGGGGAATAACTTGACTGATCTCAAGAACTCCCACCTATTTTGTTTGATTACAGGGTATAACTTTCCATGCAATATGTCCAGGCCCCTTCTGCTGACAAAGATTTTGCCCTCCGATCTTTTTCAGATGTTCGGTCTCTGCCGATCATCATTGCAAATGAATTCAATAAGGAAAGGTGCGGGACACTAGCGTATTGATACTGATACCTATTGACAAAATATCAAACATGCACATTTTTATCGCAGCCTGTAATGAATTTATCTGAGTATTAGTGCTCCTCCCGCCCATCCCTTTGATCTGGGCGGGGAGAGACCTGATGCGAGCTTTCACAGGCTAAGCAGTGTATACGTTTCACGTTTTTTTCTTTGCCAGAGCTATACAATACTAACAAACAAAACAACAGGAGGTTTCATGAAAAAAGCGCTCATCGCCTATCACAGCCGCACCGGCAAAACCGAAGCCATGGCCAATTTCATTGCAGAGGGCTTGCGTTTTAGCGCAGTAGAAGTGGTCCTCAAGAAGATATCAGAGATAGACAATGAACTGGATATCGTCGGATACGACGCCTACATCTTCGGTTGCCCAACGTATCACAAAGACATGACAGGAGGAATGAAGCAATTCCTTTTTAAAGCAGAACTTGCCAATTTGACTGGGAAGGTTGGTGGCGCCTTCGGCTCTCACACCCATAGCGGTGAAAGTGCGCCGATGCTCTTTGATACCATGATGCACGTGTTTAAAATGGATATGACCGATCTCGGACCATTAAAGCTTACCGAGGCCATGGTGACCGACAAAGAAGGTGTTAAAGCCTGCCAGGACTATGGTAAAACCATTGGTGAAAAGCTAGGATAAATTTCTTGTTGACTGAAAAGTTAAACGAAGACAAGAAGATGGACTTGAGTTATGGCCGCTATACTTACTGTGCCACAGCTCAAGTCCTACGAAAAGAAGGCCTACGAATTCATTATCATGGCCAAGTTATTGGCATGACTTCTCCTTAGTCCGCCAGGAGCTTGAAAGATAGTTTGACTCTCGCCCGAAATATTGCCGGCTGATTATTTTCAATCTTCATATCAAGGGTCATAACTTCCGCTATACGCAGATCACGAAGGCTGAGTCCTGCGGAATTGACCGCATTTTTCGTTGCCTCTTCCCAGGATACAGGGCTTGACCCAACAAGTTCTATGATTTTGTACACACTCTCTGTCATGGACGTTCTCCTTGGTTAAAGTTTCAGTAAGACTTCGCTTTTGAGCCCCTTGCTGCTACCGACACTCACTCGGGGTTCATTATCTCAAAGCATTTCTCCAAAAGAATACTCCTTGTCCCCTTCCTAGCCATTGTATCCGATTAAGCTTTATATTCGTCGAGATCTCCGCTGGGCTAAGTGTTTTTACTGCTGGTGAATACAGCCATCCGTTATGATATTGTAGCGCTTAGAAAAACAAAAATGAAACAAATAATTCTTCGAAACACAAATAATGGTTTGTCACTTTTTACAGACGATGTCGTTTTTACCGACCTCACCACACTGTTTATTCACCGCCGCATTAGTGCGTTAGCTAAGCACATCATATGCGACAACACAATTAATACTGATTCCAATCATTATTTCCCTTGCATCTCACCAAAAAGAGAGTATAGTAACACTTTTGAATTCTTCTTAAGTAGAAGCACATTTCCTTCAGGTTCTCCTCGTTAGCCTCTTTTCTCTCTAGCGTCGTTCGTTGCTGTCGAAGTTCATGCTATTTACTTAAACCGGAGGAGCAGCATGAGAAACTTTGACGATATCCTTGTCGCATTTTGACAAAATCCCATTGTATCTCCTTCTTATCTTTACCTCCTGGTCACAGACTTCAGCTTCTTCTAATATTATTATTACTATTATTTTGCCAATTGTTCACATTTTCCCGGGGACCTTTTGACATCCTACAACAGAGTGCGGGACCGTCACCGGTCCGACTTGCCTAGGGATAATGCCTAACCCCGACAAACGGGATAAGTACCTTGACGAAATACATTCTTAAACACAAGAAATGAATTTCTAAGGTACTAATATCTGCGGATTTCAATGATATCCGCACTCTCGAGAGGCCTGGCAACGACCCGGCAGCTCACCACGATTTATTTTGGAGTATAAATGAGTTTTATCGATTTTCAGTTTCATCCGACGATAGCAGCCGGCATCACAGCCTGCGGCTACAGCACCCCCACCCCTATTCAAAAAGAGGCTATTCCGGCAATCATGGCAGGCCGTGACATCCTTGGCCTGGCGCAAACCGGCACCGGCAAAACCGCAGCCTTTGTCCTTCCACTTCTAGAACGTCTGCTTACAGGCCCCCGCAAAAAAGTGCGGGCTCTGATTGTTGCACCAACTCGAGAACTGGCCGAACAGATCCATGAAAATATCGGCAATATGAGTCAAAAAACCGATCTGCACAGTATGGTTATTTATGGCGGCGTCGGTAAAGGCAGACAGATAAGTACCCTTCGCGCCGGAGTAGAAATCGTTGTCGCCTGTCCCGGCCGCCTTCTTGACTTACTGAATGAAAAGGCACTCACCCTCAACAGTGTAGAGGTTCTGGTTCTTGATGAGGCTGACCATATGTTTGACAAGGGATTCCTGCCGGACATTCGCCGAATCATCAAGCTCTTGCCGAGAAACCGCCAATCACTGGTTTTTTCCGCCACCATGCCTGGTGAAATCCGCCATCTTGCAGAAGAGATTCTTAAAAACCCGGTAACCGTTCAGATCAACCACACCCTGCCGGCACCATCGATCTCCCATAGCCTCTTTCATGTGACAACAGATCAAAAAACTTCTTTACTGAAAAATATTATTAAAGAGAGGGAAATGACCAGCACTTTGGTCTTTACTCGCACCAAACATAAGGCGAAAAGTTTAGCTCTGCAACTAGAACGGTCCGGATTCAACGCAACCGCTATACAGGGCAATCTTTCCCAACAGAAGAGACAGCAAGCCCTTGATGGCTTTCGTGACGGCACCTATGAAATTCTTGTTGCGACCGACATTGCCGCCCGCGGTATCGATGTAACAGGCATCTCCCATGTCATCAACTATGACATGCCGGATACCGCCGAGACCTATACTCATCGCACCGGACGGACTGGTCGGGCCTCCCGTACCGGCGAGGCATTAACCTTTGCCGGCCATGAGGATGGCAAAATGATAGCCCTCATCGAGCGAAATCTCGGAAAAAAAATGGTTCGGGAGACAACCCCTGCATTGTCCCCCGCGACTGAGGAAGATCGCCGCGAAGAAAGGCGTGACGCTTCGCCCCGTCAGGCGCCACGGCCAAAGAAAACCGGAACTGCCGGAGGACAAGGCAAAAGCCGACGAGATAAGGCCTGTGCCTTTGATTTCGGCACCAGAAAAACGTATCAACGATAAACAAAGATTTTGTCTGGATTCCCAGACTTCCAGTCGAAGTGTCAACCGATGTTTCGACTACATGACAAAGGGGTAAAACCCGAATAAAGGAGTAGTACAAGATGGCTCAAGGTACAGTAAAATGGTTTAACGATGCAAAAGGATTTGGTTTTATTGAGCAGGACGGCGGCAAGGATATCTTTGTCCACCATACTGCAATTCAAACCCAGGGCTTCAAATCTCTGGAAGAAGGTGCCCGCGTGACCTTCGAGGTTGTCGATGGCCCAAAAGGTCCGGCAGCGGCTAATGTGGTCCCGCAATAATTATTGATCACATACGCCGGATAGACTCCGTTCACAGCGGAGTCTATCCGGTTTGGTGAAACTCAAACCAGGCCGTTTTCAATGTCCTTTTATTGGACATAACTATTCATTTTTTCTGATAAATTCAGATACTCTTGTTGCATTCCGATATGAGCTAAGCAGAAGGAGATGACCTTGGCAAAACCAAACTATTCATTCGAAAAACGTCAGAAAGAACTGGCAAAGAAAAAGAAAAAAGAAGAAAAGCGACAGCAAAAGCTTGAAAAAGTTAAACACCCAGATGAAGACAAGGACAATCCCGGTCTGCCTGAGTAGCTGTCATAATACAATATATTCATTAGCGAAATCACTCTATGCCATGGGAATATCCTGCTGGCTTTTTTTGAGGACACAACCATGATTACCGCATCCAATGTTGCTCTCTCCTATGGCAAGAGAGTCATCTTTCAAGACGTCAACATCAAATTCACCCCCGGCAACTGCTACGGACTGATCGGAGCCAATGGCGCCGGCAAATCGACTTTTTTGAAGATTCTCGCGGGCCAGTTGGAGCCTGATCGGGGCGAAATCAGCAAAGGCCCGCGGGAACGCATCGCCGTTCTCAGCCAGGACCAGTTCGCCTTCGACGAGCACTCTATCATTAACACCGTGCTCATGGGCCATAAAAAACTCTTCAAGATTATGGCCGAGCGAGAGGCAATTTATGCCAAAGCCGATTTCACCGAAGAGGATGGTATCCGCTCGGCGGAACTCGAAGCCAAATTCGGCGAAATGAATGGCTACGAAGCGGAAGCGGAAGCAGCCGTTCTCATGAAAGGCTTGGGTATCCCGGAAGAGATTCGGGAAAAAAAGATGAAGGAGCTCGACGGCAGCGATAAGGTGCGCGTACTGCTGGCCCAGGCCCTCTTCGGCAATCCGGATATTCTCCTGCTCGACGAACCCACCAACCAACTTGATCTGAAAACTATCTCCTGGCTTGAGGAATTTCTTTCCCGTTTCCAGAACACAGTGATCATTGTCTCCCATGATCGCTATTTTCTTAATCAAGTCTGCACCCATATGGCAGATATTGATTTCGGCAAAATCCAGGTTTATGTCGGCAACTACGACTTCTGGTACGAAGCCAGCCAACTCCATTTTCACCAAAGAGAAACCGAGAGTAAAAAGTCCAAAGCCAAAGCTGAAGAACTCAAAGAGTTCATTCGCCGCTTTAGCTCCAACGCCTCAAAAGCGAAGCAGGCAACATCCAGAAAGAAGTTACTGGAAAAGCTTACCATTGAAGAAATGCCCAGTTCCTCTCGCAAGTATCCTTTTATCACCTTCAAGCCCGAACGACCTTGCGGCGATATCATCCTCGAGATTACCGGTCTCAGCAAAACAATTGATGGGGTTTGTATGTTTCGTGACCTCACCCTCACCGTTAACAAAGGTGATAAAATTGCCTTCCTGGGGACGAACAGCCTGGCTAAAACCACCTTATTCCAGATTCTGGCCGGTGAGTTACAACCGGATGAAGGCAGTTTTCGTTGGGGCGTTACTATTAAAAGTACTTATTTCCCCAAAGAAAACAGTGAGTACTTCAACAGGGGAGAGTTAGATCTCGTTGGCTGGCTGCGTCAATATGCCCCAGCCAAAGAAAGTGAGAGTTTTATTCGTGGATTTCTTGGCAAGATGCTTTTCTCCGGTGATGAGGCAACAAAAAAAACCTCGGTTCTCTCAGGTGGCGAACGCGTTCGTTGTATGCTCGCCAAAATGATGCTTGCCGACGCCAATGTTTTAATTTTTGATGAACCCACCAACCATCTCGACCTTGAATCGATCACAGCCTTGAATAATGGACTCATTGCCTTCCCTGAGGTCTTGCTTTTCGCCTCCCATGACCACCAAATTGTCGCAACAGTGGCCAATCGAATAGTCGAAATCACCCCGGAAGGTATAATAGATGTAATGATGAACTTTGACGAATACCTGGCAGCAAAAGAAGTGGCCGACAATGGTGAAAACGAATTTCTCAACAGAAAAGCCGCCTGAATAACGAAGGACTGCAAAAATCCACCTTCAAATCAAGACTCACCACGTGAGCAAAGGTTTTTTGCAGCCGCTCCCTTGCACCAACAAGCATAGTTTCAGCTTGATATATGTCGTAAAAGCATATAATCTACCGACAAATGTGCAACAAGTTTGGCGTATCTTCAACAGTCAGCCCCTGTCCAGAGATCTCTCGCTCTACTCGGTATTTATCCGGACACTCCACGACCAGGAGAGGAGGTTCTTATGCCCATTATTACCATCTCAAGAGGAAGCTACCACCACGGCAAATCAGTCGCCGAGAAAATCGCTAAAAAACTCGGCTATTCCTGCTTTTCCCGAGACCAAATTCTCGAAAATCTTGATGAATTTCAAATCCCCGAAATCAAGATGGTCCGTGGCCTGCACGATACGTTTTCCGCACTTGACCGTTTTTCCCATGGAAAAAAACGGTTTTCCACCGCCATTAGATCTTCTCTTCTGCAGCTCTTTCAAACCGGCAATATCGTCTACCATGGGCTTGTCGCCCACCATTTTGTTCGTGAGATTTCCCATGTCCTCAAAGTTCGCATTATTGCCGACACCGCTAAACGCGTTGCCGATGAAATAGCCCGCGAAAATATTTCTGAAGAACAAGCTCACCGTATCCTAAAAAAAGATGATGAAGAGCGACGTAAATGGGGCATGTTTTTGTATGGCGTTGACATTATGGACCCCGAAACCTACAATCTCATTATCCGCATTGGCCACCTTTCAGAGGAAGATGCAGTCGATATCATCGCCAATGCAGCAAACCTTCCTTCCTTCCAAGAAACCCAGGAATCAAAAGCCGCTCTTGCCGATTCGGCGCTCGCTGCACTCGTCAGCCGAAAGTTATTTGATTTCCCCCTTGCGGCAGTGTCCGCAAGAAATGGCCTCCTGACCATCTCTCTCAAAGCTCCAAAGGAACAGCAACAGATTATCAGGGAGCGAATTGACCAAATGCTGGTTGGAGTGCCGGGCCTTGCTCAATACACCTTGCAGTTTGAGACCTACTATTAATACATACGTATTTTTTCCCAACACTGTTTTGCCTTTTTAATTTTGATCTTTGCTTTCTGCTCAATATTTATGATTAGATAGGAGTCTAGAAGTTTGGTATTTTGAGGATTTAGCAAAGGGAATTACTATGGCTAAAATACGTGAGCGCGAAAGGATTCTTATTGTCGACGATGAACCACAGATTCGTGGTGTTATCGCCGCTATAGTAGAGATGGAAGGATATCACTGCAGCCTGGCGGAAGATGCTGAATCGGCACTGAAGTTCCTTGCCAAAGAACACATCGATTTATTAATCAGCGACATCAACATGAAAGCCATGTCCGGAGTCGAACTGCTTGGTATTGCCGTGCAACGCTACCCTGACCTGGCAGTTATCATGGTGACCGGCGTCGATGACCGAGAGATAGCTATTGAAACTCTGCACATGGGCGCCTATGGCTATGTAACCAAACCTTTCCAATCAAACGAATTGATCATCAACATCGCCAACGCCCTGCGGCGAAGACAACTCGAAATCGAAAACCGGCGACATCGTGAGGAATTGGAGATTCTCATTGAGGAACGTACCAGGGAGCTTTTCAAGTCGAGAGAAGAATCCATCCATATCCTCTCCAAAGCGGCAGAGTTCCGGGACAATGAAACGGCCAAGCATACCGTTAGAATGGGTCATTATTCTGAGCAATTGGCTCGACTTTGTGAACTTCCGGAATCATTTTGCCAGAGGATTAAGATAGCCGCTCCTCTGCATGATGTTGGTAAAATCGGTATTTCCGATACTATTTTATTAAAACCAGGTTCACTTACAACCGAAGAATTCACAATTATGAAAACCCATTGCGAGATCGGTTTCCGGATTTTATCCGAATCCACCTCGGACATCCTCAGTCTTGGGGCGGAGATCGCCCTCAACCATCACGAAAAATTCGACGGCAAGGGTTATCCACGCGGGTTGTCAGGCGATATTATTCCCATTACCGGGAGAATAGCAGCAGTCTGCGATGTCTTCGACGCCCTTACCTCCGAACGCGTTTACAAAAAAGCCATTCCTGCCGATCAAGCGTTAACAATCATGATGGAAAGCCGCGGCTCGCACTTTGATCCTCGTGTCATTGATCATTTCTGTCGCAACTTCAAGGTGTTTTCTGAAATCCGAAGCCGTTTCTCAGACTAGTGAGCAGCATTGACAACCGTCAATTTTATTGACTGATCACTTGTATCTCGTTGACTGGGGCAGAGGTTTTCTGAACCAAAGGAAAGCTCAGAATAAAAGTCGTGCCGACCTGAGGGGTGGACTGCACGTCGATGTATCCTTGATGGGCCTCGACCACTTCCTTGACTAGGGCGAGCCCCAATCCTGAACCGGTAATATGGCGGGTTGTTTTGTCTTTGACCCTGAAAAATCTGTCAAAGATATGAGGAAGATCCTCTTTACTGATACCGTAGCCGGTATCCTGCACAGTAAAATTAATAAATCCACCCACAACCTCGGTGGCGAGCAGCACCTGCCCCCCATCCGGAGTGTATTTTAGGCTGTTGGAGACGATATTCATAATTGCCGTACGCATATGATCGTAATCGACGTTGAATAACCAATCGTCGCCACAAGGTCGGTAACTGAGACTTATACTCTTACTTTCGGCCTGCGGCTTGGTGATTTCAATGACTTCACGAATTATGTCTTCCCCTCGTACCGGTTCGAGGTTAAAAACTACCGTACCACTTTCAAGTTTCGACAAATTGAGAAGATTTTCAATCAAGCGGAGCAGATCCTTAGTCCGCACCGTCATCCTTTTATGCAGGGCATTGCAGGAACTGGTGGCCTCATACTGACACCCAACCTGCAGGGCATAAATCATCTGCTCAACTGAGGCCAGAGGTGATTTCAGTTCATGGGCAACCATCGCCACGAAATCAGACTTCATCTTATCTATCTGTTTATGAGCGCTGATGTCCTCAAATGTGGTAACCGAACCAATTACTGCACCCTGCTCGTTGGTCACCGGAGAACAATAAGCCCGCAGAAATTTCCTGGAGATTGAACCAGGCGAAAACTCCCGGGTCACCACCATCGCTTTGCTCATGGCCTCGTTGATCATATTGACTGCCGTCCGATCACGAATAGATGCCGCAAGGTGTTTGCCAATGAACGGGTCGGTCTGAATCTCGAGGATTTTGATAGCCGCAGGATTATGCAGCACTACTATCCCCTCGGTATCGGTTATAACGACAGCTTCGGCCATGCAACTAAAAACGGTTTTCAGGCGACTCTGCGATTTGTCAATCGCCTCAAGTCCCAGATTTTTTTCTGCCCGCAGCCGATCGGTTTCGGCACGCATGGCCAATTTGTCGATGGCCCGATCCACAACAATCCGAATGTAATCCGGAGTAAACGGTTTACCGACGAAATCGAAGGCCCCCTGTTTCATCGCGGTGACAGCCTTGGTCACGGTGGCAAAACCGGTTATGACAATTACCTGCACATGCGGTTGATATTCGCGAATCCAATCGAGGACGGCAAACCCATCGAGGCCCGGCATCATAAGATCAGTGAGAACGATATCGAAATCGAATTCTTTTAATAACTCAAGACCCTTATTACCGTCCTCTGCCTTGGCAATTTCATACCCTCTTTTAGCCAAAGCCCGTTCCACCCCTTCACGAATAACCTTTTCATCGTCGATAACCAGAATGCGAACAGTGTCCATAATATCATTCCTTGAAACCTGAAGATAAAATACCGATGCCGGGCGGATCGTTCCTGTTGGCTGCACCACATACCGGCGCCGCCAACAGGCGATATCGCATTATTTCAACCAGGTTTTTATAAGAGCGAGCAATTCCACAGGTTCGACCGGTTTGGGCATATAGTCCTCAGCCTCACTTTCCAGCATGTCTCTGTGAGTATAGGTGCTGGTAGTGACCCTATCGGCCACAGCGGTGAGAAGGATAATAGGAATTGATGCTGTAGTCTTATCGGCTTTCAGGCGGGCACAGGCTGCATGACCGTTCATGACCGGCATCATTACATCGAGAACGATGAGATCCGGTTTTTCCTCGGCAACTGCATCGAGTCCTTCCTGACCGTCGTAAGCCACTCGAACTTCATATCCACCGCTCTCCACGATTACACGCACAGCCTCAACAAAATCCGGATCATCGTCTACCAGCAGAATTTTCTTTTTCTCAGCCATTTCTATTCTCCCTTATTGAGATTCTTATCTTTAGTCTCAGAGATTTTAACGAATTTTCTCTCTTGTTATTCTACCACAGGTCGAGGAAGCAGTCCCGCTCCACCGATAATTTCAGCCAATTTTTCTTCCCACTCTATGGCCATCACGTGCACCCCTGCGATTCCTTCCATTTCTTTCAATTCCTGAATCTGCTCAATGCACATTTCAATACCTTTATCTGCCTGTTTCTCCTTTGGTTCTGCGGCGATACGAGCAATCACCTCCTCAGGGATATCCATTCCGGCAACCATCTTACGCATGAATTTTGCCATCCCTGCCGATTTGAGGGGCGTGACACCTGCCAATATTTTGACCTTTTCATGCAAACCTTCCTTCTTTGCCAACTCCATATATTCTTTAAATTTTTTCATATTGTAGATGCACTGGGTCTGAACAAAATCCGCCCCGGCATTGACCTTCAGTTTGAGACGCGGTACCCTGATCTCAAAAGGATCGGCAAAGGGATTGACGGCACAGCCGATAAAAAACTTTGGTGCTCCTTCGAGTTTTTTCCCGGAAGGGAAGGTGCCTTCATCGCGCATCGATTTAACCAGATGGATAAACTGCATCGAATCAATGTCAAAGACATTCTTTGCCTGGGGATCATCGCCGAATTTTTGATGGTCTCCGGACAGGCAAAGGATATTGCGAACACCCATGGCCGATGCCCCGAGCACGTCGGACTGTAGAGCGATACGGTTCCGGTCGCGAACTACCATCTGAATAAGGGGTTCAACGCCCAGCTCCTTGATCAGCAAGCATCCGGCTAAAGAGCTCATCCGCACAACCGAGGTTTGATTGTCGGTAACGTTGCAGGCATCAACATTCCCTTTGACAAAGGCCGCCTTTTTCCTCACAACATCCGGGTCGGCGCCTCGAGGAGGGCCGCACTCCGCGGTAACTGAAAAGTGCCCGGCCGCCAGTACCTTTTCCAGATTGCTTCCCGATTTCATGATAGCATATCCTCCCTGATGATGCGGCGCGGACCGCCATCTCTTGCGCTCGACCAACCCTTGAACGGTTTGAATTTACCGTAGTTTTCCATTTGGTTGAGAGCCTTCAAACGATCAATTATCAACTGCCAACCGCATTTTACCGACTTGTCCACCTCACAGATTCCCTGCACCGAACCGCCACAGGGCCCATGGAAAAGTGATTTAGCGCAGCGGGTAACCGGGCAAATACCGCCGGTTAAATGCAAAACGCAGTCACCACACCCCTGGCATCTTTCCGCCCATTCACCCTGCCTTTCGGTGACGCCGAGAAAGCCGGTATTGATACCCGGCAGCAAGGGAGTTGTCATAAATTTCTCAGCGAGAAACTGGATGCCGGCACCGCAGGCGATAGATAGTACCGCCTGATAATCGCCGACATACGGTCGCATCTGCTCGACATACTCAGGGTCACACTGCCGTTCCAGACTCATTTCTCTAATCTTTATTGGTCTTCCACCCGCCTCTCGGGCAAGTCGCAGCGTCGAGGCCAGTACCTGTACCTCTTTCTCTCCGCCAACCCTGCAGACGGTGACACAACCATGACAACCAGCCAGGATGATGTTGTCGTAGGGTTCGACCATTTCCATGATCTCTTCAATAGGTTTCGGTGTACCAGTAATCATGTAGCCTCCTTCTGAGATACTGCGTGAACTTGTCCGGCACGCACCAGATTGATGGGACTTGGACCGAGCTCCCGGACTCTATCGACGAACTCGTTGGCATAAGCGGCAAATTTCGACCCCTCTCCGGCACTCAGGTTGAACATCCGGATGCGATCGGATCCGATCTGTATCTTATCAAGAATACCATAGACCCTCTTGACCCGGGCCCGGGCCCGAATATTTCCCGACACGTAATGACAATCTCCTTCCAGACAACCAACAACCATCACTCCATCCGCTCCGTTTTCAAAGGCTTTCAGGAGTAGCGACTCATCAATGCGACCAGTACAAGGCAGCATGACAATACTGATTGCCGGGGGATACCTTCTTCTCTCCGAACCTGCCAGGTCCGCTGCGGAATATGCTCAATGGCGACAGGCAAAGACTATGACACTGGGCGAAAAGTCACTCATTATTCTCCTCCTGCTGAAATTACTGTTCAAGCCAAATCAGGACGCGCTGTACGATTCAATCTTTGCTCTGATATTTTGGTCGTCATACCTGCCGAGATGAATGGTCTTGGCAGGGCACTCAGCCACACAGATGCCGCAACCCTGGCAAAGTGCAGGATTAATTTCGGCACTATGCTCATTATTGATAAACGGCACTCCATACGGGCAGGCTCGCACGCAGGTCAGACAAACTGCGCAATGGGTCGGATCGACCACCGAAACGACTGCCGACATTTTCATGCTTTTTCTGGAGAGAAGCGTCGCAGCTCTGGCAACCGCAGCCTGGGCCTGACTGATACTCTCGGTACTGCTTTTAGGGCCATGGGCAGTCCCAGCCATGAACAGTCCTTCACTGGGCAGATCGACCGGTCGCAACTTGGCATGCGCCTCAATAAAGAAACCATTTTTGTTTCTCGGCACCCTAAGCATGGAGGCCAGTTCCTCTGCATCCCTTGGTTTCATACCCGTCGAAAGAACCAGCAGATCAGGATGGAAACGCACCGGTAACCGCACCGAAGGATCAACGACGGTGATTTCGATCCCCACCTCCTCGGCGATTATCTTTACAGGATTTTCAACCGGATCATAGCGAACAAAATTTATTCCCTCCCGTCTTGCCCTGCTATAATCAACCTCACCCAAACCGTAGCAACGCATATCCCGGTAGAGTACGTCGATCCGCGCTTCCGGATACATGCTCTTCAGGCGTCTAGCATTTTTTACCGCATGGTTGCAGCAGACCCGCGAACAATACGGCAAATAATCAGGGTCACGTGAACCGGCACACTGCAGCATGACGACGCGAAGATGCTGCCATTCATTGCCATCCCTGTTTTCCAGAGCTGTTTCAAATTCGCTTTGGGTGATAACAGTATTCAGCGTACCCAGACCATAGATTTCCGGGCGATACTCCTCGGCACCGGTGGCAACCAGGATTGCCCCATGTTTCAAGACCCTGGTTCCTCCCGAGGGCATGACTATCTCCGTTTCAAAGGAACCGACGAAGCCTGATTGCTCCACTACCTCACTGCTGGTAAAGACCTTTATTCTCTCATTGTTCAGCACCTTTTCCTTCAAGTCACCGAGAAAATCCGCAAACTTCCGACCATCGCTGCTCCGTTGCAGATGCAGAAGTTGACCACCCAGAACGGGTTCACGTTCGACAAGATATACACCAAAACCCTGCCGGGCAGCCTCAAGGGCTGCAGTCATCCCAGACACCCCGCCACCCACTACCAGCAGCCGAGCATCGACTGCAAATTCCTGTTCCGGCAACGGCTGGCCAGCTGTGGCGTTGGCCACCGCCATACGGGTTAAGCGTTTCGATTTTTCGGTTGCCAGTAGCGGATCGTCCGGATGTACCCAGCTGCACTGATCACGGATATTCGCCATATCAAAGAAATATTTATTCAGTCCGGCCTGTTGCAGGGTCGACATAAACAGGGGTTCATGGGTAGTCGGCGAACAGGCGGAGACAACCACTCGGTTCAACCGGTGCTCTTTGATGATTTCCCGCATCCTCTCCTGGGAATCCTGGGAACAGGTGTAAAGGGGATGTTCGGCGTAAACAACTCCGGGCAAGGTTTTCGCATACTCAGTAACGGCTTCGACATCGACGACCGAGGCAATATTGGTACCGCAGTGGCAGATTAAAACTCCGATGCGCAGGCCTTCCTCGGGATCGATTTGTCGCTCCGGCGGCATCACTTCCGGGGTTATCAAGCTCCCCCGTGCCTCGGCAAGGCTTGCCGAGGCGGCCTCGGCAGCAGCCGATGCCTCACAGACCGTCTCCGGGATATCCTTTGGCCCCTTGACTGCCCCACTGACAAAAATCCCCGGCCGGGAAGTCGCAAGCGGTTGATAGCAGTCGGTAACAACAAAGCCATAGCGATCGAGGTCGAGATCCAGTTTCCCTGCCAAATCCTTTGTTTTCTGTGGAACCTGAATACCGACGGAGAGCACCACCATGTCAAATATTTCGGATTTTCTCACTCCGCTCTCATCAACATAGCGCAGTTCGAGATCGCCGCTCAGCGGATCCTCGAAAATTCTGCTGACCATGGCCCGCACGAATCGCACGTTGTGATCTTTTGCTCTCGTCACGTAGTCATCAAAATTCTTACCGAACGAGCGCATGTCAATATAGAAAATAGTCGGTTCGATATTGGCATCATGCTCCCGGGCAATAAATGCCTCCTTGGTGGCATACATGCAGCAAACCGACGAGCAGTAATCGCGGTCGCAGGAATGGTCGCGGGAACCGACACACTGAATCCAGGCGATTTTCTTCGGATGTTTAGCGTCGCCGGGCCTGGCGACAGTCCCGGAGGTCGGACCGGAAGCGGAGAGCAGTCTTTCAAACTCGATGCTGGTTACGACGTTCTTATATAACCCGTAGCCAAATTCGCCACGCAGTCGGGCATCAAAAACCTCAATACCAGGCGAAAAAATCACCGATCCAATGGCAATCTCAGTCTCTTCTTCGCGGTGGTCATAATGGATCGCGCCTACTCCACAGATCGATGCACAGGTTCCGCAAGCCCCGGTATTCAACTGCACACAACTCGCTTCGTCAATTACCGGGACCCTGGGCACGGCCTGGGGGTAAAAGATGTTTATGGGTTTTCTCCCATTCAGTCCCTCATTGAAACTATTAAGCAGCGGCCGAGGAACTTTGTTGGTTACTTGTTCGACTTCAAGAAAATTGACCGGGCATATAGAGACACAGGCACCGCAGACCTGACATATATCGACACTCGCTTCGATACCGTCCTCGACCATTTTCAAAGCACCGATATTCATTACCTTGTCACAGGTAATGACACAGAGACCGCAACGAATACACACCCCCTGTTCCTTGCCCTGATATTCTTTCTTGAGAAGCTGTGATCGTGCATGCACTGCTGCCCCAACACTCTTATCGAGATCAGCGGCCTGTTCAATGGTGATTGCCTTGAATTTTTCCGGACAGGCGACAAAACAGGCGCCGCAACCAGTGCATTTCTCCTGGTCGATGACCGCAACCTGCTTTTTTTCCCAAGTAACTGCCCCGTGCAGACAGGCTTTAAAGCAGCCACCGCACATGCTGCACAGCGAATTATCGACGGAAAAATTCCATTTTTGCGATCGTGTCGGTTGCGGTGATTGCCGACCGCTGATGAGCTTCTTTTCTTTTCCCCGCGCCCGGGTCTTTTTCTCCCCTTCGGCAGGCGGGGCCGGAAAGTGGGAAATTTGCGTTACCGGACAAACAATTTCACAAAGACCGCAACCAGTGCAGGCTCCAACATCCACATAGCGGGCATGTCGTACCAAGGTTGCCGTGAAACGTCCGGCATCTCCGGTGAGACTTTTCACCTCGCTATGAGTAAAAAGCTTTATATTTCTGTGCCGACCAACCTCGACAAGCTTGGGCGATACAATGCACATCGAACAATCGTTGGTGGGAAATGTCTTGTCCAGCTGAGCCATTTTGCCGCCTATGGCAGGGGAACTTTCCACGAGATACACCTTCATGCCGGCATTGGCGAGATCAAGCGACGACTGCATCCCGCTTATTCCTCCACCGATGACCAGTACAGCAGCCGTCGGAGGCTGGTTATTTCCTGACATTGTCTGAACTATCCCTGTCATGCTGCCCCCTCCTTTTTCATTTCTGCATTTCTAAAGATGTCTGCGAGAACACCGGGAGAGACGAGATGCGTCTTTTGCTGCTTTTGCGGATAGGTTCCGGTCATCGCTGCTTCGAGCAGTTCGGTAATGAAAAAGACCGGCATTGCTGGCGCGTTTGTCTCCTCCGATTGTCGGCTTTCAACGTTTGCCTGGCACATCGGACAATCGGTGACCATCGCAGTAGCTCCTGCCTTTACAGCGGCATCTACGATATCGCCGACCAGTTTTTCGGCGATATCCGGTCTTGCCATGGTGAGACTGCCGGAACAGCACTCGGTTTTGTGTGACCAGGCTACCGGTTTGGCGCCCAAGATGGTCATAATCCGCTCAAGGGTCTCCGGCCGCTCCCAATTGCCGGCATCGGTTATCCGTGGATTGCGCAGTGAGAGACAGCCGTAGTAGCAAGCAATTTTCAATCCTGCAAGATTACGCGAAAACTTGCCTTCCATGGCGGCGAGAATCTCCAGCTGGGCAAGAAAGGAACTGATATGGAGGATGTTAAAAGCTGGGTTATATGCGCCGACATCCCAGAAGCCCGGATCGACCCGCAAAGCCTTATCCGCAGCCTTGAGTCTTTGGAAGCAGGCGGCACAAGGGACAAGAATATCATGTCCTGCCTCGGTGGCAAGCAGGAGATTGCGTATCGGTAAACGCATCCCTGTCTCGTGGTCGGTCATGTGCGCAGATGATGCACCACAGCAATTCCAGTCAGGGATTTCCACCAGATCGATTTCCAGGTTCCGGCAGATTGCCCGTACCGATTGATCATAATCAAGCGCCGTTCCTTCGAGGGAACAGCCAGGGTAATAGGATAGTCTCATCGGTCATACTCCTTTCCCTTACCGGAAAAAATTTCTTTAATTTCCGCCTTTCCTTTGATTGAATGGGGCATAAGTTTCAGTTTGCCTTTTAAAAACATATTGAGACCCAAGCGCATATCACCTGCCAAATCCCCGGACTTCACTTTGTAATTGGCGATCATTCCGATCTCCCAGGCCCTGCCCCAACTGCGTATCGAACCGAGAAACGATTGATGGAAAAGTGGAATTCTCGGCTCGGCCGGAGCTATGCCTCTTCTCAAGGCAAGCTCACGCAGCACATCCATAAGAGCCGCGATTTCAATTTCATTCGGACATCTGGTGGCGCAGGTCTCACACGCCGCACATAGCCAAATTGTATGGCTGTTCAGCAGCTTCTCTTCCTGGCCGTAGCTGGAAAGACGCACAACCTCCATAACATTCAAGTCAAAAAAGTCACCGATCGGACAACCTGAGGAACAGCGGCCGCATTGATAGCAGGCCTGCACATCGATATTCCTGGCCTTCAGTTTCCTGAGGAATTTTTCATTCCGGTCATCTGGTGAAATGCAGGTTTTATCCATGGTTTTCTCCAATCAAATTTTCGGTGACAACAGGAAATTTCAGGGCAAAGGTGGTTCCCGCTTTTGAGGTGGAACTCACCCTGATCGACCCTTTATGTTCCTTGACAATCGCATAGGAGACCGACAGTCCGAGCCCCGTCCCTTCACCGGTCTCCTTGGTGGTAAAGAAGGGTTCGAAAATCTTATCAAGCAGATGTTCCTCAATGCCCGGCCCCGTATCTTCTATTAGAATTTCATTGATATCCTTATTGGATCTGGTTCTGCTGATAATCCGCAGCCGCCCTTTGCCGTCCATCGCCTGCGCACCATTGACGACAATGTTCATCACCACCTGATTAAGTCTTGTGGCATTACCGAAGATCGGCGGCAATGCGGGATCGAGCTCACGGATGATGACGATGTTATGAAAAAGTGGTTGGTGCTGCAAAATGGTCAGGGTCTTTAAAATCACATCGTTGAGGTCAACATGTTCCATCTCGTAGGTGTTCTGGTGCGAGAACTCCAGAAGGTCTGCGACTATCACCTTGCATCGCTCCGCCTCGTGGATGATTGTCTGCAAATCCGGCTGCAGGGGATGACCATCGCCCAGTTCTTCCTGCACCAGATTGGCATACAACATGATTCCTGACATCGGGTTGTTTATCTCATGGGCCACCCCAGCCGCAAGACGGCCAAGTCCTGCCATCTTTTCCGAATGCATCAGCATTTTATGGGTCTGTTCGAGATTTTCCTCGATCTTTTGCATGGCTCTCAGATCGGTAAAAAGCCCAAAGGTGGCAATCTCCTGATCACGGTCATAAATAATTCCACCGGAAAAACTCACTGGAATGTCATGGCCGTTCTTATGTTTGACTATCAATTCATGGCGTAAGAGTTTACCCTTGCCACCAAAGCCATCGGAGCGCATTCGTTTGACTAATTCATAGGCCAAATCTCCGTTATATAACTGAGTTACATGCAGAGTTTTGATATCCTCTTCATCATAACCGAGGAGGGTCTGAGCACCGCTGTTGAAAAGAACTATGCGCCCCTTCATATCCGAGGCAATAATTCCATCCACTGAACTATCAATGAGATTATGAAAAAAAGCGTTGTGGCGCCTGAGTTCTCCCTCAAGCATTTTCTGCTGGGTAATATCGATAAGATACAACAAGTAGTAATCAGGCGAAGAAGGCGAATAGACAACGACCCCGACAAGGATGCTCCTCTCGTCGCCTTGCAAGAATTCAATTTCCTGACTGATTTTCCAGCCTGCTGCCTGGTCTTTTGCCTGGAATTGGCTCACAATCAGTTGAAAAAGAGGATTGTTCTTCTCCCCAAGAAAAGCTTCGACCGTGTTGCCGATAAGCTGATCATGCGGTATTCCGCTGAAGCGACCGGCTGCCGGATTGGCATGAATCAGCCGATGGTCAAGCCCGGCTACCAGCACCCCATTCGGTGTTTCATGAAGAATAGTGTGGAGATAATTATAGGGCCCGAGGGCTTTGGTCAATGCACCCGGTTCCGTACGAGTTGTCGACTGAACTGCTTCGGTCATAGCGACTCACTAACGACCGACAAGATCCAGAAATTCAGGCAATCTATCCTTCCAACCTATGGCAAGTAACACGATTCCATCTCCAAGCGGGGCCAGTTCCCTGAGGAGATCCGCAGCAACCTGCATTCCAGCATCTTTCTTGACAGGAGCCTGCATCATTTTTTTCAAGAATTCGTGGGGAACCGACGGGACTCCCGGCATATTGTTGAGATAGCGGATCATTGTCACGGATTTCAGCAACATCACCGAGGCAAATAACTGTATTCCGGTTTCTTCGGCAAAGGGCAGAAACTGCTCGACAATGTTTACATCATAGGTCGGGCCCAAGGTAACCGACTTCACACCATAATCTTGGAGTTTCTTGAGAGATTCGGCCCTTTCCCGGTTAAAATTAACGTCATCGGAAAGTTCAATGCCCACGCCGATATGAAAATTCGTGGCTCCATCAAGGGCTTCGCCCGCAAGATCTTTGCCATTATTCAGTGCAGAGACACATTGCAGCATCGACTCGAGATCCAAGTCACCGCTGGTTCTTGCTACCGGCTGGTCTCCCTCGGCAGGATCATGACCTTCCTTGATGATAATTTTTTTGATTCCCAATGCGGCAGCAGAGAGTAGATCAGCCTGGAAGGAAATACGATTGCGGTCACGGCCGGTTATGATCATTTCCGGATCGAAACCTTTTTCTTTTAGCGCCAAACAGGGGGCTACCGGAGACATACGCATTATGGCATGTTCACAGTCGGTTACCCGAACGCCATCAACACGACCTCGAACCTGCAAGGCAGTATTGAGAAAAGCGTCAAGGTTGACACCTTTAGGAGGATCTACTTCAGAGATAAGGGTATAGCTTTGGTTGGTTGCGGGAAAACTACTTTCTTGAGCGGCGTCCATTGAACCTCCTGTAAGATGATAATGATGAATTACTTTCTTCAGGGAGAGTGGAAATCTAGCGCATCAATGACAGCAAAATTTTATTGGTCTAATCATGTACCAAAACTGCTTAGCTATCATTATCATTTCATTTAACTAGCAATTGTGATTATTATCAAGACAAATATTTCTGATTTTTACTTCGATAAGCACCCGGACAGATACTTTAGAAATTCGTCTATAAATATTAAAAACCGTTTTTAGGTACGTATTAATCAACAGGAAAGATTATGGGAAACAGCTTTTTCTGCGACGCTTTATGGTGCAGTCTTATCAATTCCTTTGCTCGCTCAACATCTTTGAGACAAACAGCTTCGTACAATTCGTGGTGTTCACTCTTAATTTCCATAATCCGAGTGAGCTGCAGGTCCTCTGTCTTAAAACGAAGAAATACCTTCTGGCAAATATCCCGATATCGGGCAGAAACCACATCGTTATTGGCCATATCAATTATAGCTGCATGGAATTCCGCATCGAGAATAAATAATTTCCGGTCGACCCGAGCGGAGATTGCTTCCTCATATTCCAGTTTTCTTTTCTCGATATTCCGCTGTTTTTTTTCAGTCATGTTGCGAATTGCTTTGCCGAGAAAACCAACCTCCAACACTTCCCGAATCTCAAAAAGATTTTCCGCTTCTTTCCTGGTAATTTTATGTACGGAATAGCCTTGGTTCGGAACAAAATCGAGGTATCCTTCCTGGGCGAGAATACTCAAAGCATTATTGACCGGCGTTCGACTCACCCCAAGCTGTTTGGCCAGATCGATAAATACCAGTCTTTGCCCGGGAACGATCTCATAATTGAGCATGAGTTCAATTATACGATGATAAACCTTCAGTGTGAGATTGCTGTATTTTTTCACTCCATTTTTCTCTCAGCTAAAATACAATATTTCATAGAATGCCCATGTTTTCAGCCTAGGGCTGCCCTTTTAAAGTAACAGCGTCTCCTGCCGTTTAAATTGCTCAAATGGTGGATCTTCAATCTTTCGGTGATTACGCCCGAGAAGTAAAGGGAGGAATAAAAATTTTGATATATTTACTATATATTTAATATTATGTCAATAATCCCAGAATATCTCCCTGCGCATGAAGCCGTGCTCCCAGAATTATCACTAAGAATATCCGACTATTCCGATGCTCCCCAGCATAATTCTGCGCTCCCGTCGGCCGGCAAATCCCCCGTGCACTTCGGCAAAGCAAATTCCTGAAATGCGCTGCCTATCGCTCTTGACAATGTTCATATTGTATGTAATATTATATACAATTTTACAATGCTATTCAACAGTGGAGAATATGATGTTGGAAATAACCCCGGCAGCCACCAAGGCTATAAACGACTTATTTCTTGCACAAGATAAAAGCCCTCTGCGAATTTCCATTGTAACAGGGGGCTGCGGCATCTGCTTTTTTGCTGTGTCGGCAACTGATGAACGACACAATGATGAATGCTTCGAAATCGATGGCGTCACCTACCTCGTCGAACGCAAAATAATTCTTGATTACGGGCCGATCAAGGTCGACAGCGATGGCTTTTCCTTTCGCCTCAGTGGTGGCGGCATCCACCCACCCAGCGCTTGTGGAACGTGTGCTTTTGGCTGTGGCCCCCGAGGTAAAACGAGCTGTAACGGTGTCTGCCGACGGTGTGCGACACCCTGCCCAACCGGCCGACGGATCCTCGCCAAACGGCAAAGACTCGCAGCTTGCATTTAATCAACCAGAGGAGAATTGTACCAATGAACCCAGTCAAAACAAAAGACAAAACCGTATTGAGGTCCCTTGGACTCGGCGGCTACTTCGGCGGTGGCGCCGAAGGAATGGTAGATGTGAAGAATGGTAAGATTGTACGCGTTCGACCCATGCGCTACGGCTGGAAATACGCAAAGGAAGATGTTCGCCAGTGGAAAATGGAAAGAAACGGCAAAATTCTTGAACCAACGTGGAAATCCCTGCCGGGACCATTTTCTCTAGGCTACAAAAAACGGGTCTATTCTCCGAATCGCGTACCCTTCCCAATGAAGCGGGTAGACTGGGATCCTAACGGTGAACGAAACACGCAAAATCGAGGAAAAAGCAAATTCGAGCGTATTTCCTGGGATGAGGCTTCGACCATCATCGCAGGTGAGATAAAAAGGGTGCATGAGAAATATGGCTACAACGCTATCCTCATGCAAGGTGATGGACATGGTGAGTGCAAAACCATAAATACTCCGCATGGTCACCCGGGAGTGCTGCTTGAATACCTCGGCGGCTTTACTCTCCAGGTACGCAACCCCGACAGCTGGGAAGGCTGGTATTGGGGTGCTAAACATGTCTGGGGCCAGGGCGCCCAGGGCATCATGTATCCGGCCGCCAATATCGTCAAAGACACCGTCGAACACGCCGACATGGTACTTTTCTGGGGTTGTGATCCGGAAACTACCCCTTGGGGGTTTGTCGGTCAGTTTGCCAGTCGCCTCTGTTATTATCTTACCGAGGTCGGCATTCAACAGGTGTATGTCTGCCCTGACTGCAATTATGGGGCTGCTATCCATGCCGACAAATGGATTCCGGTTCTGCCCAATACCGATGCTGCCTTACAACTGGCGATCATCTATATGTGGCTCACCGAAGGCACCTACAACAAGGAATACGTTGCAACCCATACCGTCGGCATGGATAAGGTTGCCGATTACGTCCTTGGCAAAGAAGACAGCATACCGAAAACTCCGGAATGGGCCTCGGCAAAGTGTGGCGTTCCAGTCTGGACAATCAAGGCACTTGCCCGGGAATTCGGGACAAAAACCACCTCCATTGCCCATTATTTTGGCGGCGGTTTCATCCGTGGACCCTTCTCGCACGAACCGGCACGTCTTGAATGTATTCTCCTCGGCATGCAGGGGTTGGGGGGCCCAGGCGTTCATCAGCATCAATGGACCTACTTTGGTCTGCCACGCGCCGAAGGTCTTGGCGGCACCTTTTTCTGGAACCCGGAAATTGAAGAGCGCCTTTCCCTGCCGGTATACAGTGCTGTGGCCGCCTGGCAGGATCAAGTTATCCCTAAGACTTTGATTCAGAACGCTATTTTGTCTGACGAACCGATTAAATTTCGCGGCACCGGGGCGCAAAATGCCCTTACTGCGGACCAGTTCATTGAATACACCTACCCGATAGAACCAGAGAAAAAAGGCTCGCAGATCCATATGATCTGGGCTGACAGCCCGTGTCGAATCACCTGCTGGAATTTCGGCCATGAAACTGAGCTTGCCCTCAGAAGTCCGAAAATCGAGTTTATGGTCGCCCAGCACCCTTGGTTCGAAAACGATTGTCTCTATGCCGATATAGTTCTGCCTGCCAATACGCATATGGAGGTCGATGATATCGTCACCAATATTCGACAGGGTACCATGCAGCCGAACATCATGATCACCGAAAAGGCCATCGAACCCATTGGCGAATCAAAGAGCGATGCTCAATGCGTCCTGGAAGTGGCCAAAAAGTTCCCCGGCATGGAAGAACAGATGACTGAAGGCAAAACCACAGCCGATCTTCAGAAAGCCATCTGGGGATATATGGGCGGCGAGAAGCTGGTATCCTGGGAAGAATTGAAGGAGAAAAGCTACTGGATCTATTCGACCGCAGAGAACTGGGAGGACGACCCCCCCGGCTTCCGCCAATTCTACCTCGACCCGGAAAAACATAAACTCAATACCCCGTCAGGAAAACTCGAGTTTTACTCCGAAGCACTCGCCAAGGCCTATCCTCATGACAAAGAAAGAGGGCCAATTCCGAAATGGGTGGAAAAAAGTCACAACCACGATGAACGTCTCTCAAGTCCGAGAGCCCGGCTCTATCCGTTGCTGATCATGTCGAACCATGGCCGCTGGCGCGTACATGCCCAGTGCGATGATATCACCTGGACCCGCGAGACACCGACGATGAAGGTCACCGGGCCGGACGGATACAAATATGAGCCCTGTTGGCTCCATCCCAGCGAGGCTGAAAAAAGAGGTATCAAAAACGGCGACATAGTCAAAGTATTCAACGAGCGCGGCATCGTTCTTGCCGGAGCGTACATCACTGAAAGAGTACGTGCCGGAGTCGCCTATGTTGATCATGGTGCCCGACACGATCCTATCAAGACTGGGGAAATCGAAAGGGGTGGGGCAATCAACACCATCACACCTGGTGCAATCACCAGCGAAAACTGCGTCGGTCAGATAGGTGGCGGTTATCTTGTTGAGGTGCAAAGGGTAAGCGGCGAGGAAATGGATAAGTGGCGACGCGAAAATCCCGAGGCGTTTGCAAGAAAATATGATGCTGCGGCAGGACTCCGTGTCGATGCCTGGATTGTTGATGGAGGTGAAAAATAATGAAAGTATTTATTGTTGATTTGTCTGTTTGTAACGGTTGCTACTGTTGCCAGATAGCCTGTAAAGACGAGCATGTCGGCAACGACTGGACTCCTTACGCCAAACCCCAACCGGACACCGGTCAATTTTGGATTGGATTGGACGAAAAGGTGCACGGTCATGTGCCGCACGTTAAAGTCAGTTATGTCCCACTGTTATGCCACCACTGTGATGACGCGCCGTGTATTGCCGACTGTAAAGCCGAGGCCATCTATAAAAGAGCTGACGGCTTGGTAATAATCGATCCGGAAAAATGCAGCGGCTGCAAGCTCTGTGTCGACACCTGTCCGCACAACGCAATTTTCCTCAACGAACAGCTCAACATCGCCCAGAAATGTACCGGCTGCAGCCACCTTCTGGACAGCGACCCGGAGGAGTGGACGGTACCTCGCTGTGTCGATCAATGCCCCACAGAAGCATTGCGTTTCGGCGAAGAGTCGGACTTTGCCGATTTCATTGCGACAGCCGAGCCTTTCCGGCCCGAAATCAGCACCAAGTCACGCATCTATTACAAAGGCCTGCCGAAGAAGTTCGTGGCCGGCACAGTCTACGAACCGACGAAAAAAGATGTCATCATCGGTGCCGTCTGCACCTTGAAAGATGCTGAATCTGGTGATACTTTCATTGAAAAAACAAATAATTTTGGTGATTTCTGGTTGAAAGGTCTCAAGGATAACCGAACCTATACCCTGACCATTGAAAAGGATGGGTACAGCAAGGTTATTCCGGGAATAACCACCGATATCGACCGTGGTCTTGGCGATATTCCTATGGCCATGGTCGACTAGTCAGCTAACAGACCACAAGGTATTCAATAAAAAGCCCGGTCGGACACTTGGTCCGACCGGGCTTTTATTGTTATTTCTATTCTCTTCAGATATCGGGATGAGCATCAATATATGCTGAAGCTCTTTTACGCTCTTTCTTATCCCACTTCAAGCAACTCAACTTCGTATGCCAGGTCAATTCCCGCCAAAGGGTGATTACCATCAACTGTGACGGTTTTGTCGGTCACCTCATTAACAATGAAATTAACCCGTTCCCCATCGCGGTTCTGATACTGCACCGTACGCCCAGGCTGCAGCTTGATATCCTCCGGAAAAACCTTCCGTTCGAGCCGGAGCACCAGATCCTTTTTATATTGGCCGTAACCCTCATCGGCGCTTATCAGAATCCGCCGTTTCTCCGACACCTGCATGCCGATAACACCTTCCTCAAGTTTCTTGAAAACCTTTCCTGAACCTATCTTGAAGGAAAGCGGTTTCTTGAGTCTTTCCTGCTCGATTTTGCTTCCGTCTTCAAGGCTGATGAGGTAGCTGATTTTCACTAAACTCCCCATTTCTGCAATTTTCATATTTTCTCCTTCTTATGCCATAACCACGCAATCCGTTGGATAGAATGACTTTCACCAAAATTTATCGGAATCGATCATTCATCCTTTTGAGAATCGCTTGAAAAATCCAGGACCTTTTGCAACTCATCTTCCCTGAAGCCGACGATTACCCGGTCACCGATGACCGAAGTTGGAAAGGAACATCGTGCATTGAATTGACGTACTTCTTTCAACATTTCCTTCCTTTCTTGCCCCTGCAAGAGATCGACATCAACGTACTCGAAAGGAAGTTCCCGTTTTGCGAAGAAATCCCTGAGTGCCTTGCAATGTACACAAGTGCTGAGCGTATACAGCCTGATCCTCATATTTTCGTTCATGAAAGATCAATATGCGCTAATTCTCTCATTTTGCAGCAAGAGATCAACTGTCGGTTTTCGGTACGACGGTGACCGGGATTTTGCTGTTTTTTAAAACCGATTTGATTATTGAGCCAACGGATGTTTTTGAAAAAACGCCCTTTTTCGCTCCTAGAACAATCAAATCACAGTTGTTTTCCTTGGCATGAGCAATAATATTTTCCGGCACATCACCCTGAGCAATGAGGATTTCACGGGATTTAAGGTCACAAACGGCATCATCAATGCCGACCATCTTGCAGAAATTTTGAATATCATTCCGAATCACCTTGTTGATTGAGGTTTTTCCAGTCAATGACCGGTGCACATTGGCTTGCTGGGCATTGACCAGATCCTCCCATTTGTGCCTTCCAAGAAGGTCCTTGAGCCTCCCATCAACACTTTCCGGCAATTCTTCTATGACATGCAGCAAATAGATGGTTGCCTGAAACCGTGCAGCCATGACGTTTGTGAAATCAAGGGCCTGTTGGCAATTCGACGACAAGTCGGTTGCGAATAGAATGGATTCAATAGGTTTTAACATCTCGTATCTCCAATTATTTTTTCTTGGGACCTGGGTGCTCTGAATATCCCCTGGTACTAGTAACGTAACTTAATATTACACGATCTTTATCTGCTCCGCCTCGGTCATTCGACAAATTATGCAAAATCACATGCAATGACAATGTCCATACACTTACCGGAGTCCACTCTCATCAGCAACCTGACTCTGCATCGAACTCACCAAGGCGCAAAAAAAATATCAGCAATGGCCCGGCAAACATTACAGCTCCGGCAAACATAATTCCTGTGGCAAAAGAATACGATTCCGCTAACTTGCCAATTACTGCCGGTATCATTCCACCGCCCAGGAGATAGGCAAGAGGTGGTCCCATGGCGCTGGTCACCGATCTCATTGATGGATGGGCAATTCGCGATAGAGCAGCAAATGCAGCTGGAAAGAAGAGCGTCAATATCGCCGGTTGCATGAAAAGCACAATAATCAACAGCCACCCCTTGGTCAACCCGATGGCAAGAGTGAAAATCGCCGTGAAAAAGAGAGAATAACCCATAACCTTCTTCTGTCCGATTTTGTCGACAATAATCCCCGCAAAAAATATTGCTGCCAGTCCCGAAAACTGCGAGAGACCGATAAGGGTATTAGCCTGGCTCAACGCAAAACCTTTCTCGGAAACAAGAAACAGGGGCAACATGGCAAATATTCCGGCATTACCGGCCATCGCCAGAGAAAATAACAAAACCATCAACCAAAATGAGGGTAGCACAATGATTTTTCGGGTAATCGTCGAGTTTATAACTCGTCCGGGAAATTCGCCGCCTCTGCCGAGAAAGCTAAATATGAACGCAGAAACAAGCGAAATTGCGGCCCAGCAGACGATTATCTGCCGCCAAGTCAACCATTGCGACAAAAGCGCGACGATGAGCGGTGCCGAGACAAAACTGAGAGGTGGGGCACATTGATGAACACTTAAACCCTTCCCCCAGTCCGATCGCTGAATTTCAGCGGTAATTGTAGCAATAGCTGATGGCATATGCAAACTTCCGGCAAAGCCTATAAACATGAAGAGTAGGCCCATACTCCAAAAATTATCTACCAAGAGGCAGGATAAAAGTGCTATTCCTACCAACCAGGCTGATACTTTCAGGGTTCCCAAATGGTTAATGCGCGACGACAAGAATCCGGAACATACCGGAGCCAGCATATAGCCAATTGCCAAAAGGAAAAACACCCCTCCAGCTTCGCCATGAGTCAACCCCAGGTCCTTTTGAATCCCAGGCATAAGCGGTCCGAAAATTATCCGGCCGACAAATCCCAAATAAAAAAGCCAGGCGAGAAAAAGCGTCAGGTTCAGTTTATCACGAAATGTCTCAGGCGTTGGACATTCATACAGGTCATTATCATCCATTGCTCTTCTTCCTTGCACCTGTATTCACAGGGAATAATTTCCATACCGCCCTTGGAAAATGAGAAAAAAACCCCTCCGCATGTCATGCGAAGGGGTCGATTTTCTGTCTATAATACGACTCTCATCAGTACATCATATTCGGCAAAAAGAGAACCAGTTGGGGAAAGAGAGCGAAGATGACCGTACCACACAAAACCGCAAACATGAAAGGGGCAATCCCCTTAAAGATCGATTCAAGCGACATAGCCCCACCTTCCAGGCCGCGTGACACTCCGTAAACAACATAAACATTAATTCCCACCGGGGGAGTTATCACCCCCATCTCCGTGACCATTACTATCATGATTCCGAACCAGATCGGGTCAAATCCAAGACCGCTGATGAGCGGGTAAAATACCGGCACAGTCAGCATGACCAAGGCCAGGGAATCCATAAAGCAGCCACCGATAAAATAGACCATGACAACCATGCTGAGTACCACAAGTGGCGGCAGGTTGTATCCTCCGATAAGCTGAGCGATGTCGTAGGGAATGCGGGTTACGGCAAGGAATTTACCGAAAACTGTGGCTCCGGCAACCAACATCATGATCATACAGGAGGATTTCAGGGTATCATACAATGCCTCGACAAAGGACTGCCAACTCAGTTGCCGACGAATAATCGCAACCGCCAGTACACCCATCACCCCAACTCCGGCGGCTTCAGTAGCGGTAAAGAAACCAAAAAACAACCCACCGATAACAGAAACAAAAACAAGCAGGGTTTCTCCCATCCCGGATAGAGACTTGATTTTCTCCATCCAGGTAAATTTTTCTCCCCGCGGTCCATCCTCGGGTCTCAACATACACCAGATGGTGATGGTGATTATAAACAAAATGGTCACGACAATTGCCGGTATAATCCCGGCCATAAACAGCTTACCTATGGACTGTTCAGTCAGAATACCATAGATGATGAGCACCACGCTTGGCGGCATGATCATTCCCAGACCGCCACCCGAGGCTACCGAACCGGCTGCCAGAGCATCGCTATAACCGAATTTTCGCATCTCCGGCAAACCCACGGTAGCCATGGTAGCGGCCGTTGCCGCACTTGATCCGCACACCGCCCCAAAGGCAGTACAGGCGGAAACAGTGGCGATCGCCAGGCCGCCCTTGGTGTGACCAAAAAATTTATATGCAGAGGCATACAATTTGGTACTGATTCCGGAGTTGAATGCCAGTTGCCCCATCAGGATAAAAAGGGGAATAGTGGTCAGGCTGTAAGACGAAAAAACGTCATACATATCCTTGGCAAGCAGATTCAAGCCACCCTGCAGGGAAGTCAACATCGCAAAGCCGCCAAAACCGACCATGGCCATGACATAGGCCACCGGCATTCGCGTCATGAACACCGCAATCATAAAAACAATTCCAATGATTCCTATAGTTGTGGCACTCATGAGTTTTTCAATTTGGTTAGGGTTTTTAAAAGAAATGAGAAGATAACCAGGCAGAGAACCACACAGCAGCACGCCAGAATAAAAACTATCGCATACTCGGGAAGATGCAGGTTCATCGACACTTCGCCCGAAGCCCTGAGCTTGAAGCTGAAAAGAAACATTCGCCAGCTAATGATAATGAAGAGGGCAAGGCTGGCAGTCTCAGTGCACATCTCAAAAAACAATCGCCCTTTCCTCGGCAATTTATCGACAAAAAGTTCGACGCCGATATGGCCTCTTCCAAGTTGTGTTACCGGTAAAGCCATGGCGACCGCCAACACACCCATGAAACTGACGAGCTCGATGGACCCAAAGATAGGATGGTCAAACAGACGTCCGACGACATCGGCGCAGGTGAGTAAGGCCATGCCGAAAAGAGCTACGGCTCCGACAATCTTCAGTTTATCCGAGAGAAAAAGCAGTAATTTTTCAAATGATTGCATTGCCACCAGCATCTCCCTTACAAAGGCATTTTCAATTTGAAACCGGCGGCGGCTTTCACACTGCCGGTTTCTCATGTCCATAATTGTGTGTAATCAGCTACTTATTAGCCTTCAACGACGCCCGAATCGTACTGATGACTTTCGGGCCATCGACACCCTTCTTGCTGAGATTTACGCCATATTCTTCAATAAAAGGGGCCACCGCCGCAGCCCAGCGCTCTGCCTGTTCCGGGGTTTGATCAACAACGGCATTTCCTTCCTTCTTCAGGAAGGCTTCCATTCCTGCCTTATCACTTTCGTCCCACGCCTGTCCGTGTTTGCCAATCCACTCGGCATTTATTGCCTCGATTGCCTTCTGATCTTTGGGATCAATGGCTGCCCACTTGTCTTTATTCATTGCCACGAAAAATGTGGTGGTATACGCACAGGAATAATTGCGAATCATATATTTTGTGACCTCTCCCAGTTTCCAGCCAAGAGCGGCTTCCGCTGGATGGGCACTGCCGTCGACCACACCTTTTTGAAGACTTTCGTAAGCATCGCTCATTTCCATCGCCGTCGGAGTGCCGCCAAGTGCTTTAACCATCTCAGCGCTCATACCGGTTGAACGAATTCTCAGTCCTTTCAAATCCTCAAGCACTTTAACCTCTTTGTCGCGGGTGCTTATCAAACCAGGACCGTGGGCATGCAAGTACATCAGTTTGGTATCTTTGAAGTCATTAGCTTTAAGTGTGGTATAGACGTCATTAACAACCTTAGTTGCCACCACTCCCGAGGGATAACCGAAAGGCAAATCGAAAGCGGATACCGTTGGAAACCTGCCGGCAGTGTATGCGGCTACGGAAAAACCGATATCGGCAATCCCGTCGGCCAATCCGTCATAAATCTGTTTTCCTTTAAGAAGACTGCCGCCGGGGTAATATTCAATTTTTACTCTGCCTTCCGTTTTCTCTTCAACCGCCTTGCACCACGCCTCAGCCAATTTGCTTTGACTATGGGTCGGTGGGAAGAAATTTGCGTATTTCAAGGTAACATTTGCAGCTGAAGAAATGGTCGGAACAGTGATGAGAAGGGCCCATATTGATATGAGCAACATGCCGGAATACAAGGTTTTTTTCATTATACAACCTCCTTTAAATGTTGTTTGCTGATGAACTCCCGCTACCGGTTTCTTCCTTGCGACATCCTCCTTTATAAGCCGCAAGGTAATAATGTCATTGAATTGCTGACTATCTCCTCTTACATCAAAGCGTGCAAATATTTATACCTGAAAAGTGTTCTTTTCGATGAATTATTTTCCAATCATTACTCTTCCAGCGCTCTGCCATACCATACCTGGCTCTGTCCGCAGGGGGAGTAAAAAGAGAACTGACAGGAGAGCTACTACAAATCCAAGATTAACAGCCCAGGAAAACTGTAAATCATTGCTGTCTTCGGCTCTAGCCGGCGCTGCAATGTCACTTTTCCACAACGCCGATTTGCTATGTAAAATTACATGTAAACATATCTTTGTCAACGCTTTTTTGCCCAAAAGTATTTATGATAGCAGTGGCTCCAAGGCATCAGCAAAAGACGAAAAAAACGTTCGGAGAATATGTATATCTATGACATCCTTGCATGCGCTATGGCACTTTTTCCTTTACCTGGTCAACGGATAATTACTCTGAGATCAAAAGTTAACAGCGGTAGCGGACAGGCCCTGATTTCCTTGAATTCCATCATCAGTCTCCCCAACTATTTACTTTTACAGGACTAGAGTTCGACGGGAATGTCTCCCAGGCTCAGGTCCTTATCAGTGACTATTCCGTTGATGGTTTTCGTCGCTTTGCCTTTTTTAATAGTGAGATTGTAAGTTCGGTTATCTTTGAGGTCATTAAACCAGAAATCACCATAGACATCTGTTTCCGTCCTGAATGCCTCCTTTGACAAGGTATCTTTAAGTGTGCATTTGGCGCCAATGATCACTTCCTCTTCCCTGGGGTCATAGACTGTACCGGCCACAAACTTTTTGGGTAGATTTTTATAATACACCCGAGATCTGATACCGGTGGAAGGATTCAAAAACTCAGCCTCGGCAATAAAGTCCGCAAAATCCTTCTCCTCACCAAAAAGCAGGGCACCTGTGGGACAGTTATCGACACATCGCGGCACCTCCCACTCTACTTCATTGTCGAGCAGGTGAGCGCAACCAGTACATTTTTGCGCAATATTTAAACCCTCGTTGAAGTAAATAGCTCCGTGCGGGCAGGCGGATGCGCACAACTGGCAACCAGTGCATTTATCCGGTTTAATGATAACCAGTCCATCGGCACGCTTGACAATTGCCCCAACAGCACAATCAGCGATACACGGTGCATCGTCGCAGTGGTGGCAGATTTTCGGGATATAGGTAATTTTAACTTTCGGTACCTGACCGCGTATCAGTTCGGTAAGACCGATCCAGAACTGGCCGGTATCCGGCTGGGGTTTGGCATAGGGTGTCCAGTCATTACCGACATGTTCGTCTTTACAGGCAATCTGACAGCAGTAGCCGCCATTGCATATCGATAGGTCGATGTAAAAGTTTTTCATCTCCTGCCTCCCTTCAGAACCCAGGCATCAAACCTCAGACCAGACGCCGGATCATACTCCCGGGCAAAGGCTGCGGGATTCTCGCGCTTCCAGGTATCCATCATCTCACCGGTAACCAGACTGACCTCCACCAGATAGCCACTTGTCGCCTGGCCAACACAGCGCTTGGAAGTGATGCCGTCACCGGAAATGGTGTTGATGGCCCCACCCCGGTCGACTTTTCCGGGAATAATCGGATCGTGCCTTGCTCCATGGTCAACATAGACTACACCCGGCATAACTCTCTCCCATACTCGGGCGCCACAAAGAACAATACCCCTTTCGTTGTACACCTGAACGATATCGCCCATTTTTATACCGCGCTTTTTCGCTTCCGAAGGGTGGATCCACAGCGGTTCGTACATATAGCCGTCCCAGCCTTTAACCTTGCAGGTGGCGATTTCCCGGCTCCAGCTGATATCATCGGCCTGGGAGTGTACACGCCAACGACCGTGGTTGGACATGAGAAGCAAGGGAAAAGCGTTGGCCCGCCAGCTCGACCTGCGTTCGTCGTGCATGGCGCTCTTTTCCACCCACTTGGGAATAGGTGGGCGTTCCTGGTCATCGGGATAGTTCTTGGCGATACGCTCCGAGTAAAACTCAAGCTTGCCGGAAGGAGTGGGCAGGGGATTCTTCTCCGGGTCGTCATAGAACGGCCGCAGGGCAACGACGTCTTTCTCCCAGTCTTCGGCGGTCGGAAGAACTACATATTGCTTTTCGAGAAAATCCTCCCACTTGATGAGCTTTTCTAGGCCCATATTGTTGAAGACCTCCTTTTGCAGATCACGAACGGTCTTGCCTTCGCTGAACTCCTCGCCCTTTCCTAATTTTTTTGCGATCGAAAGCACCGCTTCGTAATCGCTTTTTGATTCGCCGACGGGCTCGATAGCCTTATCAAGCAAGATAACGCTGTGATGCTGCGTGCCCTGCCGGGTATTGGTGACGATATCATCTACTTCCATATTGGTATTAGTCGGCAGGATGATATCGGCGTAGATACAGTCATTTTCCAGCCAGGGGTGCTGGGCAAGGATGAATTCTATCTTGGGATTGCGCTCGGCGATAATGGTCTCATTGCCACAGTTCCAGCAGGTAATGCGGCACGGGGTGTCGGTCCACATCATATGAATTTCCGTACCACCGTCTTTTTTTGCAATAGGATAATTATATTCAACGAACTGATCCTCAACCATTTCCTCGATGCCGCCATTCCCCCAAAATTTCAACGGCGGATCCAGAATAGCCTTGTGAATCATGGTCTTGGGAATAAGCTGCTTGCCCCAGGCCCGGATGGTGGTAAGGGTCGGTTTGGTCAGACGTTCCGGCAATGAGGGATTGAAAAAGCGAGTACTCTTCAGCAACTGGGCTCGGGGCATACCGCCATAGGTTATCTGGGTCTGATGGACGCCCGGTCCCCCCAGTCCCTGCATGCCAAGCAGGATACATTCCAAACGGGCCGGCTCATGCGAATATGGCCCACGGAACATCGATCCGCCAAAATAATGGGCAATGGAAGTGGTTTTTGCCGCGAAATCACGAGCGAGAGCCTTTATCGTCCAAGGTGGAACACCGCATTTTTTCGATGCCCAGGCCGGTGTTTTCGGCACACCGTCTTCCTCGCCCATGACATAGGCTTCGACCTTATCCATGCCGAGGGTGTGGGTCTTGACATATTCCTTGTTATAGGTACCTTCCTTCAGCCAAAGATAAATTATCGCCAACTGCAATGCTGCATCGGTATTGGGCAGCACCGGAATCCACTTGTCGGCATGCACTGCTGCACCGTAATTGAGATCGGGACAGATATACACCTGCTTAATGCCGCACTTGGTCCAGAAATAACACAAACGGCTGGCAAATTGGCCGACGAAACCCCAGGGAGTGGTCTCCGGATCGCAGCCCCAGAAGAGGACCAGGTCGCAATTTTCGGTCATGTCCTTGACGCAGTTGTCGGAAGGATCCATCATTCCGACCATGCCCTGCCCCCAGACATGTTTTGCTCCCCAGTAAAACCCTTCCCAGCTGTCCGGGTTGCGAACCTGTTGGGTAAAGCCACCAAGCATTTCAAGGAGCCTTGCCTGATGGCCGTGTGGGGTATTGATGGTCTTGCATTCGCCGTGACCATCACCCTGCGCCAGGATCGCCAGCGGCCCGTAGGTCTTGATGATCCGTTTGATTTCAGCGGAGATAATATTAGTTGCTTCCTCCCAGCTGATCCGCACATATTTGCTCTTGCCGCGGTTTTGGGTATTGCGCTCGCCACTAGGGTCCCAGTCTACCCGTTTTAATGGATATTTGATGCGATTAGGTGAATAGGTGCGTTTCTTATACGAGAGTGACCACGGTGAGGGCATACCTTTGAAATTGGACTCCAGGACATGGCCGTTTCGTTCAAATTTCCAGGGATTAAAGGACGTACGATCAAATTTCCAATCAAAGTGCAAAGGACGGACGCGGATAATTTTACCGTCTTTGACATCGACGCAGGCCGGATCACTTCCCCCCAAAAGACCACCGAGGGCCAGTGCCCGCACTACGGTTTTGTCTATTTTCGTGTTGGCTTTTAGGTTGTCCTTTTTAGGCATACTGAATGCCTCCTCTCACATATTGTCGGTTTGTTAAGATGCACTATCAAGCGAGTCTTGAGAAGACTTACTTTTCTACGGTTTGCTGCACATACCCGTACTCTTTATTATGAAAAACATTGTCCTGCAGTTCATCCTCCGTGCACTTACGCACTTTGCACAGCAGGCAGGTCAAATCCGGAGAGCCGTACATCGGATCGAGATGGTCATTACTCGTCAACACATTGGGGTTGGAAAGAAACACTCCATGGTATTCCTCGGGTCCTTCTTCGGGATAGAACCAGTTGGCGGTAGCCATCAACATTCCCTGCAGGATACCGGGAAAGGTTCGACACTTTTGCCGGATCTTGCCACGCGGCGATTCGATCCAAATCCAGTCACCATCGGCAATCCCATATTGCGCAGCCGTTTCGGGATGCATTTGTGCCATGGGGTATTCCATAAAACTCCTCAGCCAGGGGATATTGCGATACTGCCCGAGAAAGTAGAACGGCTGGCGAAAGCCACTGCTCATAATGAGGGGATATTCTTTATAGAGTTCCGGCGTGCGGTATGGACTTTCCCCAGGCTCTCTATAAACCGGCAGAGGGTCGTAACCCAGCGCCTCCAAGTGTTTGGAGACGAACTCAAATTTGCCGGTGGCAGTTGGGAAGCCGCCGCCTTTTCGCCAATAATCGGTCTTGTACTTATAGTAGACTTGGTCCTTGCCCCAGCAGCCACTGACCAGTTTCTTGCTGAAATCCTGCCACTTCATTTTGCCGCCCATACCCTTGCGAACCTGGTAATCGAGACAGTCCTCTTCCGTTTCGAACCAATGCTCGGGAACTAAGCGTTTGCCTATTTCGTTGATAATCCAGGCGTCGGAACGCGCCTCACCCGGGGGATCAACCACCTTATTATGGGCTCCGATAAAAAAGCGCGGATGCATATCATAGACATCGTTAATCTCCAGCCAATGCGCCGACGGCAGGACCATGTCGGAGGCCTGGGCCATGGGTCCCATGAACAGATCGACATGCACCATGAAATCCATTTTTTCAATGGCCGCGACCACCTCCTTGGTATTGGCCATATGGACAATCTGCTGCCCCCCGACACTGATCCACACGTGGACCGGTGCATGGCCTGCGAGAATTGCCTTTACCATGGTATCTGGGTTGCATGTCCGCGCCGCCCCCATTTTGAATTTATCGATGCCGATAATTTTGCTTTGCATCTCCTGGGTTAAAGGCAGTTCCAGGAAAAAATCCTCAATCAGCCCGGTTTCCGGCAAGACCCAACTGACCATGCTGCCCGGCCGTTCGATATTGCCGGCCATGCCCATCAGGCAGATAATCGCCCTGAGGGTATGGCCGCAGTTGGCCTGTCTTTCCAGAGAGCTGCCGATCTGGATACAGCCGGGGGTATCGATGGCAAACATCCGGGCGGCGGCAATGATCTTCTCCTTTGGCACCCAGGTCACTTCCTCGGTCTTCTCCGGGGTCCACTCCTTTACCCGTTCCCTCAGTTCGGCAAAACCGAAGGTCCAATTCTCGACGAATTCCTTGTCCCATAAGCCTTCGCCCACAATAACGTTCATCATGCCCATTGCCAGGGCACAGTCCGAGCCAGGGCGAGGCTGAAGCCAGAGCGTTGCCCGAGTTGCATAGGCACTGGCCCGCGGATCAATGATGATGAGGTTCTTGCAGTGGTCGAGGGACTGGATAAACCAGTTGCACATCTCCGAGTCGGCGCTGCTGATTTCCAGCTGTTTAGCCCACATGATCTGGGTCTTGGGAAATTCACCTCCCCAGCCATGGTAATCGCAATACAGGCGACCATAGCCGGTAACCATGCCGTAGAGGCCGAGCCTGGGACTGTGGCACACATACCCAGGACTGATAACATTGGCGGTACCCAGCGATCTTGCCAGGCGATGGATATAGCGGTTGTAGCCCCGGCCGGTTCCCTGGGAGATGGAGATCGACTCTTTGCCGTACTTTTCCTGGCTCTCCTTCACCTTGGCGGCAATGGTATCGAAGGCTTCGTCCCAGGAAATGCGCTGCCATTTCCCTTCCTTTTTCGCACCGACTCGTTTCATCGGGTATTTGAGGCGATAGGGACTGTCTATATGCTGAATGCTTGACAGGCCCTTGGCACACATGGTGCCGCGGGTCAAAGAGTCGGGGTTGCCTTCGATATGGATCAAAACCCCGTCTTCCACCGTCATCTTGACACCACAGCCTCCATGACAGCTTTTGCACGTTGAATAAATGACCTTTCTTTCAGGCACTGGCTCCTCCTTAACGAGACCTCTTGTCTTCCAACAAAGGAAACCACAATGGGGAAAACTCTATTATTCTCCCGGCTTCAACTCATGGAAAATTTCCTTCGCCCCGGCCTCCACCGTACTTAATTGCGTGAGATTGTAACCTGTTTGCGCTTTCAGGGGCGCCTTGTTATCCTTTCCACCGATC
Organism: Pseudomonadota bacterium; assembly: GCA_043798185.1. GTDB lineage: Bacteria > Desulfobacterota > Desulfobulbia > Desulfobulbales > Desulfocapsaceae > Desulforhopalus_A. The sequence continues at coordinate 21,995 of JAZDOW010000215.1, read as the reverse complement.
TTACCATCGATATAGTAAACCGATGGATCCGTGCCCAACTCGCGCTGCAGTTGCAATGGCTTTCTTTCCTTGATCAGCTTCGCCACAGCGCTTTCCGGATCGTCGATATCGCCGAAAGTTAAAGCCCTTGCCTGGCAGGTATTTACACATGCTGGGGTGGCGTCGCGATCGATCCCCGGCTTGAGATTGTTGGCCGTACCGTAATCGATCCTTTCCATGCAGAAATTACACTTCATGGTGGTCCCCCTCTGGTGGGGGTAAAGCTTCTTGCCTTTTTTTTCAAAGCGAGTTTTCGGATGGCCCGGATAATAGCCCGGGTCCAAGTCCTTAGTTAAAAAAGTACGATTCTGGTAAGGACAGGCAACCACACAATTACGGCAGCCGATACATTTTTTCGCCTCAATAAAGACAATTCCGTCCGGTCGACGTTGGGTGGCACCGGTTGGACAGACCTCGATGCACGGTGCTTCCTTGCACTGGTTGCAGCGAACCGGAAAGGTGGCAATATCTACAACGCCGGCATCTTCAGTTTCATAGGCAATGAGCTTGACCCAGGTCACATGAAGCGGCAGGAAGTGTTCAACCCGGCAGGCAGCCACGCAAGCATGGCATCTACAGCACTTTGTCAGATCAATCACCATTCCGTATTTCATCATTTGACTCTCCTCACCAATTTACTGCCGCCTCTTTATATTATTTCCCCGTTTCAAAACGAAATTTCTGCTCAGGATCGACGATGGCAAGGACCCGAACAATGCAACCATCGCCACCTGGCCAACGCCAGGGGAAGGCCATGAAAAAGCATCGTTTACCGGTTACCTTGTCGAGGTCTCCGCCGACATTCTCGATTCCGGGAATACCACCTTTAACCATGAGAGTCTTATGACCGGCTTCCCAGTCGGGGAAATCGTCCTTGGCATCACGACCGGTAAAAGCTTTGTACTCTTCAATCAGGTGCGGCTGGGTTGGTCCAAGGCCGTGATCGACCAATTTTGTGGCAATCGGATGGTCGTTCGCCTGGTGTCCATAGCCGACGAGTTTCACTTTTTTATCCACCAGCCACTGGGCGCCATCACGATAAATGCCGCAGCCGTAGGCAAAGTATTCGTCAGTATCCGCCCACTTACGGTGAAACCCGGTATTGATCATGACGATGTCACCCTCCTTTATTTTCGGAGTGGCATTTTCAAGATCCTCAGCGGTAATTATGCCCCATTTGCCTTTGGGAATAGATACCGCCACCCCGGTGCCGCAGAGTCGCCATAACGGATATTCAGCTATCCCTGGAGTATTTTCCGTCACATGAATCGGTGCGTCCATATGCGTACAACGGTGCATGATACCCTCCCAGTTCACCTCATGGACACCGTCTTTGGCATGGAATTTATTAACGGTAATATTTACACCCGGGGTCGAGGGCCACTCCGGCATGTGTTGATGGAACGGATGACTTAAGTTATATATTTCAAGGCTCATAGGTCCTCCTTTATCATATTGGGTTTTTTAATTTCCGGAGTCGATTCGGAGGTTGCCGCTTGGATCCATCATGGCAATAAACCGGACCGGGCAGGCATCGCCGTATTGAAATTTCCACGGTGTTGCGGCAAAGGTTGCCCGTTTGCCAAGCATGCAGTCGACATCACCACCGACCTGCTCAATGGTTGGGATGCCCGCGCCTAAAAGGAGTTTATGGGCAACATTCCACTCACCATGTTCGATTTTCGGATCTTTTCCCGTGGCCGTCTGATATTCACCGGCCAACCTTCGCATTGTCGGTCCACCGCGATGCGGCCCCAGGGAAGTCGCTAAGGGGTGATCGATTTGCTGGGTATCGACGGCGACGAGTTTACATTCTTTGTCAACCAACCACTGGGCAGCGTCCTTTGACAAGCCTGGCGACTCGCCATAGTACTTGAGAGACTCCGAATAGTTGTGATGCCAACCGGTAACAATCACCACAATGTCGCCTTGTTTTACCCCTGGTTTGGCCGCTTCCAGATCTTTGGCGGTGATGACTTCATAACTTCCCTTGGGAATGCTCAAAACAACACCGTTGCCGAAAAAGCGATCTTCAGAAAGCGCCGCCAGATCGGCTCCCCGCTGAATCAAATGAATGGGAGCATTCATATGCGTGCCGGTGTGCATAACCGTGTTTATTTTCCACGCCAAAACGCCATGTTGTGCGTGTTTTACGGCGCGAAACATCTTCACATCAGCCTGCCCGGGATAGGATGGAACTCCATGCCCCCAGTTATGACTGAGCTCCACTAATTGCAACCCTGTATAGGAGTCTGTAACTACGGTCATAATAACCTCTCTTCTTTGCTAAGTTTAATGCTCACGGTGCTGGAATTCGAACCCTAACTTCTGTTTTCGAAGAACCAGACAATCAGGAAGCCGTCACACCCCCATCAACGAAAAGTGTTTGGCCTGTATGGAAGGCGGAGGCATCCGATGCAAGATACACCGCCGGTCCAACCAAATCTTCAGGCAAACCCAATCTGCCCATGGGAATAAGCGCCTTATATTTATCTGCCAATTCAGGGTTTTGTTGAATATGAATAGTCCCCTGGGTGATGATCAGTCCAGGTCCGAGGGCGTTCACACGAATATTGAAAGGTGCCAGTTCGATGGCCAGGGCCTTAGTGATTAACTCCACCGCCCCTTTTGTACCGCAATAGGCTGAGTTCCCACCCCCGAAACCTCGAATACCCCGCACGGAAGACAGATTGATTATGCTCCCCTTTTTTCTTTCCTTCATGACATTTGCCACGTGTTTACAGGAGATCATAGTTCCCTTGACATTAACGGAGAACATTCTTTCCCAGTCAGCCATCGGATATTCCAGCGCCTGACGTTTTAGATTCAAACCGAAAGCATTGACCAGAATGTCAATGGTGCCAAACCTGGCTAGAACATCTTTTACCAGGAGCTCCATACTCTCTTCGCTAGTAACATCAACTTGATGAGCCATGGTTTCCATACCCGACTTAGCTTGTATCTCGTCGGCCAATTTGCCTAAGGAGTCCAGTCCTTGCCTGCTGGCGACTATAACTTTGGCACCGTTTTCGGCGATTCCAAACGATAAAGCACTGCCGATGCCTCCGGCTCCACCTATAACCAACGCCACCTTCCCGTCAAGTTTGAATAGATCTGACATGTACATGTCCTCCTGATATTGGATGAGTTCTTTTGGGTAATCCTTTTTTCCCCCGAATTCCTTTGGGAGCTGAAAAGATCTATTTTTGATCTTTAACGTTCTCCTTCCCGCCGTCAATCGGCCCCTTACGTGTTGCATATTATTGAATCATGTTTTGCAAAGCGCAACACTACTATTTTCCAATTATCAAATCGTGCCCTTTTTGTCAAGGTGATTTCACCACAAATATCTTCTGTCTCTCCCTCAAATACTTCCCATAACATGCCGATTAGGTGTGGATTTTATGATGAATTCCGACATTTGCCGCTGACAATTCACACATACAAAATCATCCCGTATTGCGGGATATCATTGCACTATTTTGAATCATATACTTATGGTCTTCGAACAACAGTGAGGATTTATTAATATCTTGACAGCTTGCAAAGATTAAATTATCAAGCCCAAATATCGGAATTTTTGTTCCACTCTATGCAACATGACTTTTTTCATTTTCAATTGTATTTAGAAGGATCCCCATGCCGCTGAATCAACAACCGGAAAACTTGTCGTCAACCGAGAAAGCTCTGAAGATATTGATGGCCTTTACACCGCACAATACCGAAATGGGCACCTTGGAACTCAGTAAAAAACTCGGCATCCACAAGTCCACAGTCAGTCGCCTGCTGCACCTTCTCACAGCCAATGACTTTCTCTACCAAAATCCTGAAACTAAAAAATACATTCTGGGCCGAGCCATAGCCGAGATGGGCAATGTCGTCATCAAGTCACTGAACACCGCTATAGTGAGCATAGCCCAGCCCCATCTGAACGAGTTGTGCAACCTTGTGCATGAGAGTGTCGCCCTGGAGGTTTTGGCGGGAACCAATGTAATCCTGTCCGGTCAGGTGGAGGGGCAATCACATATCCGCTTCTCATTTAAGCCCGGAGAACAGGTGCCAATAAATGTAGCTGCCGGGGCAAAAGCCATTCTTGCCTACTGCGAAGCTGATTTTGTCGAGCTTTGTCTTAAAAAGAAATTCAATCGGTTTACGGCCAATACCATTATATCAAAGAAAAAATTCAAAGAAGTCCTGGCCGAAGTGAAAACAACCGGCATAGCCTATGATAATGGAGAGCGTTACGAAGATTCCCATGCCATAGCAACTCCCATCTTCAACCATGAAGGCCTTCCGGTTGCGGCTGTAGTCGTAGCCGGTCCCGCCTTTAGAATGACACCAAAATTCTTGGATGAAATCGTCGCACCCATAAAGAAAACAGCCGCTGAGATTTCTAAACGTCTCTTTTATTAAAAGCCGTATCCAATCAACCTGGTGCGGTCTCCAACACTATTTGACAAATGGCTTATCCCGTCTGTCGGGGATGGAGGAGGACAGCAAAAAGTAATTGGAACAAACGATTGGAAAAAGGAATAAACCCGAATAGAGTGGGTTTGTTGTTGCAAGCTTTCCGGTCTATAGGACTCCCCTCCGCCAGAACGGCGGAAAGGCAGCGCGGCCAACAGACACTCTCAGTCAGGAGAAACAGGCATGTGGCGCCACCTCTTTCGCAGAAAAGTGAATCAGCCCAAGGGCGGGGCGCAGGAAATTGATATATGGCGAGTCAAAGCACTCTTCAATAATTTCAGAAAGATCCTTCAATTCAACACCCTGGTCTTTGAGCAAATTGCCGCCATGGACCGTGCCCTCGGAGGAGAATATATCTTTGACCGAAACTTCCTGGAAGACTCGGTCCGCAAAATTGCCAGTCATGTACACCATGTCACCTACAATCTTAATGCTCTGACCAACAATGGGTATGTCCCACTTTATGACCGGTACCAGGAGATCCGGATCATTCTCGATGACATCCTCGCCGGCAACACTAAAGCCCTCTCTTGTCCACCGGTTCTCCCCCTTGAATCCCTGAGCTGGGAGCTCGAACCGCTGGTTGGCATTGATCTCATCTGCTTGGCTGAACTGCGCCACCACCCTGGAATGAAAGCACGTGACGGCCTGGTGATTTCCAGTGATGCCACCCATGCCATGCTGCAAAACACAACCTCCACGGCCCTATCCGAAACAGGACTGTCCTTTGATGGTGTGACGGAGAGCCTGAGAAACTCTCTGCAGTCATTGCTGGCAGAACACCACAGACCACTGCTGTCCATCTCTGCCACCCGTCTCGATGGCCTACCTGGTGAACCCCGCGATCTTGGCGAGTTTTTGCTCAAAGAGAATGGCGATGACGGTTTAGTCGTCCTGGCGGAAAATGTTTTTCCCCTTGAACAGGCAACCGGCAATCCCGGTGCAAACTCGCCATCACCGCGGGAAACCATCGGCAGGGACACCCAAAACAGCTCCTTCGAAGACCTTTTTCTGAAAGGGATCATCCGTATCATCGCCATCGCTGCAGAGCGATGCCACACCCTTTTTCCAGATACCGAACCTCATTTCGCCCTCTTTCTCCGGCCCGCGTACAACGCCCTCGCCCGCGGTACCATCATAACCAGAGCCGCCGGCAAGATGGCGACACCACTGCTGACCGTCACTTCATGGCTTCCTGGAAACAGACAAGAGATGGATATCCACCAGTTGCGACGGATTTTCCCCTTTGATTTCGTCTCTTCAACAGTAACAGCAAAGACCATGAATCGACTCTTCCCCGATGGTCTGCAGGCCACCAGCGACACACCGGAACACGGCCATTTCCAACGTGGTTCTGCCACCATCCTTCCCTGGGAAATCCAGGCCCTTGCAGAAACGGCGATGATCCTGGAACGGATCATGGGAGTTCCGGTGATCATGCATTGGGAATATTTGGAGAATGGGAAATTCGTGGCTACCCGGCTTTTCCCCTTCCTGGAAAAACCTGTCGAACCCACTGCCCTTGAACTTGAGCATGAAAGGGAGAACGCCGTTGTCCTTGGTGAAGGTGGTCAGGTTGTCCAGTCCGGTGTTGCCGCCGGCACAGTTTTCCATGTGACCCAATACACCAACCTGAACGAATTCCCCATTGGTGGGGTTGCAGTGGCACCAATTGCCACCCCGCAGCTCACCCCCATTCTCCACAGGGCTTCAGCTATACTCACCGAACATGGCAACCCCATCGGCCACCTGGCAACAGTGGCCCGCGAACTCAGTCTGCCGGCGCTGTTCGGCATTCCCGGAATTCTTGAACAACTGCCCAACGGCACAGAGGTCACGGTGGATGCCAGCCAGGGATGTGTCTATAAAGGAGTCCTCAATCATCTTCTGCAGCAGGGCACCAGTGACAACAGTTTTTCCCCCATCGATTCTGAATATCGGGTCCTGCGCAGACTGCTGCGATTCATTTCACCGCTCAAGCTGGTCAACCCGGATGACCTCAATTTTTCGGCGCAGAACTGCCGTTCCTTCCATGATATAATTCATTTCTGCCATGAAATGGCAGTAGATGAACTGGCCCATTTCCAGGAACGAAGACCGGGTCTCTCCGGCATTCGTACGGCACGACTCCACCTGCCGGTTCAGATGGATATTAACCTGCTGGATATCGGTGGCGGTCTGCAGGACGGCTCGGTGCAACAACCGGGGCCCGCCGACATTCTCTCGGAGCCGTTCGCCATTTATCTGGACGGATTGCTGCATCCCCAAGCAGCAGGTGAGGAGCTGCCGACACTTGGCATACGAGATATCATCTCCGCCATCCCCAGAACCTCACGACTGAGCAGTGTATCTCCTGAGATGTCCGGTAATAACCTGGCCATCATCAGCCAGGAATATATGAATCTGAGTTTGCGACTGGGCTACCATTTCAGTGTCATTGATGCCCATCTCGCCAGCGACCGGCACCGCAACTACATCTACTTCCGCTTTATCGGCGGTCTCGCCGACCAGACCCGACGCGCAAGACGTGCACTCTTCATCAGCGATGTGCTGGGAGCCATGGACTTCAAGGTCTTCTGGAAAGGAGATCTGGTTGTCGGGCGGATGAAATTTGAAGAAAAGGATGTCCTGCGCTCGGCCCTTTTTGTCCTCGGGGCCCTGACCACCTACTCACGGCAACGGGATACCAGCCTCTACAGCGATGAGATGGGCAAGGAACTCTTTGAACGATTTGCCGACACTTTCCTCCTGCCTTTCGGCAAAAAATCTGCGACCCACCGCAGCCTGCGCACCTCCGCAGAATCTCATCCAGCAGGGAGACTGCGGAAATCACCAGTCTCCACCCCAACAGGTCTGCCATCGGGAGATGAGCTATGAAATTGGTCAATCCTCTCAAAAAAATCGTTGAGGCCTTCCAGAATCAAACTGAACAGAAGGAAGCTTTGGCCATCCACAGCCTCAAGGCTCGTTATCATGCTTTCCGTATCTTTCTCGAAAATAACGGTATCGCCCTCGAACAGATTGCTCAGATCGACACGCAGCTGATCCGAGGAGAGACCGCTCTGGTGCGACGGTTGGCGGAAGAGCTCATCAGCACCACCGCCGAGTTGGTAGACGGCCTCAACCTCCTGTCAAACGATGCACACTCTTCCCTCTACCGATTCCAAGGCCAACTGGCGGAAAAGATCCTCGTCCAGCTTGACGCCCTGAAAGATACCCGGCGGGAAGGCTACTGTATTCCTCTAGACACCCTGCGCAGAGATGCGGCGGGAATTGCCGGGAAAAAGGCCGCCAACCTGGCCCGACTGCGACGTCTGGCCCTGCCGGTTCCTGATGGCTTTGTCTGTACAACCGCCGGAACCAACCGTTTTCTTTCCATGGAAACACTCGCCGCAGATATCCGCAGACTGTTGCGGGACATGGAACGAGGACAGAGCGATCTCAACCTCGCCGCCGACCGTATCACTAGGAAGATTCTCGATGCACCGCTGCCGGACGATCTGGCCCAGGATCTGGAAAACAATTACCGACTTCTCAAAGAAAGGATGGTCCTTAAGCGGGAGGAACCCTCTCCTCTTGCCATCTCCGTACGCAGCAGTGGGGTATCTGAGGATGGGGTGGAACGCTCCTTTGCCGGACAATATACATCGATCCTCAATGTCATCGGCAGTCAATCACTCCTGGTGGCCTACAAGGAAGTTATCGCCAGCGGCTTCAGCGCCAGAGCCATTTCCTATCGATTGAATGCGGGCCTCCCTCCTCTGGATGTTGATCTTGCCGTTCTCTGCCAGGCTATGGCGGATGTCGATTGTGCAGGAGTCCTTTTTACCGTTGACCCCTCGGAACCGGAGAACGGCAGGATGCTGATCAGCTGCGTGCCGGGACTTGGCACCCAGGCGGTAGGAGGCTCATCACCGGCCGATCTCTATCGGCCCCAGCGCTCGGTTTTGCCCCACGAACCGGAAACACCGTATGCGGGCAACGAGGAAAGACATGATATCAACACCATCGAAGCGGAGATTATGGACCTGGCCGAAATAGGAGAAAAGACCGTCCGCGAGGTGGCCAAAAAAGAGGGCGGCGTCCAACTTGAACAGCTTTCTGCCGATGAAGCCGGCCAGCCGCTGCTCGAAGTGGCTACCATCTATAAACTGATGCAATATGGGCAACTCCTGGAAAACATCTGGGGCATGGCCCAGGACATTGAATGGGCGTTTTCACGCACCTCCGGATTATCGCTTCTCCAGGCAAGACCGCTCAGACTAGCCTCCAAGGGACGACGCAATCCTTCCCACGATACGGCAAAACGGTTGCTCTCAGGCACCTGTGCTTCCTCCGGCAAGGTCATCGGCTGTGTGCGCATTGCCCTCTCCCTGGCAGATCTTGTGGCCTTGGACAACGATAAAAACAATGCACTGGGTCAACAGCCGACCATCCTTGTGCTCTCGCAAAGCATCGTCGATGCCTCCCATCTCTTTGCCCAGTGCAGCGGCGCCGTGATCGACATAGGCAATCCGACCGATCACCTTTCCTGTGTCGCAAGAGAACTGGGAATCCCCATGATCACCGGTACCCGTCATGCCTCCACAACCCTTGTCGATAACCAGTGGATCATTCTCGACGCCGACGACGGGACTGTACGCGAGGCTCCGGAATCAGTGCGCGAGGCGGCCACAGATGCTTTCAACAAACGAAAGGAGCGAACCAAAGGTAAAAGCACTGATCTGTTGACCAACCTGCGGGCAGAAACCATCTCCCCCGAGCGAGAGGCCTTACGCAAGCTGATCATCCCGCTCAACCTGACAGATGCCTACGGTTCGACCTTTTCCCTGCTTGAATGCCGGTCGCTGCACGACATTATTCGCTATTCCCATGAAATGGCGGTGATGGCGATGTTCGATACCGGTGACATGGTGATGGATTTCGCCGGCAGCCTGCTGCACCCTCTGCAAATTGGCGTTCCTTTCTCCTTTCTGGTCATCGACCTCGGTGGAGGACTGTGCAGGACCAAAGAGAGCTTTCTCCGCAAGCAACTTGCACTTCCCAAACACCTTGGCCGAGAGGATGTGCTCTCCATTCCCCTGGCAGCACTCTGTGACGGGCTCATGACTCCGGGGCTGAGCTGGCATTCCACCCCGGATGGTGCGGCAATGGGCAGTATCATGTCCCAGACCATGTTGAGTGGTCGGGGACGCCGGCCGATCGGCTCCTGTAATTATGCCCTGGCGGCGCGGGACTATCTTAATCTCAATGCCCGGGTTGAATTCCATTTCGCCATGCTCGATGCGATCTGCGGTCGGGATACCCATGTCAACTATATCCGCTTCCGTTTCAAAGGGGGAGGTACAGGCCGGGAGAGAGGTCACCGCCGGGCTCTTTTTCTCCAGCACGTTCTCGAAAAAAACGGATTTTATACAACGGTGATAGGAGATCTTATAACCGCCACTCTGACCGGTGCATCGAAGGAAATCGTCCATGAACGGCTTATAATGATCGGACGACTGCTTGGCTTCAGCAGATTCCTTGATGGGATTATGAGCGAGGACACCACGCCGATTCGCCTGGCAGAAGAGTTTCTGGCAGGCAATTTCAGCACAAGAGAGAGCGGAGATCCCTCAGGCGTGAAAAAAACGGAGCTTGGGTAACTCTACTGCGGTCAGCATATTGCCGTATACCGCACCGGTATCGATACCAATACGGTCGGCAAGAACCAACGGTGAGGCAAAGGGAATGTGGCCAAAAACGATAACGGCATCAATGGCGGTTGTCTGATCCCGGGCCAGCCTTCTACTGGAAAGCAGCCCAGTCTCCATAATGTAACAATGCATTCTACCTTCTGACTCTTTTATTGGACAGCGCAGGAGTTCCTCATTGATATCGGCGTGAATAAAGAGATAGTCGTCCTGAAGATGGAAAAATTTCAGAGTATGGAGAAACTCCCGATGCTCCATCGGGAAACAGCCCAGTCCTGTGAGGGAGCGAACTCTGGCACCATAGCTTTCAACGGTTGCCTCAACACCCATCCCCCGAAGCGCCCGCAGGGAGTCCAAATCCCCGGTCGCGCTGTACTCAAGCAGTTCCTGTTCATGGTTTCCCTTGAGAAAATGGATATCGGTGCAGTTCTCTTTGAGTTCAAGCAGGATGTCCAGCACACCTTTTGAGTCCGGTCCACGGTTCACATAGTCCCCAAGAAAGATCAGCGTATCCCGCTTTCGGTCGTAGGGAATACGACCAAGCAGGGTTGCAAGTCGTTGGGAACAACCATGAATATCGCCTATGGCAAAGATTTTTTTAGGGGGCATTCCTCCCTCCGCTAATTTACGAAACGTGCAAGGCATTATCATGACCGGTGCTTACAATCAATCTCTGCCTCTATCGTGATCTCGATCTCTGTCCCGGTCGTGGTCACCTCGGTCTCTATCCCGACGATCTTGGTCTCTGTCGCGATCATGGCGGCGATCTTGGTTTCTCGAGTGATCTCTGTCGCGATCATGGTCATTTCGATCTCTATCGTGATCGTACCTCTCGTCTCTATCCGGCCAAGGTGGCGGGAACATACATCCGCCAACAGACATAAGAAGTGACGACAATACAATAAACAACATTATGTATTTCTTCATTTTTTTTCATCCTCATAAATTAAAAGTTGATGGAAAAAGCTGACTTGCTTGATTTTCCCATGTTCCTTCGCTTATTACCACTCCTAATTTCCTTGAGGTAGGCCACCGATAAACCAGTTGGTTACTCATTCATATTATCTAATGCGGGCAGAAAGCCCGCATTAGGCTCAAGCCATTTTGAGCAAGACAATAATTCCGCTCACTCCAACTTCAATTGTCCTGATTTTGAGGAGATATATGAACTTTTGGACATCAGAGATTCACAGTAGTTATGTTGCGTTGAGGCAGATGCTCAATTGGTTTAGGTTTGATTTGGCAATTTAACCATGAATTCTGGGCCTGTATCAGGCGTTACTTGAAGCACTCAAGGTATTCATAGATCAAAGAATGTGCTTTGGTATCAATCCTGAGGGTCGCTTCTTGGTGTAACGTTTTTTTGATTCACTTCAGTTTTTCGTGCTCTCCATTCTTTTAGCAAATGTTACTGAATATTACATTTTTTGTGATATTCAGTAACATTCTTCTAATATTGTAGATTCCCTCCCCTCCTTGTATTTTTTTTGTTTACAACGTGTCCACCGTCAGAACTTTTCGAAGTGACCCATAAGTCAAAGGCACAATGCGGTTAAACAGATCCCTGGTAAAACCAGTGACACGTTCTCGTAGAGTAGAGAGTTAATGTGAAAGTGAAATTTTCCACAAGAAACGATTTTGAGCCTCTAATCAAGGGACGAGGTCTTCTTTGTTTCTGTGTCAAAGACCTCTGAGAATCTTATGCAGGTCACCTTCATGTTCTTGTCACTTTCAACAAAGGCAGTGTGGTTATCGATTTTTCACAACACAGATTGGAGAAATAAAAATGCAGGTACGAGATAGCGTATTTGTGGTGACCGGCGGTGTTTCGGGTCTTGGTGCAGCCACCGCCCAAATGATAGTTAGCGGGGGTGGCAAGGTAGTGTTGGCAGACGTCAACCAGTCTGCCGGAGATGCCGTTAAAGCCGAACTGGGTGCAAGTGCCCATTTTATACAGACAGATATTACTAGTGAAGAGAGCGCTAAAGCGTGCATCACCGCCGCAGTAAGCATTTTTGGTGGCTTGCATGGGTTGGTGAACTGCGCGGGAATTGCCCCGGCAGAACGGGTTGTCGGACGTCATGGCCCACACCAGCTGAGCACATTCTTTCAGGTCATCAATGTGAACCTTATCGGTACCTTCAATATGGTTCGTCTTGCCGCCGATGTGATGAGTAGAGAACAGCCCAACGCTGATGGTGAACGGGGCATCATTGTCAATACCGCTTCAGTCGCGGCATTCGATGGCCAGATCGGCCAGGCCGCCTATGCCTGTTCCAAAGGCGGGGTAGTGGCCTTGACCTTGCCGCTTGCACGTGAGTTGGCGCGCTCCGGTATCCGGGTTATGACAATTGCGCCCGGTCTTTTCGAGACACCGATGCTGCTTGGGTTGCCACAGGATGTGCAGGACTCTTTAGGCAAGGCAGTCCCGTTCCCACCACGACTGGGAAAACCTTCGGAATACGCCGCGATGGTGCGCCACATCGTCAAAAACCCCTATCTGAATGGAGAAGTCATCCGCCTCGATGGTGCTATCCGTATGGCAGCGAAGTAGGCCCGGTTACCGGACCTTCGTTAATACCTTTATTCTCATGATGAGGAACAACTTATGTATACAGCAAATGATCCTGTAGTGATAGTCGGTGCCAAACGAACCCCAGTCGGTGCGTTTCAGGGCCAGTTCGCCGGTGTGACCGCACCCCAGCTTGGCTCTGTCGCCATAGCGGCGGCGATCGAGCAGGCCGGGGTCCACGGCAAGGATATCGATGAAGCAATTTTTGGTTGTTGCCTGATGGGCGGCCTCAAGCAAGCACCGGCAAGGCAGGCTGTGCTTGGCGCGGGCTTGCCTACATCTGTCCCCTGTGTAACCCTCACTAAGATGTGTGGATCGGCGATGAAGTCGACGATGATCGTCCATGATGAAATCCTCGCCGGTACGGTGACTATCGGCATCGCAGGCGGCATGGAATCCATGACCAATGCCCCCTTTATCATGCCTTCGGGGCGTTCCGGGCATCGTTTGGGTCATGTGCAAATATACGACCACATGCTTTACGACGGTTTGGAGGACGCCTATGAGGGGAAATTGATGGGGGTCTATGCGGAGTTATGTGCAGAAACGCATGGTTTCACGCGGGAGGCACAGGACGCTTTCGCCGCAGAATCGGTGAAGCGCGCTCAGCAGGCCGTAAACGAAGGGTATTTCCGCGACGAAATTGCCCCGGTTAAGGTTGTAAACCATAAAAAGAGTGAGGCGCTGGTGAGCGATGATGAAACGCCGGGACGCTGCAATATTTCCAGGATCCCTCAACTCAAAGCGGCTTTCAAAGAGGGTGGCACCGTTACTGCAGCAAATTCGTCGTCGATCTCCGACGGAGCGGCGGCCCTCATATTGATGCGGGAGTCCGAAGCGCTGAAGCGAGGCATTAAGCCGTTGGCACGCATCTATGGCCATGCCACTCAAGCCCAGGAATCCTGCTGGTTTGCCACGGCGCCCGTGGGTGCTCTCAAAAAACTGTTGGAGAAGTTGAACTGGGCGGCTGACGATGTAGATCTGTACGAAATTAACGAGGCCTTTGCCGTTGTCACCATGTTTGCGATGCGTGAATTGAACATCAGCCATAACAAAGTCAATGTCAACGGCGGGGCATGTGCCATGGGTCATCCGGTTGGGGCCACCGGGGCACGTATCATCGTCACACTGCTACATGCGCTAAAAAAGCATGGTCTCAAACGTGGTATCGCATCACTCTGTATCGGTGGCGGCGAAGCAACAGCGCTTGCCCTTGAATTGGTCTGATCCTGACCGCAAGACTGTGTGCCAACCTCCATAGGCCCTCTGCCTTTTGAGCTTTAATTGCCGCCGCGCTTTATCGTGGCACCATTCAACGGGCAATAATGCTGGCTGCAGATCCTTCACTCATCACCGGCAGGAAACAAAAGGATACTCATGGAATGCAATAATCTGATAATCGAAATCAGCGACGATGTGGCAATCGTCACCATCAATCGCCCCAAGGCACTGAATGCCTTGAATGGTGCGACAATGGAGGAACTTCACCGCACCTTCACCCTTCTCGAAAAAGATCAACGGGTGAAGGTAATCATTCTTACCGGTGCCGGAAAAAAAGCTTTCGTCGCCGGCGGAGACATCACCTACCTGCATAACTTGCAACCAATCACTTCCCGGGAGTTTGCCTTGTACGGTCAGCAAATTCTCAATTTTATCGAAGCCCTTGCCAAGCCGGTAATCGCGGCCGTCAACGGCTTTGCCTTGGGTGGCGGCTGTGAACTGGCGATGGCATGTGACATTCGTCTGGCATCAGACACCGCCAGATTCGGCCAGCCAGAGGTCAACCTCGGCGTCATTCCCGGCTTTGCCGGAACACAGCGTTTGTCCCGTTTAGTCGGCAAAGGGCGAGCCAAAGAACTGCTTTTTACCGGTGAGATGATAACCGCCCAGGAAGCCTGGCGTATCGGCTTGGTGAATAAGGTGGTGCCACAGAACGAGCTTCTTGAGGCGGCAAAGGAAATGGCCCGGAAAATTGCCGGAAAAGGACCCCTGGCTGTACGCTTTTGCAAGGAAGCGGTCAACAACGGTTTGGAAATGGAGATTAACAAGGCCTCCGCTTATGAAGCCGATCTTTTTGCTCTCTGCTTTACAACCAAAGACCAATCTGAAGGGATGTCGGCTTTTATTGAAAAGCGTCCGGCCAAATTTCAGGGCTGCTGATACATGAAAAATATTGCAACGCCATTCGAATACCTTGGCGAAGACTCGATGCAGAACAGGAACACCATCAGGCTGGATGAATGTATCATACCAGCCGCAAAATAACAAAGATGGAGTAAAATCATGACGCAGAAAATTGTCAAAGGCTGTCCGTCAACCTCGGGAGATGATTATCAACTGAACACCATAACTTTTATCAAAGGCGCAGCGAGGACGTATCCCGAAGTGGAGGTTGTTTCCCGCCGTCTTGACGGCTCCCTTTTTCGCTATAATTACGGCAGTGCATACAAGCGCATGCAGCAACTTGCCAATGCCTTGGTTAAACAGGGAATCAAGGCCGGTGACAGGGTGGCCGTTGTTGAATGGAACACCCACCGCTACTGGGAGCTCTACCATACCCTTTCCGGAATCGGGGCGGTACTCCTGCAGGTAAATCTGCGAATTTCCGAAGATGATAAAATTTATGTGATCAATCACAGCGAAGCATCCCATTTATTTGTCAATGACACCCTGCTGCCCCTTATCGAACCGATTGCCGCCAGACTTGAAACCGTCGGCAAATATTTTGTCATTACCGACAAGGAGTTCAGCGATGTCAAATCGAAGCTGAATTTAGCCGGTGATTACGAAACGCTGCTGGCTGCGGAAGAGCCGGAATTTGCCTGGCCAATGGTTGATGAAACGTCTACTTTTTCGGCTTGCTATACCTCGGGAACCACCGGAAAACCGAAAGGAGTTTATTTCTCCCACCGCTGTATCTATATCCATACTCAGGCCCTGGCGCTTTCTCTCAACATGAGCAACATGGATGTACTGCTGCAAACAGTACCCATGTATCACTGCCATGGCTGGGGTTTATACTTTTCCGCCTGCTTGGTCGGAGCAAAACTCGTTTTTCCCGGAATGTATACAGCGGAAACCCTCAGCGTCCTGGTCGATCTGATGATATCGGAGAAGGTCACCATCAGTCAGGGGGCACCGGCAATCCTCATCCCCATGCTGCAATACCTTGATTCCCTGGCCATAAAACCCAAGTTTGTAAATCTGCGAATAGCCTCCGGGGCTACCGAACCACCCCTGTCGATGATGAAAGGATTTGCCGGTTACGGTGCTGACATCATTCATATTTATGGCGCATCCGAGACAACTCCAGTGGTTGTACTCAATTCTTTCAAGCCCTTTTTAGCCGGCATGCTCGAGGAGGAAAAATGGGAACTGAAAAAGAAACAGGGGTTACCTCTGATCGGCATTGATGTCAGAATTGTTGACGCTGAAGACAAAGACCTCCCCCATGATGGTCAATCCATCGGGGAAATCCTCCTCAAAGGTCCCTGGATCGTGCAATCCTATTATAATGATTCCCGCACGGCGAGTTCCTTCATAGATGGCTACTGGCGATCGGGGGATGCCGGCTATATTGACCAATATGGTTACCTCAAGATTGCTGACCGATTCAAAGATGTTATCAAAAGCGGTGGAGAGTGGATTTCCTCTATCGATCTGGAAAACGCCATTATGGCGCATCCAGATGTGGCGGAGGCAGCTGTGGTGGGTATTGCTCACCCCAAATATCAAGAGCGGCCACTGGCCATGGTTGTTACCAAAAACCAGAAAACATTAACAAAAGAAGAAATCCTGGGCTCCATAGGCAGTCAGTTTGCCAAATGGCAGTTGCCGGATGAGATTATTTTCGTGGATAAGATCCCCAAGACGAGTGTGGGCAAATTCTCTAAAAAAGACATTCGGTCGCAATTCAAGGATTTTTACGCGAAATAAGCGTTGGCCCAAATCCCCGGGCATCTTACATAAGAGGAGAACAACATGTATCTTGAGTTGACGGAAGAGCAGAAAATTATTCAAGAAACAGCTCGCAACTTTGCGGTTGCCGAGTTGGAACCGGTTGCCGCAATGCTTGACCGAGGGGGAGACCGACAGATCTATCTCGACAATCTGAAGAAACTCGCTGAACTGGGATTTATGGGGCTTAACATAAAAGAAGAATATGGTGGTGCTGAAGCAGGAGTAGTGGCATTCAGCGTCATGATGACGGAAATTGCCAGAGCCTGCGCGGCTACTGCTGTGACCGTCACCGTCAACAACATGGTCAGCGAGGTCATTCAAGCCATTGGCACCGAGGCACAGAAAAAACGCTATATCACAAGAATCGGATCCGGGGAGTACCTGGCTGGCGCCTTCGGACTCACCGAGACAGGTGCCGGATCTGATCCGGCTGGAATGACCACAGCGGCAGTGCTGGACGGCGATGAGTGGGTGCTAAACGGGAGCAAAATCTTTATTTCCAGCGCCCCGTATGCAGGGGTGTTTGTGGTTTGGGCGGTTACCGACAGGGAAGCGCCCAAGGGAAAAGGCATCAGCTGTTTCCTGGTAGAAGCAGGAACGCCCGGTTTCATCATCGGTAAAGCAGAGGAAAAAATGGGGCAGCATGCTTCCTCCACCAACGAGATCATTTTTCAGGATTGCCGCATCCCCAGGAACGCCTTGATGGGGATACTGAATGATGGCTTTCGCATCGCAGTGACTGAACTCGCCGGCGGCCGAATTGGGGTCGGTTCTCTCGGCTTGGGTATCGGTTTGGCAGCAATGGATTATGCCACAAAATATACCTTAGAGAGATCGCAGTTCGGACAGAAAATCGCCAATTTTCAGGCGATCCAGTGGAAAATTGCCGATGCCTACACTGAGCTAGAGGCGGCAAGGCTGCTCCTCATGAACGCGGCGTTCCGCAAGGAACAGGGGAAATCCTTTTCCAAAGAGGCATCCATGGCCAAGATGTACGCAACCGAAGCAGCCAACCGTGCCTGTTACGAAGCCCTGCAGATACTAGGTGGCTACGGCTACACTAATGATTTTCCAGTAGAACGCTACTATCGGGACGCACGGGTGACCACAATCTACGAAGGGACTAACGAAATTCAGAGGCTCATTATAGCCAGGGAGACTTTAAGCCAATTCACCTGAGAGAGAATTTCCACCTATAAGGGTTCGTGAATATATTGCGGTTAAAAAAAATTGACAAGGAGGAGCGGTATGTCGGCAGGAGTTCTCAAACCCCGATGGGGACAACCCCTCACCGGTATTATTTCGTTTGGTGTTTTCTTCATAATTGCCTGGTTAACCTGGTATCTGCTCAGTGATCCGAGGGGTCCGGTGGGCTGGTTTCCCTATCCCTTCGTCCTGTACCTGGCGATGATGATCCTGGTAGGTGTCTGGCAACATATGTTTCTCGGAGACTGGCCATTCCAGAAGGTCTCTCAGCCCATGCGAGGTGTCATCCAGACCCTTATGAACGTAATTCTGGTCTGGTTCGTTATCGATGTCTTGTTCTATCGAGTTCTTGGAGTAGGTTTTAATTTCCTCAGCTATTATGGGCTCGACGCGCTAAAGCAACCGGGGAAACTGGCCCAAGTAGCAGTTGTCGGTTTTGTACTCATCGGTTTTTATTCCTACCCTGTCTTTACTATATTCTTTGGCAAATGGCCGGTCCAGCCAAGCGATCTAAAGCAACCGGAGAGCGGCCTGGCCGAGATCGGTTGGGCATCATTTATCACCATCTTCTTCTACGCGGTCCTCATCGTGCCTTTTTTTGGCTCTGTCTTTAAAGGACCGGCCTTGAGCCTCCCTTGGTGGGATTCACTCGGAGGAACATCCCATGTGCACTGGGTCTTTGGCTGGTGGGAATGGGCTATCGTCATCCTCTTCATGACACCAAATGTCTGGAGAATGAAACCATGGAGCCTGATCACCCTGCCCCAACCCTGGAAGGGAATGATCTCCATGCTTATTTCCTTTGTCGGGGCCTATGGCATTGCCCTTCTCTGTCGGCAGATCATCCCGATGTGGGTCCCGGCAGAGACCTTCCAGCACCTTGAGGCGGCCAAAGGTGTGGCAGAGGTGCAGCGGTTTCTCTGGCTCCATTCTGCTGAGATAGCTGGATTCACCTTGACCCCTTTTCTGATCTGGCACCACTATTTTGATGATATGGTGCCGATGGCTGACAAGGACAGCTGGGGAGCATTTTCCTTCCGGACCATTGGGGTGCTGGTTTTTGCTGCGGCTATTTATTTGATCTTCTATTACGCCAATTTTGGTTTTTGGGGGCTCGGCAATACCCATATGGATCAATTGTCGCATCGCTTCCCGAACGGAGAGTCGCTTCTCTGGAATTTCTGGTGGGTTGTTCCTCTGCTCTGGAATGAATGGTTCTTCCATAAATGGCCCTTCTATGTCCATGAGGACTAATAGTCGCCTTCCACATCTTAATTTTTCACTTTGCGAGGGTCTGAGCCGCATCTTCTCTTGGTTCAGCCCTCACTATGTAATTACACCTCTCAATGAAATTCACGGGGGATCTATGTTAGCTGCATTTGCCGGCGTGAAAGTTTTAGATTTGTCGCGTCTTTTACCAGGCCCATTTTGCTCTATGCTGCTGGCTGATTTCGGCGCAGATGTCATCAAAGTGGAAGATCCTCAAGGAGGTGATTACATTCGCGGCTGGAAACCGTTGCTAGGGAAAAGCAGCGGATTTCATGTAGTTTTAAACCGCAATAAAAGGTCTTTGACTTTGAACCTTAAAAAACCGAGAAGTAAATCCATTTTTAAGCAGCTTGTCGCAAGTGCTGATGTATTACTGGAAGGTTTTCGGCCAGGAGTAATGGCGAGACTGGGCTTGGGTTTTGAAGATTTGCATGCCATCAATCCCCGCCTGATTTATTGCGCAATTACTGGTTATGGTTCAGATGGACCACGTTCACAGAAAGCTGGTCATGACATTAACTATCTCGCACGCAATGGGGTTCTATCTTATAGTGGTCGCCTCGGAAGTGCCACCGTACCAGGAGTGCAAATTGCAGATTTGGGTGGTGGAGCTCTGTACGGCGCCTTCAGCATCGCCACTGCTCTGTTTGCTCGAGAACGGTTGGGCAAAGGTCAGTTTATCGATATCGGCATGGCTGACGGCGCACTCACCTGGCACTGTTTACGTTGGGGGAAGCACCTTGTCGATAAGACGGTTCCGAGTTGTGGTGATGATTTCCTTAATCAGGGGTATGCCTGTTATAACCTTTATGCTACTCAAGACGGACGTTACATGTCTCTTGGCGCACTGGAGCCCCAGTTTTGGCAGCAATTTTGCCAAACAGTCAACCGTTCCGATTGGGACCAAGCGAACTACTTCGAGCCTGGACCTCATCAGATGGATTTACAGAAACAGGTTGCCGAACTTTTTCGTGGGCGGACGCAGGCTGACTGGATACAGCTGTTTGCAGATAAAGACTGCTGTTGCGAACCTGTTCTCAATCTGGACGAGGTGATGAGAGACGAACAAGTGCTCAGCCGTAACATGGTTGTGAATCTTATCCACGAAAGCTGGGGGATATATCGACAACTGGGCATAGCCCCTAAATTCTCTCTGACCCCGGGAACTATCAGAAGCCATGCGCCGGAGCTTGGCGAACATACCGATGAGATTTTGACTGAAATAGGATTAAGCAGAGCCACTTTGGCAGAGTTTCGGGAAAATGGCATCATCTGACCTGGAAAAGGCTCTAGCAATCGATCCCAAAGTCAGAAACAAGTTGGAGATTTTATAGTTGTCCGCAATAATTATCTCAACTCGAAAATATGGAAGTATATCTTTTTTACTGTACTCAGGTGTTTCGCTTTATTACTGTTGTCAGGAGCAAAACAGCCGTCGACAACACTTGGTCAAGAAACGGTGCTATCTCGCCTTTTCGATGCGCGAAGGTTGTTAAAGGGGATGGCAATTATCCTATATTTTTCATTGGTTGCCTAATGTCATGCGAACAAATAGTTAATACATTTAACCCGATGTGGTATGGATGACGACATGACCCTCGAACAGGGAATTCAGTTGACGAGCATTGGCGACAGCACGTTTGCAGGGAAAACTCTCAAGGAGTCTGTCCAAAGATTAGCGAGCATCATCGATTTCCTTCCTGACGCCACCTTTGCGATTGACTTGGCCGGAAAATTAATTGTTTGGAATTATGCCACAGAAGAAATGACCGGAGTAAATGCCAGAGATATTCTTGGTAAGGGAGATTTAGACTATGCCATTCCTTTTTATGGCAGGCGAAGATACCTACTAGTTGATCTGGTATTGAAGCAAAATAAAAAATTTGAGGAGAACAACTATGCTTATTTGAAGAGGTTAGAAAGACGATTCCTCATTGCAGAAACCGATCTCCTTACTGTGAACAACAGAGATGTTTTCCTATGGGGAAAGGCTGGTCCGCTTTTTGACACTGAGGGAAATATCATTGGTGCCATCGAAACTGTTCGCGACATTACAGAGCGTAAGCAGATGGAACTGGACCTAAAAAAAAGGGAGTCCGATCTAAAAATAAAAACACACGAACTCAAAGATCTCAATGCCGCTTTGAGGGTTTTACTGAAACAGCGGGATGACGACCGAACCTTCGTTGAAGAAAAGCTTCTCTCCAATATTAAACTTCTCATCCTTCCCTACGTAGATAAACTCAAGGGACAAATAGATACTGGATCTAGATCTTATATCAATGTTCTTGAATCAAATTTAAGAGACATAATCTCTCCCTTCGCCCAGAAATTATCTGCCCAGCACCTCACCCTCACCAACAAAGAAGTGCAAATTGCAAATATGATCAAGGAGGGCCTCGGTACTAAAGAGATCGCCAATTTACTGAACGTATCCGAGGCTGCAATCAACCTACACCGCTACCGCATCAGGCAGAAACTGAATCTCACCAGAGGACAGAACCTCCAATCGTTTCTGTCTTGTTACGTTTGACATGAGTGTATTTTCTTGATTATGTCTGACCACTGACCAGACGGATCGGAGGTATTCTCGGCGGGCAACGGAGCTTATTCGAGATTGATCGCAATATCGAACAGTTAGCGCAGCATTATGCGTCAAAAATTATCGCTTCATATCAGGATGTTAACCATTCCGACAACGACGATTATCGAGAAGTCGATATCGACAGTCTGGAGATGAGCAGGCCGCGCAGTGTTGGTGCGGAGCATGTCACTCTGGAATCATTGCG
>JAZDOW010000214.1:0-4005 GCA_043798185.1 Pseudomonadota bacterium | reverse complement strand
CAGCAGATAATTGCCCATCTCTTCAATCGATTGGATAAAATTCGTCCGGTCGCAGTAAAAATAATTCTGCGTCACAATCTCCTTGAAATCGAAAATGCCGTAGGGGAATTTCATGGGCGGGGCTCCTTGCAATTTGCCTGTCTTTATAATTTGGTTTCACTGATAGTTAATGCCGTTCTTTCGCTTATTTTTTTCAATACATTGAATTTATTTGATAATAATTCATATTTTTAAATAAATATGAATTATTTTAGAAAATTACATATAAATATCAATTAGTTAAAATAAATGAGCGAAAAGAGGGTTAATGGCTAATTCATACGCTTTGGATCAGGCACCTCTTCCCACCAGATACGTTCATACCCCAGAGACACGACTGCATAGCGTTTCAGATTCAGATTTCCGTATTTCAGGTTCAGTTCTTCCCCATATGGTCCCACCTGAATCCTGGCATCGGCCATATTTGCAGCCATTGCCGGGATGGATTTCAGGTCATCGAGGGTCAGGCCGCCGGCCTGCTTACCACTTAATCCTGCATCCCCAAGGGAAATAAACTTGAATTCGATCAAGATATCAAAGACCTTTACCTGCATCATATCGGGTCGGCGGATCATGGTCAGGTCGGCATACCGCCGGCTGATTTCCTTTTCCGAATCCATGACATAGAGAATCTCATTGTAGAGCAGGGTCAGAAACGCGGTCTTGACCGTCAGCTCGTTGGCCCATCGGTAATCCCGGTTGTGAAATACCTTGAAATAGTGCGTTTCAACAAAATCACACAGGGGCTGCATCTTCCCATACATATAAAGCTTTTCCGCCGCCATACGGCCTTCATCCCGCATGGCCGGTTCCGGCAACAACATCTGTTGGAGCCGCTCTACATAGAGTCCGCGCATGACCAGGTTGGGAACCTTGAGCCGCAATTTACCTTGCTCGGTTTTTCCAGCTAAAGTCAGTACGCCGAAATAATACAGCAGGGAGGCCAGAAACGTCTGGTCCTTGCCGGCATCCGACAGCATTTGCCTGATGCCAAAGCGGTCCGATATGGACTGAAGTTCCACACAGTGATCGGTTTGCATCAGATCCAGTATCATCTGTCTGCCCTGAGCCATCCCGGATATGTACTGGAGCCTTGCCTCATCCACGGCCAGGTTGGCATCGAGCAGTTGATCCGGAAGGGTGCAGGATTGTTGAAATGCTTCCAGAAAATAGAGTGCAAGCGTTGGGTTATAGACCGGTTGTTTGGCGTTGGCTGCAAACTGATACCCGTTGTACCAGGTGCGCATCATGTTGAGTGCGTCGATCGTCCGGCTTTCATCCAGTTCACAAAATTGAGCTATGTCAGAAATGGCTGTCCGAAATTCACTTTCTTCAAAACCGCACAAGGTGTTGAAGATCGGATTCAAATAAATATTTTTTGCGATGTTATACCCGCTGGTGATATCGCTCAGCACCACCGGCGATACCCCGGTGATAAAGGTTCGTGCAAAACCGTTGCCCACAGAAAGTGATTTCACCACCTTGAACAGCGTTTTCAGTGGACCCTTTTCATACACCAGTGCCTCATAGGTTTTATGGTCGTCCAGCGCATCCACCATCACTTCATTGGCAAAGTTGTCGTATTCGTCGATTAACAGATAAATCGGGTAGGGTGTCTGGCGGACGGCATCCAGCATGGATTTCATTGAATTGATGGCGTCGCCGGGGTCAATTTCAATTCCGACGGGCAGTATCTGACGATAATAAATTGAAAATGAACGAATGGCGGCGTTGATATGGTTGAATAAGGATTTCTGAATTTCAATTGCACCGCCCATCGGATTTACACAGGAAAAATCCCATTTCAAAATAAAAAACCGGTTATGAAGCTGGGTGGGCTGCTGGCCGATTTTCAACTGCCCGAAAATCGTATCGAACTGATCGGCCATCGCCACATCGTAATAATTCTCCAGCATGGAGAGCAGCAGGCTTTTCCCAAAGCGGCGGGGACGGATAAACAGCAGATAATTGCCCATATCTTCAATCGATTGGATAAAATTCGTCCGGTCGCAGTAAAAATAATTCTGCGTCACAATTTCCTTGAAATCGAAAATACCATAGGGGAATTTCATGGGCGGGGCTCCTTGCAAATTGCCTGTTTTTTCAATAGCGGTAAGGCAGCGGAATATTCCGCCAAAGTCTTCGATCATGATTTCAGATCATTTGTCCAACAATTTTCTGAAAATATCAAGTTCAATTATGTCTGTTTCGATCTGTCGCTGGAAGGCCCGGTATGGCAACCGATAAGTACTATTCCTTGATGAGAATGATCAAGATATAGATCTTCATAAAAATAATTTCGCAAAATCTTCTTTAAAGCTGAACTCCCTATAGCATTAAAGGTAGAATATTCTCAGATACCTATAAAAGGAGGCTGAGAATATGCATATTTGTTTTTTAAAAGAAACTGTTAACAGACTTCATACTCGACTTTGTACAAACTGAGGGATATCAGGCTGCATAGTAGACTACATCCAGTAGCGTTTTGAGAAAAATCTTCGTGAAAATTGGTTAAATCAGGCTTACGAGTTGAGTTTGTATAATTCCTGGCATGCCAGATATGCCTTCTCACCAAAGCAATAACATCCGAGAAGGTCGCTTCAGTTTTTTTGTACCATGCGCAATTCTGAATTAACATGGCATTGCTCTCTACCAATTGTAAGGCCATCAAAACAACAGCGGAATACAATCCGAACAACGCTGGTGTCGTACGGGCTATGGCAAGATCAGACCATTGCCTTTGGGTTTCAAAACCCAGATGGGCGCGAAGCTCTTCAAATGTGACTTCAACATTCCATCTGAGTATAACCTGAGAGAGGATGTCTTTTGCTGTTGCATGTATGTCCGTAGTAAAAAATGCTTCATTTCTCAGTTCTCCTTTGGGATCACGTACGAGTACCCAATTTATTGGAACAGGGGGCTGTTTTGGAGTATACCAAAGGGAAATGCCGGAACATGTTTCAAGTGTGCGGCTGATCCCGTCATACCAATTGACAGTAATGGGGTTCCAAACTACTGAAGGATCATTCAGTCGTTCGGACAGAGTCGGTTGTTTTTTCCCTTTTTGGGGTTTAGGCCCGCGTTTTCCTTTCTCGACAGGAGGAGGGAAATCATAGAGGCTAGCGTCCAGGCGCAGACGTGATACCAAAGCAACAGGTGTTGAAAACCCCATGCAACAAAGTACAAGCTTAACACAAGCGTAAGCTCCATCTCCAACCAAAACGATAGGGCGGTGGGGCAACCATCGTCTGATTTGCTTGATCATTTGGCAGGTCCAATCCACAGTGGTCTTGTGGCGTTTATTGTGAGTTTTGTTATAGTTTTTCGATGGCGCCAGAACAGTGAGAAACGGCAATGCCCACGGTCGTCGTGCCCAAGGTAAGGGAACAACGGCCATCATGGAAATCCATTTTAGCCCAAAGCAGTGGACCACTTTTTTATGTGTTGAGCGAACTGCATCGCGGTAACAGCCTTTTGCCTTTATTTTGTTGCCTTTTCGGCGTTCGATGGTTTCATCCACCAAAATAATCAACGGCCAGTTTGGAGGGATCACCGCAACGATTAGGCCCAGCAGAATCTTGGCTCCACTGCGGGCACTCCATTTAACCCTGTTGAGTACATGATGATAGTTTGTAAAATGCTTATCGTCTTTCAGCCCCATGACCTTCAGGGCTGAGGTAACGGTTCTTTTGCCAATGCAAAGTATCGCTCCGACAGATAGGGTACACGCATTTAGCCAAACAGGGGCAGAAAAGAGCGGCGCAAACGCACACAGGACAGTCTGGATTTCAGGCGGCAAGCTATGCAGCATAAAGGGACCTCCTATAAGATAAAAGTTTTTATATCCTATAGCGGAAGTCTCAGCGTTTGTCCCGCAAAAAATGAATAGTAGTAAAATTTCAAAGAGCATGGCGCAAGCTACCTGTCAGGTGGAACGCCGTGCCACGAAAATGTACAAAGTCGAGT
>JAZDOW010000202.1:0-8042 GCA_043798185.1 Pseudomonadota bacterium | reverse complement strand
ACCGGCAAGAAAAGTACGGGCTTAGGACTGAATTTGGTTAAGGAAGTTGCCGCTCTGCACCAGGGTGTTGTGACGCTCGAAAATCGAGGTAACGATGGAGTTCGCGCATGCCTGATCCTTGCTGCCGATCTTATTTGAGGTGATGGAAGACCTAGGTGAGCTTGGTCCAATGCCGGTTATGGGTTTCAGCGTGAAAATAATTGCCAAAGCTGTCGTGAAAGGGTAGCTTTGTTGCATCGGATAAAATGGCTCTTGTTTGGCAAAGGCATTTTTAGGAAACTCCAAGGAAGCAAGTAGTTAGCGCCTCATCTGAGCGGAACTTCCACCATATGAAATCATGACAAACGAGCAAACCAACGATTCCCGCAGACGGGTCCTCATTGTTGATGATGAGCCGGACATGCAGACACTTTTGTCGAAGATTCTGGTAAAAAAAGGCGGGTATGATGTACGACAGGCCGCTTCCGGAGACCAAGGACTCGATATTGTCCATTCCTGGCTGCCAGATGTGGTCCTGACCGATGTCAAGATGCCGGGTATGGACGGTGTGGAGTTTTTCCGGAGACTGCAGGAAATCGATTCGACCATGACAACCATCATCATGACCGGATATGGAACCGTGGAGATGGCAGTCCAGACTCTGAAAAACGGTGTTTATGATTTCTTTCAGAAACCCTTTGATAATGACCAGATCCTCCATGCTGTGGCCAGGGCCATGGAGCGGACGGAGCTTCTCCGGGAGAAACGGAAATTTGAGGAACTGCGGCACCAGCTCTCCGGCAGCGGAGAGTTCCATGGCTTTATCGGGAACTCGCCTCGACTCTTGCAGGTTCAGGACCTTCTGCGGCGCCTTGCTCCTCGCAGCATGACCGTACTCATTCGTGGTGAATCCGGAACAGGCAAAGAGTTGGCGGCCAAGGCCCTGCATGCTCTCTCCGGTCGAGACGGACGGCGGATGGTGACGGTCAACTGTCCGGCACTGCCTGAACATATCCTTGAAAGTGAACTTTTTGGTTATAGTAAGGGGGCCTTCACTAGTGCCGATCGGGATAAGGAAGGTCTGTTTATCGAGGCAAATCATTCCACCATTTTGCTGGATGAAATTGCCGATATTCCAATCTCTATCCAGACAAAACTACTCCGGGTCCTCCAGGAAAAGGAAATTCAGCCTCTCGGTCAGACCAAGACTTATAAGGTGGATGTCAGGGTAGTGGCCTCGACCAATCAGGACATTGAAGCAAAAATCGCCCGGGGCGAGTTTCGTGAGGATCTCTTCTACCGCTTGAATGTCATGACCGTGACCATGCCGAGTCTCGAGGAGATCAGGACGGACATTCCAATGCTCATCTATCATTTTCTCAAGAAATACCGGCGGGAGTATGATCGACCTGATCTGGAGTTTTCTGAAATGGCTCTGCAGATGCTCCTCCATCGAACGTGGCGGGGAAATGTTCGCGAGTTGCAGAATGCGATTAACCGGGCGGTTCTTCTTTGCAGCGGTAAGCGGATAGAAAAAAAAGATCTGATGCTTGAGGCAGAGGCGCGATGGCCCGGAAACAGTAAAGCCGCTGATTCCTATGAAAGGTTGCAACAGCTTGATTACGCAGGAGCGAAAGAGATTGTCCTGAAAGAATTCTCCGAGTCGTATCTCCGTTCGGCCATTTGCCTGTCCCAGGGAAATATTTCCGCTGCTGCCAAGAACTGTGGCATGGAACGCCAGGCTCTGCAACGGCTATTGCGCCGGTATAAGATTTCAAGTGAAGAGTTTCGCGGTAAAAGAGAATAGGTTTTTGGAATTGCCCTCCAGTCTGACTTTGTCGAGACAGGTCTTTCGAACTTTTACGGTGATATTGCTTCGTTATTCTTGTAACTTCCCGTCATTACTCTTATTTTAAAACATCTTTTAGCCGTCGGCCAAAAGACTGTCTTGCCTGGAAACATGTGCAGAAAAAAGTTGCACCGCTACCTTTCTGTTGCAGTTCGGAATTTTTCTTCTGTTGCTCAGAGCCTTGTAGCCTGTTGAGATATTTTATTTATTTCAATAGGATAGAAAGCATTGAGTAATTTCCACTCTTCTGTCGTCAGTCTGGTATTAATTCTGCAATGTTTTGTGGAAGAGGTCGATGAATGACAATGAATGTGCAATATATATGATGCACTACGGATCACAGGTAAAATGAAGCAGAATATTTGCAGGATACTTGTCCTTACACCACTCTGTATTGCAGTTCTGTTCTGCCAGGATGCCTGGGCTCTGCAGACCCATGGCGGAGTCGAGGGTGTTGTAGTTCATCAGCTCGCCCATATTCAGTACCTGGGGGCACTTGGCTATCTTTTTTGGGATATCCGGCGAAGCTCCTTCGTCGGGGTTGGCTGGCTTTACCTGCAGCGTTTCTGCCTGTTGATGATGCTCTGGAACGGTCTGGCCTTTATCGGGCATTTCGCTCAGATGAAGCTGGGTGACGGTGCCATCGCCACTGAGGACGGCTATCTCTCGGCCCTTCTGCTCCTGCCGATGACTTTTGGCAAGTGGATTTATTACATCACCGCCCTTGATCATCTGGTCTGCGTTCCGGCCCTGTTCTTTCTCTATCTGGCTATGCGCTCTTTTTATCATGCTCTTGATAAGGAAAAAAGGGAGGAAGACTGATGCCCGGCATATCCCTTTTTCCAGCGATCCTCCTCGATATCCTCGGCTCCGCCGCGATGTCGATTTTTGCCCTTCTCTCCTTGCACTATGCACGGTTACTCACCAAACGACAGCCCAATAATTTTGTCTGGGGCTACCTCTATTATGTCACCTTCGCCATAGCCGCCTTTGCCATTTCCCGGGCGGTCGGCCATCTGGTCAAACAGTTTCTGCTGATCGCCGACCGTACAGATATTTGGGTGACGATCTCCCCCTATTCGGGTGGGTTTAATACCTTGTTCATCATCTCGGTGGCGGCTGTGATGATCTTTTATCATAAGGGGGTGCAGGCCTACGAAGCCCTTGAGAATGAGGCGGCGAAGCTGAAGACTGCCAATCGAAATCTGGGTTCGGCGGCCAGGGAATTGCGCGATCTTAACCAGACCCTTGAGCAGAAGGTTGATGATCGGACGGAGGAGCTCTCCCGTTCGGAGAAGAAGTTCCGTCATCTGTTTTCCGCCTCTAAGGATATGGTCTTTTTCAGCAATGCCGGCAACAGGCTGGTAGACATGAATGATTCCGGCTTCGAAATGCTTGGCTACAGTCGGGAGGAGACCGCCGGCCTGCATCTCGGCGATCTGTTCTCCGATCCGGAAGACGTGCTGATGTACACGGCAATGCTGGCCCGGGACGGGTATATCAAGGACCTCAATCTTGCCTTTACCAGAAAGGACGGTAAGGTCATTTCCGTGCTGCTTTCAGCTACGGCAATATTCGGAGAAGATGGGGAGATGCTCGGTTCCGAGGTCATCGCCAAGGATCTGACGAAGTTGAAACTGATGATGGAGCAGTTGGCAACCAGTGAGAAGATGGCCTCGGTGGGACAGATGGCGGCGGGGGTTGCGCACGAGATCAACACCCCCTTGGGCATCATCCTCGGATATTCGCAGCTGATGATGGATGAATTCGAGGCCGGGAGTGAACAGCACCAAAGCCTGCAGGTCATCGAACGGCAGACGAAGGCCAGTAGAAAAATTGTTGCCGATCTCCTTAAATTTTCCCGGCAGTCAGGCAGCACCAGAGAGGAGGTCAACCTCAATGACGTGTTGACCGATGTGGTGGCAGTGACCGGACACACGTTGTCCTTGGGCCATATCGCATTTCAACTCGATCTTGAGCAGAACCTGCCGGTAATAATCGGCGATCCGGAAAAGCTCAGGCAGGTTTTTGTCAATCTTATCAACAATGCCCATTATGCCATGCAGGATATGGGAAGGGGGGATCTCTTTCTCCGAACTCGCCTGCAGGAAGGAAGCAGGCCCGTGGTAATCGAGGTCAGAGATACCGGGCATGGTGTTGCGGAAAAGAATCTCGCCAGGATCTTCGACCCCTTCTTTACCACCAAGCCTGTTGGCCGGGGTACCGGACTCGGGCTGTCGGTTACTTATGGCATTATCCATGAACACGGCGGGATCATTGAGGTTGAAAGTCCGGTTCAGGATCAACAGCAAGGGCTGGTTCAAGGAGCACTTTTTAGGATAACGCTGCCGCTGAACTATGAAAGCAAGCCGGAAGCGGTGGGACGGGCATCTGATATGCTTTAGTCACGATAATCGGGATAAACCCCTTGGAAAAATTCTTTACAAGAAACGTGCAAATAATTTTTCTAAGGGACTAAAAATTAACGGAGGAAAATATGGCGGAAATACTTGTGGTTGACGATGTTCTCGATGCAACGGTCCTCATCGGCAAGATCCTGACTAAAAAAGGCCACTCGGTTCATACCTTTACCGAGGAAGATGCAGCGCTGCTGTTTGCCAAGACAGAGGCGGTCGATCTGGCCATTCTTGACATCAAGTTGCAGAAAATGAGTGGAGTAGAGGTATTGGCCCTGCTAAAACAGATACGCCCCGATATGCGTGCCATCATGCTGACCGGATATCCTACTGTCGAGACGGCCAGGGAGGCCATCAGCCTTGGGGCGGATGAGTACTGCGTTAAGCCGATCGATCGGCAGGAACTCGAGGATAAGGTCGAGAAGGTTCTTAAGGGCAAAAGTCGGAAAAGTGCAATTTCTATTTAACATGGAGAAGACAATGGATTTTCGAGAATTGAATCAGGCCAGAGCCCAGCTCTATCATTTTCTTTCTGCCATGTTCCGGGACGAGATTCCGGAGGAACTGATCGCAAAGATGGGCAGTGGACTCTTTTTTAAGCAACTTCTTGATCTTCAGGACAGTTGCAGCATTCAGGATTTTTGCTCCGGGATCGGCAGGATTACCTCCTATCTGAAGGAAAGGTCGGTGGAGTCGGCTTACCGTGAACTGCGGCATGATTATGCGGAATTGTTTCTGAATGCCGGCAGAAATCCGGCCTTTCCTTATGAATCCTGCTATCACGTCCGTGAACCGTTGGTCATGCAGGAGCCGCTGGCCGCTGTGCGAAAGGCCTATCGTGATGCAGGAGTTGGCAAGAAAGAGAGTTATGCTGATCTCGATGATCATATCGCTGTTGAGCTCGAATTCATGCGCTATATGGCCGAAAAAGCGGCGAAAGGCGAGAGTCACGACAGTCAGTTTGATTTCCTGCGCAATCATCTGATGGGCTGGTCCGTCGATTTCTGTGCGGTCCTGACTGGTGCCACGACAAGTGAGTTTTATCGTGGTCTGGCCGAGATGACTATGAGCTTCCTGTTTAATGAACGGATGTATTCCTTTAAGGCCTTATCGCAGCAGGATGCGGATGTTGCGTATATCAATGTCCTTGAAAAGATGAGCACGGCTATCGCCGCCCTGGGATTGGAGGAGGGATATACCCTCATTGCCGAGGGAGCACTGGCTCAGGTACCAAGCCGTTCGGTGAAGACCCATTGCTATATCTGTCTAGGCCTTTGCGGCCAGGAAGTCACGGTGAAAGATAATATTATGACCGGCTGCAAAGGATTGCCCGGCGATCCTAAGGGTGGCGGTCGACTTTGTATCAAAGGGGCTAATGCCCATAATAATACCTATTCCGCCTACAGATTAAAATCACCGCTCATCAAGGAAAACGGTCGCTTTCGTAAGGCCTCCTGGAAGGAGGCCCTGGATATGACTGCAGGCAGGTTGAAGGCCATGGATCCGGAGACCGTAGCCTTCCATCGCGGCAATGATTTCAATGCGTGGTTCCATGAGGCGGTGATGGCGGCTTATGGCACTCCGCACAAGACGACGCATCGCCAGATGTGCGATAATCCGGCCCGCATGGCCAACGAAAAGAACTTCAGCGAAAAACGGCCATGGATCGATTATGCCAACTCTCGTTTTATCCTGCTCTTCGGCATCAACGAGCTGAGTACATCGGCCGGGCAGCGGAAGGTAGGACTTTTAAAGAAGGCGGTGAAGGACGGGGCTAAGCTGGTGGTGGTTGACCCCAGGCGCTGCGAGTCTGCCGAGATCGCCACCGAATGGATTCCAATAAAACCCGGAACAGACGGGGCCATGGCCATGGCCATGTGCTATGTGATTGTCAGTGAGAATCTCCATGACAAGGAATTTGTCGATAACTGGACCTATGGCTTTGAGGCTTTTCGAAAACGGCTTCTGGGAGAGGAGGACGGTATTGCTAGAACTCCTGCCTGGGCTGAGGCCATCTGCGGTGTGCCTGCGGCAACCATTGAGCGCTTGGCTCGTGAGTTTGCGGCAGCGGCACCGAGTGCCGGAGCCAACTCCTGGACTGGAGTAGCCCAGGCCCCTAATACCGTCCATGCCACCCAGGCCCTGATGGCCATGAACGCTCTGATGGGATGTTTCGATGCCCCAGGCGGACCATCCTTGGTGCGCAAGTTCAAGCTTGCCTCCGCTTGGGCAGAAGGTCAGCCGAAACCGCCGAATAATGCCTCCAAGACCAAACTGAACAAAGGCCATCTCTGGAGCGGTTGGATTCCCGGTTATTTTGAAGAGGATGTCAATGCCGGGCGCCTGAAGGCCATGCTTTGCTATTTCGGCAATCCGGTCATGTCCAGCGGTTCTGAGCCGTCGATGCAGCGCGGCATGGAAAAACTTGAGTTTTCCTGTGCCATCGACTGCTACATGACCAACACCACCGTTCTCTGTGACGTCATCCTGCCGGATTGCACCTATCTGGAACAGAGCCGGGTTGTGGCTGACTGGATGTATGAATCCTTTGTCTCCCTGGGACAGAAGGCCATTGAGCCGATGTATGAGTCGCACTCGGTGGTATGGATCTTTAAAGAGATCGCCGATCGGCTCGGTTTTTCCGAATATTTCCCATGGAAAAGCGAGGATGAATACTTAAATAACCAGCTAAGCAACCAGAAGATCAGTCTCGAAGATTTAAAAAAACAGGGCTTTTATATTACCGATCCTCAGGAGTTTTATAAGTATAAGGTTTGGGGTTCGGTCAATCCACCCAAAGGCTATGGTGCCTCGGGTAGTAGTACGACCGGTAAATATAATTTCATCAACCCCGTGGCCGAGGAAAAGGGGATCGACGGACTTCCCGATTATAAATCGCCCTATGAAGACTGGCCCGACTTGCATCCGGATGACAACTATCCGATGATCCTCGGCTATTTCCGGGTTCTGGAGCACGAGCACACCTCGACCTTTGCCAATGTCGCTCTGATGAAGCAGCACGGCACAAACCCTGTTTGGATCAATTATGTTGA
The DNA here is from genome assembly GCA_043798185.1 of Pseudomonadota bacterium. Taxonomy (GTDB): domain Bacteria; phylum Desulfobacterota; class Desulfobulbia; order Desulfobulbales; family Desulfocapsaceae; genus Desulforhopalus_A. Next base: position 744 of record JAZDOW010000202.1, on the reverse strand, counting down.
CGCCAAGAGACTGGGGATAGTGGATGGTGATCAGGTGATCATCTCCTCGCCCTGGGAAAATGTGCGAGCCAGGGCCAGGGTGACCTGGGATATCCGTGAGGGCGTGCTGGCGGCAGCCGGAGGCTATGGCGGTAAATTCGGTCTGGAGGGGGATCCCAAGTACCCGCAGTTCTCAGGGTTCAATACTAATGTCTTGCTGCCACCGAACGTGGCTTGCAAGTGGTCCGGAACACCGCCCCTGAAGTATATCAAAACCAGGATCAGCAAGGCCTGATAATGCAGGGGAAGGGTGAAAGAGAGTGAAAGGCAGGGATACACAAGACCGACGGTATCTGCAGGTCTTCCAGCAGGTCACGAAGATGATTTCGATGGTTCACGATCACCGGCAGGTGATGGAGAGTATTGTCCGGAGCCTGCCGGCGCTTCTGGAAATCGATGCCTGCACGATCAGGCTGCTTGATACTGCAACCGGCATCTTTGTGCTGGGAGCTGCCTCCGGTCTTTCGACTGAATATCTCGCCAGACCAGATGTCGATTCGAAGGAGACCATGGAGATGGTCTCCTCCGGTCGGCCGGTGGCGATGGTCGACGCAGAGCAAAGCTCGCATCGATCCTTTCGCGAAGCGGCACAGGGTGAGGGAATTACCTCGGTCCTTACCCTGCCGATTTCCTTTCAGGGCGGGGTCATCGGCATTATGCGCCTCCTCACCCGGACACCGCGGCTTTTTACCGACGAAGAGATTT
>JAZDOW010000147.1:0-4029 GCA_043798185.1 Pseudomonadota bacterium | reverse complement strand
TGTATCATATTCATTGCCTTTGGTGCGGGCGGGTGCACGGCGGTCGTCGCCATGACATCTGTGGCGAGCTGGTTTAAGAAGAACGTGGGTCTGGCGCTCGGCATCACGGCATGCGGGTTTGGGGCTGGAGGACTGATCATTCCCCTCGTTGTTTTCCTGATTGATGCATCCGGTTGGCGATCGACTCTGTTAATGCTGGGAGTGGGGATGTGGTTTTTAGGCATTCCCCTGTCCCTCATTGTGCGGAACCGGCCCGAAGAACTTGGATTAAGTGCGGATGGATCGACTACGGAATCATCGAGGACCTCCGACCGAAAGGATGGTTCAGAGAAAACGAAAGGGGCTTTCCTTAAAATAATCAAGAAAAGGTCATTCTTGTACCTGATTATCATAGAAACAGTCCGAATAATGGCAATCAGCACCGTGTTCACCCACATCATGCCCTACCTCAGCAGTATCGGAATGTCGAGAGCTGCATCCGGTGCCGTAGCAGCAGCGTTACCTTTGGTCAGCATCGTCGGAAGATTAGGTTTTGGATGGTTGGGCGACCGTTTTGATAAACGAATTGTCTGGGCAACAACTATTTTATTAATGAGTGCGGGAATGTTTGCCTTTTGCTATGTTCACTCTTTCTGGGTCCTGCTGCTGTTTGTTCTTCTCTTTGCACCGGGCTTTGGCGGGGGCATGGTTTTGCGGGGGGCAATTCTTCAAGAGTATTTTGGCATGGCTTCCTTCGGAAAGATGCTTGGCATTCTGCTCGGGTTTGGATCCATTGGAGGAATGATCGGCCCCACTCTGGCAGGATGGGTGTTTGATACTCTGGGCAGTTACAATGCGGTTTGGTATGGGCTTTCTGCGATTTCCGGAGTCACGATTTTCCTCATCATAAAAATAAAACCGACCGCATCCTCTCAAGGAACTCCTTGAATTATTCTGTCGCTGCTCTTACCATTGCCCTAGATGCTTCACGGTGCAAGACCAAGGCTTTGAATGGCCATCTTGTACCTCACCGAGTCCATTGCCCGACTATCAGCCCTACCCCTGAGTATGCCGCTTACCCCGGCCGTGACATCCCGCTTCAGAACGATCCGGGAGCATCCTCTATCCTCCTCCAATGATGACTTTGTTTTAGGTGCTTGACATATTATGAGCATATGCTTATTATTGTGCTCATGGAGGAAGATTATGCCGAGACCTAAATGTTGCAGACAGGTGGGTGCCATACCCTATAAGACCTGTTTCCAGCCGGAAGGAGTCACTTCGTCGTCGTGTCCAGAAGAGGTGCTTTTGAACCTTGACGAATATGAGTCGCTACGGCTGGCCGATCTCGAAGGGTTGTATCAGGAGCAGGCTGCTTCACGGATGAAAGTCTCGCGGCAGACCTTTGGACGGATTGTCGAAGCGGCACGCCGGAAGGTCGCCGATGTCCTCGTCAACGGAAAGACCCTCCGAATTGAGGGCGGTCCGGTGTCCATCAAGGCCGGAGAAACTACCCAATGTCCCCGCTGCCATCATGCCCTCAGCCTCCTGAATTCGAGAGATGGGGCAATATGCCCACATTGTAGAAAACAACCGTAAAAAACAAATTATTTTGAAAAGGAGAAGTTTATGAAGATCGCTTTACCGTCACGTCAGAACCAGGTGGATGAACACTTCGGCCATTGTGAATACTTCACGGTTTTTACCGTCAATGACAAGAATGAAATCCTGTCGGAGGAAACGGTTTCCTCACCGGCCAATTGCGGCTGCAAGTCGGACATTGCCCAGACGCTTGCGCAGATGGGGGTCAAGATGATGCTGGCCGGCAATATGGGTCAGGGGGCCGTCAATGTCTTAAACGATTGCGGAATCGATGTGCTGAGGGGGTGCACGGGCGACGTGAAAGAGGTCGCCGAAGGTTGGCTTGCGGGAAACCTGAAAGATTCAGGGATCGCCTGCGAACTTCATGAGCACGGATGTGGAGCGAAATAGACACCGCGTTTCAGATTTGGAAGATAACCGTCTACTTAACTTGAAGGGGGGTAGGATTATGACAATGAAAAACATGAATTGGTTGGATCGGATTATCCGGCTTATTCTGGCAGTCGGTTTGGTTGAGCTGGCCTTTTTCTGGCTGAGCGGGGTTGGAGTTATCCTGTTGTATGGGCTGGGTGCGGTATTGACTGTGACTGCCCTCATTGGCTTTTGTCCGCTTTACAAGCCCCTTGGCATTAGCACTCTGTGCGAAAACTCAAAACAGCTGAGCAACATCTGGCTGATTTTGGCGGCGATTGTCTTGCTGGTGGTACTGCTGGCCGGTAGTTATGCAAGTGTATTTTTCTCCCGGAAGATATTTGTGGAAGAATTTAACGCAATGAACAACTACTATAAACAGGTCCTCTTTCAGACCGGCCAAGGTAACCGGAACAAGGCGATTGTCAATTATGAGCAATGGGTGACCGGGTACGCTAAATTTGAGAAGAAATATATAGTCTATCAGCCTTATGCCATCAAAGGCGACGGCAAGTGGAATGATGATCTAAAAAAGATTGAGGTCATCATTGCCGATGTGCATGACAATGTTTACACCGGTGACTTGCACCAGGCCCATCTGACGTTGGAACAAGTTCGCCCCATTTTCCAAGACGTGTTCAAGCGCAATGGTTTTTCGATGTTGTCTATTGCCCTGGTAGATTTTCACGATGCAATGGAACTCATCTTGGAAGCGGCCAATGCTAAAGAAGCACAAAAAGTGATTGGACTCTACCCACAGGTAGAGGAAAAGCTCAAAACCATCGAGCAGGTTGCCAATGACGCTGAAATTCAAGTCATTCGACAAAATTTGGACGAAGTGCTCAAACTGGCCCAGAACAATAAAATCGAAGAATTGCCCGGCAAGGCCGACAAGTTGAAAAGCAGTTTTGTTAAAGTGTATCTGAAACGAGGATGAGCGGAAATTGCTGAGTTGAGCGACCTGCTGGTGATCCTGGCCGTGGCGGAGGTAAATTATTTCCATATCTGGCAGACCGGCGCCGAGCAGAAACTGCTGTCCGCCTATCTTAATTCTGGGGAGGATTCGGGAAAACCGAACATACGGTTTGATGAGAGGGAGCTGGAAATAGAGCGATAAGCCACTACGCCAGCTCTCTACTCTACTGTAGCCAGCGATTCTACCGTTTTGTGATTTTTGAAAATCAGAAAGCCAGTTTTGCTCTGTACTTCCTGAAAAAGAGTATCAGATTATTTTGACCGGCATCCAAAATTTTAGTTGCTAATGAATAACACCTCTCTTGACTTCTCAATGGAGCATAAGCACATTAATCGTGAATTTGATACCGTTCAGGGGTGTTACCATGAAAAGATTATCCAAACTCCGTTTTGGTTGCTTTCCGGAAGAATCGTATGTTAGCTCTTAACAGGTGCTGAAAAACAGGAAACTCAAGGAGGACAGAAATGAACAATCTGCTGATTCTTGTGATCGTGGTTGCGGTGTGGTTTTTCATCCAGGGATGGTTGTTGCCCAGACTGGGCATTTCAACCTGAATGCGCCAGGCCTGCTCCGATGAGAGCAGAAAAGAAAAACCGGAAGAAGGGAAAATTATCTAACCTTTAAGTCAAAACAGACAGGAGGTGTAACCATGCCGTACGTTAGGGATTTGTTAAACATTAAAAGCAAAGAAATTCATAAAATTTCTCCAGACGAGACAGTATATGACGCCCTTAAGCTGATGAGCGAGAAAGAAATCGGCGCGCTGATCGTCACAAACTCTTTGCCAGAAGGTTTTCTTCGTGAAATTAATGTCTTTGAGTAAAACTGCCGGAAGCAAGTTTTCGTACGGCTATGTGGTGATAGCCGCCGGATTTTTAATCTGGCTCATCGGCGGGTCAAATACTCCTGTTTTCAGTGTGCTGTTGAAGCCGGTATTGACTGAATTTGGCTGGAGCCAGGCTGATGCTGCACTTGGCTACTCGTTAGCCTTAATAAGTTCGGGTCTGCTGGGAATTATTATGGGGAGACTAACAGATAAGCTCGGTCCTCGGATAGTAGTA
>JAZDOW010000144.1:0-49955 GCA_043798185.1 Pseudomonadota bacterium | reverse complement strand
TCCAGCCGTTCCTCGTCCTGAAGCATACGAATCTTGCTGCCTGTCTGTTCAAATATGCCGTCGGCAGAATGAAAGCCTTCATTCAACAACCACCTGCCATCCTGGGGATAGGCCACAAGACGGTTATTGATTCGGACGACGGATAGCCTGGTTCCGGGCCTGTCAATTTTCTCGGCAAGAGCAACCGGATGCTCCCCGGAACGCTCTTCCATCCGAAAAAGATCTTCAACTCTGCAGGCCAGTTCCTTGGCCAGGCGCAGCGCCACTGCGGTATTCGGTACGTAACGCCCGGACTCCATATCGTAAATCGCCTGCCGGCCAATCCCGACACGCTCGGCCAGTTCTTTTTGAGAAAGCCCTTTGGCGATACGAATCGCTTTGACATTACAGAGAACGCCGTCCTTTTGGAGATTCATTTCCATCGTATCATGTCTCGGTAACCTGGGACTTGCCCTACAAAATTGGCATAAAAATACATTTAAGTCGTGTATGAAACAGTGATTGACGTTTATAAACGTATTTTCTATATTCAGCGTTCTCCTTGAAAACGTAGAAGCTGGGCGGATAATATAATTATTGTTTCGTAAAATCAATGAATAAGAGGAAAATATGTTTATACCGAAGCTGCATGGCATCCTTTTTGCTCAAATGGAGTGTGAGACGTCTTAAGCTGCCTTCAACCTTTGGCCGGTCAATGGTAAGGAGGCCTTGAGGTCATCGAAATCGAAACAGTCAAGGGCATTATCCGCTCCATGGCTATACCCTGTAAATTTTACACCCAAGAGAAAAAGACCATGAAAAAAACTCAAACCGTAATACTGCTTTGTTCCCTTTTGTTTGTCGCCTCGGTGGCCCATGCGGAAAAAATTACCGTCGCGGCGGCTGCCGATTTGAAATTCGCCCTGGACGAAGTCGTCACCACATTCAAGAAATCCAATCCAACGGAAGAGGTCGAAATAATATACGGCTCTTCTGGAAAAGCTCATACACAAATTCAGCAAGGGGCGCCCTATGATCTCTATTTTTCGGCTGACGTGGCTTTTCCTCAGGAATTGATAAAAGGCGGTTTCGCAGCATCCACCGAAGTAATTCCATATGCCCTCGGGCGCATCGTTTTGTGGAGCAGCAGCCGGGATGCCTCCAAGATGACGCTTGCGAGTCTCACCGATCCCAAAATAACCCACATTGCCATTGCTAATTCCAAGCATGCTCCTTATGGGAAACGGGCTGAGGAGGCATTGCGGGCCTCGAAACTCTGGGAGGAGGTCGAAGCAAAGATGATCTATGGCGAGAATATCACCCAAACCGCGCAGTTTGTTCAGACCGGCAACGCCGAAGTCGGCATTCTTGCCTTGTCCTTAGCACTTGCTCCTGAATTGTCGAGTAAGGGCCAGTATTATTTGATTTCCGACAATCTGCATGAACCGCTGAACCAAGGATTCATCATTCTCAAGCGAGCCGAAAACAACAAGTTGGCCAAACAATTTGCTGACTATATGGGCAGCAAGGACGCGCGTGCCATCATGACCCGATACGGCTTTGTCCTTCCAGGCAAAGCGGCCGGCAAGTAGGCTTCTGATTTGTACAGTAAAAAACTCTTCGACATGCGCATTAAGGGAGAACAACATGTTGTTATCCGACGGCGATCTTCAGGCCATCTGGCTGACAGTCCGGCTGGCCTCCATCGTCACCCTGCTGCTCCTTCTCGTTGGAACTCCTATTGCCTGGTGGCTTGCGCGCACCAGGAGTCGATGGAAAGGGCCAGTAGGGGCGGTGGTGGCGCTGCCGCTGGTCCTCCCGCCCTCTGTGCTCGGTTTTTATCTCCTGCTGGCGATGGGGCCAAGAGGCCTGGTGGGCCAATTGACCCATGCCTTGGGCATCGGGGCCCTTCCTTTTACCTTCGAAGGATTGGTAGTGGCCTCGGTTTTTTACTCTCTCCCTTTTATGGTGCAACCGTTGCAGAACGCCTTCGAATCGGTGGGCGACCGGCCGCTTGAGGTGGCCGCTACCCTTCGCGCCACGCCTGTTGACGCTTTTTTCACCGTCGCCGTGCCGTTGGCCGCCCCCGGATTTCTAACCGCCGCAATTCTTACCTTTGCCCACACCGTGGGCGAGTTTGGTGTGGTACTTATGATTGGCGGCAATATTCCCGGAGTAACCCGCGTGGCTTCGGTGCAGATCTACGACCATGTAGAGGCGCTTGAATACAGCCATGCCCATCATCTTTCCGGAATTATGCTGATTTTTTCCTTTCTCGTATTGCTGGTGCTTTACGTTTGGCGGCCAAGTCCAAAGAAGGGAGGTTGAAATGGGCGGTATTCAGGCAAGGTTTCACTTAGAGTGGCCGGGATTTATCCTTGATGTTGACCTGGATTTGCCGGCAACGGGCGTAACCGCACTGTTCGGCCACTCGGGCTCCGGCAAGACGACCTTACTACGTTGTATGGCCGGATTGGAGCGGGCTCCAAAGGGATGCTTGAAGATCAACGGGGATATTTGGCAGGATGGAACCCATTGGATTCCAATCCACAAACGGCCTTTGGGGTATGTGTTTCAGGAGGCCAGCCTTTTTGATCATCTGTCTGTGATCGGCAATCTTCGCTACGGCAGGAAGCGGGTTGCCGATTGCCAACAGGTGAGTCTGGAGCAGGCTATTGAGTTTTTAGGTATCGGTCACCTCCTCGACCGAAAACCGGATCGGCTTTCCGGGGGTGAACGACAACGAGTTGCCATTGCAAGAGCGTTGGCTGTCAGTCCCCGCTTACTGCTTATGGACGAGCCTCTGGCCGCTCTGGATCTGAAGCGCAAAAGGGAGATCCTGCCATATCTTGAGCGCTTGCACAATGATCTGGAAATCCCGATCATCTACGTCAGTCATTCCCCCGACGAGGTGGCTCGGCTTGCCGATTATATCGTTGCCATGGAAGACGGTCGGGTCTTGGTACATGGGCCGCTCTCAGAAACGTTGACCAGGACCGATCTGCCAGTGAGGATCGGTGAAGATGCCTGCGCTATATTTGACGCGATAATCGGGGAGGTGGATGCCGACTGGCATCTGGCGCGGGTCGATTTTCCCGGTGGCAGCTTGTGGTTTCGTGATCCAGGCCTGGCTGTGGGTCGCAGGGTGCGGGTTCGTGTTCTTGCGCGGGATGTCAGCCTGTCAAGGCTGCCCCCCCAAGAGAGCAGCATTCAAAATGTCCTCCCCGGAAAAGTCGATGCCATCGGCGAGGACGAGCACCCCGGCTTAGCAATCGTGCGGATACGGCTGGGTACGTCCAAATTGGTAGCGCGTTTGACCAGACGCGCAGTGGCATATCTCAATCTAGAACTTGGCCAGGAAATTTGGATACAGGTGAAATCCGCGGCACTGATGGAATGACGGTCATAGCATCTCGAAAGAGGAGCATTCTTGATAAACGTAGCAAGGTAATTTGCGGGTTTCGATGTAAAATCTATGTTGTCTATACGCTTACGGATAGTCCGAAATTAAGAGTGCTGAGGGACACCATTTATCTTGTAAAAAATTCAGAGATATATTTTGCAGCCGTTATAGTTATGATAGCCGCAAGCATCCATTTGATGTTCTTTGCTGGTACGAATTTCTGACAACGCGCCCCACAATACATCCCTCCCATTCCCCCTAACCCAAACAAAACCCCCAAAATCCAGTCTGGAGCTATCATTAAATTAGGGTAGAGCCATGCAAGCCCTTGGTAAAAAATAACTCCTGCAACAGAAGTAACGAAGGTGCCCATTAAGGCTGCACCGGCAACCGTATAAACCGGGAGGCCAAAAAACGTCACAAAAAAGGGAGACATAATAGAGCCCCCTCCAATACCATAAATGCCACCCACTATCCCGACGATAAAACTCAGAGAAAAAATACCCCAAGAGGAAACATCAAAAACTTCATCGTAGAAGGTATAACCCAATCTCTTGAAATTAAAATGGGTTACCTTGACGGGAGATGTCTGATGCGCGGTTGCTTCTACTTGCCGTTGTTGAATCTTTTCCTGAATGAGTTTTTCGCTGTTCGATGTGTTCGAGTTTCCTGTGTTCCTACTCAGAAGATCGCGCAACATCTTTATCCCGATATACAGCAGTACCGCTGCCGCAAAAAGCTTAAAATATTTGGGATTTGGCAAGTAAAAAACGCGAACAACGGCGCCGACAAAAACTCCTGGCAACGTGCCTATTATGACCACCCAGGTAAGAGGCCACACCATTCGCCCTTCTTGGTAATAGCGATAAACCCCGCTTGGTATGGCCACGACATTAAAGAGTTGATTAGTGGCACTCACCGAGGGATTTGTGTACCCGAGAAACGACATCTGAAAGGGCAAGAGCAGAAAAGCCCCGGACACACCACCCATGGAAGTGAAAAAAGAAATAACAAAAGCAACAAAAGGCGGAATAAACGGGTTAACCTGAATACCTGCGGTTTCAAAAAACATAGTATTCCCCAACTTGGAAGCTTGAAGCAAGACCTATTGTTGACACGAAGATACATTTTATCGTGTCTCAATATATACAAAATGAATGCGGAATACGCGACAAAAATCTCTCAGAGAGATTGGATTGTATACTGCTTTTTGAAGTTTTACGGGATTGGGACGGCACAACCACAGGCTGCTGTGCATCCCCCCATTACTTTTCGTCAGGATGGTGAAGTGCTGTACAGAAAAGCCTGCTTCCGGGCAAGCCTCCACTCGACTATGACAGCAGGAGGTTGTTGACGAAGCTGATGATCGGCAGAACCGCCTTGGAAAGCAGGCCACTGAAGGCCAGAATCAGCACGATAATAAAACCATACCGTTCCAGCTGCCGGTAGGAATCGGCCAGCCGGTCGGGCAGAAGACCTGCCAGAATGCGGCCGCCGTCGAGGGGCGGGATGGGAAGAAAATTAAAGATCGCAAGCACCAGGTTGATCCACACGCTCGCCACCAGCATTGCACCCAGTGGCAGGAGTATTGCCTCTGCCGCCGGTGAATAGGGGAGCATACTGGCAAGGAGCCAAATCCCTTTAGTGAAAATGGCGCTGATCACCGCAAGTCCCAGATTGGTAGCCGGACCGGCAAGCGCCACCCAGAGCATGTCCTGCTTCGGGTTACGAAAATAGCCGGCGTTGACCGGAACCGGTTTGGCCCAGCCGAACTTGATAAAGAAAAAGGCGATTGTGCCGATTGGATCCAGATGCTTGAGAGGATTAAGGGTCAGTCGTCCGGCCATTTTAGCGGTCGGATCACCCAGTCGATAGGCGATGAAGCCATGGGCAAACTCGTGCATGGTTAGGGCGAAGAGCAGTGGCGGGGCAAGAATAATAAGCTGGTTAAAAAAATGAGTCATCGGCTGTCCTGAATTGAGAAATGACAAATTCCGTTTGTCGGGGGAAAGGAAAAGGGGATTCCAGTAGCTGCAAGGTAAGGCATCCCCGAAGGCTGATCAAGTTGCCATGGGTGGAAAAGTCCGGCGCAGGAGCGCAACCTCTTCCTTTTTGTCAGCCGCGAGATTGTCCAGGCGGGCATTTTTCAGGAAAGTGAGTATTTTTTTGAATTGTGGCCCTGGATGGTATCCCATCTTGATAAGATCGTTGCCGGTGATTGCCGGCTCAACCTGTTTAAGCGTCGTCACATACAGAGAAACCGCTTTTTTTACACTATTTCTTCTGGCTATGGCCATTATATAGAGCAGCCCTTCAATTTTTATTTCCGCAAAGAGGGCAACAACCATACTGTTTTTGTAATGGGATTCGCGGGCCAGTCGATGGGCAGCCTGATCGGCTCGATCCTTTTGGTCGAGGAGGAATTCGGTGATTTTGGCGGTTTCCTCGAATCTTTTGCAGAAGGCGGCAAGTTCACCCTTGCTCGACCTGGACATAATTGCCAGCAGATAGACAATCCAGTTCTGGCAGGATTCCTCCAGATACAGGAGCCTGAACCAGGAAATGGCCAGCTGAGTCTGAGTGAGGACGTGCATGAAGCGTCGGTCGACCTTGTAATGGGGTTTGAGGTCGGGCCAGAGAAACTGGAAAAGATCGAACTCGGCGAGTCTTTGAATAGCCGGGAGGGGGTTTTCCTCCGACAGGATGCTTTTCAGCTCCGAGAGAAAGCGGGCATCGTTATCTTTACCGAACAGCTTCATGTTGACGGCATTGACGATCAGCCGCTTGGTGTGCGGGGCAATCTCAAACTCCATGCGTTTTTCAAAGCGTATCGCCCGGAAGATTCGACTGGGGTCCTCGACAAAACTCAGGTTATGCATGACCTTGATGGTCTTCTGTTTGAGATCGTTCTGGCTATTGAAGAAATCAATCAAGGTGCCGAAATGTTCCGGGTTGAGATGGATGGCCATGGCGTTGATGGTAAAATCCCGGCGCGACAGGTCGAGTTTGATCGACGACAGTTCAACCGTCGGCATGGCCGCCGGATATTCATAATATTCCAGGCGAGCCGTGGCGATATCGATCTTAAAGCCGCTGGGCATCAGCACCATGGCGGTTTTGAATCGCTCATGGGTACGGTATCTGCCTCCCAGGTGCTGGGCCAGGTGTTTGGCAAAATCAATGCCGTCCCCTTCGACAACAATATCAAGATCAAGATTGGTCTTTTTCAACAACAGGTCGCGGACGAAACCGCCGACGGCAAAGGCGTTGCAGCCGATTTTTTTGGCCACTTCACCAATGGACTGGAGAAGTTGAATGACCTCCCGGCTGAGACATTCGACCAGCAAGGTGTTGAGATTGCGCATTCTGGCAAGCGACGGATGTTCCTCTTCGTGCAGCAGATCCTTGGGCAAATGGGCCGGATCGTTGACCAGCCTGTTGAGCAGGTCGGTTCGGGTAATGACCCCCATGAGCGCCTTATTCTGGACTATCGGAATAAGCCGCTGGCGGTTTTCGATGATCAACTCCTGAATATCGGCAAGGGTTGCGTTGAGCGGCAGGGTTTTAACATCGGTGGTCATATATTCGCTGACCGGACGACCACTGAGGTTGTGATGCGCCGCCTTCTCAAGAATCTGCCGGGTGATTATTCCCAAAATTGAGTGACCGTTGTCGCGGGAGTAACGAATGTCCGCCCGAACCGGCGCCGATGTAATGTTGTAGCGGGTGAACAGGGCTTTTGCTTCGGTAATGGTGGCGTCCGGCAGCAGGGTAATGGCCGGTGTCGACATCATTTCGCTGGCGATGGCCTGGGGACGGATATGGCGGTGCAGGATGAGGATGAGCTTTTCTTCCGCCTCAATGAGGGTGATGTCTTTCAGGGTTGCCGAGGCAGCGGTGGCATGACCGCCGCCGTCGAGGTCGCGGGCGATGGTGCCGACATTGACGTCGGCAATCCGGCTGCGGGCGATCAGGTAAATGCGCCCGGCCATGGAGATCAAGGCAAAAAGCACATTGATGTTTTCCATGGCCATAAAGCGTCGGACGATAAGGGCGAATTCATCAACATACTGCGGTAGGGACTGGGTGATTACGACGACGGGAATGTCCTGGATGACGTACTGCTTGGCACTTTTCATCAATTCATGGAGCAGGCCGATCTGGGTTGAAGTCAGCTCATGGGTGAGGAACTGGGCCACCTGGTCGAGTTTGGCGCCCTTTTGCAGGAGCCAGGCTGCCGCCATGAGGTCTTCAGGAGTGGTGGTCAAATGGGTGAGGGAGCCGGTGTCTTCATAAATTCCCAGGGCAAAAATGGTCGCCTCGCTTGAACTGATGGGAATCTGCCTTTCCATGAGGATATTCATAAGGATGGTGGTGGTAGAGCCAAAATCCTTAATAACCTCCACCTGGCCCTTAAGGTCGCCTGGATTGAAGAGGTGGTGATCGTAGAGATGCAGAGCAATGCCAGGATTCTTCAGGCATTCGGAGAAAGGGCCGATCCTTTCCGAGGAGCGGGTATCGACCAGGATAAGGGTGTCGACGGTCCGGAGATCGATGTCCTTGATCTTGCGGAAATCATAGCTGTAGAGGAGGCTTTGTGAGGTGAACTCACGGACATTGCGCTCCTGCGAGCCGGAAAAGGCCATGACGGCATCGGGATAGAGCTTTTGGGCGGCGATCATTGAGGCCAGGCCGTCAAAGTCGGCGTTTAAATGGGTGGTAATTACATGCATGGTGTTTGGTTGGCCCCTTTCTCCTGAAATCGAAATGAACCGCATTGTAGGCGATTTTGATAGATATTTCCACCACCGGTATGAATTTACTGCACTTTGCCGGGTGAGGCTTGGGTCGGTTAACTCGGAAGAACTCTTTGGAGTGAGAACCCAGTTCAGCCTCGGGGATGAAACTTCTTATGGATACTCTTTAACCGGTCCTGGTCGATATGGGTGTAGATCTGGGTTGTGGCGATGTCGGCATGGCCGAGCATCATCTGGACCGAGCGAAGATCGGCGCCATGGCTGAGAAGGTGAGTGGCAAAAGAATGGCGGAACATATGCGGTGAAATTTCTTTGGTTATACCGACTGCCAGGGCGGTCTTCCGGACTATCTGCCAAAATCGCAGGCGGGTCATACAGGTGCCGCGCCGAGTGATAAAAAGATAGTTGCTGCGCTTGTTTTTAAGAATAAGGGGTCGGGCTGTTTTCAGGTAGTCGTCGATTTTTTCTCTGGCCTGATCGCCAAAGGGAATCAACCGTTCTTTATTGCCTTTGCCGAGAACCCTGACGAATCCGGCGCTCAGATTGCATGCTGAAAGCGGCAGGCTGACCAGTTCCGTTACCCTGAGGCCGGTTGCATAGAGGACAAACAGCATGGTGTTATCCCTTTTGCCGATGGGAGTCAGTACATTCGGCGGAGCGAGCAGACTGAGGACCTCCTTTTGTGACAGGGCCTTGGGCAGGGTTTTACCGCAGCGAGGCAGGTCGATGGCAAGAAAGGGATTGCTTTCAGCCAAATTTTCTCGCACCAGAAAATTGAAAAACGATTTTAATGCCGAAATGCGTCTGGCATTGGAGCGTTTGGAAATCTTTTGTTCTGCCTGAGTTTCAAGAAACTCCTGGATATTCTGGAGATCGACACCGTCCAGATGCTGATTTTTGATGTCGGCGAGAAAACGTAGAAAAAAAGCAATATCAGCGGCGTAAGCCTGGATGCTGTTCTCGGCTAATCTCCTCTCGGAGATGAGGTAGTGAAGAAACAGCTCGTAAACTGCAGAAAACTGTTGGGGAAAATCGGTAGTTTTGATGGCGCCTCGGTTATGAACCAGTGGCTGCTTTCGGGGAAAAATCACCAAACTCTTTTAGAAGTCCGACTGGAATCGGACTTCTAAAGTGGAGTCGTGTTTACATCGTTTTTTTCATGCGGTTGAACTTGCGGAGCTTGCGGCGTGCCTCAGCCTGCTTGCGGCGTTTCTTCACGCTCGGCTTCTCGTAGTACTCACGACGTTTTAATTCTCTTTTAATGCCGTCTATCTGCAGCTTTTTTTTGAGCTGGCGGATTGCGTACTCAAGATCTCCTCGGACTTCAACATCGATCATTTGCGACTCCGTTTTACGAATTAATCAATTATTTGTAAAAATATTAGGCCATTGGCGTACATTTCGCTAAATAGCCGTGATTTCATGACAACAATCTCGTTTATATACTAAAGAGGTAGAACATTTGTCAATGGATTTTTCTCCGAGGTTGCCCAGCGCATGTACCACGTTTTCGTGCAGCCCAGATCCCGTTGTGGTACATTGACTACGGTCTGCAAACCCAGAAGCGGTTAGAATACAATAGCGGGATCGGGTGCATCGTCGGTTATGGTGGTGGAGAGTCGGCTGATCATGCTTTGTGGCGGCGATCTCCTGAACCGGATAGAAGCAAATCGCAGTTGAAACTGAGAGGAAGAAAACCATGCATATAAATAAACTCCATATAGCTTTATTGGCCGGTGGGACTTCAGGGGAAAGAGAGGTTTCGCTGAATGGTGCCGCCGGCGTTGAAAAAGCCCTCGATCCTGAGAAATTCCTGGTGCGTCGATATGACCCGGCAACAGATTTGGCTCGTCTTGCAGTAGATTCTCCGGAAATTGATTTTGCCTTTATTCTCCTGCATGGTCTTCATGGTGAAGACGGCACCATGCAGGGATTTCTCGACTTGCTGGGGATTCCCTATCAGGGGTCGGGAGTGCTGGGCAGTGCGATTGCCATGGATAAACATCTGGCCAAGGAGCTGTATCGGTTAAATGACTTGCCGGTGGCTGACTGGCGAATAATCGGCAAGGATGATCGAATAGAGAGTTCGGAATTGATTGGCAAGTTTGGTCTGCCCGTGGTCATCAAACCTGTTCATGAGGGATCGAGCCTCGGTCTGACCCTTGCCAAATCGGAGGAGCAGTTGCTGCAGGGCATTAAACGAGCTCTGAGCCATGACAGCCAGGTGATGGTCGAGAAATATATTCAGGGGCGGGAATTAACCGTCGGAGTTGTCGGCAACAGAGAACTCACGGCTTTGCCGGTAATCGAAATCGTTCCTGGTCCGGGGTTTGATTTTTTTGATTACGACGCCAAGTATAAAGAAGGGGCAACCAAAGAGATCTGCCCGGCCAGAATGAGTGGAGAGATTACCGCCCAGGCCCAGCAGTACGCACTTGCCGCCCATCGGGCTCTTCGCCTGCGAGGCTACTCCCGCACCGATATGATTCTTACAGCGAGTGGCGGGTTGTATCTCCTTGAGACCAATACCATTCCCGGTATGACTGCGACCAGTCTCATGCCCCAGGCGGCGGCTGTGCATGGCCTGCCCTTTCCGCAATTTCTTGAATACCTCATCGAACTCGGTATGGAGGGGCGGTCAAAAAATAAGCTATAAGGCACGCGCCGAAGCGGCTGTCTAGTAAATGATACGTTCGGGGGCATTAAAGACATTTAAACGGTCCGGTCTGGCGTAGGCAATGAGTGTCGCCCCGGACCGACGGGCTATGGCCAGGCCGAGCGAGGAGGGGGCGGTACGGCTCATGATGATCGGTATGCCGATACGGGCGCATTTCAGCACCATGTCGGAGGTTAACCGACCGGTGGTATAAATGGCTGAGCGGGCAGTGGCTCGACGCAAAAGGATGGCGCCCAGTACCTTGTCGACGGCGTTATGCCGGCCCACATCCTCGAAAAAAACCTGGAGTCGGCCATCCTGCCACAAACCGCAGCCATGAATGCAATGGGTCTGCGGCCCCAGCGGTGAACTTTGCAGAGCCTGGCGAATAAAGGCGCCGATTTCCGGGAAGGTGATGGTGCATTCCTGCAGGGGTTCAAAAGCGCCCTCCAACATTTCCTTGGAAATCTTGCCGGTTCCGCCACAACCGGAAGTGATAATCACCTCTTTGGGTTCGGTGTTTTCAACATCGGCATAGACGGCGATACGACCCTCAGGGCAAACGACGATTTCCTTGATCTCCTCCGGCTTTTTAATATATCCCTGGCCGAAGAGAAAACCGACCCCGAATTCCTCAAGCCCGATGGGCAGAACCATTGAAGAGCCGATGGTTTCGTCATTGAGGGCGATGCTATACGGGGTCTCGATAGCCAGATGTTCTTCTTGCTCAGTTGCCCCATTGGGGGTAATAACTGTTGTCGTCTGGCTGAGGGTGAGTTGGGTGCTCTGCGGTTGTGAAGTGTTCATGTTCATGTATCGTGGCATAAGGGTTTGGGAGTTATATCAGGTTATCCTGTGGTGCTCAACAGCTAACATTGTCTGGTTAAAAAGATATGGTCTTCAGAGTCGCAATACGATATGAAGGAAGGTACGTTCGGATTGTGTGCTTGTCTACCCTCTCCCTCTTAGAATCTTTGAATAGCTGGTGACCCTTGTGACGTTTCATATGCCATCTTCCTTCCGAATACTCTTTTGACTGAGGCTATGGCAATGGAGAGCGGGCTCTCCTCTGATTCCCAGAATATTGTTTCTACTGCTTACTGTTCTCCCTCTTTGGTTGCAAGTAACCCCGGCAAAGGCTATTGAGAATTTTCCTCCGTTGGTTCTCGGCCAGTCAGCGGTCTTCAGCGGTCCGGCCCAAAATTTAGGGCTGGAAATGCGGGCGGGACTGCTTGCCGCCTTTTCTCTTATCAACGATAACGGTGGCATAAAAGGTCGGGAGGTAGTCCTCCTCAGCCGGGATGATGGCTATGAACCGGATCAGGCGGTCAGAAACACCAAAGCGCTGATTACCGACGACCATGTCTTTGCTTTGATCGGGGCGGTCGGTACACCTACCGCCAAGGCGGTTGTCCCCATCGTCAACAAAGAGCGCATTCCTTTTTTCGGGCCCTTTACCGGCGCTGAAATCCTCCGCGCCCCCTTCCAAAGGTATATTATTAATGTTCGAGCGAGCTATTACGAGGAGCTGGAGAAACTGGCATCCTTCCTGATTGACATTAAAAAAAATCGCCGCATTGCCTGTTTTTACCAAAACGATAGTTACGGGTATGATGGGTTGCGGGGTATTGAAATTGCCCTGGCTAAAAGGGGCATGACCCTGGTATCGCATGGCAGCTATGAAAGAAATACGGTCGCCGTTATGGGTGCCTTGCAGGATATCTACAAAAAGAAACCCGAAGTTGTAGTCCTCATCGGAGCCTATGCGGCCTGTGCCGAATTTATCAAACTCAGCAAAAACAAGGTCGGCGGAAATATCATATTCTGTAATATCTCCTTTGTCGGTACTGAAAGTTTGCGAGGGGTTCTGGGCGGGTACGGCCAGGACGTAGTGGTTTCACAGGTTGTTCCCTCTCCAAGTGACAACGATATCGAGCTGACCAGGGAATATAAACGGGCAATGGCTAAATATCAGCATGACTCTTCCATAAGCTTCACTTCTCTGGAGGGATATATCGGCGGCAAATTGTTCGGCGAGATTGCCAGAGCGGTGGAAGGCGAACTGACCAGAGAAAAATTTATTGCCACCATGGAGGAAGTGGGCAGATTCGACCTTGGTGGCCTGGTTCTCCAGTTTGGACCCAATGATCATCAAGGGATGGATGCCATCTATCTGACCAGGATATATCCGACTGTGCGCAGGCTTTTGGACGGGGAATGACTTCAGACAATTACTCAGTGAACTATGAAGCACATCTTTAAAATCACCCTTTCCTCGGCACCCTTCTATGCCTCGCTTGTGGTAATTACCTCGCTTGCCACTTTTATTGGCAGTTTCTGGGCAGTCAATGAATATCAGGCGTATCAGGAAAGCGTTGAAATAATAAAATATAATTATAACCATCAGTATGAAAGTCGCCTAAAAGAAGAGTTGGATAAAACTATTGAATTGATCAACCATCTTCAGTTGCAAAACGATCTGCGGGTGGAACATGATATTCGGGAACGGGTGCAGGCGGCATACACCATTGCCGCCCACAATTATCAACTCTATAAAGATGAAAAGAGTCCCGATGAACTGCGATCCATGGTTATCGAACTGCTTCGACCGATGCGCTGGAATAATGGCAAAGGATACTATTTTCTCGGCAGGGTTAACGCCGGGATTATCGATCTCTTTGCCGATGAGCCCTTTTTTGAAGGAAAATCGGCTGCCGAATTTCAAAACCTTGTCGGCCAAGATGTCGTCGGTACTATTATTTCGATAGTTCGGGATAAAGAAGCGGGTCTGTTTCGTTACAATTTGACAAAACCCCTATTCGACAAAGACAGCCTGTCAAAGATAGCTTTTGTAAAATATTTTAAGCCTCTCGACTGGTTTATTGGGGCGGGTATTTATAATAACGATCTCGAAGAAAGTCTTGAAAGTGAGGTGCTGGCAAGAATTGGCAACATTCGTTTCGGCCTGGACGGCGAGGTTTTCTGCCTTCGATCGGACGGTACCATAATCAGCAATCCGGACGAACGACTCATCGGCCGCTCGGTGCGGGATCTTGTTGATCGTAACGGCTTCGAATACGGCAAGGCCTTTCTCGATACAGGGCTCAAAAAAGACCAGTCAGACTATATTCATTATTCGGTGGCCGACAGCGTTGACGGCGGTATGCACCAAAAGCTTGCCTACGTTACCGGCTATGAGAAATGGGGCTGGGTGATCGGGACATCAATGTTCATGGATAGTATGGAACAGGCGATAGCCATCGAAACGGAGACCTATCAGAGAATCGCCTTTAAGAATGTGTTAACGTTTATCGTGTTGTTTGCCATTGCTGTTATTTTCCTTTTGGCCAGCAGCTTTTACTATTCCTTTAAGATTAAACAGGGGATCAGTCTCTTCACTAATTTTTTTCAGAAAGCCGCCGATTCAAATGTGAAAATAGATCATAAAAGCCTTGTCTTTCGAGAGTTTGATGATCTCGGACGGCTAGCCAATCAGATGGTCGAATATCGCATCAACAACGAATTGCTTTTACACCGTGACGAATTGCGTCTAGACACCCTGCTGCATTTGGGAATGATTGAGAAATATTCGCTCCAGGAAAAATATCATTTTATATTACAGCGGATTGTTCAGATCACCGGGAGCGAGGAGGGATATTTGGCTCTGGTGGACCCGGATCAGGCCCATATATCGCTCTGCTCTCGTGTAGATAATAGTAATAATGATCCTCTGTGCGAAGAGGTACTGGATGTGCCCATACCCATCGCCTTTGCCGGTTTACCAGGTAAAACGGTTATGGACAAGGCGGCAATAATCGGCAATGGCTCAATGATTGCCGGTGACCGGAACAGCTATCCTTACCGGAATGCTGTTTGTCGGCATATCGATGTGCCGATTTTTAACGACGGTAAAATTGTTATTGTCGCTGGAGTCTGCAATAATTATGTAAAGTATGACACCTCCGATATCCGGCAGATGACCATGCTTCTAGAAGGTTTGTGGCTCCACGTTTTAAAAAAGAAGGCCGAAGAAGAACTTGCCAGGCTTGAGCGACAGATAATTGCCGTCAGCGAGGAGGAACGGAGTAAGATAGGGCGGGACCTCCATGATGATCTCGGTTCCCATCTCACCGGGGTTGAGTTGCTCAGCAAAGCCCTACAGCAACATCTCCAGGAAGAGGCTCCTGAACGGGCGGAACAGCTGGGTATAATTCGAAATCTTATTCGCGATGCCATTGAAAAAACCCGCCGACTGTCCCAGGGATTGTATCCGGTACACGTTATTGAGTACGGTTTGGAGGCGGCAATTGAAGAACTCGTCGCCGAGGTTAAAAAAATGTTTAAGGTGAACTTCGATCTCTCCTGGCAGGATGGGGGACACAGCCTTGGCAAGAACACCGCTACCCACCTGCACTATATCATTCGGGAGGCGGTTTTTAATGCGGCACGGCACGGTAAGCCAAACAATATCGGGGTCTATATGGTGCAGGATGACAATGGCTTCTCGGTGAAGATTGTTGATGACGGCCAGGGTTTTGCCGGGACACCGGCGGCGACAGGGATGGGGTTTCATACTATGAAATATCGGGCCAAGGCCATCGGTGCGGCTTTGTTCATTGAATCAGGCGAAAAGAGCGGGACGATAATTTCAGTCACCGGCGAGGGGCAGGAATGAAAGCAAGGGTAATAATTGTCGATGATCATCCGATTTTTCGTATGGGCATGGCAGAACTTCTCAATCAGGAAGACGATTTTTTCGTCTGTGGTTTGGCTGAAGACATTGCCGGGGCCAGGAAGATCATCCAGCAATATAATCCGGATCTTGCTATTATTGACATCACTTTGGCCGGGGAAAACGGACTGGATTTAGTGAAAGAACTTTCAGCTGATAAGAACAATTTGCCGATTTTGGTTCTTTCCATGCATGATGAACAGGTCTGGGCGGAAAGGGCAATCCGTGCCGGTGCACGTGGCTATATAATGAAAAAGGAGGCCAGTGAAACAGTGATTTTCGCTCTGCGCAATATTCTCGGGGGGAAAATTCATGTCAGCGCCAATATCATGGAGCGTTTGCTTGATCGCTTTCAGTTAAAACCGGATGTGTCCACCGCTCCGACTGTCGATTTGCTTACCGATCGGGAGCTTGAGGTTTTCAGGCTCATCGGTGCCGGGCTGTCCACCAGGGAGATTGCCGAAAGAATGAATCTCGGTATTAAAACCATTGGCACCTACCGTGACCGGGTTAAACAGAAACTCGGCATCAAGACTGCGGCTGAGCTTATCCGTCGGGCAGTTCTCTGGACCGAACAGGAATTCTTTGATTCCAAAAGGCATCAGGATGTAAGCTGATATCTTACCTTGCTTGTGGGTTTTCCCTTACGCAATTAAAGGGGCTCGGCTGATTTCCATAGTGACCTGATTTTTATATACTTGCTTCTGTTTCTTTTGAGTGTTCTTGATAAAACTAGGTTGAGGGTTCTGTTGTTTACCGATGGTTTTAAATCGAAAATGTTGGTGGCAGGGGAGAGTTCGACATTGTTGTGTGTTCATTTCGAAATCTTCTAGGAAAATCTTTTTATCCATATGCCAGACCCAAAAAGCGCATCTCCTCTGTGGGTTTGAAACTTTGAGGTCAACCTCCTCCCTGGCAGTGTTTCTTCCCCTGATCAAGGAACGAACTATTTCTCCGCCGGGGCTTGTCTTCAGCTGGAACGGAAAGTGGATTCCCCCTGTCACCAACCCTTTTTTTAACCTTTTTTGTCGGGTAATTGGATCTGTCATTTTTGGCGGCAATAGTCCGTTCCCCTCTTTTTTCCGATTTGGATAAAGCTATGTTTAAGGCCCTGTCCTGGGGCGGGGCAATAAGACAATTCTGTGTGCAACAGCGTAAGGGTGTGCTACCTTGATGGTGGTAAAAAATTCTTACCTGCGGGATCGGTTCACCGGGGTGACCTGGATTTTCTGAAATAACAGAGGAGTGTATGGCTGCAATTATTACGTTTATCGGCTGGCATGACAGCGGCAAAACCACCCTTGCCACACAGGTTGTCACCGAGCTTACTCGTCTTGGCTACCGGGTTGCTGTGATCAAATCGACAAGCGATGCGGGTATTCAATTTGATACTCCCGGAACCGATACCTACAAACACAAGACAGCCGGAGCGGACAGTGTTATGCTCGTAGCTCCGGATCAGATGGTACTGCAGACCAAGAATTGTGACCTTTCCCTCAGGACATTGGCCCATAGATACTTTCCCGATGTTGATCTGGTCATTGGTGAAGGCTTTAAAACAGCAAAAAGGATACCAAAGATAGAGGTTTTTAGAAATGTTGATCAGTCGTTGCGTGACGAGGTGCAAGGAGTGGTCGCGGTTGCGACAGATCTTGGAGGCGTGACCGGTGAGTATGTTTTCCGCCTTGATGCAGCCCATGATATTGCCTTGTTCATTGAGAAACGTTATTTGCGAAATAAGGGAAGAACTGAGAGTACCACCCTCCTGGTCAACGGGGATAAGGTACCGTTGAAGGATTTTATTCAAGAGGCCCTTGCCGGAACCGTCCATGGCTTTATTAAAACCCTCAAACTCGATAAAGATATAAAAGAAATCGAGTTACGCATAAAACTATAGTCCCTTTGGGATAGTTTTTCTTAAAATGTCACATTACCTGAATGGTTTAAAGAAACGTCTGTTTTTTTTGGCGAGCTGAAGCATGGGAATATCTCCTATTGAATCGCCATAGGCAAAGACTTCTGCATAAAGCTTAAGTTCATATTGAGCTACAATTCTGTGAACTTTTTCCTGCCCCCAGCAATTTTTCCCAACAATTTTTCCAGTTGCTTTTGACTGCGCATCGAACTCAATTTCGGTTGCAATGATATTGGATTTTACCGATAGGCACCAGGGTTCAAGAATCAACCGTGGGCATGCTGAAACGACGACCGTAATATCTCCCTGGCTTTGGTGCCAAAGAATTCGTTGTAAAGCTTGAGGACGAATAATAGCAGGAAGTATGGAAGAACAGAAAGTTGCGGCATACACATTCAGCTCTGCTGCGGTTTTCCTTTTATAGAAAAATCGAAGAAAATCTTGTTTGAGTGCATCATTTGGGTAAACCTTTGCAAGGTAACCCATTATGCGCGGTGAGAGGAAAAGACAGCCCCAAAAAAACTTCTTGCGATTGAGGAACCGAGTGAAAAGGAGATAACTATCTCTTGTACTGATGGTGCCATCAAAATCGAATAGAGCAAGATTCATTATGACTCATGGGAAGAGTAGAAGCTTTCGAAAGAACGTCTCCTCTGTATCGGGGTTAGATAATTTGTTATGGTGTGAACGAAGGGAAAAATATTTCGTACAGTGCTGGTATCGGTAGAAAGAGCAAAGCAATAAGAGTAATGCAACATAAAAAACAATATAACACAAAACCTCGCTGCTTATAAAGGTGCTCAGGATTTTGTGTCGGACTGTTTTCAAGAAATCCCAGATGCATATACCAAGCCATGAATCCAGCAAGGAGAGGCACGGAGACAATGAGTTCCATACGGTAACGAATAAGGAAAATCCCCAGAAAGAGCCCAAATGCGGTAGCATAATAAATGATACTTTGCAGCAAACGCTCTTCATTATAATAGCCAAATGATTTTCGATAATCGGCACTGACTTTTGGGTTGGCTATCATTCGAAATTCTGCGAATCGCTTGATAGCCATGAAAAATGCCCCTATCATCCAATAAGCGAGCAGCAAGGAAATCGGCGGAATAATATCAATACCGGTAGCATACCAGCCAAGCATGAGTCGAATAGGATTGTTCACCGACTCACTCAAGACGTCCAGGAACGGTTTATCTTTGCTGCGAATTGGCGGAATATTATAAATACACCCCATGACCCAAAGTGAAAGAGTGACATAAAAAAAGGAGTTACCGAGAAATGCTGCCAGATATAGGCCAAGGATTGCAAGGATAAGCCATTGGCCTACAGCTATCGGCCTGTGGACAAGCCCTGAGGGTATAGGTCGGTTTTTTTTAACCGGATGCAATGCATCAAATTTTGCGTCAAGCAATTCGTTGAGAACATAATTACTGGAGGCAACGATCCCGGCGATTAAAAAAGAGAGGCCAATACGCAGGCAGCAGGTTGGAGTGAAGAGAGCCGGCTGTGCAAATAAAGCGACAATGATCCCCGGTAACATAAAAATGTTTTTAAACCAGTGATCAAATCGGGCAATTTTCAGATAAGGAATGAATGTTGAGTACATGAATCTCTCTTGAAGATAACCGTAAAAATCACGGTTGAGGTTGTGCAAGACGCTGCTGATAATCCCCGTATTTGCTGAACCAATCTTCTTTGGATTTTGGAATAAGAAAAACTTCGAAATTCTCGTCTGCAACCGCATCGTTGAATTCGGCAATCTTGATGGTACGCGCTGAAAACTCAAGCATTTCTTCACGGTTTGTTCGGAAATTTCTGCCGAAGGGGCGTATCGCCGTATAGTTTTCTTTCTTTGGAATGTCCCAATGCTGCAATAAGATAAGTACGGGTACGTGTTCAGTGTCCCGAATTCGTTCACCTGTTTCCAGGAGATCTCGAAGTGTTACCTCTTCTTTCGGAACCTTAACATAGCGTTCGTAGGTTGCGTACTGATTTTCACGAACATAGTAGATGCGGTTTTTACAATAATATATCAGTGGTCCAAGGATATAGTCAGGGTCACCCAATATAACCGCATCCTGCAATTGACGGTTGGTATTGATATATTTTCCGAATGCGGCGCTGGAACTGAGTTCTCTGCTAACATCTTCGGTAATTGACAATTTGGCAAGGGTGATTTCGTGGTAAAAAAGTGGTGAGAACACCAGGTATATGGCAGCCAAAAACAAAATATACCGTTTGCTTGCCTTATTGTTTTGCATGGCAACAATCCAATAAAGTGTAACAATAAGCATGAAAAGAATGCCTTGGTGTCTGGCGGTCGGTGTCATGATCGTCGCAGAAAACAGATTGTAAATAAATATCGAAAGATAGAGTGACCCCGCATATAAAGGGTTCACCAGCAGGCCTGCAATTAAGGCGAAAATCACGAAGTCTCTCATCTTGGGACCAGCCGCCATGAGTTGGTCAAAGTACCGCCCAGGATGTTGTGCGCTTTTGAGCATCGGGTGGAGATAATCCCTGGCAAGGAGTTCGTGCGGCGGGGCGACCGAGGAATTGGCATCCATGGAAATCGTAAAAAGCGCCAAGGCTATACCAAATAGGGCTAAAGCCGCAGGCAAAGTGAAGCGACGGAAAAACACCTTGAATTCTTTTTGTTTAAAATATTCTTCAATAGCCCAGATGCAAAGGAGAATCCCGGAAAACATCATCGCAAAGAAATTTGTATTGGCCAATAATGCGATGATAATGCCGATGGCAAGATTGTTTCTTTGTGGTTTGCAGAAGGTATCCGCGAAAAGGAAGTACAACAGCATGCTTATGCCGTAATTTCTTGCTGAAACGGAGTAGACTACCAGCGGTAACACACCGTAAATAAAGAGCAGTCGTACAATAATATGAAAGGGCGCCTTTTTGAGAAATACCATTACGGCCGCATAGGCGATCAAAATACTGACGACCTGCAAGACGGCTGGTGTGGGCCATATCCAGTAGGATACCCTTAATATCCAATACCAGAGAATTGGATGGCCTTCATTGCGTAAGGTTTTAAAGAGGCCCCAAAAATTATCGCCATCGAGAGCCATGGCTAACGCTCGAACCTCATCCCGCCACATCTCGTGATGTAATGCCGAGACACCGACAATCAAGATCCACACGAGAAGAGCAATATTGATGATGTGTTTTTCCCGTGCAGTGATCAGGGTATTCAGTTGTGAGAGAAAAGAGCGACAAGCAGTGAAAATATTAGAGAGGAATGGTTTGAGTGTCATCAAATTTGTCGCTGAGTATTTCATGTGTCGCTTGTCGGTGAATTTAGGTGAAATTGCAATGCAATTACTTCATTGATGATGGATGACAGCCTTCTCCTACAGGGAATAGACACACATAAAGTCGGAAGGTGGGCTAACGAAGCTCCATATATTTTGCCCGGTAACTTTGCAATTGATCGGGAGGTAAATAGAGAAATACCTGATATTTTTCATCACCCAGGTCAAAGTTGAATTCTGCCAGTTTAACCGTTTCTTTTTTGAATTTTTCAATATTATTAAAAATAAAATCCCCTCGATAAATCGTTGCAAAAGATTTTCCTTCCAGAACACCAAAATGTCCAAGAACGATAACGATTGGAGCTTTATACCTGGAGTTGAGTTCTTTTGCTGTTTCAAGCAGATCCATAAGGCTGGAGTCTTTTCGAAACTCTCTGGCAAATCTGACAAAATTACGGAGAATTTTTTCCTGCATTAAATAAATGTTGTTTTTTGAATAGTAGGCTATGGGTTCAAGCATATATTCCGGGGAACCGATAATAATCGCCTTCTCAAGCTGTTTATTGGTCGTCAGATATTTCCCAAGGGCCTGGGCAGTGCTTTTTTCGACCGTAGCTTCTTCATGGACAATCTTATTATTGATAAGTATTTGTTGGACTAAAAACGGTATGAGGAAGGCAAAGAGAACTGTGTAAAAAATGATCCGAGCGTGTTTGAAAAGTCCAGGAGAGTTTTTGGTCTGAAGACCATGCAGGGCAATCCAATACAACATTATGGTAAAACCGAAGAGCACTCCCTGGTGTCGAGTCTGCGGGTAAATAAAAGCAATCGCCACGATATTAAAGAAAAAAAACGCTAAAAACAGGGCGATGCCAAGATATGGCCGGACTACGAACAACCCTAAGATAAGTCCCACAACAAAAATGTCCCGGTACCCAGTGCTAATATGCAAAATATAATGAATAAAATTTCCAGGATGTTTGAGAGCTTTCAGTGCAGTGGTTGCCCAGTCGATTTTTGCTACAAACCCTGCCGGTACGAAAACCGACTCCGCATCAATCCGGGTGCTGTAATATGAGATGAAAATCCCGGTGAGGGCAATGGCGATAGCGATCAGGTATTTCTTGTTTTTCAACACGTCAAAGCCGGAATCGGCAATCCATCCGGCAAGAAAGAGTCCGGACAGATACATGCCGTATTGATTGGTATTGGCCTCAAAAAAGAGGAGGATGCCGATAAGAACAGGGTGGCGTTCGGTTTTGGTGGAGAAAATAGCCAGGGTAAAAAACAAGAGCATGCTGATCCCGTAGTCCCTGGCATCAACAGTGTTGACGGAAAAGGGAATGATGCCAAAGATAAAGAGGGTCTTGATAACCAGGGGAAACGGTGAATGCTTGATAATAAGAAACACGGTGAAAAAACCGATGGAAAGGCTCGCCATCTGCAGGACGACCGGATGCGGGATCAGCGCATGCATGGCCATGAGAATTGTTCGCCAAAGAAGCGGATGGCCATCGTATTTGGCAAAATTGAAGTAATCGGTAAAGTTGTCAATGCCGACCGCCATGAGGTATTCGCGGGTTTCATCACGCCAAAGTTCATGGGTAAGAGTAGAGGCGACGACGGCAAAGACCCACAGGACAAGGGCTCCATTTTCAACGGTGACGACGGTTTTTTCCGAAGGTCGGAAAAACGCTTGCAAAGCGGTGCGGATTTTCTGAGTATTCATCATAACAGGCAATAGGTATGGAAGGCGATGGTCATTCCACTATGATTGTTCGCCGGCAAGGGGCATTGACCGTGACCTGGGGGCGGGATGTGTTTATAAATATCCCTCCCGAGTAATGTTTCGATCATATACAATCAACATTGATTTATTTCAATCTCAATTCGTGCAGATAGCGAGGATTGCAGATGCAGTCTGAGTCAGCTTGGCACGACGGATGAAGTAAAAGAGGAGGAAAGTGACACAGCTCTACAAATTATGCGGCGTGTAACTCTTGGAAATGTCAAAGCTGCAGTCGCCGGCAAATGAATCTTCGGGTAGTGGTTGTTAAAAACGGTTCTGGAAATAGGGCTCAAGCACGGTCGGCAGGCGAATAGTGCCGTCCTCCTCCTGGTAATTCTCAAGAATGGCCAGTAAGGTTCGCCCGACCGCCAGCCCTGAGCCGTTTAAGGTGTGTACAAGTTTACTCTTTTTCTGACCTTCCGGGCGATACCTGATGCCGCCGCGCCGGGCCTGGAAATCGAGGAAGTTGGAACAGGAGGATATCTCCCGGTAAGTATTCTGGCCAGGTAACCAGACTTCGATGTCATAGGTCTTGGTGGAGGAAAAGCCAAGATCGCCGGTGCATAGCGTGACCACACGGTAGTGCAGGCCGAGGAGCTGGAGGACCTCTTCGGCATCGGCCAGTAAGGCATCGAGTTCCTGGTCGGAGGTCTCCGGGGTGGTGAATTTTACCAGCTCAACTTTGTCAAACTGATGCTGTCGTATGAGTCCCCTGGTGTCTCGGCCATGGCTTCCCGCTTCCGACCTGAAACAGGGGGTGTAGGCGGTATATTTGATCGGCAGATCCGCTTCGCTGAGGGTTTCATCACGGTGAATATTGGTTACCGGTACTTCGGCTGTTGGGATGAGAAAGAGATCCCAGCCTTCAATTTTAAAGAGATCCTCGGAAAACTTGGGTAACTGTCCGGTGGCGGTCATGCTGGGGGTGTTGACCAGAAACGGCGGCAGTATTTCAGTGTAGCCGTGTCTTTGAGTATGCAGGTCAAGCATAAAATTAATGAGTGCTCTTTCCAGCCTGGAGGCAAAGCCTTTCAGCAAGGCAAATCGAGCACCTGAGAGTTTGGCGGCTCTTTCAAAGTCGATGATATTCAGTGCTTCGCCGAGTTCCCAGTGTGCCTTTGCTGGAAAGGCAAAATTCGGTTTTTCGCCCCATTTCTTGATCTCCAGGTTATTCGTGTCGTCTTGTCCTATCGGGACACTGTCGTGGCAGAGGTTGGGGATGTTCATAACGATTTTTTGCAAATCTTCTTCAACTTTGGCCAATTCGCCATCAAGTTCCTTGATACGCAGATTGGCGTCGCGCATTTCCAGGATCAGCGACTCGGTTGTTTGCTGGTCGGCGGCAGACCCTTTTTTTAGTCGGGCAATATCTTCTGAAACTCGGTTTCGTATATTCTTAAGTCCTTCCACCTCGGAGAGGATGGTCAATCTTTGTTTATCGATGGCTGCAAAATCGTCGAGCAGGGTTGTCGGCATGCCGCGGCGAATCGATTTTTCCTTCACCAGATCAAGGTGTTCGCGTATGAATCGTAGTTCCAGCATAGATATTTTATCTGTTAAATTTGAGCGGTTAAAAACATTTTTCTATTGTTTAGCATGGCTGATTCGGGAAAGCAACTTCTATCAAATTGCTTTTTAATCATCCTTCTGCTACCTTGTCGGGCAAGCTTCTGCCGGACGAACGAGTGCAATTGAGCAGCCGATGCGGGGATGCCCGAATGTTTCGGAAATCAGATACATTCACCGAGGTTTTGTTGTCAATACCAGCAACCCGAGAGGGTCGTTTTGGCATTTGTAGTTTTTAAGACAGGTATCCCTGTCATTCTCAATATTTCCCATGGCCAATCATTCCAAAATCGTATCTTTTATCGTTGAGCTGCGAAAATCACTTCGTAATCTGGTGTTGTGTATCGCACTGTGTACACTGGGTATTTTTTTTCTATCGCCGCACCTGTTACAGCTTGTCCAACACCATCTTGACACCAAACTTTATTTTTTTACCGTTGCCGGACCTTTTCTGGCCCATGTCACACTGGCATTTTTTGCAACTCTGTTCGGTCTTATGCCCTGGTTTACCATTGTCCTCTGGCGGGCTTTAGGGAAACCCTTTGATGTTTCCGGCGGGCAATTGTTTTTCTTTATCTTTTTTACCTGCCTGCTGTTTTATGCCGGAACATTTTTTTGCTTTTTCATCACCCTGCCGTTCGGAATTAAATTTCTTCTTGGTTTCAGCTCTGAGGAATTGAAGCCGGTGATTTCCGTTTCCAAATTTGTGAACTTCATTACGATCTTTATGTTTGCCTTCGGAGTTATCTTCGAGTTGCCGATTTTCATGGTGTTTCTAGCCAAGGTTGGTGTGTTTAAACGACGGTTTTATGAAAAAAATCGACGCTATGCCATTCTGGTAATCGCCATCATAGCCGCTGTGCTGACGCCGACCCCCGATGTCGTTAATATGGTCCTTATGGGCGTGCCGCTGTATCTCCTCTATGAATCGGGGATTATCATCCTGCGGTTGTTGGGGATGGGTAAAGAATAGTCGTTTGGTGCTAGAACTCGATTAACTCAATACCAGCTGCCAGGAGGATTGCGGCGGTAACACCGATCTTACCTTTTACTGCGCAGGAGGGACTCCGCGCTTTAAGAAAGACGGCCTGGACATTCTGCGCGAGGGCAAGGAACAGTACCTGCTCGGCCCCTCGGATGAATTGGTCGGTCAGATCGATGCCCGACTTTGTAAGCACTCTGGCTGTTCCGGCCAGGACATCGGCTCCATCGCCTCCGGAAATATCGGCGGCCTCCCTGGGAGTTGACAGACCCCCGAGTTGCTCGGGGCAAATCGGGATCCAGTGGGCATTTTCAAGGCTTGCGATACACTCGGGGTTTTCTTTGGCTTTGCCGTCATAGCGAGTGCAAAGTCCGACAAGACAGGCACTGACCAGATAGAGGGGAAGTGTGTTTGGCATCGTTAATAGAGGATAGATATGTCGTTTACACGGAAAAAAACAGCACCGAAACAGAAGCTTTCTCCCATCCAGGAAAAACGATTTTTTAAAATTGTCATAACTCTGGTAGTGCTGGCTTTGTTTTGGGTGATCTTTTCACCTGGGTCGGGACTTTTGGCTATATGGCGAAAACGCTCAGAGCTTAGAAATCTCGAACAACAGAATGTTTTAATTGAAGAAAGGAATATTCAGTTGCAATCAGAGATTGACAAACTACAAAATGATCCTGCCTATCTTGAGGATGTCGCCAGACGGGAACACAACCTTCTCAAGAAAAATGAAAAAGTCTTTGAATTCGCTCCAAAAAAATCGCACAAAGAATAGAAAAATTTATGTTGAGGACTCTGACCGAGTCCGTATTTAGGAGGCTCAGGAAAAACCGGATTTTCTCCCGCACCCTGCCGGTCCAGCAACCGGTAAAGGTGGGCCGGAACTCCGTCTGAAGCTGCCGGCTGAGAGAATTTTGTTAACCTTGTCGCTGTGACAGTTACTGCATTGTACCTCTACTTCTTTGTTGCCGGAGGTGGAGAGGATCTCGAAAATTTGTCCACACGTTGAACATTTATACTCGTATATAGGCATCGGAAATGCTCCTTCTATAATTATTTGAGCAGGGCTGTGAAAATGTCACATTCCTTGCAGAGTTCCAGCTTTTCTTTATGGCAGGCATCCTGAGCACAAGAGCATAATGTGCCACACAGAAACCAGCACAAATGGCCACTTTGAAATTCCCAGGCCGGGCACTGTTCTTTAACAATGCACAGTTTTTTTTCCCAGCAGGGTGTCAATACGGTGTTTCTGCCTCTTTGATTAATCAATAAAAAGTAGAGATGTCGTTCGATGTGCATAGGAATGACCCGCCAACCCTGCTCATAGCTGTGAATCGTTTTGAGCGACATTCCGAGGATTTCCGCTAGTTGCACTTGTGTCTTTCCAAGCTTTTTGCGTAAAAGCTTAAAATCTTCTTTGGTCAAGGCGGCACCTCATTTCATATGATAGACTTGAAGAATAATTAACAGTAATAACCATTATTATAAATATATAATCACACGCCTCAAAAATACCAGATCCCGGAAAAAAAAGGCAGAGTTTTTCCTCCTACAACGTCGGAAAAAATTATCTGGCCGTGAAACTCATGGTTATTGTATCAGAAGTATGATTCAATGGCATTATTTGGAATATGACGATCTTTTGACCAAGAGGTTTACTGCTATGTCAATAAGGATGAAGGGAAGGGTTGGTGCCCTGATATTGTGTTTGGGGCTTATCTTGACGTCCGGGTGTACCAATTTTCTTAAACCGGAGGTAGGTGCTGTTGCCAGGAAGGATGCACGCATACTCCTGGCCAATGATATCCCGGCTGGAATTTGGCAAACCGGGGATTTGCGTGTTGCCTATTCTTTGTCACAAAAAGGCGAGGAGTGTACATTTGTCGGGACTCTTGTATTTGACCGGCATCTTAGCGATTCATTCCCAGCTATCACCAAGTTTTTTATTTATCTGAGCTATCTTGATGGGGATGGGAAAGTTATCGAAACTATAGATATATCTCCATTAATACATACCTTCGGCACCGTACCGGAGAGCTTACCGTTAAAATCGTCACACATTCGGCCGCCTGGCAGCAAAAGCTTCACTTTCCATTATTTTGGTGGTTTTAGATCCGATTCGTTGAAAGATGGTGGAGATTGGTCGATTTATCACTTTCCATTCAATTAGAAGTAAGGTGCTAGGCTTTTTTCTCATCAATGAGTCATGGATAAAAACGATTTTCTCTTCGAGCTGAAATCACTGCTTCGCTATCATCAGGCATCCGGCATAGAAAGGTACCCTAAAGGCGTCGACAGTGACGCCTTTTTTCGCTTTCAACCTCTCTCTTATGTGTTACAAAGGTCAGCGGTCCAGACAGAGAAGCCGAACGGTGCATTGACATTGGGGGGGCGTAGTGTCTTGTCTGTTGATGTTGAAAAATCTCCACTGAATCTTTCTGATATTGCCGAGGAGGTAGCTGTCTGTCGTGCCTGCGACCTCCACAAACAGCGCCTCTACCCGGCACCTGGACGCGGTTCTGATAAGGTTCGACTTTTGATTGTTGGAGATTGGTTAGCAAGCGACGACCAGGGGCATCTGTCGCCAGGGCAGATTTTTGGCGTTGAACAGGAACAGATGCTTATCAAGATGCTTATTGCCATCCGGATGCCCATAAGTTCAGTATTTATTACAAATGTCATCAAGTGTGCTGTTCCTGCCACCTGTCAGCCCCAAGCAAACCATGTGCAGAGTTGCATCTCTTTTTTGCGTCGTCAGATTAGCGTTCTCATGCCTGAAATGATTTGTACTATGGGTATGATTGCTGCCCGGGCAATTCTGGAAAAGTCTTTGCCTTTGGCCCGTCTTCGTGGAAAATTGCATGGCTACGAGGTAGGGAATGTGAAGATTCCGGTTGTCACCACCTACCACCCAACCTATTTGTTGCAGAATCCAGAAATGAAAACGGCCACCTGGGCGGATCTGCAGTTGCTTGCAAGAGAGCTTCAATGTAAGGAGGGACGACTAA
Organism: Pseudomonadota bacterium; assembly: GCA_043798185.1. Classification (GTDB taxonomy): domain Bacteria; phylum Desulfobacterota; class Desulfobulbia; order Desulfobulbales; family Desulfocapsaceae; genus Desulforhopalus_A. The sequence goes on along the minus strand of JAZDOW010000144.1, from coordinate 21,887 downwards.
AAACTCATGGTTAACTGGTTGCTGATCATGATAATGCTTTCGACATTGGTGTAGCTGCTTCGGTCGTTAAAGAGATTGCCGGTATCCATATAGCCGAAGTGCAATTCATAGGAGATGTTATTGAGAAGTTTGTAAATCACTCCGAGATTCGCTTCCCAACTTGAATCTTTTTCATAATTGAGCAAATCCGGAGACCATAGGTTGCGAGTAACGCCGAAAGCACCTTGAAGGGAAATATTCTGTGAGGCATCAAATGTGGCCGCGACGGCAACGCCTCTAGTATTAGAAGCTGGCGTTATCGTTTCACCCAGAAAAACCCTGCCGACATGTTCACTGTTAAGGATGTCGGAGGCATTGCCGGTGATCATGAGTGGTTTGAAATCGGTTGAATAACTCGAAGATGCACTCTTCTCACTGTCCACGATAGCACCAAGATTGTAGGATGTAATTCTGTAGGCGCTGTGAGTGGAATTCTCACCTGCGTGCGCAGCAGAATTATGGCTAAAAAATAGTGTTATCGCCAGGATGGAAAGAGCAATCTTCTTCATTTCTAATCAGCTGAAAGATGAACGTTGTGAACTTTGAGTGCCCTTGGAAGCCACAAAGTTCAAAAAATTGTATCTATATATTTCATCGTGGATGACTAAAAGTCAAGAGGAAAGTGCGTGTCAGAAAAATTTACCTGCCGGCCTTGTCGTAGTTGCCGGTCGTACACAGGATGAGGGCGAAACAGCTATTGAACAAAAAATACAAATGAGTAAGTTCGGCTAGGTAGAACCTTCCGATACTCGAGGTATCAGTCGTTTGATACATAACTTGCTTGTACCTGAGATTTGCGATATAGATAATAATCTAGCACCCCTCAAGGGGGTATAAGTACCTTTGCCAATCTCATTCTTAAAAAAACAAGAAATGAATTTCTAAGGTACTCAATGTTTAAATAGCTGGAATACATACGACACCGAAAAAAGCAGGCATGAAAGTGCAGGTTATTTTGAAATGGTGGCAAAACTGGTTGTATGAGAGTTACTGGGAGATGTCATGCGAATAAAAGGGATGTTGTTGGTTTTTCTTTGCTTTTTTGTGTTTGGTTCGGCAGAGGTGTACGGCAAGGACGGTAATGAGAAGTATCGACTTGTCTTTTCGGCATTTGATATAAGCTCGGCCGGCAACTATGCTTACCTGTGTGACGGAATCCGGAGCATGCTGATCAGCCGCCTGGCAACCAGGGAACAGGTGTCGGTTGTTGATCGAACCTTCAGTGAAAAAGAACTGGTTTCTTTAAAAAATGGACAATCAGTATCGGCAGGAAGCTCTGAAACGAAAGCAGCCGATTATCTTGTTGCCGGGTCTCTGTATGGCCTAAAAACCGGATTGAATATCCAAATTGTCCTCTATCCCTTTAACGCTGAAAGGGAAATTCTCCGTTTTGAGGTGCTTGTCAAGAATCCGGAGAACATGATGGCCGATGTCGAGAAACTCACCGATGAGATTGCCCAGTCTGTCCTCGGCAATAAAACGGCTGTTTCAGGTAGTACGAAAATTCCTGGAGATGGGCGAGGTGGCTCCGGTTTTGTCACGGTTCATCCAGAGGCTGCCTACAAAAAACATTTAAATAGCGGGGCAGTAGTAGGTGCGGTTGGGAGCAACATTAAGGTGACAGCCAGAGAAGGGAAAAGGACCACCACCCTCTCCAAGGAAATACGGGCTTTTGCGGTGGGTGATTTAGATGGTGATGGTGTCGACGAGATCGTTGTATTGATTGGAAATGCTCTTGAACTCTATAAACTCGACGGCAAGAAGATCGACAAGGTGGCAACGGCAAGTTTGCCGACTACCCTTGAATGCCATGCCGTCAATATGGCGGACCTTAACAATAATGGACGGACGGAGATCTATATCAGCGCAACCGACGGGCTGAACATTTCCTCTCTTATTGTCGGGTGGGACAAGGAAAAAGGCTTTCGCATAATAACTGATAATATTCCATGGTATATCCGGCCACTTTTTATACCGAAAAAAGGTTGGCGTCTTGCTGGGCAAAAAAGAGGTTCAGAGAAAACCGAACTGGTCAAGGCAGGCGTTTACCTTCTTAATCTCGATTCTCACAATATACCCACCCAGGGTGAACAACTCTCACTGCCCAAGGGAGTAAATCTCTTTGACTTCGTGTATGCTGATCTTGATGGTGACGGGACACCTGAAACAGTAGTCATTGACCGGAAGGAGAAAATGAAGATTTTTAACCGGGAAAATGAGTTGTTATGGGTGAGTAAAAGAACTTTTGGTGGCAGTCGTATTTACATCGGCCCCAGTCGCGGATGGGTTGTAAAGGATCAAGATCGGAAAAATTTCACAATACATGAAGATGCCACTCGTGAGCTGATATTCGTTCCAGGGAGGCTTGTTGTCGCCGATGTTGATAATGACGGTCGCCAGGAGATCGTTATTAATGAAAATCCACTGTCTTCAATGAGTATTTTTGAGAAATTGCGGATCTATAATGACGGGGTAATTGTCGGTTTAGCATGGGATGGAACTGCCCTTAATGAGATATGGCGTACCGGAACTTTTAAGGGCCTAATTGCCGGGTTTGGATTTTCTGTGTTGAAAAAGGACTATGGATCTCGGCAGATCGCCAAAGCTGATGACAAGAAAACGACCGTTGGCCTCTATGTTGCAAATCTTCCAGGTAACGGTACTCTCATTGGTCTTCTGCCTGGGACCGAAGAGACCAAAATTACAGCCTATGATTTGGATTTTTCCATTGGAAAACCGGAGTGATATAGATCGATTATTGGAGTACAAAAAACTGTACATTCAGGTGAAAAAATCTTGACAAAGAATTGTGTTGAGTCTAGTTTAGGTTGACATTGCGTGTCTTTGTCTGTTTCTTCCTGAAAATATCAAAAGGGAAAAGCTGGTGTTCAGTTTATAGAATCGGATAAAGAAAAAGAGGTTCCTTGTAAGAGGAGTGAAAAAGTTATTCGGAAGAGGGAAAGGAAAATGAAGAAAATAGTTGTTTCAGCTTTAGTTCTCATGCTCGCCGGCGGAGTTGTTGCTACAACCGCTTCGGCTGTTGAGACTCAGTTCGGTGGTTACTGGCGTACCCGTTTTACTCATGAAGATAATTTCTCAGGTACAGATACCGCCAGCATGGACTATGTCGATACCCGCACCCAATTATTCTTAACTACCAAGTTCAGTGATGATTTTAAATTTGTCAACAAGTTTGAGATTAACAACGGTTGGGGCGACACCACCAAGACACAAACAGCGAAGATTCAAACCGGCACAACAACAAATGTCGATGGTACGACATCACCTGTATATGCTTCCGGTGATGTCAGTTCAGCAGGCCTCGGAGCCGGTGGTGACCTCGGTGCCGACGGCAAGGGAAATATTCGTCTTAAGAACTCCTACGCTGATTTTAACATCGGTCCCATGGTTAATACCAAGGTCGGTATCCAAAGTTGGACTGTTGCCCGTGGCTTCATCTTTGATGACGACGCCTCAGGCGTGACGCTTACCGGAAAATTTGGAAATGTCTCTGTACCGCTTGTTTGGATGAATTTGGACAACGAGGATACCTACCCTGGGGACACTGCTGTTGCTTCAAACCAGGATCAGAACATCTGGGCTGTATTGGCGGCTGTTAAAATCAACGACAACATGTCTGTTACCCCTTATTTCGTTTACCACACCATTACAGCAAGTGAAACCGTTGAAGATAGCCAGAACTGGTATCTGGGTGTTGATGCCGACATGACATTCGGTACTGTTGGTGTTTGGGGTACTGCTATCTACAACGGCGGGCAAATTGACGATGTTGATAACAAAGCATATCTTGGTGCCGTTGGTGCGGATGCAGGCATTGTCCACGGTCAATTCTTCTATGCCAGTGGTGATGACGGCAAGGATGCAACTGAAAACAATGCCTTCGTGACAGCCCCCGGTAGATCCTACTACTGGTCTGAGATCATGGGCTATGGTATTTTTGATAATTATGCCTCCAACGGTTCTCCTGCCGACGGTATCACTAACATCTGGGCAGGCAACGCCGGTGTGACCCTCAAGCCGATGGACAAGCTGAAAATCGATGCCGACGTATGGTATGCTTCTCTTGCCGAGGACAATATCGCAGGTGATAAGGATCTCGGTGTGGAATTTGATGGCAAGCTCACCTATAACATTTATGATAACTTGACCGCTGAGGCCGTTTTTGCATATCTTGTTTCCGGTGATGCCACCGGCAAAGAAAATGTGACGGAAGGTGGTCTGCAACTCTCCCTCAAGTTCTAATTTGAGGGTCTGTAAGAGTGAATTCGCATAAGGTAATGATTATTCGTTATGGAGTATAAAAAATTATACCCTCAGGTTAAAAAATCTTGACAAACAATTTGGTCAAGTATATTAATAATACTAATAACGTGGTGTCTTTGCCGGTTTTTCCTGAAACAATGGAATAAACAGCTGGTGGTCAGCTTGTTGAAATCGGGTAAAGGGAGAGTGGCTCCTCGCGAGGGGGGTGTAAAACCTAATCAGGAGAGATAAAAATGAAGAAAATAATTGCTTCAGCTGTAGGTCTCATGCTGGCAGGCGGAATAGTAACAACCGCTTCTGCAGTTGAGACTCAGTTTGGCGGTTACTGGCGTACCCGTTTTACCCATGAAGATAATTTTTCAGGTAAAGATACCGCCAGCGTGGACTATGTGGATACTCGTACCCGTTTGTACTTAACCGCCAAGTTCAGTGATGATTTTAAATTTGTCAACAAGTTTGAGATTAACAACGGTTGGGGCGACAACACTAAGACACAAACAGCGAAGATTCAAACCGGTACAAAACTCAATGCGGATGGTACGACATCACCTGTATATACTACCGGTGATGTTAGTTCAGCAGGCCTTGGATCCGGTGGTGACCTCGGTGCTGATGGCAAGGGAAATATTCGCTTAAAGAACTCCTATGCCGATTTTAACATGGGTCCTATGGTTAACGCCAAGGTTGGTATCCAGCCTTTTAAAGTTGCCCGTGGCTTCATCATTAATGACGATGCTTCAGGCGTGATCCTTACCGGAAAATTTGGTATGGTCACTGTACCACTTGTTTGGATGAATTTAAGCAACGAGGAAACTTACCCAGGGGATACCGCCGATGTTGCCAATATGGATCAGAATATCTGGGCTGCATTGGTGAGCGTTAAAATTAATGATAATATGTCGGTTACCCCGTATTTCGTTTATCACACCCTTACCGCCAGTGAAACTCTCGAGGATAGCAAAAACTGGTATCTGGGTGCCGATGCCGACTTGAAATTCGGTTCTGTTTCTCTTTGGGGAACGGGTATTTACAACGGTGGGGATTTCAACAACCAGGACAACAAGGGATATCTTGGTGCCTTAGGTGTTGATGCCGGTATAGCTCATGGCCAGTTTTTCTATGCCAGTGGCGATGATAACGCCGATGATCAAGATAACGATGCCTTCATTTCCGCTCCTGGACCAGGTGCCGGCAAAAGAGTTGGTAGCTCCTACTACTGGGCGGAGATCATGGGCTACGGTATGTTTGATAATCATCTCTCCAGTGGATCGCCTGGGGATGATATCTCCAATGTCATGGCCGGCAACGCTGGTGTGACCATCAAACCGATGGATAAATTGGCAATTAACGGTGACTTATGGTATGCCGCGCTCGCTCAGGATAATGCAAATGGCGATAAAGAACTCGGCTGGGAATTTGATGCTAAAGTCTCCTACAAGATCTACGACAATCTGACCGCTGATGCTATATTTGCCTATCTGCTCTCCGGTGATGCTACCGGTGACGAAGATGTAACGGAAGGTGGTCTGCAATTGTCTCTGAGCTTCTAATTACTGAGAAGTTCACGAGTAAGCAGGTAGCTACACTGTGCAAGCCCGGTGGAGAGTTTCTCCGCCGGGCTTTTTTCGTTTTGTCCTCTCTAGAAACCTCTTGCCCCTCTGATAGCATGCAAAAAAAGCATGAGTGTTGGCCGATTCTGGCTATGGTGATGACCGGGGTTTTCCTTTCAACCATGGACAGCGGCATGGTAAATGTTGCATTGCCGACAATCATGCGTTCTTTAGGACTGAGTCTTGAATATGCTGAATTCATAGTAACCTTTTATCTGCTGACCATTACGGTTACCTTGGTTTTTTGGGGGCGCTTTGCCGACCGCTTAGGGCGGGGAAATATTTATCTGACGGGTATGCTTCTGTTTTCCCTTGGTTCTCTCTGCTGTTATTTTTCTTCGAGTTACGAAAGATTATTGGCGAGTCGTTTTCTCCAGGCCTTGGGGGCATCGATGATGATGTCATCAGGCCCGGCACTCATAAAAATGGTCTCTCCTGCCGAACATCTCGGGCGCAATCTGGGGCTTGTCGGTATTGCCACTGCCTGTGGTCTCCTCAGCGGGCCCTTTATCAGCGGGCTGTTGCTCAGTATGTTTTCCTGGCGGACTATTTTCCTGGTCAGCTTGCCGGTCAGCATCACGGTTTTATTTGCCGGCTGGTTCTTCATCCATCCTAGGTTGCCGCGGACTGACCCTATGGCTGCATTCACGTTTGATTGGCAGGGCAGTTGCTGCTGGGTTGCCATGGTTGTGATTGGCCTATCTATTTTTCACCGCCTTGACCAGTTCTTCTCTGTTTTGAATATTTTCTCCATCGCGCTTTTAGCAGCCCTTATCGCTCTCTTTCTTTGGGTGGAAAAAAATGCTGCCAGCCCGATTTTGCCGCTCAGCTTGTTGCGCCAAAGATTCTATTGGGTGGCAGTGCTTACCGCTGCCATTTCCTTTGCCACCATGTTTACCGTTATGGTACTGGCACCTTTTTATCTTGAATATATTATGCAATTGCCGGTCGAGAAAATCGGCAGGGTAATGATGGCGGTGCCTGCGACTCTTATTGTCCTTTCGCCACTCGCCGGCTGGCTCTACGACAAGATCGGTGCTAGATTTTTAACAACAGGTGGGTTGGGACTCTGTTGTTTGGCTCTGATCGGCCTGGCCAATCTTTCTGTCGACAGTTCTCTAGTGGGGGTAATTGGTAATCTTGCCCTGCTTGGCGCTGGGCAATCGGTATTCCTTTCGCCTAATAGTGCCTCTGTTCTTTCGCAAGTAAGCGAGGAATTTTCAGGGATTTCAGCGGGAATCCTGGCAACTGCCAGGAACTTCGGGATGGTTGCCGGGGCGACCCTTGCAGCTGCGTTGTTCTCTTGGTGGTTTTCCTTTTATAGCGGTGGGGGGCAGTTGGCAAACTATACCATCGGTGATCGAAATGCCTTCATTCTCGCGATAAAGACCACTTTCCTTTTGTCGGCATGCCTTGCGCTATTTGGGGGAATAGTATCATCCCGCAGGGGTTGAAGCTGCCTTGGGGAGAGTGATCGTTGCCACAGTACCACCGCTATCTCCGTCCTGGATGGTGAATCGACCCCCATGGCCATGAACAATTTGTTCAACAAGTGCAAGCCCCAAACCGTTACCGTAGGTTTTGGTGGTGAAGAAAGGATCCTTGATATGGGGAAGTGCTTCTTTAGGAATTCCTGGGCCGGAATCGATCACTGAAATCGTTGCCATAGCATCATCTTCCGTGGCGGTTATTTTGAGAGAGCCGCCGTTGGGCATTGCTTCGATACTGTTTTTAAGCAGGTGCAGGAAAACCTGACGGATTTTTGTTTCGTCGACGACAAGAGACGGGCCGGTTCCGTCTAGGTCCAAGCTGTATTCAATTTTGTTGTGCTGCATTGCCATATAAAAGATCATCATACTTTTTCGAATGATAGAGAAAATCGGGCGAATTTCAAAGGTAAATTTCTTGTCGTCGACAAAGCTGAAAAGATCTTCCAGTATGGTTTCAATTTTATTGGCTTCTTGAGTTATAATATTGAGAAAATTTGTAATATATTGGTCGGTGACTTTTTTGGCAAGTAGCCTGGATGTTCCACCAATAGAGGTAAGAGGGTTTCTGATGGCATGAAGCAGCTGTGCCGACATATGGCCGATTGCCGCGGTACGTTCCGCCTCGATCAGCAGATCCTTGCTTCTTTCCAATTCGTGGGTGACGGTCTCCAGGGCATTAATTTTTTCAGCCATCGTTTCGTAGAGTCGACTATGCTCGATGGCAAGGCTTGCCTGACTGGCAAAGATTTCCAGACCATTGATATCCTCTTGAGTTATCGGTGCACCGGTAATAAAGTTGTCGACAATCATTACTCCCAGTGCTTTCCCCGGCGCATACAAGGGAACGACCACAAAAGAAGACTCCCCAAGAGTTTGAAGGAGATCCTCGGGCACTCTGCATTGCTCGGCTTTTCCATATTGCACATGAATCGATTTATTGGTTTGGCTGGCATGGATGAGCACGTGGTCATGGTCATCCGGCGAGACTCGCAGGGTTTTGATGATCAGATTGACGACGATATCCTCATTAATGGATTTATCTTGAATGTCCTCAAGAATATCGTCAAGCTGCAGGCCTTTTTCTTTAATGGAGCTCCACACACGGCCGGCTTCCTCACGGGAAGAGGGACCAATGGCCATTTTTCCCTCAAGGAAACCATTGGTTACATCAAAGAGGGCGAGGAAAGCGCGATTGAATTGGAGGCCGTCCTCAGAGGTAATGCCGACTAAAATTGCCTGGAGAATGCCACGCAGTTCAACGGTATTCAAGTAGGCGGTATTCATCTTCAGGTTAAGATGGTGGAGAAAACGCATTCGTGTATTGGTTTTCACCAATTCTTGCTGGAAGATAAGGTTGTTGATGGCCAGTCGTCTTTTTTGCAGAGTACTTTTTACTGTATGAAGTAACTGCTTGATATTGACGGGTTTTGTGAGGTAATCATCAGCACCGAGACGTAAACAGTTGAGGGCGACCTGTATGTCGGTTGTTCCGGTCACCATAATTATTCCAAGATCTGGATATTTAGGTGAAATATCTTCAAGAATAATATTGCCGTTTTGGTCGGGCAATTCAATGTCGAGGAGGACCAGGGCAATCTTACGGGTGTTCAGGAGTTGGTAAAAGTCATGGGCATTGCCGGCACGGATTACTGGGAAGCCCTGGCTTGTAAGGTAGTGGGACAGGAGCAGCACAATTTCCGGAGAGTCATCGACTACGACAATAACTTCATCGGGACCAAGAAGCTCAGGTGGAGGCAATGAGGGCACTCTGTTTTGTGAGAGGAGAATTTCGACCATATGATTTCCCGGAAACCGAGGAGAGTTCTAACCTAAAGAAATAATCGCCTATTTTGTTTTAGCAAAAATCGCTTTCTTCTGCAAAAGGATTAATTTGGAGAATAACTATTATCAAAGAGCTTGGCCATTTATTCTACTTTGATTACGACTTGTTAAGTAATGCCAGGTGGCTATTTCGGCGGCTTTTTATTTGATGACCGGCTTTCTATTAGACTTGATCCATTTCCCTGATGGGCGTGAGAATCACATTACCCTGAGCGGGTTTCTGTTGTATAGTGGCTTTCTGAAAACGTAAAGTGGGGGGAAAGCTGGACAAGATGGATCTCGAACAAATATTCATGGCGGGTGGAACGCTGTCCGCGGGCTTATTGAACTTTGAGCCACGGGAGGGGCAGAGAGCTATGGCTGAAGCAGTAGCCCTCGTACTAACCCCCGATTTGGATGAAGAACATCCCGAAAAATCGTCGTCAATATTGGTCGTTGAGGCTGAAACCGGAATCGGCAAGACTCTGGCCTATCTCATCCCGGCGGTCTTGTCAGGAAAAAGAGTTGTGGTTTCCACAGCAACGCTTAATCTCCAGGACCAGATTTACGAAAAAGATATTCCCCTGGTAGCTCGTATACTTGGGCAAGATATTCCGGCCCTTTGTCTTAAAGGACGGCAAAATTATTTGTGTCTTTATCGCTGGTATCAGTATAGGAGTAATCCGCAACTGTCGCTTTTTGCCGAACCCTGGGTTGTGAAAATCGACTCTTGGTTGCAGACTACAGTGACAGGTGATCGGGCGGAATTGGATTGGCTTGGCGAAAAATCACCATTCTGGCCAAAGGTTTCCTGCCACAGCAATCAGTGTCTAGGCGGGGATTGTCCTGAACTCGCCGGATGTTTTATTAATCAATTACGGAAACAGGCGGGGTCTTGCCGGTTGATTGTTGTTAACCACCACCTCTTCTTTTCCGATTTGGCGCTCAGGAAAAGCGGCTTTGGCGAGGTATTGCCGCGATATGAAGCGGTGATTTTTGATGAGGCGCACCACCTTGAAAATGTTGCTTCGACATTTTTCGGAAAGAATTTTAGCCACTATCAACTGATCGATCTGCTCGGTGATATTGAACTTCAGGCCAAGGCCCAATTACGTCCGGAAGCCGCCGAGCGGTTGCTGCCCCTGCAGAGTGGCCTGAAGCAGCGCGCAGATGCTTTTACGCACATTTTCCCCCTCCATGTCGGCAGATATCACCTCGAATCGCTGATTGCGGAAATATCCAGTGAACGTTGGGTTGAGGAGATTGAGCTGCTTTCTACCGGAATTACAAGGCTGGCCGATTGCCTCAAGGCACTTGATGGACAAGGTGAGGGATGGCTGCATCTTGCCTCCAGGGCACAAGAACTGAACAGCACGCTGAGGGAAATTGCTCTTTTAACCGGCCAAAAAAAACAAGAGTATGTGTATTGGTATGAAAAAAGAGAACGTTCGGTTGCTCTTGCTGCGACCCCGATCAAGATTGCCGAAGAACTTCGGGAAAATCTGTATGCCTCTGTGAATACGTGTGTCTTGACTTCGGCGACCCTCTCCTCAGGGGGAACGTTTGCCTATATCAAGGAGCGGCTGGGATTGGACAATGCCGTAGAGAGTTTGCAATTGAGGTCGCCCTTTGACTATGTTGGCCGTACGCTCTTGTATATCCCTGAGGCCGGGTTTCCAGAACCGGCGGCGGAGAATTATGCAAAAAATGTTTGTACTCGCATTCTTGAGCTTTTACATTTAAGCGAGGGGCGGGCCCTCATTCTTTGCACGAGCTATAAAGGCATGGATGCTCTGGCGGCCTTTCTTGATATGCACCTGGATTATCCCATTCTTGTCCAAGGGACGGCATCGAGAAACTCCTTGTTGCGGACTTTTCGAGAAGAAACCCATTCGGTCCTTCTTGCGACCGCAAGCTTCTGGGAAGGTGTCGATGTCGTCGGTGAGGCGCTCAGTTGTGTCATTATCGATAAATTACCCTTTGAGGTGCCCAGCGATCCGGTGATTCAGGCGCGGATAGCCCGTACCAAGGAAGAAGGTGGTAATCCCTTTTTTGATTTCCAGGTGCCGCGAGCGATACTGGCTTTACGCCAAGGGGTTGGACGTTTGATGCGCTCCTCCGCCGATCGAGGGGTTATTGCTATAATGGATGTTCGTCTTTTTACTAAAGGGTATGGAAAAACATTTTTAAAGAGCTTGCCGGCATCGCCGCAAACGAGAGACCTGAAAGATATAGCAGATTTTTTCAAGAAAGCTGACACAAGCTGCCCGGTAAGCTTTTAATAGAAGAGAGAATTATGGTTGAGGGTGAAGGGGTTATTACCGCTGTCAGGTCCGAGGCAGCGAAAATTGATGAATATATGCGGGTTGATCTTGCCCGACTGGAACCACCGATCGACGAATTGCTGCGTGAAGTCCTCGATTACGGGCTCTTTAACGGCGGCAAACGAATTCGTCCGCTCCTTGCGATTTTTTCCTCAAGACTATGCGGCAATACCGACGAAAACTCCTATTCCCTTGGCTGTGCCTTCGAATACCTGCATGCAGCCACCCTGTTCCATGATGATATTATTGACAATTCAGAAAAACGTCGTGGCAAGAAATCGGTTCACAAACAGTTCGGCACCATCGCCGCCATTCTTGCCGGGGATTTTCTCCATGCGCATGCCATGTCGACTGTCGGCAGATATTCAGGAGTGAAAGGGCTGGAGATCTTAAGTAAAGCCACAACCGGCATGGTTGACGGCGAATTCATGCAGCTTCGCAATGCCACAAAACATAATCTTTCCGAATTGGACTATTATAATGCAATCATGATGAAGACCGGCCTGCTCATTGCTGCCGCCTGCGAGGTTGGAGCAATTTTTGGTGGCGGAACTCCCGAGCAGGTCAAGGGACTGCGTGACTACGGCATCAATCTTGGCTGCGCCTTTCAGATCATTGATGATCTGCTTGACTACCTTGGTGATCCTCAGAAAACCGGAAAGGCAGTGGGTAATGATCTGATCGAAGGTAAGGTGACCTTGCCGCTCATTCTTGTTCTTAACAGCGCAGAAGGAAATGTTAAAGAACGGTTAATGACAATTCTCGCAATAAGAGATGAAAGATCGAGGTATGTTGAGGAGGTATCAGGTATAATAGAGAGTGTTGGCGGCTTTGCGGCAGCTAGAAATAAGGCGATAGCAGCTGTTGAAAATGCTGTTCGTGCTCTTCAGGTTTTTCCGGAGCATAACAACCTCTATGAACGAAATGTCTTGGAAGGGCTCGCCCGCTATGTTCTGACGAGAGATAAATAACCGACCTTATAATAATTAATATAAATTTCTCTTCGTTGAACATGCTCGGCAGATCGATAGTCCTATAAATGAAACCTCCCAAGAAAAAACGTTCGACCAAAAAGGCCAGGAGCCGCAATAAAACCGGTTCGTTCAACCTGATTCGGGTTCTCTCCTACACCATTTTTCTGCTGTTGTTGGTCTTTTCCGTCTGCGCAGTCGGTTATGTGATCTTTTTCCGGACGGTGGTAGCTCAGGAAATCCCTCCGGCTCTTCGTGGCGATATAGTTTTTGAAGAACCCGATCCGCCTGTGCATAAAGATGATCTTGCTGAAAAGTCGGGAGGAGATAGGGGCGAAGAAGTTGTTAAAGAGAAGCCCGCAAAGAAGAAGGCGGAATTGCCGATGGTGGCCATCATTATCGATGACCTTGGTTATGATGAGGATCTTTGGGAAGAACTGTTGAAATTCCCCATCGAGCTCACCTACTCCTTTTTGCCCTTTGCCCCGTACACGAGAAAGCTCGAGCGGCTTACATACCGGGCAGGAAAAACCGTGTTTCTCCACCTGCCACTTGAGCCCAAGAACAGTAAATTTAACCCAGGACCCGGCGCTCTTTATCTCCAGGATTCGCCGGAAATGCTAAGAGAAAAATTGGCAAAATGCTTACAGGAAGTACCCCACGCAATGGGCGTAAATAACCATATGGGGTCGACTTTCACCGAGGACAGACCGGCAATGACCAATATTATCCATGAATTGAAGGAACGGTCACTGATGTTTGTCGATAGCTTTACGACTTCGGGGAGTGTCGGATTAAAGGTTGCTCGCCAAGCGGCGGTAAAAAGTATTGGAAGAAGTGTTTTCCTCGATAATGTCCTTGATGAAGAAAAAATTTGCGACAGGTTAGAGCAACTTGTTATACAATCGGAGAAAAACGGCAGGGCGGTTGGAATTGGTCATCCGCATAGGGAGACTGTTAATGCGGTTTTGCGGTGTGGGGAAAAATATATGAATCGTGTGCAGTATGTTGGGGTGCGGGATGTGCTGTAGTAATCTGAAAATCTGCGAAGAAATCAAAACCACGGATAACGTAAAAAGTTTTCATGCAAGACTTGGTCGGTGAAATCGAAAATCTTGTAAAATCAAACGACCAAGACTGATATTTTTTCTGAACAGTGAAATGCCTCCATATAGGTGAGATTCATGCCTTAGTTCGTGACCGGCACCGTAACAGAGACTTTATCGAGTTTCGCAAGATAATTGAAGAAAAATACCCCACTGATTGGGTCATCAGAATATTTCATTTCGATGAACCTGCTCGGCAGATCAGCAGTCCTATAATGAATCCGCCTAAGAAAAAACGTCCGACTAAGATGGCCAGGAGTTGAAAAAAACCAGTTCCTTCAATCTGGTTCGGTTTCTGTCCTACACCCTTTTGTTGCTGGTGCTGACCTTTTCTACCTGTGCCGTCGGCTATGTTTTTTTTCAGGAAGGTGGTAGCCCAGGAAATCCCTCCTGCTACTCGTGGCGACATAGTTTTTGGGGAACCCGATCCACCTGCTCATAAAGAGACCTTTCTGAAAAGTCGGCAGTAGATGAGGCAGAAGAAGCGCTCGAAGATGGAACCGTAAAGAAGAAAGCTGAACTGCCTAATGTGGCCATCATTATTGATGACCTAGGCTGCGATGAAGGTATCGGTAATGAGTTGCTGCGATTTTCTTTTGAGGTAACGTATTCCTTCCCTTTGCATCTTATACCAGAAAACAGGAAAATTCCGCATATAATTCCGGGAAAACGGTTTTATTCACATCCCTTAGCAACCAAAAGGTCAAGAATGGAACCCTGATCTTGAAGCGCTGTGTTTAAGTGATTCGCCAAGAAGTACAAAAAGAAAAAAATATTGAATGTCTGAGAGAGGTGTCCCATGCCAAAGGTATTAATGATCATATGGGGTCACTTTATATCGAAGGACACATCTGCAATGTATCGATTGATACACGAGATTGCGTTACGAAATTTAGTGTTTATTGATAGTCTGACTACCAATGGTAGTGTCAATACCCAAGTTGCGAAGGACGCAGCTGTAAAAATTTCAAGAACAGATGTAATCTTTTGATAATATTCTTGTAGAAGAAAAAATTTGCAACCAATTAGAAAAACTAGTGGTTATTGCTGAAAAGAAAGGGTGGGCCATTGGAATAACCCACCCTCATTGGGTGACGATTAACGCAATTTTAAATTGTGGTAAAAAATATGTCTCTCGGGTCAAATATGTTGGAGTAATAGACGTCCTGCAATGATTATCAGCATTAGCATACTCTATTTTTAATAACAAAGCTAAATGGTTAAGAAGTGAAATTGCACCATTTTGTTTATTTCTTTTTTCTACGGCTTAACCCGACGAGACCCATAAGACCAGAGCCAAATAGAATCATTGTTGCTGGTTCAGGAACAGTTCCAATACCCTCAACGACATCATTACCGCAAGTTTGTGCCCAATGAATTGCAACCTGACCATCGTTATGAAGAAGGTCAGCCAAGGTTGTTTCGTTATAAATATCAAGCGAATAGGTCAATGTATTACCAGAAATCTCCCACGTTCCAGTGCCGAGGACCGGTTGATCAGTAGCTTTAACATACTGATATTCCTGTTGAGAACGATATTCGTACGAAGGTAATGATGAAAGGTAATCTTCAGGATAGAGTATACTTCCTGCTGGATCAACACTAAACAAACTTATTGTACCGCTAGATCCAGTGTTGCTGTCCATAGTAATGGCATATTGCCAATCGTCATCTACAGCTATATCAGTATTATGATGGGCATCAGTGCCAGTTGGACTCCAGCCATTGTTGCCAAGAAAGACATCACCTGGCAAGATGTTAGCCGTATTCTCTGGAGAAATAGTAAATCCAAAAAATGAGCCGGTCAGGACTATTGTAATATTGTTAGAGGTGGCAGAAAAGGTTAAACTGTCTACTCCGTATTTACTAGCAGCTCCCCAAATATCACTGGTGCTCGCATAGTCTATACCCTCAAATTTAACAATACCACCCCAGTAAGTATTCAATCCATCGGTGGAGTCATCTATTGTGAAACTTCCTGCAGAAGCCGAGCTAGCTATGAATGATGCTGCTAAGCACAAGATTGAACTTGCCAATCGCCCGATTTTCATTCTTATCTCCTTGTCTAGTAGTTTTGTAATATTTTTAGAAAATTCATTCAAAAACGCTTTGTTATTTAACTAGAATTACCTGCAGGAAATGGGGCATCAGCACTAGGTGCATCTTTTAGCTCTGTCAAAGCAAAATCTAGTTGAAGCAAAGATGGTTTTACCCATATCAATTTATTGTGGTAAGGTGGCTTAGACTTTATAGTTTTATCCATCTGCAATTCGATTGGTATTGAATTGTCCATATTATTTCTCCATTGCATGTTTGAATTGTCCTAAGACCATAATACTGGAATCAGCGTAAGATACATTAATATCTATGCAAAAAAAGTGCCACAAGGTGTTTGCCTTGTTTGTCATCAATTGTTGCAATAGATGCTAACAGCGTTAAGATATCATTTGTTAACAGAATGTAACAAATTGTTGTTACAAAACATTTAAACAAAAACGTCAGCTAAATTATAAATTAGATTACTATAAATACAATGATAGCGCAAGATAAGGATGGTTATGCATATGTGTTTCTGTTTAAAAAGCAGGATGGAAATCGGAGTGGAGTTGCCGATGAGTTGTGCTGTGCATACGATAGCTCAAATCTGGCTAAAGAGCGACAGAATGGATTAGCTTATTTGTCATACTCAACTAAAATTGGCGAAAAAGGAGATAATGGTGCTCAGTCACTAATTACATTCAATAATATGTCGATTATCGGTAGCTTCGGCTTGATCGATACATTGCGATTAAGAAAAGCATTGGGCAATAATACTTCTTCGGAAAATGTCTATGTGGCGAATTGCCTTCTTGTCATTCAAGCATATTTAAAATGGGGAGTTGCTTTTACCGAGTATTTGAACGGCAGTTTTTCGTTTGCAATTCTTGATTTTGTCACTCGAGAATTGTTAGCTGTGCGCGACCATATTGGAATTAAACAATTTTATTTTTGGTTTGGTTGTAACAGACTTGCTTTTTCAGATAGTTTGGGAGGATTACAGAAAGTTGTAGGCAAAAGTTCGTCTTTCGATAGAGAATTTATAGATGATTACATGTTGTTAAAATTTCCCACAAGGAGTTCTACAATATTTAGCGATTTCAAATCGCTTCCACCAGCACATATTCTGGTGGCTAATAGAGAAAAATATTCAATAACTCAGTATTGGGATTTTAAACAACCTTTGAATATTAAAGCCTCTGATGATGCGGATAGTAGGCTCAATGAAATAGTTAAGAACTCCATAGTCAAGCGAACTAATAATAATAATAGTATCGCAATACAGCTTAGCGGTGGACTTGATTCATCCTCTGTTTTAGCATTAATGAGTAAAATGTTAGGGAGTGAACAAGCTCTAGAGTGGAGATTGTTTGCAATTACACGTACATTCAAAAAAGAGTTTCGTGATAAAAAGCGAGATGAAAGACGATTTGCTGAAGAGATTGCAAGGCAATGCAGCATTTCCTTGTATTGTTCCGATGATGAGATCGTTGCACCTTTAGAACACTTGTCCGAATATTATGCACTTATGGGAAACATTCCCTATAATCCTTTTTTTGCAATCTCAAATCCTTCGTTTAAAGCATCTCAGGTACTTGGTGCAAAAACGCTTGTTACTGGTATCGGGGGGGATGAAATTGCATCGATGTCCGGACAAAATGTATACCCTTTGCTTTGTAAAAAAATGCAATATATTAAGCTAATGCAAGGCCTTGTAAGGTATTCAAAGGTTTATGACAGCTCTTTATGGAAGTCTTTGAAATTGAATGTAATCCGCCCGCTACTACCGCTATTCATGCGAAAAATCTATAATGACATCTATTATCCAGGACGAAGAAGTGAAGAAGAAATTTCATTTTTACATCAAGATTATCGGCAAGAATCGGAGAATAAAAGAAGATATTCGCAAGGGATTTATTTCAGCGATTCATTTGATATTTCAAGTGAAATCTCTCGTAATGTTTATAACGGGATGATGCAACATGTGCTTGAGACATATTCATATGCATCGATTCGGTATGGTATTGATTTTGTCCACCCTTTATTGGATAAGGACATAATGACATTTATCTCTCAAGTCGATCCTTTTGAATTGATAAAGGATGGTTGGAGACGAAGCTTATTTCGTCGTTCAATGTTAGGATATTTGCCAGAATCTATTCGATGTAGGAAAACAAAATCAATATTTTCTCTACCTTACGAGAAATATATACAAGCAAGTAATGAGTTGATTTTTGATTTGCTTGATAGCCGGAATTGCATGGCTTGGGATTATATCGATGTCGAAAGACTGAAAAACTGGGTGACACGGGTTTGTAGCAAGTCAAGGGCTATTAAAAATGTCGACTTGATGGCGCTGAAAATTGGGATGGCAGTAAATGTAGCCTTTTTTATTGAATACAACGCTCAAGAACAAAGGAATCAATAATTTCAACCTGAAATGTACTTTAATAATAAATTTGTTATTTCAATAAGCGAGAAAGTGTTTTTTGGTCTCTGAATTTGAAAAACAGAAACTGTATTTTGACAAAGCTGTGAGCACAGTCTGAATTGTTGTTCGGTGAGTTGAAGCTTTTCAACTAGATTGCCGCGATAAATATTGTTGGACAATTCGATAAATTTTTGTACTCCTTTTATCTGTTTAATTTTGATATCTGAATCGTCATGATAGCTTAAAATAAAAATGCTTGCGATTTGCAGAGGTGTTCTTTGAAAAAAATCAGAAACTTGTACACCATATTTTTCTAAATCCGATGATATCTGTGTAAGATTGGTAAGAGCTATTTGGAGGTATTTGGCACTGTCGCGGGAGAGCTTGAGTTGTGGATAGCTGGGGAGGACTTCTATATCATGAGGGTTATTAAAAGAGAGAGCACAAATATCGTCGGTGATGATCCTAAAACCATACTTGCTTAAAGCTGCTGCCATAGTTGATTTTCCGATGCCTGATTCTCCGAGAAAGAGTGCACAGCCATTAGGAGTAGCAATACCACTGCCATGAAGTGGTAGGTTTCCCCTCTGATGTAGAAGTACTCCCATTGATGTTCCGAGAAGATACAAACGCATTTGCCCGGCTGTCGTCCCAGAAATTGGGTCAATAGTTATCTGACAACCGTTTGTGATAAGATATTTTGCAACATTCTTTAATTGCAAATAGAAATAATTAAATCCTGAAGAAAAGTGAAATTCTTTATTATCCCCACCATGGAACTTTGCAGAAAGTGGAGCGATGGAAATTGTGA
Source organism: Pseudomonadota bacterium (assembly GCA_043798185.1). Lineage (GTDB taxonomy): Bacteria > Desulfobacterota > Desulfobulbia > Desulfobulbales > Desulfocapsaceae > Desulforhopalus_A. Next base: position 2,963 of record JAZDOW010000144.1, on the reverse strand, counting down.
CATCAGCTTTTTGTTCAACGGTGGATTGCAGTTCCGGTATTGCAAGATCTGAGCACAATATAAGACCAAATGCACGATAGAAATATTTGGATTGTAATTTGATTTCAGACATAATTCTTTTCTGATCGTGGAAATGTTTTATAAAAAGGCAATGAGGGGTATGAAAAATTCGATATTCTTTCCGCCAGTGATTATTTGGTTACCAATGCAAAGCCAAGCATGGGCCTGCATAGATAGTTGCTCATGTCTTCTGGCACCAAGATATAATATGCACTGAATTCTATACTTATGCAGTAGCATGCGCGCTGTGAGGGCTTTGGCAAAGCAAAGGCCTGGCCAAAAAGGTAATCTGTAGTCTATCACGTCAAGAATCCTTTGGATTGTATAAATGGAAGGGTGGAAACTTGTAATATGCTGATTGGCAGCCATGGAGAGGTCGATTTTCTTTAACTTGAAAAGTCGAATCAGGAAAGATAAGGTTAACACCCTCACACAACATTGAAAAATGAGCAAATAAAGAAGGGCCTGAAAAAATATATATTTTTCGTTGTTAGATAGCGCAATGAAGGACCGTACGCTATGTGGTGTGAATATCAATGAGGTTTTCCGCTCTTAAATTATTTAGAAAAGAAATAACGTCTTTTTCACATTCACAATATTCTATTTCATATTCTTGAAGTAAAATTTGGATCAGGTCACCAACTCGGATCGGCTGTTCTAGCAGTTGCCAAATTCGGCTTCCGGTAGGACCCATGCCATAATATGAACTTTCAACAATGCTTAGAAGCACAGTCTCTGTATCAATTGAGCTACTTATTGTATCTTTTGATTGTTTGACAACATTGCAGAGAGTAATATGTTTTTGTTCAGCCATGGCACCACGTTATTATTATTTTGATCAGAGGCAGAAGTCGCAACATTAATTAATAATTGAGGGGTAGAACTCAGAACGAAGATATAAATCCAAAGCATAAGTAAAACAAATAGTTAATATTTGAAAGTTAAATGCTGTTGGCTGTGTCAAAGTAACTTTTCTGTCAGAGGAAATGATTAGTGTTTGAAAGATCTTTGGCCCGTAAACATCATCGCAACTTTAGGTGATGCTTCATTACATGCCTCAATAGCTTCAAAGTCACGCATTGAACCTCCAGCTTGAAGGATGGCAGAAATACGCTGGGCGATACCAACATCAGCGCCGTCCCTGAAGGGAAAGAAAGCATCGGAAATCATGACCGAACCAGGCAATCCAGCCCGATCTTTTTGAACCTGGCTATCAATCGCATCTTTTTCGGTTATGGCTCTATTCCCATGGGCAATAGCAAGGTCAAGATCTGCGTAGCCTATACCATGTTGATCAAAACAAAGGATGTCAGCATATTTAATATAGGCTTTATGCACGGCAATTTCAGCAACGCCCACTCGGTCTTGCTCTCCAGTGCCAATCCCCACAGTACAACCATCCTTCACATATAGCACTGAATTGGATGTAACCCCATGTTCAACCGCCCAACCGAAAATCATGTCATCAATTTCACGAGTTGTAGGTTGCTTTTCGCATCTATATTCTTTGCCTTGCCATGTGGCGATAGCAGGTTTTAATTCGGAGATGCTGCGGATGGAGTTGACCGCAGATTGTTGAACAATGATGCCACCGTCAATAAGGCTTTTAAAGTCAACAAAACGTAACTTTTCAAAATCGCTGAGTTTGTCAATCGCGTCAATCCGGATAATGCGCAGATTTTTTGATTTCTGCAGAATGTCCAGACTGTCACTTTCGAATTCCGGCGCGCAAACTACTTCGAGATAATTATGGGCAAGCAACTCAGCCGTGTCTTTATCGCAAGATCGGTTGAGGACGACGGTACCACCAAAGGCTGCGATCCGGTCAGCGCGCAGCGCACGATTAAAGGCGGTTGCCAGTGTATCACCATAGGCAGCGCCGCAGGGGTTGTTATGTTTAAGGATAACCGCAGCTGGTTTATTCATCAGGTATTTGATGATGTTCAGTCCGTTATCGATATCGGTCAGATTGATTTTTCCGGGATGCTTACCGACTTGCAGCATGTCTTCAACGGCGATGGCGGAGACCAGACCGTTGCCGGGTTCAATAAAACGGCAGTTGCCCAACGTCAGGTTGCCATTGACAAGTTGATACAAAGCCGCTTCCTGATCAGGGTTTTCACCATAACGAAGGCCTCGTTCGTCAATAGTGCCATCTGGAGTTTTGATCTTCCAGGTTTTCTTGCGGTAAACGAGTTTCTGATGGCCGAAAGAAATCGTCATTTCCATCGGAAAGCTGTCTCCGAGTATGGTTGAATACATCTTTTTGAGATCACTCATGCAGGCACCTTGTGTTTTGCGGATATTTGTTGGTGAATTCTCAATTGATATTGATGTCTGTAGATATTAAAGTTTCTCAGCATGTGGTGCTGAATGGCGGTAACACTTTGCCGGAGGCAACCTTTGCATCAGCCAAGCAGCAATAGGGGCCGACCAAAGCATGATCTTCCACCAGGCAATTATGCAATAATACACCCTGACTGATCATGCAGCTTTCACCAATTTTGCTGTTTCCGGTTATCCGGACTCCAGCCTCAAGCACAGAGTCGATATCGATAGTGACTCCAGGAGCTACTGAGACCGTTTCAGGAAGAGCAATGGTTATCCCTTGCAGCATCAATTCGCGGTTCCTGCGCATTTGCAATTCCTTGTGCGCATCGGCCAGTTCAACCCGAGAGTTGACCCCGAGCACCTCGGTCGGGGAAGGCGCGATGAATTTCTCGACAGTAAAGCCGGCATCGACTGCCTGTTTGACTATGTCTGTAAGATACACTTCTTTCTGGCTGTTATTGGTGTCCACTTTCAGTAATGCCGAAAAGAGAAAGGTTTTGTCAACACAATAAATTCCGGCGTTCACTTCTCTTATCTGGAGTTGTTCGGGTGAAGCGTCCTTTTGTTCAACA
>JAZDOW010000278.1:0-24004 GCA_043798185.1 Pseudomonadota bacterium | reverse complement strand
GAAATGGTTTCCGGAAGGGCTGCGGATCGAATGCCATGTGCATGCCACCGAAGTCGACAATGTCGCGGAAAGCATCGTGCAGCATAGCGGGGAATTTGATTATGACCTGATCGTGATGTGCTCGCACGGTCGCGGCAGGGCACTTCATCTCATCCTGGGAAGCATGGCCCAGAAAGTCATTTCGATGGGATCGATTCCTGTTCTGATCGCCCGTCCGGGTGAACATGACGAAATTCCGGCATTTTCCTGCTCGGCCGTGCTGACGCCGCTCGATGGTGTTCTGGATCATGAACAGGCTCTGCCGGTTGTAAAAATCCTGGCCAAAGCCTGCCAGGCAACCATATGCCTTGCGATGGTCGTTCCCCGGTTTGGAAGTCTTTCGGGCCAGATGACGGTGACGAGCCGGTTTCTGCCGGGAACGGTGTCCAAAATGCTGGAATTATCCGTTCAGAGCGCCGAAGCCTATCTCAAGTCCCTGGCCGATATGCTGATAAGCGAAGGGTTTGCCGCAAGTGCTCACGTCCGGCGCGGTGATCCGGCGGACATCATCGTTGCCATCGCCCGGCAGTTGCAGGCGGATGTCATTGTACTGGCCACTCACGGCAAATCGGGGATGGAGGCTTTCTGGGCCGGAAGCGTGGCCCATAAAGTATGCAGCCAGTGCCGGGTACCGATACTGTTGGTTCCAGTGAAAAACGCCTGATGGGTCAATGAAATCATACATATCATCCGTCCATGCCAATTCAAAAAAGAAACATTGACGCATTACAAACAAAATGGATTTATTATTGTAAATTGTTTTTACGGTTGGGATTAAACAAAGGTTTAAACATCCGCTGAATGATAAACAGAAACCACTTAACCACTGGTTAGCGTGCCCCCAAGGGAGGTATTCAATTGACGACTCTCGGTGTTTATGTTAGGTCTGTTATCGGTAGGGGGTTGGAGTTCGATCATTTGGCCTGCCTTCGTAAAACCATAATTTCCCTTGACCCGAGTGGAAAAGCCAGTAGGCCCGAAAGTCTTAGAAGAGGCCCGGCGGGGGTTTGCCCTTGTCGGGCCTTACTTTTTTGATTCACGATATCCCAACCAATGGCGAAAGCGAAAGGAAGGAGGAGAAATGGGTAACCGAGAACTCGATGAGGTTGAAGCACTGTGTACAAGTGAACAGGCAAGTCTGCACGGGGCATACGATCCAGATCCTTTGACCTTGCTTCTGGAAATTGCTAACCTCGTGATTCAGCCCGGTTCACTGAGTGCGATAGCTGCTGGTATTTCGGCTGCGACCGGAGTGCTGATGTGGCGAGATATAAAGGAGAAGCAAGGCACGGAAATTCGTAGAAAGCTGTATGAGATAGACCGTGCCTTGACGGACGGTTTTGCCTCACTGATGGTACTCGCGTCGTTGCTGGACCAATTCAATCACCTTGAAAAACCTATCCAAGTCGGCGGTGCAGCGATTATGGGTTATAAAAATGCTCAAAGACTACGTAAGGCCCACGAAGATTGCCGAGCTGCAGTAAAAGATGCTCGTGATGCATTCTCTGACCTTTCGGCACTCCTACCACATGAGGCTCGAGATGATGTCAGCCAAACGCTGGTGGAACTCAACAACCTATCAGGCAGTATCATATGTATGGGGAAATCATACGCCAGCTTCCTCGTTGCTGCATCGCAAGCACTTTCATCGGTGGACAGTCTTATTTGTCGAATCGGGATATTCTGCGATTACAAACGGTCAGGCCGCGTATTCACTCAAGATCTCGTACAGTCTATTCCGCGTTTGCGAGAGCGTGATCAACTCTAACGAAGGCATGAAGATGATGGATGACTATTCCTAAACGGGATACAAAGGATGAAAATGAAACCGACAAAAGTTTTTGACGTCTTCAGAGTGTGTGCAGAAGCAATCATCAATGGTGTCTTAATCCGGCGGGTAAGCAGAACAGATAAGGAGTTCCACTTCCAGAATTGGTTCGAGGCGAGGCTGCGCAATATTGGAGTCAATTTTGACAAGAGTGGACGGAATTCATATCCGGATTTTGCTTTTGTCGCATTCACTGAGGGATACGAGATAAAGGGCCTTGCGTGGCCGGGACGTGTATCAACATATGATTGCAACAGCCAAGTACCGACAGGCTTTCACAACGGACGTGATGTATTCTATGTTTTCGGTCGCTACCCTCCGGCAGATCAGGTCAGTATAGAGTACCCGGTTATCGATCTTGTCCTGTGTCACGGCGCTTTTCTCAACGCCGATCACGATTATCTGCATAAGAACAAGAACGTCAAAGGGTTTGGCAGCTACGGGGATATAATGATCCGTGATCGCAAGATGTACGTTGCCCCCACACCTTTTGCCGTCGCCGATGGTCTGACGGGAACCCGTACTCTTGTTATTCCCTCGGCATGGGTCCAGCCGCCCGGCCTTCAGAAAGTAGGGACACTTAATCGAGTTGAGGCGGCGAATATAGTCGTGGGGTATGAATTCGACCTCAAGATTAATCAGATAACTCCGAAGTCTGTGCCAAATCCATCTGCAGGCGCGGTACACTCATTTGACGCATATCGTCTCGACAAGGATTCAGACAAACCCGTGACCCTGAGCGAGAACGAACCTGACTCTGCCTCAGACGACGAGTGCTTGACCGCAGGGGGCATGGAGTAACATAGATGCCTAAGTGGATCGAATCTAAGTTTCCTTTTGCCCGCATCTCCAAAATTGCCGAGCAGGAATCATGGCGAAAAGAGGTGTACCGCCCTGTCTATTACATTCACAAGTGGTGGGCGCGCAGGCTTGGCACCGTGTTTCGCGGCATCATTCTTGGGTCTTGCTTGGATGAGCGCGAAGACTTCTGGCAACGATTTTATGGCCCAAACGACTTTTGTCAGGTTTCACTTTTTGATCCATTTATGGGTAGCGGAGTCACCATAGGCGAAGCCGTTAAACTCGGTTGCAGGTCTATGGGACGCGACATCAACATGGTCGCGGTCACTGCCTGCCAGGCTGCTTTTTCGTGTTACGATTACCGGGAAGTTGATGCGGCTTACCGAGTGCTGGAGACCAATGTTGCACCGAAGTTGCTCAAACTATTCGAGACGCGATCTGCAAAGGGCGAACCGGCTACGGTACTCTACTACTTCATGGTCAAGGTCGTGGGATGTCCGAATTGCAGTGCAACCATTGATCTTTTCAAGAGACGCATATTTTCCGCCAACGCCATGCCCAAGAAAGACCCATCGGCGCGCGCATCATGCCCAGCATGTGGTGCAATTACACACACAAGATATGACGCCGAAGACGCGTCCTGCCAGCACTGCCAACTACGCTTTAACCCTCAGATCGGCACGGTCTCTGGTCCCCATGTTCAATGTCCACATTGCGATGCACGTTTTAAGCTCGTTGATAGAATGAAGGACATTGACGGACCACTTGCCTACCGCCGATATGCGAAGATGATTCTGTTGCAGGACGGTCGCAAGGTCTACGAATCAATGAACGAATATGACCACGAAATGGAGAAGATGGTAGCGGAAGAGTATGGCTCGCTTATTGGTGGACTTCCGCGAGTACGTGTGGAATCAGGGTATAACACTGATCAGATGCTCAAACACAACTATCGCTATTGGCATGAACTGTTCTCTGACCGTCACATTCTGTGCATCAGGAATCTCGCGGATGCTATACACGCATTGGAGAACCCCGATATTCGCCGCCTGTTCGCATGTCTGTTCTCCGGAACGCTCGAGTTCAATAATTTGTTCGCTTCATTCAAGGGAGAAGGAACAGGTGCGGTAAGACACATGTTCGCCAATCACGTCTTGAAGCCGGAACTCATGCCAATTGAGGCAAATATATGGGGAACCACCAAATCCTCTGGTGCCTTTTCCTGCCTTTATCACTCCCGCATTGAACGTGCACTTCAATACAAGGAAAATCCGACTGAAGTTGTCATTGATTCACACTCCGGGGCTAAGGCGGGTGGGTTCAATCATCCGCTTTCCGCACCCATCGCCGCATCTTATCAAGAGTTTCAGAATAATCGCGACAGCGTTTATATAAGCCAAGGTGATTCAGGCTGTACTGACATTCCTGACTGCTCTGTAGATGTCATTGTTTCCGACCCGCCGTTTTTCGACAACGTTCATTATTCTCAGTTAGCCGACTTCTTCTTTTACTGGCTAAACCATGTCCTGAATTTGTCGCCGCGTGACACTACTCGGCGTCAGGCAGAAGTGCAAGATACAGATGCGTCACTGTTCACAAGTAAGCTAACGTCCGTTTTTGCGGAGTGTCGGCGCGTGCTTAAAAGCGATGGGCTCTTTATCTTCTCATATCATCACGCTAGACACGACGGCTGGACTGCTATTCATCGCGCCATAAGACATGCCGGCTTTGTTTGTACACGGGCATACCCCATCAAGGCGGAAATGTCTGTTTCAATGCCCCTACAGAAGGCCAAGTCGCCGATCCATCTGGACCTTATACTTTTGTGCCGCAAGTCATCGGAAGCGAATATGCGTGATACAACTGACGATGCGTTGCAAACGGCAATCAAGACAGCTAACGATCAGGTTTCCATGTTGAAGTCTGCGGGGATTGCAGTATCTCTGGCAGATGCCAAGGTGATATTAATGGGGCAGTTACTGTGTGAGGCGCACAATTTTAGCTGTCTCGATCGAGAAGAAGCTTTTCTTGAACGACGCGAGCAAGATGTCGATTCCTATGTTGCAGATGTCCTCTCATCCAAGGGGGAGGTTCTCTATACCGCGACAGAATCAAAGCAACTCAAGCTATTTGAAGAAATGGCAACATATCTGGCCAACAAGCCGCTGCACCAGACACAGAAAAACCTGCGCCGGTGAGCTTGGTCGCTTAGCCATTTCATTGAGGTTCTATCCATGCGCATCGTCTGTTCTGTATCATTGATTTCACTGACAGTGCTTTTGCTGTCCGGTTGCGCAAGCACTCATTTCCAAGTCACTGGCCAGGTTCCCCACCAGCCCCTGTGTCAGCCGGTCGGCGAACAAGCCTTGGCACTTGTCTTTTGGGGTCCAAAATGGCGCCCTGATCAGAAGGAGGTTCCGCTTCGCGAGGCCGCTGCTCAGCGCGGGATTGAGCAATTTTTTTCCACATCTGAGTGCTTTGCCAAGGTCAGGGTCATTCGCAAGGTCGGTGATCGTGAATCCATCGAACTTCCGCCGGCGGAGGTTCCCGGGCTCGCCGCCACCTATGCGAGCGCCCCTGTTCACGTTCTGTTCATCACTGTCCGCGAACTTGGCCCGATAGTAAAGCTCTTCTCCTCCCTCGCATTTGTTGAGGGTGGAACCGATGTCGTCCTTGAGATTCGCGCCGTCTCTCCTTCCACTGGGCAAACCACCGCCGACTTCACCGCTCACTGGCAGAACGGAGGCCCATGGGTTATCAAGGGCGTCTCAACATTGGAGCAAGACATTGCCTCCGCACTTCAGGAGGCGCTCAAAGCATCGGAGGTTCCGAAATGACAACGGATAATCAGGAAGTGAGGCAACCACACCAGTCGTTCATAACAAGGAGAGTGGATCGATGAAGCACTGTGGAAGAGTCTTTATGTTCTTTATTCTCATGACTCTGGGTCTCGCCTGGACCGTCGCTGCTCTGGAGCAGCCGTCCAGGCGCGACCTGGCGCCTGATCAACCCGAAGATGAAGAGACTTTGAACCGGGATCTCTGGGAGTTCGCAAAAAAGAAGCCATATTCGGAAGCCCTGGAACATGTTGCAAAAGCTGGGCGGCCAGAAACAAAAGCGGCTTCGCAAATCGTGCTCCCGAACGGCTGGGCAATCGCTCCTGCGGGCAAGCAGGTCGAGGTCGGCAGGTTCCCCAACGAAATGGTTCTCTATGCGGGCCATGTCGTGGTGCTCAATACCGGCTATTACCTGTCCGAGCCGCAGGAAGTATCGGTCGTGGACCCCGACTCCGGGCAGGTCGTGAAAGTGGTGCGCCTCGAGTCCATGTTTCCCAGCGCTTGTCAGGGACCGGGCGGGGACTTGTATATCAGCGGAGGGTTCAGCCGGAAGATATACCGGCTCGACCCGAAATTCGATATGGTGCGCGAATATCCCGTGGGGGGCTATACAGCCGGGCTGGCTAAGCTGGATGCAAACCGCATCGTAATGGCATACCTGGTCTCGGCCGGCAGTCAGAAGGATTTCGAGAGCGGGAATTATGGCGAAGGCAAACTTGCGATACTCAATACGGACACCGGAGAGCTCCAGGCCGAGGCGACGGTGGGTTTTTTCCCGCACACGGTTTGTACCCTGAACGGGAAAATCTACGTGTCATTGCTTGGTGAAGACAAGGTCCTGGTATATGACACCCAGCTTCATTTGCTCCAGAGCATCCAGGTCGGACGCACGCCTCAGGGGCTTTGCGCGGACGCGGGGCGCCTGTATGTGGTGAATACCGGTTCGGATTCCATTTCCGTCATCGACAGCGAAATGGATTCCGTCGTCGCAACGATTGATCTCAGGGTTCGCGGCAATCGTTTCGGAAGCGGCCCCATTTCCTGCACTGTCGACGGCAAAAGGCTCTACGTCGCTCAGTCCAATGTCAATGCCATCGCCGTGCTCGACAAGAAAAGCGGGAAATACCTCGGGGCCGTTCCCACCGGCTGGTACCCTACAAAAGTCCTTCTTTCCGACAAGCGACTGCTGGCGCTGAGCGCCAAAGGCATCCGCCCCCGTCGCCCGAATGTGGACGGTCCACAGCCTTATCCGAAAAAGTCAGGCCCGCAATACGTCCTCACGCTGCTCAAAGGATCCGTCTCGATTATCCCGAGGACCCAGATCGAATCTCGATTGCCCGCATGGAGTCGTCTTGTGGAGAAGGGGGCTCCCGTCTTCAGCCCTTTGAAAGGTTTCAGTCTGCCGTCTATACGGCACGTCTTCTATATCGTCAGGGAGAACCGCACCTATGACCAGGTGTTTGGAGATCTTAAAAGAGGTGATGGCGATCCTTATTTGACTCTCTTTGGAAAGGAAATCACCCCTAACGCCCACCGCCTGGCCGAGGAGTTCGTGGTTCTCGACAACTACTTTGCCAATGGAGAGATCAGCGTTCTCGGCCACAGTTTTACCACGAGCGGATATGCGGGTCCTTTTCTGGAGTGGCTTGCCAACGCGGTGTACGCCAAGCGCTACACCGGTTACCCCTTTGGCACGGTCCCTGCTGCGACTTCTCCAGCCTATCTGTGGGATGCCCTGGATGAGAAGGGTGTCGATTATCGCATCTACGGTGAGAACTACTTTCTCTATACGCGTGCATACAGGATCTTAACGGATACCTTCGGACAGGAGAGCGAGCTGGCGAAAAAGTTTTATGCGCGTAGCATGGGGCTCGCCTCGGCAGTGGATCGCGGGGCTGAATTTTTCGAACTGGCCAAATCCTACGTCGGCCGGACCCACACGATCGAGGACGCGTTCCAACTCCTGGAAGACCCGGTGTTCGCTTCGAGCCTTTCCAGGTTCCTTTGCGGCGATGAGAGCCTCTCCATCGCAATATCGGGCGACTCCGTTCTTCGCAGGCAATTTGCCGAATATCTTTACCGCTATCCGTTTGGCTACCGTTCGTGGGATCTGAACTACTCTGATATCGACCGCGCCCGTGTATGGAAAGCCGATTTTGAAAAACAGTCGGCACTCGGCAGGGTTGCCCGGTTTCACTATATCTGGCTTCCAAACGACCATACCGGCGGGGTGAATGAAAAATATCAGACGCCGGACCAACTCGTGGCTCAAAACGATGCCGCCCTGGGACTCATTGTTGAAGCGATTTCAAAGAGCTCTGTCTGGAAGGAAAGCATCATTTTCGTAACCGAGGACGACGGACAGAACGGAGCCGACCACGTTGACGCCACGCGCACGGTGGCCCTTGCAATCGGACCGCACGTCAAGAGGGGAGCATTGGTCCATGACCGTTACGACCAGTTGAGCATGCTGCGCACAATCGAGATTCTGCTCGGTCTGCCTGCACTCAATATGAATGATGCACTGGCAGTGCCGATGTTTGGAATCTTTACGGGAAAGCCTGATCATCTGACATACACTCCGCCCCCCGTGTCAGATCGTCTTTCGGATACGGACCGAAAGCTTTACGAGGAGTTTTCGCGTTAGCAGATCAGGAGGCGCTCAAACCATCGAAGCAAAAAGCTGCCACGCCGCTTAGCTTGGTCTGAGGCAAGGCTCTTAGAAAAGGGTTTGACTCCCCATTATTTAGGACCTATAATAGGGACACAATTTAGGGTCTTTTTATTAGACTATTCAGGGAGGTCCTCATGATTCAAGCCAAATTCAGCCTCAAAGAATCGCAGATTCAATTTATTGAACAATGCAACCGGTATGGATTTAAGGATAAAAGTGAGGTGGTGCGTACCGCCATCGATCGCTTGTATACAGAATTAACCCAGCAGCGCTTGTGCGAGTCGGCTGCTTTGTACGCCGAAGTTTATGAAGAAGATGGTGAAACGCAAGAATGGACGGATGCAGCGCAGTCGGAGTGGCCAACATGAGCAAATTAAAGCGGGGGATGGTCATCGACGTCAATCTTGATCCTGCCAAGGGTTCGGAAACCGGGAAAATTCGGCCATGCGTGATCGTCACGAACAACACGTATAATGCGCGTGTCCCAGTCATCCAGGTGGTGCCATTAACGGAATGGAGTGAGAAAAAAGCCCGCATCGTCACGAATGTGGAAATTGTTCCATCATCGCAAAATGGGTTAACCAAAAAAACGGTGGCGGATTGCCTGCAGACACGTCCTGTTGATCACCGCGCTCGATTGGTCAAAGAACGAGGTGAACTGGAAGACGAGATCATGGTAAAAATTGATGATGCCTTAAAAATAGTTTTCGATCTCGCGTAGGAATGACACCAAAAATCAACATGCAAAAGGCATATAAGGCTTGATAGAGCTCAATCCGCACCCATCGCTTAAAGAGCTGTTGGAAATGGGATCGGAAGCCGGGTGAAGGGTGATGAGCGCATATTGGATGAGTACAGTCAGAAAAAATACTGAATACCCGCCCTCACGTTCCAGAGTTGCGGCAGGCTTCCATATTCGCTTTCTCCCGCGCCCAGAAAAAAATTGAAGGCAAGGTTCAGGGTCGTTCGATCACCCAGGTGGTATGCGGCCAGTGGCTGAATAAAGAAGCTTTTGTCCTCAAGGTTCATCTGAAAAATCCCGGTAAGATCCAGTTTGTATATCAACACATCCTGCCAGAAGCTTCGAATGAAAAGCGCGTGCCGGCTTAAAGGCTCCTCTGCTTCCAGGGCGAACTGACGGACGGACCACAACTGTCCGAGCATGTTTCTTCCAATGGCCTCTGTGGCAGGATTATCGAGAAATATTTTTCCCTGGGCTCCTGCACGGAACCAGTTGTCCCACTGCTCGGGCGATAATCCGGCTTCATTGTAGTGATATTCAATGTTTGTGGTCCGATTGCCCTTGTCGGTATAGGAAAATCCTGCAGCCAGTTGGCTTCGGAGGCGGATTTCGTCGCTTCCCGTTATGGCCGGAGGCGTGCCGGCCGGGGAAGTGCCGGATGGAAATGCCCCGACCGATTGCGCTTTCTGCAAAGCTTCGGTGACGACATCGTACCGCTGGCCGATGCTGCTTTCAACGTAAGCCAACATCTGGTCACCAAACCCTTTTGTCAGATTAAACCCCCAGTTGGATCGTCCGTCGTCGATGAAATAAAGTATTTCCGGATTCAAATCCTTAAAGGTGTTTACGTTGAACTTGGCAAGAAAACGGGCGACGTCGTTGGTCCGCTGGACCTGTAGCCCGCATCCTGTACTATCTGTCCACCATTTGTCAGGCTCGTGGGAAATTTCGGGTGCCGCAACCAGCGTGAGAGCCCCTTTCTCCCAGACCCCTTGTCCTCGGATCATAAACGTTCCGAGCCGGTTCTCGCGAAGAACGCTGGCATCCTCTGAAATCCGTGTGGTAACGGCATATTTTTTAAAGCAGCATCCTATTACGAGGCAGGTAAAGCGCATTTTGGGTTTTCCGGATTTTTCCACGCTTCTCATGTCCCTTGAAGTGGGAGAGAAGCGGATCGGCAGGGCGGCATTTCCGGCAATAGGCAAGAACCGGTATACGCCGGAGCATCTCCGGCTGCTTTCTCTGTTAAGGAGCCGTTTGCCATTGCCCTTTCCAACAGCCTGAGATACCAGGAGGTGCTGGATCTAAAAGATCTTCTGGCCGACGACAACCGCTATCTGCGCGATGAACTGCGCCGGGTATCCAGGGAGGATGTCATCGGTGCGGATTTCGGGCTTAAGGAAGTGATGGAGATGGCAAGGCAGGTTGCGCCTATGGCCAGCCCGGTTCTTTTGCTGGGGGAGACGGGAGCGGGAAAGGAAGTGATTGCCAATGCCATCCACAATCTTTCGTTCCAAAAGGATGGTTCCGGCCCTGGTGCATCATTTTGTGCGAAAGAAGGCAAGGGAGATGGGGCTTTCCGCCATTCCGGCCATCGCTCCCGGCGCCATTGATTTGCTGATGGCAAGAGATTGGCCCGGCAACGTGCGGGAGATCGAGAATGCCGTCGAACGGGCCATGATTCTGAGCGGGGGAAAACCGCTGAGCTTTGACTTCCTCGAAATTCCCCTTCAAAAGAATTCTCTGGCGAATTTCCCTTGTGACGAAGGCGAGCCGCCAATAGATTTGGACACCGCCATGTTCCGGCACATCCGCAAAATTCTTGATCTGACGGGCGGCAAGGTGGGGGGTAAGCAAGGGGCCGCCCAAATTCTGGGGATCAACCCGTCCACACTGCGTCACCGTATGCGAAAGCAGGGCATTCCTTTCGGCAGAAAGGCTGATAGGGAGTAACCAGCTAAGAAAAGAATAGGGGCCAGGCTTTGACCTTGGATTTATCCAGCCTTTCCGTCAACATGTTGAAACGCGGAAAAACAATTTGACAACACAATCCTTTAACGTATGATATATCATCTGACAGGTCGTGTGTCATAAAATCCAATTTGTTCAGGCCCCATCCCAAATCTAAAGGAGAAACACCTTGAACACCCAGGCTGACATACCCCGCGTGGTTCGTGAACTGCGTGAACGAACGGGGCTTACGCAGGAGAAATTTGCCGCCAGGCTTGGGGTTACCTTTCCAACCATCAACCGTTGGGAAAACGGTCGTGCCAAGCCATCGCCTCTTGCCATGCAGAAGATCGAAGATCTGTTGCGCAGCATGGGAAACCGGGGCAGCGACCTCCTCAGTAAGATTATTGGTAAGAATACACTGTAAGGTGAACTGAACGAGTCGGCAACTTGTAAGGATAACTTACAAGTTCATCAGGAAGGCTCGTGCAGGGTCTCCCGCACTCGAAAATTTTATAATCTTCCCCGCCATCACAGATAACCGCTGGTATTATAAAGTTATTTGAAGTGGAAATCGCTATCAGATAATTAGAGAACAACTTAATGTTGGATCAAGATGTCGAGCATCTCCGTGGGCGGACTGCATCAAGCGTTTCTTGATCATGAATCCCGACTACGGTTGAATTCCGATCCGGAACCGGAGGATCATACGGAATTCGTGGCGGCTGCCTGGCAAAGCGGGGGATTCCTGGATGGAGCGGCAATCCATTTTAACGAGAATCTAAATGTCCTGGTGGTCGGGGAACCGGGAAATCCACCATTGTGGAGAGTCTTCGCTATGTGATGGGGCTGGAACCCATCGGCACAGATGCCCAAAAAACCCATGAAGGCATCGTTCGAAATGTTCTTAAAAGTGGGACGAAAATCTCTTTGTTGGTAAAGGTCTACCAACCCTCTTCACGCTGTTATCTAATCGAACGCACCGTGCCCAACCCGCCCGTGGTACGTGATGAATTCGGAAAAGTATTGGGTTTGACCCCAACAGATATTTTGCCGCAGGCGGAGGTTTATGGACAGCATGAAATCTCTGAATTGACCAAGAGCCCTGAAAAGTTGACCCGCCTCCTCTATCGTTTTTTGGAACACGATGACGACCTGGTGACCCGAAAGCGTTCCATTCAAGGGGAGCTTGAGCGCTCGCGTATTCGCATCCTGCAAACTGAGAAGGAAATCGGCCAAATAGACGAAGAACTGGCCCGGTTACCGGCGTTGGAGGAAACGTTAAAAAGTTACAAAGAAGCCGGTCTGGAAGATACTCTCAAAGAACAAAGTCTGCTTGTACGGGAAGAAAGCGTCCTAAAAACCGCAGAGGAGCGTATGGGGCCTTTTGTGGAAATCATCGAAACGCTGAAACAGGAGATCCGCATCGACAGGGCTTTTCTCACTAAAGAAGCATTGGATGGACTTCCCGGAAAGGAGATCCTGTTTGCAGCAGATGGAGTTCTGGAAAGGTTGGATAAGGAAATGCAACAGGTTCATACCCTATCCCGTGAGGCTGTTCAACGTGTGACCAAGGAAATGGATGAAATACGTCAATGTTGGGATCTTCGTAAACAGCAAGTTCAAGAAGCCTATGAAAAGATCCTGCGCGATTTGCAGAAATCGAAAATCGACGGTGAAGCGTTCATCCGTCTACGTCGGCAAATAGAAGGATTGAGGCCATTAAAGGATCGCAAAGCAACACTTTCAAGAGACCTGATGGCGTTCCAGAAAGAACGCCGCAATCTGTTGGTTGAATGGGAAGATGCAAAAGCCGAAGTGTTCCGCAGACTGGAACGTGCGGCCAAGAAAGTCAGCCGCCAGCTTAATGACCGTGTGTTGGTGAAAGTTACATCAGCAGGTAACCGTGAACCGATTGAATCGCTGATGCGTGATCAAATCGGGGGTCGCCTTTCGGAGGCTATCGGCACGCTGACCGCTATGACGGATTTTTCGTTAACGGTATTTACCGATGCTTGCCGTAAAGGTCGTGATGAATTGGTAAGAAATTATCATTTTTCCCCTTCGCAGGCCGAGAAGATTGCTGCGGCCGGATCGGACGTATTTTTTCAGATTGAAGCACTGGATCTGCCACCCACAACTACACTTTTTATGAAGTGATCCATGATGTGGAACCAAACAAGCACGTAGCGGTGGTGCATGTGGAGCGCGGCTGGGCTGTCCATAATGTATGGCATTCCAACCATCGGACATACTATATTCGCGTGGGTAGCCAAAGCCGGGAAGCCAGCCCTGAAGAGCTGGAGAGATTGTTTCAGCAAAGAGGTGCATTCCGGTTGGAAACGAGACCGGTTTCCGGTTCAACCCTTAATGATTTGGATTTGAGGCGTTTGAAGGATTATTTTCAGCGCGTAAGATCACAAGAGGCTCCGCAGGATGAAGATGTTGAGGGTTGGCAAGCTCTTTTGGTGAATACCGAAGTTCTATCTGATGAAGGTGGTACAACTGCGCCTACAGTTGCCGGTCGAGCTGACGGGCGAGGAAATTGTCGCGATGCTAGAGGAAAATCTGGAACGAACGTTTGCACGCGATCCGTACGACCAGATGGGTGGTTACGTCAAACGCGGTCTCGGTTTCAATGCCTGCATCAAGATCGAGAATCCTCCCGGACAGCGTGTGCAGCAAGTGTTTGTCGGTGATGAAGAGCTGCAACCCGGGCGCCGTTACCCCGCGGCATTTGTTACCAAACAAGGTGTCGCGCACAAGTACGGTCGCAATCGCCAACATCACGCAGAGCGAAGCATAGAGGCGTTAAGAAAATATCTAACCAGGCATCGCCCGCTGCGCGCAGAACTTCGGTGCACGTTTGTCGCGGTATAGGGTATTCGCGTGATTCGGTGGTATTGCCCGGAACCCGAAGTGATTGGGGGAGGAGCCGCAACGCCTGCAGCGGTTGATGCCGAAGTAAGCCGAGAGGGATAAAAGGGGTCCGGAGCGCAAGATAAGATGGTGAGGAAAAAAACAACAGTAACTTTAATATTTTACGATTCAAAACTTTGACCTTTTATTATTCTCTTGGAATAAAATAACCCGAACAGACAACACTTTCTTAGTTCAAAGAGCGAGAGCTTCACCGATAGGGGGTTAATAAGAATGAAATCAATAGTCATTTTTGGAGCTGGCATAGCAGGATTAAGTGCGGCCCACGAATTAGTCCAATTAGGATATAGCGTTTCAGTGTATGAAGCTCTCGATCAGCCGGGTGGATTTTTTAGAAGTTCCCGGCTGAATCAAAACAACATGCCGACAGAGTATTCCTGGCACGGCATGGGGCCCTGGTATCATAATGCTTTTGATTTAATGCAGCATATTCCTTTTAATGAAAAAGGCAGCATCTATGATTTGGCCCTCTCGCGCCCCCTTGATTTCGGAATTTTCCCGGATACCGATAAAGCGCAATTTTATGTGGGACTTAAAAGTATTCCTAAAATGTTCAGGATGAACACGTGGGAGTTTATTAAATGGTCTTACTTAATGCTTAAAACCTGGACTTCCAATAACAGAAGTAAAATAAAATATGACAAAATCAATGCCGCGCAGGCATGGAAACCTTTACTGAAAGATAAAGCCTATAAAACCTGGCGTTCCTGTTTTGGTCCGTGGATTGGCTCGGATTGGTCAAAGGTTTCATTACAGACTACCGGTGAATTTTTTAAAAAACAACTCACATCAAACCCCCCACACCACCATAAAGCGGATCAAGATGGTCCTGCATGGACACAAGACGCCGGAATCGGCTGGCTACTCCTTAAAGGTCCCAGCAGTGAATACTGGTTTAACCCCTGGGTTAAATACCTTAAAGAAAAAGGCGTAAAATTCTTTTGGGAAAAAGCTCTCACAAAATTAGAGTTTGATGGCACTCATATTATCTCCGCTTTTTGTGGCGAAGAAAAAATTCAAGGTGACATTTATATCCTGGCGATTAATCCTTTTATTACGGCTGATATTTTAAGTGAGACCCCGGCGCTTGAAAAGCAGGAAGAATTAAAATTATTTAAACCCCTTATTCAAAGTGGCCCTCACATCCAAGTCTCTTTTAGATTGGCATTTTCCGAGAAAATTAAATTTCCCCGGGTGAGGACTGCCGTAGTGGTAAGTGATTCCGAATTTAATTTAACCCTTTTTGCCGAAGAACAAGTCTGGGACAAAGAAGTGGATTTAGGACAAAACATTAGATCGCTGTGGACGGGCACATCTTGTATCAGCAGCGTTCCTGGAAGGATATACCATAAGCCGGTAAATACTTGCACGAAAGAAGAATTTATCGAAGAGGTTAAAGCTCAAATTTTTAGCTGCGGCGCGCTTAATGATTTAATCAAAGAAGCTAATCATAGCAGAGGGTTAAAAGAATTTCCACTTATTAAAATTGAAGTCTGGCGTGAGTGGGAATTTTCCAGTGCAGGGATTAAACCTCTGCAACCGAAATGGGTTAATACAACAAATACCCAGGCATATTTACCCGCCCAGAAAACTCCGGTTTCAAATCTGTTTTTGGCCGGAGCCCACACTCAGACTCAAGCCCAGGTATGGAGCATTGAAGGCGCCGTGGAAAGTGGCAGAAGAGCCGCAAAAGCGATTGACGACCGCGTTGAAGTTTTAGATCAATATCGCCCCCTGTGGATCAAGAGTTTATCCAGAATTGATGACATCTTATACACAATTAAAGCGCCACACCTTATCGACTCTATTTTTTTATTTCTCATTTTATTTTCACTTTGGCATTTATTGGTTTAGTACGAAATTAATCCCGTGACTCGGGAGAAGACTCATGGCGGAGAGCGGAGAAGAAAAGTTCTGGGATGGGCTGTTCTTTTAATAAGTCACCCCTTTTCCTTAAACGCACAGACAAAGAACGGAGGAAACATCATGGCGTACACGGCAAAAGACTATGCAAGGCTTCTCGGAATGGCGGGGTTCAGCGAAGGGCTGCTGAAAAACCACTTTACCCTCTACCAGGGGTATGTGACCAATACCAACAAGGTGCTGAACACCTGTTGATTACATCGATATTCTGCCACTTTTTATCGAATTGAGATAGACACACAGGGAAAGAATACGAGTGCCTCCATTACGCGCTGAATCTACCCACTTCCGTGGTCATAACGGGTATCGACAGCATGGAGATTCTGGACCAGGCATGTGAAGCAGTGCGGACTTTTCGCCCGATGAGCGATGAGCAGGTACGGTCCTTGCTGTCGAAAACTGCCGAGGCGGCTGCGCACGGCGAATTCGAGCCATTCAAGACCACATCCATATTCGACGGTACCGCCCGGAACCCGGAGTGGCTGGGAGAGGAGCCGCAACGCCTGCAGCAGTTGATGCCCAGGTAAAACCGAGGAAAGAGGTTATGAAGAAAAATCGTGGCATGATTCTGATAGCATTGGCGCTGGCGAACTTTGCATGTGCCGAGGTTATCACCACCAAAGAAACTGATGTCCGTTCGGTCCCCGGCACGGAAGGAAAACAACGCGGCAAACTCAAAGCTGGGGATGAGTTTGCACAAAACGATAAATCCGATGAGAGGTACAACGTGCAGATTTCTGACGGGGGATTGGGGGGCGTAACCAAATTTGAAAACGTCCCTGATGATGAAGACCGCCTGATCAAAGACATGGAAGCTATATTACAAGAAAAGATGTCCAAAGATTATCCCGAAGGCCAAACCAAACGTGACGCACACCCGAAAAGTCTGGCTTGCCTGCAAGCAGAATTCATTGTGGAACCGGATATCCCGGCGGAGCTTAAGGTGGGAATATTTGAGTTTCCCCAAACCTATCCAGCCTGGATTCGTATTTCCAGTGCAAGCGGTAAGATCCAGTCGGACAAAGCCAAAGACCTGCGTGGTTTTGCCATAAAAATCATGGGTGTCAAAGGAGAGCGGTTTCAGAGGCAAAACGGGGAGAAAGAAACACAGGACTTTATATTGATAAGCTATCCGATCATGCCTTTAGGAACGGTCAAACTGTTCCATGACGCGGTGTACTACAGCATCGAATGGTCGCCCCTTGTCTTTTTTTCTCGTCTGGTTGTGTCCGGCAATTTCCATATAATCAATGAGCTACGCAAGGCGCTTCAAAACCAAACCTCTCCGTTGGACATCCGCTATTGGAGTACGACGCCTTATACATGCGGGACAGATCACGTTGTAAAATACTCCCTCGTTCCAACTTCGCACATAAAAAGCGCCTTTCCGTTAAAACTTACCGATGATTATCTGACTGAAAATATGGAAAAACACCTGGCAGCGCATGAGGCAAGCTTTGATTTCATGATTCAAGTCCAAAAAGACCCCGACCGGATGCCGGTTGAGGATGCCGGCGTGGAATGGAGCGAAAAGGAATCCCCTTTTATCAAAGTGGCATCACTTCGCATTCCTTCCCAAGCATTCCGTACCCGGGAACGTGAGGAACTGGCTGAGGATTTGTCGTTCTCTCCGGCACATTCCTTGATTGAACATCGACCGATCGGCGGCATCAACCGGGCGAGGGTTGAAATTTACCGGTACTTATCCGAATTCCGCCATAAGCAAAACAACAAGCAGTTAATGGAACCCCGCAAGTAGCCGGATGGAGGTGACCCCGCGTCGGGTGCGCTTTGTCGTGGGCGAAAGCTTAAAAAAAGTAAGAAAGGAGAATACACATGCCAGAGTTCGGATCGCCCTTTTCAGGGTTGGCAAACGAAAGGAAGCTCACGGATGTGGAGCTTATCAGAGCCATACGTTTCATGGTGGCCGCAGAGTACGAAGCGATTCAGTTATACATGCAGCTTGCCGAGTCAACCAACAACAAATAGGCTTTTGCATCACGACATAGGAGACAAAATGATGAGCAATAACAAGATTGAAAGTGCATCACCGCATGTTTTACCTTCCCTTCCCTACGCGGAAAACGCGCTGGAGCCCGTAATCTCCGCAAAAACGATTGGATTTCACTACGGAAAGCATCACAAGGGATATGTCGATAACCTGAACAAGCTGATAGCTGGAACGGAGTTTGTTGAACTGCCGTTGGAGAAAATCATCACCCAGACAGCCGGCAAAGCGGACAAGACCGCGATCTTCAATAATGCAGCGCAAACATGGAACCACACGTTTTACTGGCGCAGCCTGATGCCAAAGGGCGGTGGTGAACCACCCGCAGCGTTGAAGCAAAAGATCGAGGCTTCCTTCGGCGCCCTGGATGCATGCAAGAAGGAGTTGGCGACTGCGGCAATGGCTCAGTTCGGCAGCGGCTGGGTGTGGCTCGTGCTGGACGGCGGCAAGCTAAAGGTGGTCAAGACCGGCAATGCAGATGTGCCGATGATCACCGGCATGAAACCGTTATTGACCATCGACGTATGGGAACACGCCTACTACCTGGATTATCAGAACCGGCGCGCTGATTATGTCACCGCAGTGCTGGATAAACTGATCAATTGGAAATTCGCGGCAGAGAACCTTGGTTGATGACAGCCTGATCGCGCTCGCTCGTCTCAACGAGTTTGCCGATTACTACACCCGTTTAGATAAGATGGAGCGGGAAGCCAAAGAGGAACACGGTCAGAGATAATTCAAGCAGGAGGGTTATATCCGCTGGCGAAAGTTCATCGTGGTTTCGTCAGCGGTGATCCGCTCACCTCCCAACTGGAAGAGAAGTGATGTGATAGAAAGCTTTTGAAAATATGGATGCCAATGAAAACTATCTGATAATAAAAAGGAAAATCGTGAAATGAACCGACAAAAAAAGACAGTATTGCGTTAGTCTCAATCTGCATTCTGTTGGTTGCAGGTGCCACCACCGCAGTTTTCTCTGCGCAGCAGGGGAAGGTTGTCTCCGGCTATCCCAAGTGACTTACGCGGTGAGACGCTTTTTAACGGGAAACTCGGTGCGCCGCATGCCATCCTGCCCCCTACTACACCGACAACAGCATGCACAACCTTATGGCTGAGCGTTTTTACAGGCAGGAATTAGTAAATGGCATGATGATGGCGCATGATGGGCCCATCAAGACCTTTCCCTTGAGAGGCATCAAGGACTCCCCGCCCTATCAGCACGACGGAAGGTGCTTCACGCTTGAAGATACGGTGGAATATTTCAACCTTGTGCAGCAACTCCAATTGACTGCTCCGGAAAAGCAGGACATCGTTGCGTTCTTAAGATCTTTGTAAAACTGATTTTCGCTTGGCCTGAATAAGGGGTGAATGGATAGGTATTCATCATGACAAAACAACAAGAAAAGAACAAAGGGGGAAAACAATGAGCACGATTGCGACCAAAGACGGTACGCAGATTTATTACAAGGACTGGGGCACGGGACAGCCCGTGGTGTTCAGCCACGGCTGGCCCCTCAATGCGGATAGCTGGGAGGCACAGATGATGTTCCTGGCCACCAATGGCTATCGATGCATCGCCCATGACCGTCGGGGACATGGGCGGTCGAGCCAGCCCTGGAGCGGCAATAATATGGACACTTATGCCGACGACCTCTCGGAGCTCATCGAAACGCTCAATCTGAAGAAAGCAGTTCTCATCGGATTCTCCGCGGGCGGCGGTGAAGTTGCCCGCTATATCGGCCGCCACGGCACAAAACGCGTGGCCAAGGCCGCGCTGATCTCAGCCGTTCCGCCGCTGATGCTGAAAACGGAGGCCAATTCCGGCGGCTTGCCGATTGAGGTGTTCGACGGGATCCGCCTCGGCGCCATTGCCGACCGATCGCAGCTCTACAAGGATCTTGCCGGCGGCCCGTTCTTCGGGGCCAACAGGCCCGGCGCCAAGGTCTCGCAGGGCATGATCGACGCGTTCTGGCTCCAGGGGATGCAGGCCGGCCACAAGAACACCTTTGACTGCATCAAGGCGTTCTCCGAGACGGATTTCACTGAAGACCTCAAGAAGTTCGATGTGCCGACGCTGATCCTTCACGGTGACGACGACCAGATCGTGCCGATCGGCGCTGCGGCGCTTCGCTCATCGAAGCTGGTAAAAAACGCGACCCTGAAGATCTACGCGGGCGCGCCCCACGGCCTTGCATACACGCACAAAGATCAGCTTAACGCCGATCTGATGGCATTTCTTAAAACTTGAGGTCGCTTTGCCGGTGCGGAGGATAAACCATATGTCAAATGAGCCGACAAGCGCCGTCCGGGCCGCACCCCGGCCAACCAGGTTCTCACTGGCGGCGAACTACGATCCGGAACTGGTTCCGGAGCTTGCTGCGTACCCGGTCGATGAAGTTTACGGCAAGTGAAACCGATGCTTGACTTGGCGCGCCTGCAAGGCTGGCTTTCGCCGCTGCCGGAGTGTCCGATCCGGGTGGATGCGCAGCAGATTCCGGAGAATTTCCTGGACGGTTTTCGGGGCCGTGACTGTGCCTCCATGGACTGCAAGGCTTGCGGCTATTGCGAACGGATTGCCGGCCAGGCCGTTTCGATCTCGCCCGAGTACCGTACCGAGGTATTGAGAAAGTATGCGGAAATGGACGATGCCATGGCAACGGGAGGGCTCTGGGGTGTTTGACTCACGCGCCACGGCGATGGAGCTTCTGGACCTGCAGGACTGTGATCCGGCGCTGGCCGCCGCCAGCTACCGGTTCATGGGGACGGTCAATCGCAGTTTCGGTGGCATCCGGTTGGTCCGGCGTTTTCTGGCCGCCGAAACTGCGGAGCGCCATGCCTGCACCCCCTTACGCATCCTCGATATCGGCTCGGGAAGCTGCGACATCCCGCTGGCGTTGATCCGGTGGGCGAGCGCCTGCGGCATCCCCCTGCACTTCACCTGCCTGGAAATGGCCGGCCACGCAATTGACATTGCGCGCGGGCAGCTCGCCCGAGCGGGCAACCCGCCGGTGAAACTGCTTCAGGAGGACGCCTTTACCCACCAACCCGTCGAACCGTATGATTATGCCGTGACCTCCATGTGCTTCCATCATTTCAGCAATGCTCAGATCCTGATGCTGCTGCACAGGCTCCGCGGTTTCGTGCGAAGCAGCATGCTCATCAACGATCTGCGACGCTCGCAACTGGCATCTCTGGCTGCAAGAATACTGCTGGTCGCCACCGCTGCGCCGGCAGGGGTCCGGCATGACGCCCTGCTCTCGATCCGGCGCGGCTTCAAAATCGAAGAACTGAGAATCTTGTTGCGGCAACTCGACAGCGTCACGGTTTCCGTGGAGCCGACCCGTTGGTTTCGGATCGCTGCCATCATCCGATTCAAACAAGGAGAAAACGCGTGAAATCCATCATCCTCAGAGGGCTGGGTACCGCCACTCCGCCATTTTATGCAACGCAGGAGGAGGCGTACGAATACTTCTTCACGCATTTCTCCCTGAAACCGGCCGAACGGGATCTGTATCGCCGCATTCTCCTGGACGGCAAAATCAAAGGCCGTTATCTGGGGATGGATGCCAGGGAGGATGTCCTTGAAACCGATCCCGACCGGCTGTTGGCCCGCTTTCTCAAGTTCGGTCGTAGCACAGCCGTTGCTGCCGCACGCCGCGCATTTGCGGAGGCAGGCGTGGAACCCGCCGAGATATCCGGTTTGGTTGTCAACACCTGCACCGGTTACCTTTGCCCCGGACTCTGCTCGTATATCGCGGAAGATCTGGGGCTCAAGACATCGATTCGCTTCCTGGACTTGATGGGGATGGGGTGCAGTGCGGCGATTCCGAATCTCGAAGCCGCTGCCGGCATGCTGATACGAAGCGGGGAAGGTCCGGTTCTCAGCCTTGCCGTGGAAATATGTTCAGCCACCATTTTCCCCGGTCATGAGCCGGAACTGGTGGTGAGCAATTCCATTTTCGGTGACGGCGCCGCCGCCGCCGTTCTCGATCTGTCGCGGGAGGGCTCTCAGGACGGACTGGCGAAAATGGTGGACTTTGCGGCGGGTCTTTTCCCCCGGTACCGCGAAGATCTGCGTTACCGGACGGAAAGCGGCCGCCTGCGGAACCATCTGAGCAGGCGGGTGCCGGTTATCGGCGCGCGCACCGTGATGGAGGTGGCCTCCGGGCTTCTGAACCGGCACGGCCTCTCCCGGAATGACATTGACTGGTGGGCGGTACATCCGGGAGGCACGGCGGTGCTGGCCCAAGTCGCCAAAAAACTGGAACTTGCCGACGAGGCCTTGCGCTTTTCATACCGAATTTTTGAGAACTACGGCAACATGTCGTCACCCTCCGTTCTGTTCGTCTTACGGGAGATTCTGGACAGCGGCCGGCCGCAACCCGGCCAAAAAGGGATGCTACTGGCATTCGGCGCCGGCTTCTCCGCTTTTGCGGCGCTCATTGAATTTGCGTCCGGTTGATAGCTTGAAGCCAGAACCACCGGAAACCGAGAAAGACGAAGGCGATGCCCACCTTTTTCGCTTCGATCGCTGAGAGGGGATAGATTTGGGTCTTGAAACCGGCACAGCCCGAAGCGGGTTTGAATCAAGAATAGGAATTCTATCCGCAAAATAAGTCATATATGACCACAGGTTAAATATGACCCTCTTTATATAGCTGTAAATGAAAACCCGGCAAATACTATTTTAACTAATTACCTTAAATATCAAAATGATAGGTGGCATGACGCTGAGTATTGGAAACCTGGCACAAAGACTGCAATTCACTGCTGTCCGGTTAACCGATGAATGATATCAGTAGGTTATTCGCCAGAAAACGTTAAAAGTGTAATTTCAGCAATAGATTTGAGTACTATTATTTCACTCTATCGTAGGCATTTAAATCGAAGAGGCACTTATAGATCAAATAATCTCAATTGTTTATCTGCAATTTCTACTTTTTGAGTTGAACGAGAGTTCATTTGAAAGATCGAAAGCATTGATTTTTGTTCAAAAATGTTAACCTCCAAAAAGTGTAATAATTGGGATAGAGTTTGTTCCAAACGATAGCGTTCTTTCAAGATTGCGAGCAAAAGGTACACGATCATGGCGACCCAGATTTGAGTCTTCACAGCGTTCGCAGAAGTGCCATAAAATGTTTTTACCCGGAGGTGTTGCTTTATCCATTTGAAGAACAATTCTATTTCCCAGCGGGCCTTGTAGAGTGCAGAAATGGTTGCTGACGGGATATCGAAGTTATTGGTCAGAAAAACCAGCGTCCGTTTTCTGTCTTCGTCTCGGAAACTGATGCGCCTTAATCGTATTGGGTAAAGCGCTGTTAATCGTTTGGTTGATAGCAAAATTTCCTGATCGGAACGCAAACCAAGAGATTTATCAACAGGATGCGAAATCACACGGGTCCATTTAATGGATGTCTTCAGCCTTGTGACAAAGAACGCACTGGCTTGGTTGATATACCATAACCAGCCAAAGTCCACATAGCCTCGATCTACAACGTAGATTCCATCAGCTTCGATGGGCACTTGTGGTGCAGCTTTGACATCATGAACCTTTCCGTCTGTAATGGTCAGAAATGCCGGAATATTGCCCCGCAAATCGATCATCGTGTGCAACTTGATGGCACCCTTTGCCTTGCGAAATTTTGCCCAAGGGTAAAGCGATAACGTCAAGTCAATGACTGAAGCGTCCAGCGCATACACTGCATTGTTCACGTCAATGGCCAATTCGGTGTTTGCATATTCCCGGCGTGCCCGGTGCATCAAGGTTTTGGCAAAATCTTCAAAGATTCTGTAATCACGTAATTCATTGGCATCCGCCAATGTTGATTTGGGACATTGCTGGATGCCTGTATGATAAAGCTTGCTGGCGTGCGCATTGAGCGAAACATCAATATCACGTAGACTTCTTTCTTGACGGATTTGAGCGAAAATCATGCATGCCAGCTGGTCCCAACATTTAAAATGTTTGGTGCGGTAGTCCCCATTGTACTTGTTGACGATTCGCTGAAACTCGTATCGGGGCAAGAGAGCAAAAAATTGACCCAGAATGAAAGAATTGCGGGGCATTGTATTGTTTAATCCGGCTGTGTTGCAGCGTCATTATGCTGTCCGGTAAAAAATGGCGCTTATGGGAACAAGACATAGCAGAACCCCTCAGTTTTGTGAAGAATGAAAATTTAATCCCAAAAAAATATTTGCCAATTATCATGTGTTAATATAGTATGTTATAATGTTTCTAAGAAAGTTAACCGGACAGCAGTGA
>JAZDOW010000129.1:0-34922 GCA_043798185.1 Pseudomonadota bacterium | reverse complement strand
CTCTTTCTAAAATTGGAGGAACCCAGAGTATGAAGGGCCGCATCCTCATTATTGAAGATGATCAGGACATGTGTGAAATGCTTGACATGGGTCTGTCCCGGCGCGGTTTTACCACGCGTTACCTGCTGACCGGTCAGGCCGGACTTGAGGCGATTGCCGGTGACCCGCCTGATGCCGTTTTGACCGACATCAATCTTCCTGATGTCAATGGCATTCAGGTTTGTTGCGAGGTTGCGGCAAAGTGGCCGGAAATCCCGACCATCATGATGACCGCCTTCGGCTCCATGGATACTGCGATCGAGGCAATCAGGGCCGGGGCTTATGACTTTATAACCAAACCCCTGGATATGGATCTTCTCTCCCTCACCTTGCTTCGGGCGGTGGACCATAAAAACCTCAAGCAGCAGGTAAAGATCCTTAGTGAAAAAATTGACCGAAGCCATTCGTTTCCAGGACTGATAGGCGAGAGCCCAATTATGAAGGAATTCTTCTCCAGGCTGCAGCGCATAGCCGATGCTGAGACTTCAGTCCTTATTGGTGGAGAAAGCGGCTCGGGCAAGGAGATAACGGCGCGCGCCCTGCATGAGTACAGCCGCCGTAAAGACAAACCCTTTGTCGCCATCAACTGCTCGGCCCTGCCGGAGAACCTCCTCGAAAGTGAACTCTTCGGTCATGTTAAAGGGGCTTTTACCAATGCCTGGCAGGACAGGACCGGTCTTTTTTTGGAGGCAAGCGGCGGCACACTGCTTCTCGATGAAATCGGCGATATTCCTCTCAGCCTGCAGCCGAAGCTCTTACGCGCCTTGGAGGAACGAAGGATCCGCCCGGTGGGCGGCAACAAGGAACAAAGTTTTGATGCCCGTATCCTTGCGGCTACCAATATCGATATCGAGTCGGCCGTTGCCGAAGGTCGGTTTCGTGAAGATCTTTACTACCGGCTCAATGTCATAAAAGTTGACATTCCCCCGCTTCGTAAACGAGGCACCGATATTTTGCTCCTGGCGCAAAAATTTATCGGCGATGTTGCCGAAAAACTCGGCAAGAAGGTTACCGGACTTGCCGACTCGACCGTCAAACGATTGCTCGGTTACGAGTGGCCCGGCAATGTCAGGGAATTGCGCAATGCCATGGAACATGGGGTTGTCATGACCCTGTTTGAAAAAATCGTTCCCGAGGATCTGCCGCAAAAAATCCAGGATCATACCGGCCGAACCCTTTTCTGGGAGACGTCGACACCGGCGGAATTGATCTCCCTTGAAGAGATGATCGGGC
The DNA here is from genome assembly GCA_043798185.1 of Pseudomonadota bacterium. Lineage (GTDB taxonomy): Bacteria > Desulfobacterota > Desulfobulbia > Desulfobulbales > Desulfocapsaceae > Desulforhopalus_A. Next base: position 33,650 of record JAZDOW010000129.1, on the reverse strand, counting down.
GCTACATCGCCTATATTCTTAAGACTACCAAGGGCAACCAGACCCTGGCTTCCGAGATTCTGAATATTGACCGCAAGACTTTGTATCGTCGGTTGCAAAAGCCGTAAGAGATGTCATTCTCAATAATGTAAAACGAAAACGGCCATGTTGCTCGGTTGAAAACTAACGGATGTCTCGCGGTTCTTTTTGGTTGCCAAACCTGATCTCCATACATGAGTCGATAGTAATCCTGAGGACGATGAGTGTTGTTGACAAGGATATTTCCCAGATGTATACAAACCTTGTCGTGAATTGCACCACCCCGGAGCGGTTGTTTGTTGAGATAGGCTCGAGGGGAAACTTGTAACAGACTCTTTCGTTCATTCGCAATGGATTCTAATATGGCCCTCATTATTGCAGAATCGGCAGTGCTGATAACATTGCTTTCGACAGTTGTTCCGCTGCTTTTTCTGAGTCGCCCTCATCTTCATGGTCGTTTGTCTTTTCTTCTTCTGGGAATCTCCGGCCTGGCGGCGTCATGGGGCGGAGCGTCGGCCTTACTGGCGCGGACGACCGAGCAGGTCATTCTTCCCATCGGGCTGCCTTGGTTGCATGTCTCTTTATGTCTTGATCCGCTCGCCGGGTTTTTCCTCTTTATTGTCGGATTCGTGACCTTCATTGTCGCCTGCTATGGTCCTGCCTATATTAGCGAATATATCGGCGCACAACTCTCAATTGGTCCCCTGACGGTGTTCACCGGTTTGTTTGTCGCCGGCATGTTTTTGGTGCTGTTGGCTGCCGACGCCTTTTCCTTTATGCTCGCCTGGGAATTGATGTCGGTTGCCAGCTATTTCCTCGTCGTTTTTCAGCATCAAAAAGCGGAGAACCGTCATGCTGCCTTCATCTATTTGCTGATGGCGGTGGTGGGTGGTGCATTTTTGTTTCTTGCCTACGGTGTTCTTGCCGGCTTTTCAGGCGCCTTCACTTTTGCCGCGATGAAGACTGCCGGCCTCAGCCCGACCTGGGCGACCATTGCCTTTAGCCTGGCTTTTATCGGTTTCGGCCTGAAGGCTGGTATCGTTCCCCTGCATGTCTGGCTGCCGCTCGCCCATCCGGTGGCTCCTTCCCATATCTCGGCACTGATGTCCGGGGTGATGCTCAAGGTTGCCATTTATGGGTTTATTCGATTTGTCTTCGGCCTGCTGGGGGGGATTACCTGGCAATGGGGTGTCGTTGTCCTGCTGGTCGGCTCGATATCTGCAGTTCTCGGAGTATTGTACGCCCTGATGCAGCATGATCTCAAACGTCTCCTTGCCTATCACAGCGTTGAGAATATCGGTATCATTTATATCGGTCTTGGGCTGTCGATGATTTTTTATGCCACCCATCACCTGGAAATTGCCGCTTTGGCCCTTATTGCCGCCCTGTACCATTGCCTGAACCATGCTCTTTTTAAGAGTCTCCTGTTTTTAGGCGCCGGCACCATTCTCCAGCAGAGCAAGCAGCACGACATGGAAAAGATGGGCGGGTTGATCAAAAAAATGCCCATCACCGCTTTCTGCTTTTTGATTGGCTGTATCAGTATTTCCGCCCTCCCGCCATTTAACGGCTTCGTCTCGGAATGGCTGACTTTTCAAGCTGCATTGCAAGGGACGATCCTGAAGAGCGGAATCCTCGGGGCAATGATTCCTGTCGCCGCGGCCATGCTTGCCCTGACCGGGGCGTTGGCGGCCGCCTGTTTCGTCAAAGTCTATGGCATCGTCTTTCTCGGACTACCTCGTAGTCAGGAAATCGAAGAAGCAAGAGGCCCCTCCTTCGGCATGCTCCTTAGTCAAATAGTCCTTGCCGTCTGTTGTCTTGGTTTTGGCATATTTCCTACCTGGGTGGTCCGGGCGATCAACGGCATTGCCGAAGGCCTTATCGGCACAGGTTTGTCGAGCGCCACTGATGGCTGGCTGTGGTTGACTCCGGTTAATTCACAAACAGCCTCGTATGGCGCTCCCGCGGTTTTTTTCGGGATTTTAGTGAGTTGGCTGGTAGTCTTTGTGTTTCTCCATCCGATCCGCCGAGACAATCGCATTCGTATTGCCCCTGCCTGGGATTGCGGTTTTGGGCCATTGAACTCGCGGATGCAATACACTGCCTCGGCATTTGCCATGCCGATTCGCCGCATTTTTTCCGTTGTTTGGCTGATTTTTGAAAAGGTGGAACCGGCAGTCCCCGGCAAAGCACCGCGCTATTATTTAAAAATTGACGACAGAATGTGGTTGATGCTCTACGTCCCAATCGGCAAAATGATGTTGAAAATTGCCGAGAGAACCTCCCGTATTCAGGGCGGGAATCTTCGGGTGTATCTCTGCTACTCCTTTTTCACCTTGTTGTTTCTCCTGTGGGTGATCGTATGACGGGCTGGTTTTGGGCGATTACAAAAACCCTTTGTGTGGTCCTGGCCGCACCCCTTATGGCGGGGTGGGTCAAATGGCTGAAATGCAAACTGCAGAACAGGCAGGGGCCGCCGCCCTGGCAGCCGTATCGGGATCTGCTGCGGCTTTCGCGAAAACATGTGGTTCTGGCGGATACGGCATCGCCGATATTTCGAGTGGCTCCGTATATAGTTTTCAGTGTCACCATCCTGGCGGTTTCGGCCGTTCCGGTAATAACCGTACAGTTGCCGGTTGCCGCCCTGGCCGATGTTATTGCCCTGGTCGGCTTTTTGGCACTCGGACGATTTTTTCTTTCTCTTGCCGGCATGGATGTCGGTACGGCCTTTGGGGGCATGGGGTCTTCCCGGGAAGTAACCATTTCTTCTCTTGCCGAACCGGCGCTCCTTATGGCTTTTTTTACCCTCGCCATGAATGTGTCCAGCACCAACTTGTCGACAGTCATAGCGAACCTTGCCCAGCGGGATTTCACCTTGTATCCCTCGCTCATTTTCTCATCAATGGGTCTGATGCTCGTGGCGATAGCCGAAACAGGGCGCATTCCCATCGATAACCCGGCAACCCATCTTGAGCTGACCATGATCCATGAGGCGATGATTCTCGAATACAGCGGTCGCTACCTGGCATTGATGGAATGGGCCGCCATGCTGAAACTTACCCTCTATTCCCTGCTCATTGTTAATCTGATTGTACCCTGGGGGGTGGCCCTGACCCTTGTGCCGGGGGATCTTGCCCTGGCAACGCTCACCGTCATCGGCAAATTGCTCGTTTGGGGATTGATCCTTGCTGTTTCCGAAACCATTCAGGCCAAAATGCGTCTATTCCGTGCCCCGCAATTCTTAGGTTTGGCCTTTATCCTTACTTTGCTTGGCATGATGAGCCATATTATTCTCGAGGTGCAGTAAATGTTGATAACTGCCTTATCTCTCCCCGAACAGGTGGTCCTGACTCTCGCGGCCCTCATTTTGTTGTCGTCCTTTCTTCTCCTGGCCCAGGTTCGTCTTGACAGTCTAATTAATATTTTTGCCCTGCAGGGGCTGTTGATATTTTTTGCAACTGTCCTCATGGCCTTTATCTCCGGCAAATATCACCTGCTCATTTCTGCTGCTCTAACCCTTCTTCTCAAAGTGTTTTTTATTCCCGGACAATTACGCCTGCTGGTCATTCGTCTGGATATCCGTCGCGAGGTGGAAGTCGTCGGCAATCCATCGCTGGTCATGCTTTTTGCCGCAGCCCTGGTGCTCTTTAGCTACTATGTGGCAATGCCGATTCGTGAGTTGTCTTTATTGTCGACGCGTAACACCATCGCCATATCCCTGGCGGTGGTATTGATCGGCATGTTGATGGTTATTTCCCGCCGCAAGGCCGTAGCCCAGGTCGTTGGTTTTATGTCCATGGAAAACGGTCTGATTTTTGCGGCGGTGGTGTCCACCTACGGCATGCCGATGGTGGTTGAGCTGGGAATCGCCTTCGACGTACTTGTGGCCGTGATTTTGTTCGGAGTATTCTTCTTTCATATTCGCGCGGAGATCGGCAGTCTCGACACGGATCGCCTCAATCATCTGACTGAGGTCGAAAAATGAATGCCCTGAGCGCAACTCTAATCTTCCCTCTTTTGGGCATTATCATCCTCGCCTTAATCGGTCATCGAAAATCGGCAAAACACGTCAATCTGGTTATCTGCACGTCAACCTTTGTTGCAGCCCTGCTTCTTGCCATTGAAATATTTCAACAGGGGCCGATGCTTTCCGGTAATAAGCTTTTTTACATAGACGGCTTTAATGTCTATCTCATTTTGCTCAATGCCTTTGTCGGCATGACTACGGCTATTTTTTCCGGGCCTTATATGGAGCACGAGGTTGCCATCGGTCGGGTGGGCGATGGAAGGATGCGCCTCTACTATTCCATGTATCAGGGCTTTCTCTTTACCATGCTGATGGCCCTTTCGACCAATAATCTCGGGATACTCTGGGTGTCGGTTGAGGGGGCGACTTTGGCAACGGTACTCTTGGTCAGCCTCTATCGTACCCATGAATCCATAGAGGCCGGCTGGAAGTATTTTATTATCTGCGGGGTGGGTATCTCCCAGGCGCTGTTTGGCACCATCCTCGTTTATTTTGCGGCGGTACGGACCATTCCCATTCCTGAAGAGGGATTGCTCTGGACGGTTTTACAAAAGCATGCCGGACAGATGGATGCCGGCGTTCTGTCTCTGGCCTTTGTCTTTCTCCTTGTCGGCTATGGTACCAAGGTCGGTCTGGTGCCTTTGCATAACTGGCTGCCCGATGCCCACTCCGAGGGCCCGACACCGATGTCGGCAATTCTTTCGGGACTTTTGCTCAACATTGCCCTTTACGCCGTGGTCCGCTTTAAAATGCTGGTCGACCCAGCCCTCGGCAATCATCTGGCCGGCAATCTGATGATGGGTTTCGGCATGCTTTCCTTCTCCGTGGCCGGTCTCTTGTTGCATCGACAATACGACATCAAACGGATGTTCAGCTATTCGTCCATCGAACATATGGGTCTTATGACCTTTGCCTTCGGCATCGGCGGACCATTAGCCACCTTTGGCGCATTGCTGCATATGATTGTACATTCGCTGACCAAGTCGGCAATTTTTATCACCGTCGGCCAGGCCACGCACATATCCGGCACGCAAAAAATGAGTCAGATACGCGGTCTGATCCGTACCCAACCCTTTGTCGGTTGGGGGCTTCTCATCGGCACCTGCGCTATTGCCGGCTTCCCTCCTTTTGGCGTATTCACCAGCGAGTTTCTTCTCTTTACTGCCACCATTAAAAGCTATCCATGGCTGGCACCACCTTTGGTTTTGGGGCTTTCCGTCGCTTTTGCCGGATTATTTCGCAATCTTCAACCCATGGTTTTCGGCGAGCCACCGCTCGACCAGAAACCCATTGTTGCCAATATGTGGCCGGTATTCGTTCATCTTGTTCTGGTGTTATGGCTTGGTATTTCCATTCCGACGGTGTTGGCGCAATGGCTTAATCAGGCAACCATCATGTTGGTCGGTAAGGGGGTGCTATGATCAGTCAGGCTGACTTGGGTCGGCAAAGCCTTTCCCCGGATATCGATTCCCTGGTGATACTGCTCAATCAAGCAGGTATTCCAACAAAGACGGAAACCAGCCCGCAAGGGTCGGCTAAGGTCGTGGCGATAGAGCCGGATTTTTGGGGCAAGGCTGCGGCGGTGATCGCAACCAATCACGTTCGCTGGTGTGGTGTGTGGGGTGAACACCGTCCTCCTGATATCCACGTTTTTTCTGCGGTGGCAGGCCGGAACGGCCACCTTCTCCTCCATACTTTCGTGTCCGAGCAACAGGGCTCACTCCCATCTCAGACCCCGTCCTTTCCCGCTGCCGATCGACCGGAACGGTATCTCCAGGACATGTTCGGCATCAGGTTCCTTGGTCATCCTGATCCGCGTCGATGGATGCGCCATCAGGCCTGGCATGAGGGGCAATATCCATTACTTAAGACTTTCCCCCTGGCCGGGACACCGGCGGAGATGACTCCTCCGGATTGCCGGTATCCATTCCTGCAGGTTGAAGGTGAAGGTGTTTATGAAATTCCGGTCGGTCCGGTCCATGCCGGGATTATCGAGCCCGGCCATTTTCGTTTCCAGGCAATGGGCGAAGATATTCTCAACCTTGAGGAACATCTGGGTTATGTCCACAAAGGCATAGAAAAATGTGCGGAAGGACGGGATGTTCGAGGGCTTGCCCGTTTGGCCGGGAGGGTATCGGGAGACAGTACGGTAGCACATGCCTGGGCTGCCTGCCAGGCCTCGGAGGCGGCAGTCGGTATGGTCCTGCCTCGGCGGGCTTTGTTCATTCGGGCAATTCTTGCGGAAAGAGAAAGGATTGCCAATCATCTCGGTGATATCGGAGCGTGCTGCAACGACGTCGGCTTTGCTTTTGCCCAGGTGCAATGCAGTCGATTGCGTGAGCTTTGGCAACGACAGAACAGTGCCGTCTTCGGACATCGTTTGTTGATGGACGTCGTTGTTCCCGGTGGAGTTAGCCATGATCTTGATGCCGGAGATATTGACCTGCTGAATGCAGCGGTGGAACAGTTGCGTCATGAACTGCGGGAATTCCTTCCACTGCTTTACGAATACCCGTCGCTTCAGGATCGTTTGCGCACCACTGGTGTGTTATCTCTCAAAGCGGCAAGAAGGCTCGGAGTTCTCGGTTTTATTGCCAGGGCCAGTGGGGAATGCTGGGATTTGCGGCGCGATGCGCCCTATACCCCCTATGATGAAATGGTTGTCACTGTTCCCCATTGCTTGGAAGGAGATGCCTCCGGTCGCCTGCGAATACGTGGTGATGAAATCCTTGTCGCTCTTGACCTGCTTGAAGAGATGCTGAAAAAATTGCCGCCCGGTGAGATCGCTATGGAGTTTCCCGCTATTCAGGGAGAGTGCAGTGGTATTGGATGTATTGAGGGCTGGCGGGGAGAAATCCTTGCCTATGTCCACTTTGCGGCCGATGGTGGTGTCGCCAGATATTTTCCCCGCGATCCAAGTTGGCTCAATTGGCCTGCACTTGAGGCAATGATGGAGGGAGTGATTGTACCTGATTTTCCATTATGCAACAAATCTGTAAACGGCTCCTATTCCGGCCATGATTTGTAAACCGACACCTTGATCTTAGTAGGGGAAGAGTATGTTCAGTGTTCTCAGTAGAATCTTCAAGACAGGGTGTTTGACGGAGAAATTGCCTTTGCAGGATAAAGCTGTAGCGCAACTCGGCTCAACCTGCCAAAAGGAGATTATCCGTATTTTTGGGAAAAGCCTGGCTATCAGAATGGTCGATGCCGGCTCCTGCAATGGTTGTGAACTGGAAATGCATGCGTTGAATAACGGCTTTTATGACATTGAACGGTTTGGTATTCACTTTGTCGCCTCTCCACGCCATGCCGATCTTCTCTTGGTCACCGGTCCGGTTTCCAGGCATATGCAGGCTGCACTCAAAACCACCTATGAAGCAACGCCGGACCCCAAGATGGTCATCGCCATGGGCGATTGTGGGGCGGATGGTGGGGAATTCGGCATTTCCTATGCCAGTTGCGGCGCTGTTGCCAATGTCATTCCCGTAGACGCGGTAATTCGGGGATGCCCTCCAACCCCGCTGCAACTTCTGCAGGGGATTTTAGAGCTGCTCGGGCGATGTAAATGAAAAGCTCGGCAAGATGATTGGGCGAAAAATCGATAATATTCTGAAAACCACCAAAAGTAATCGAATCAAGCTTCCGAGATCCTGATAACAGATCGGAAGACTTTCCGAAATCCACTGTGCGTGTTAGTTCCTCAGGTCCTACCTGTGTGAGGCGAAATACCCTGGGTGAGGCAAATTGCCCCGGCGGGGAATGGTCGGTGCAGCCCCCTCCTCCTTTCTTGCCCAAGAAGGACATTTTTCTGCAGAGCCGCTATTCTCATCTTTTGATCCCTGAAAGATTGTTCTCTAGGGTTTGATTCACACAATAAATCCGTTCAAACAGAGTGGGTGAGGAGATCCCGTACCCCAAAAACAGAGCAGGATTTTTTTCGGTGGCATAAAAGATGCAAATGGTTTGCAACGAATGGAAACCCGTATATCAATCGACTGGAAAAAACGGCTCCTCAAAAAGCATAAAAAATGAGTACTATTGACCCATAAATGCGAATAATTATAGGAATATTCCAGAATAAAGAAGACGTAACCAGGTTCAATAAAAGCCGTATGCTTGATATTGCCTCTTTGACGGAGGTAGGTCCGTTTTTTTCGAAAAATCAGGCGCGTCTCTGGATGAATGAGCTGCATAGTCGCATCGGTAACAGTGAAATAGCCTTTGTTCCTGAAACGACAGAAAAAGAATTGAAATGGTATGGATTCACTTTTGAGGAATAAAATCGAGCCGATAGTGCCTGATTTTCTCCTGCCTATAATTGTTCCGCAGAGCGGTTTCAAACGTTTGGTGGAGCTGAAATCTTAACTCGAATGCCCTTGTTGTTTCTACCCCGTGATAAGCGGGATGCATTTTTAATGCCCCCTTGGGGGTGCAAGTCCCTGCAACAGATGTTTTTCTAAGGGATTAAGACCATAATTTGATTTGCAACGGCTGAAAAAACATGGATATATTTCTTCTTTCCCTAGCCATAATAGTCGCGGGAGGAACCCTTCCCTTGCTGACCCACCGGTACATGGTGTTCAGTAAATGGATCTATCTGGGAATCACACTCCTCGGCAGCATTACCGGACTCTCTCAGCTTTTTTTCGCACCCGAACAATTTCATGGCATGGCTTGGTCGTGGTCTTGGTTGCATTGTTTTACTCTGGCATTTGCTTGCGATTCGCTGAGCTATTTCTTCCTGATACCAATTTTTCTGATCTGCCCTTTGGCGGTGATTTACAGCGTTGCCTATTTCAAAAGGGAAGAAAACTCGTTGCGAACCGCCGTCAGCTTCTTTTGCACCAATGTCCTTATTGTCGCTATGGCCTTGGTCACGGTTGCGGCGAACATCCTGAGTTTTGCTCTGGTGTGGGAAATCATGTCCCTGTCTTCCTATGTTCTCGTCATGTATGACTATGAAAAAGCCGAGACTAGGATGGCAGGATATCTTTATTTTCTTTTTGCCCAGGCCGGGGCATTGCTGATATTTGCCGCCTTTGGGGTCGCTTTCAGCCAGACCGGCAGCCTGGAATTCACAAAGTTTGCGGCTATTCCGGCCGAGATGAAATTGGTTGTTTTTTTCTTGGCATTCCTTGGTTTTGGCTCGAAGGCCGGTGTCTTTCCCCTGCATGTTTGGCTGCCTCATGCCCATCCGGCGGCACCTAGCCATATCTCGGCAATTATGTCAGGGGTCATGATAAAGATGGGCATCTATGGCATTCTCAGAGTCTACTCCCTGCTCGCCACCGGCGATCTGCTCATCGGTCAGGTTGTTCTTATCTTCGGCATGATTTCAGGGGTGTTGGGAGTCCTGTATGCTCTTGGAAAACACAACATAAAAAAATTGCTTGCCTACCATAGCGTTGAAAACATAGGTATTATTCTTATGGGCGCAGGTCTTGGAATGATAGGTGTGGCAAAGGGTAATGCGATCATGGCCGGTTTCGGCTTTGCCGGTTGCCTTCTCCATGTTCTCAACCATTCTATTTTTAAATCGTTGCTGTTTCTCGGAGCCGGTGTGGTTATCAAGAAAACCGGGACCAGCCATGTTGATCATCTCGGTGGTTTGATGAAAAGGATGCCCATTACCGGCAGAGCCTTTCTGGTTGGTTCGGTGTCTATTTCAGGTCTTCCGCCCTTTAACGGCTTTGTCAGTGAATTCCTTGTTTATTTTGCCGCCTTTCAGGGTCTGAAATATACCAATGTAACCCTGCTGCTGGCGATCTTGACAATTATCTCGCTCGCTACCATCGGTGGACTGGCCTCTTTTTGTTTTACCAAGGTGGTAGGGATTGTCTTCCTCGGCGAACCGCGCAGCAAGCATGCGGCAGATGCCGGCGAGGGTGAACGATTGTTGACCTTCCCTATGGTGATTCTCGCAGTTTTGTGTCTGGCGATAGGGATTTTTCCGGAAAGTTTTATTCACTTGGCTTTTGCCGGTCTCACCGACATTATTCAACTAGGCCACGGCGATGCCGCGACGATCAACATGATCGGGGCAAATCTTGCTCTCGGTTCCCGGCTATTTATCCTGATTTTAGTCGTTATGCTCCTCTTTAGAAAACTCCTGAACCGTAACAAGGTGATTACTCATGGTCCCACCTGGGGATGCGGGTTCACCAAGGGGACTGCGAGGATTCAGTATACAGGAACATCCTACGCGCGCAGCGTGGTCAATTTTTTCCGGCCCTTTGTCATTGTCAGGGAGTCCAAGGTGCTCTTGGAAAAGATTTTCCCGGGGAAAACCGTATACTACAGCCGGGTGGAAGATATCGCCGATGTCGGCATGCACCGGGGGCTTGTCATGCCGCTGTTAACTTTGCTCGGCAAGTTTCGCTGGATACAGCATGGCAATGTGCAGCTTTATATAGGCTATATCATAATAGCGATCAGTATCCTGCTGTTGGCCTCGTTCATCCAACCCCTTTAAACCGGGACAAGGACCTTCACAAAATTCGTTTCTTAAAAACATGAAGTCATTTTATCAGGTATTAAAACTTTCTTCGGTTACAAAGTGATGGGAAAAGGAATGGATATGGAATCGTTTCTCACAATAGCGCTGGCGTTGTTCCTGGCGCCACTCTTTCCCGGCATTATTCTCAAGGTGAAGGCATTTTTCGCCGGAAAGAAAGGGCCGCCGATGCTTATCAAATATTACACTCTGGGTAAACTTCTCCGGAAAGGATCGGTTTACAGTACCAGTACAACTTTTGTTTTCAAACTTGGGCCACTAGTTTCCTGCGCCGGGGCGATCATGATCCTGCTGTTCTTTCCCCTGGGCGGCATGCCCCCGATCCTCTCGTTCCATGGTGACGTTATCGTCCTTTTCTACATTCTCGGCCTTGGACGCTTTTTTACCATCGCCGCAGCTCTTGACACTGCCTCGCCGTTTCAGGGAATGGGGGCGGCTCGGGAGGCATTTTTCGGCACCCTTGCCGAGGCATCGATTTTCGCCATCCTCGTTCTTTTTTACCGGATGACCGGGGCGCTGAGTTTCGCCGAATACTTCACTGGAACAACACCGATCAGTCTGGCCGGTCCGGCCGGAGCCCTGCTGCTGCTGGTCATTGTCTCTCTCTTTATGGTGCTGCTTACCGAGAATTCAAGAGTTCCCGTTGATGATCCGGCGACGCATCTGGAGCTGACAATGATCCATGAGGTGATGATTCTCGACCATAGCGGTCCGGATCTGGCCCTTATCGAACTTGGTTCTTTTTACAAACTGTTTTTTTACTCGGCCTTTATTTTCCTCATTGTCTGTCCTCTCAAAGCTGCCTGGGGTTTTTTCAACATCCCACTGTTTTTCGGGGGAGTCGGCCTGGTATATGTAGCGATTGGCTTGGTGGAATCAGGTATGGCGAGGTTCAAAATGAACCTCGTGCCAAAGTTTGTCCTTACCTCCCTGATCCTGGTGTTTTTTGCGGCAATTCTTACCATGGAGTTGGTTAAATGATCAATATTAATGACATAATCATGGTCGTCGTCCTGCTCTCGGTGCTGCTTGCGCTGGCGTCGAGTCGGCTTATTACCCTGGTGAAGGTTATGGCCCTGCAGGGAGTGATGGTGTCGCTGTTGCCTCTTTTACTACAGCATCACAGCCGGATGGGCAGCGGTGGCCTGATTTTTTTTCAGATCATGATCCTCATCAAAGGCGTGTTTATCCCCGGACTTCTTTACGTAGCCTTGAAGCGTGTGGCCACCAAGAGGGAGATCGATCCGATCATTGGGTATCACGCCTCGCTCTTTGCCGGGTTGATCATCATGTTGTTGTCGATATTTATCACCGAGAGACTGCACCTCTCCTTGCCGAAAGGCCATGAGTTGCTGCTGACGACGGCCATCACCACTATGTCGGCGGGGTTCTTTCTCATGATGAGCCGGAGAAAAGCCATCACCCAGGTTATCGGTTACCTGATGCTGGAAAATGGTATTTACCTGGTCGGCACCGCCCTAACGAAACATGCTCATACCCTCTATGTAGTTGAATTCGGAGTGCTTCTCGACTTATTGGTTGGGGTCATGGTTATGGGTATCATCCTCCATAATATCAATCATGCCTTTGATGGTATCAATACCGATCTCCTTAATCGCTTAAAGGAATGACATAATGCTCGAACTCATCTTTTTACTGCCGATAATTACCGGTCTGACAGCCCTTTTTGTGCCGGCTACCTTTGGCAGAGGCTTGCTGCTGGTTGCCGCACTCTTTCACCTCCAGCTGACGGTCATGGCATGGCTTGAGAAATTGCCCGTGTATACCGAGGGTTTTTTTTCCGCCGAGCCGATCGGTCTTTTGGTACTGCTGCTCACCTCTTTTGTCTTTCTCTGCATAGCGATATATGCGATCTGTTATGTGCGCGAAGCCGAAATGGAAAACGAACACGTTTTTCACGGCTGCATGCTGCTTTTCCTCGGCACCATGAGCATGGTAAGTCTTGCCGACCATCCCATTGTCCTGTGGATTGCCATAGAGGCGACGACGCTGCTCAGTGCTCCGTTGATCTATCTCCATCACTCAAGAGAGGCATTGGAGGCGACTTGGAAGTATATCATTATTTGTTCAGTAGGTATTGCCCTGGCGCTCCTCGGCTGCTTTTTCATCACCCTATCTATTGATATCGCCGAGATTGATGTACCTCTGACCTTTACCTCACTGAACCAGGTGGCAGGCCAGCTTGATCCGGTCTGGCTGAAGGCGGGATTCATCTTTATTGTCATCGGTTTCGGCACGAAAATGGGGCTTGCACCTATGCATACCTGGCTTCCCGATGCGCATAGCCAGGCGCCCAGTCCGGCATCGGCCTTGCTATCCGGGGCTCTCCTCAACTGTGCCTTTCTCGGCATCTATAAGGCCCACACCCTGATGTATCTTGCAGGATTGGGGGAGTTTTCCAGTAATCTGCTGATCGGCTTCGGTTTAACCTCCATGCTTGTCGCCGGGATATTTATGGTGCGGCAAGGCGATTATAAACGCATGCTCGCCTATTCGAGTATCGAGAATATGGGTATTATCGCCTTTGGCGTAGGGATCGGCGGGGTGGCGGTGTACGGCGCAATTCTTCATATGATCCACCATTCGCTGATTAAATCGTCACTGTTTCTCTCAGCCGGCAATATTATGCTGGGCTTTAAGACCAAACTGGTTGGGCGTATCGGCAATTTGGCGAAATTGTTGCCGAAGACTTTTGTATCGTTTTTTGGTGGATTTGTAGGCATTTCCGGGTTACCGCCCTTTGGTCTCTTTGTCAGTGAACTGTTTATCCTCATTGGAGCTATAGCAAGTGGTCATCTGTTTTACGCCGCTATTTTCATATTCTGCCTGATCCTGGTGGTAGCCGGTGCAGCTCAGATCGTCACCGATATGTCCTTTACCGAGAATATTTCCGAGATACACGGTGTTGAAAAATTCCTTCGAGTCTTTCCTCCTTACGTTCTGCTCTGCACTTCGGTCTTTCTCACCGTGTGGATTCCCGACGAGGTATATACGAATATCCTCAATACTATTAAAATAATTGGCGGAACAATTCATGGATAACCTTCTGCAGATTCACAACGGACAAGCCGTTAAACGCTCGACCATACCCTGTGTTCCCTTTACTCGTTTTGCCGAGCTGCTTGACACCTTTATGAAAAGTGATGGCTATATCGTCCAGTTTTTTGCATTTGTCGAAGATGATCGGAATATGCTTCTGGCGGTTGTGCGCAATACCCAACTGTATGTATTGACAACGGAAGTCGGCGAGATTTTCCCATCTCTTACGGCATCTTCCAGTGAAAAATTCCATATGTTCGAGCGGGAAATCGCCGAACAATACGGCATTACCCCGGTTAATCATCCGTGGCTGAAAATGGTTCGCTACCATGCCAACTATCGCCAGGCTCCTGATGTCTTCGGCAATAATTACCAGGAAGACATCCCCGGCAATTACCAGTATTTTCAGGTCGAGGGTGAGAGTATCCACGAGGTTGCCGTAGGCCCTGTGCATGCGGGCATTATTGAGCCCGGCCATTTTCGCTTTCAGTGCGCCGGCGAGGAGGTTTTTTCTCTTGAGATACAACTTGGCTATCAGCATCGCGGCATCGAAAAAATGCTCACCCAGGTACCGATGAAGCGATTGCCGATTCTCTGTGAAGGGATTGCCGGCGATACCAGCATCGGCCACAATCTCTGCTGTTGTCAGGCTCTGGAGGCATTGGCTGGGCTCGCTGTTGACCCGGGAGCAAAAATTGTAAGGTCGATTGCCCTGGAACTCGAACGCCTCGCCAACCATATTGGCGATCTGGGAGCACTGAGCGGCGACGTTGCCTTCAATCCGCCCGCAGCTTATTTCGGCCGTATTCGTGGTGAATTTTTGAATCTTCTCCAAGTACTCTCCGGCAACCGGTTCGGTAAAAGCCTGGTGCTACCAGGTGGAATTTCCCAGCTCATGGGAGAGGAGCAGGTAAAACTCATAGAGGATAAATTGAGGGAAATCGAACCGGAGATAAGCCATGTCTGCGATCTGTTGTTCACCGCCCATACGGTCCAGACCCGATTCGAAAATACCGGCACGGTCACAAAAAAAATGGCAGAGGACCTGGGGTTGGTCGGTTACAGCGGCCGTGCCTCCGGCATTGAATACGACGCGCGCGTCACCTTTCCAACCGAGGCTTATGGTCAACTCCATGCCAATCGCAACGAGATGGTGAATGGTGATGTATACAGCAGGGCAATGGTACGCCGTGAGGAGATAATGCATTCCATGCACCTGATCCATATTCTTTTAAACCGGGCCGGTGAGGCCTGTGCGAAGATGACCATGAATGAAGTAAGCCTTGAACCTGAGTCCTTTGTTGTGACCATCAATGAAGGCTGGCGGGGTGAGGTATCGCACTGCCTGTTGACCGACAGGGCCGGCAGGATTGAACGATATAAGGTGAAAGATCCCTCGTTTCATAACTGGACCGGTCTTGCCATGTCTCTTAGGAATCAAGAAATTTCCGATTTTCCTCTTTGCAACAAGAGCTTTAATCTTTCCTATTGCGGCTTTGATCTATAAAAAATAGATTGCTTTTTCGTCGGTGCGGCAAGCATTTGTCCGGTCATGCGATAACCAAGGTACAAGGTAGAGACAATGTTGAAAATTATCAAGAATCGTTTCGAGCAGGGTTGTAAAACTACACAGTACCCAAAGGTACCGATCAATCTCTATAAAAGGTACAGAGGGCTGCCGAAAATTAACAGTGATTGCGACTCAGAGACGGTAAGTCAATGTGCGGCGATTTGTCCTCAGGACGCCATTCTCTCCGAGGAGCGCAAGATTGATCTCGGCAAATGCACCTTTTGCGGCCGCTGCGAAAATGTTGGGCAAGGTGCCTTCGTCACTTTCAGCCAGGATTTTGGTATGGGCACATCATCACGGGAAGATTTGGTTTGCAATGGCTCTCTGCCCGATTTAGCGGAACATTCAAAAAAGCATTTCAAGAGCTTGTTTGGTCGCTCGCTCCAGTTACGGCAGGTGTCGGCCGGTGGCTGCAATTCCTGCGAGGCGGACACCAATGTGCTCAATACCCCCTTTTTTGACCTCTCCCGCTTTGGTATTGATTTCGTTGCCTCTCCCCGGCATGCCGATGGAATTCATGTTACCGGACCGATATCGAAGAACATGAAAACGGCGCTGATAAGTACCTACGATGCGGTACCCGCTCCGAAGGTGGTCATCGCCAGTGGTGCCTGTGCCATATCCGGCGGGCCATTCTATGGCAGTCCGGAAATTGTCGGCGATCTCGGGGCGATTGTCCCGGTGGATCTTTATATTCCAGGATGTCCACCGCATCCCATGACAACTCTCCATGCGCTGTTGAATTTTTTTAAATAAAAATTGATGATGCATATATGGTTCCTATGAAAAAGTGTACAATAGTATAGCTAGGTTAATACCTCAGGGAACTCAGAGGGTATTAACTGTTACACTGGAAAGCAGATCCATTATCATCGTAAACACTAGGCAAGGAGTATATTATGGCCATAATTACCATATCACGAGGATCTTACAGCAGGGGCAAGGAAGTTGCCGAAGTTCTGGCAAAAAGGCTTGGATATGCATGTGTCTCACGGGATATTCTCTTGGAAACCTGTGAAGAATTCGCCATCCCAGAGATCAGGCTGGTAAAGGCACTCCATGATGCGCCTTCGATCCTCGAACGGTTCAGCCATGGGAAAGAGAGATTCATAAGCTATTTTCGTTCGGCATTTTTAACTCATATGGCTAAGGATAATATCGTCTTCCATGGACTGTCGGGTCATTTTATGCTGCAAGATATTAGCCATGCCTGCAAGGTGCGAATTATCGCCAATATTGAGGCTCGGGTGGAAGAGGAGATGCGGCGGGAAAACTGCACCGCTGAAGAGGCCAGGTATATGTTGGTAAAAGACGATGAAGAGCGTCGGCGATGGGGTATGGCTCTCTATGGCAAAGATACCTCGAACTGCAGCCTCTACGATATGGTGCTGCATATCGATACCATGCAGGTCGAGGATGTTGTTGATGTCCTGGAGGGAGTGATACGCAAGGGCAGATTCGATGCTACGCCGGAATCACTTGCTATTCTGAGGGAGCGAACCCTGTTAGCCAACATCCATGCCAAAGTAGTGAACTCTTCACCGCATGTTACGGTCACCATAGAAGAAGGAGTGCTGACACTCACCAATCTTGACGGTGGCTTAAAAAATGATGGAGAGCAGCGCCAGAAGATGGCGACAATGCTGAAAGAAACCTACGGGTTGAATAATGTCATTTTTGCCAAGCCGGTTAAAAGCAAAAAAGATCATATCAACACCTTCTATAACCTCGATATCAAATAAAGTGCATCTCTTGCCGGCATAACTCCAACTGCACGGATGGGTAGTTGGGGTTATACTGTATTTTTATAGAATCATGAAGCCGGGTGAAGAAATAGAACACGGGGAGTTCTACTTCTCGCTGTTCTTGTCCAACCAGCGTAATTCATAAAGATCGGTGTGTCGACTCTCGACATTGCGGACGCTGTAAGATTTCGTACGTGAAAATCGTTGGAGATCTGAAAAGTCAGAACCGGATCGTGTATTTCCCGGTTCTGAACTTTTAAAATATATTCCTCCGGGGAGATTTCTGCCGAGTGCTTATGGTAGCCGGGTATCCGGCCACCAAGTAAAATTCCCTTGAGATTGAGATTTTTGGCAAGTTCCTTGCGGGCATCGTAGAGACGGCGGCCAAGCCGCATACCCTGAAAGGCAGGATCGACGAAGACCTCAATGCCATAGAGATAATCTCCTTCAGAATCATGGGATTTGAAGGTTCCCCGACGTATTGATCATAGGTATGCTGTTCGCCAAAGAGGGAAAAATCGATGACCATAGAAAGGGCGAAGGCCACTGGTTTACCGTGATCTTCGATGCAGATCTGGCCTTCGGGAAAGAGCCGGATGAGGGTGTTGATCTGTTCTCTGGACCATTGGAATGCGACGTTCTTGTAAACTTTGGCACTGGTGTCACGTAGTGTTTCATAATCTTCCTCAAAAAGATCTTTGACTCTCCCAACCGAATAAGATCGAAACTCTTCCTCGGCGGTTATGGACAGACCGTATCGTGGGTAGTGAACAGCCCGTTCTCGTCGATTTTAATAAGCACGGCACATTTGGCTGGATCTCCGGTCCCGTGATATCCCAGAGTGCCGGTGACTCCGTCAAATTTTGTTACGGAGGCAATTTTTTTCCGAAGGGTAACCCTATCCTCGAGAAGATTTTCGGTCAATCCCCCGGTTGTCTGCAGAGCCTCGATGATTAACTTAACCGCGTCATAGGTGAGGGCTGCCACCTCGTCCGGCAGCTTTTTATAGGCCTTTTCGTATTTGGCAATAAAATCTACAGCCTTCCCTTTTGCCCCTCCAGGCGCAAAATTTCCAGTAAAGAACAGTCCTTTGCAATCATCACCGCAGAGGCTCATGAGATCGCCGCCGGACCAGGAATTCGAGCCGGTTATCGGTTTATTCCATCCCAGTTTTTTCGACTGTTTGACGATGAGCGGAATTTCTTCATAGTGTTGTGGAGTATACAAAAAATCAGCACCGGAACTGAGGATTGCGCGTATCTGTTTAGTGAAATCGGTGTCGCCGGTCCGGAAGGTCTCAAAAGCCACCACGGAACCAGCACCGTTTGCATCTTCAAATATTTTTTTGAAAGCTTTGGCCATGCCGGTAGGGTAGGGGCTGACCTCGTCGTAGAGGATGGCAGCCTTCGTCGCCTTCCACTCCTTCGCGGCGAATTTAGTAGTTGCTACCGCTTGAATATCGTATAAAACCGGCATGCGAAAAACGAAGGGTCTGTTGAGGGTTGTCAGAGGCGAGGTTGACCAAGGGGTTATCATGGGTGTTTTAAAGGCGTTTGCTACTTCACCGACAGCGATGGCGCGATCACTGCTCTGAGGTCCGACAATGGCGATAACTTTATCCTGGGTTATCATCTTCAGCGCATTGGTGCCGGCGGATGATCTGTTTGAGGAGTTGTCGACAAAGGCAAATTCAAGGGTGTAGGTTTTATCGCCAACCTTGATTCCGCCGCCGGCATTGGCCTCATCTTTGGCCAATTCGGCACCATTCTTCGTGCTGAGACCGACATTTGCGAAACTTCCGCTTGTACTCGAACTGATGCCTAGTTTTACCACACCGTCGGCTGCAAAAAGGAGGTAAGGGGTAATGAGCAGAGCAAGCGAAGCTAGAAAGCCAATCAGATGGTGATGTTTCATTATCATTCTCCTGTGTATTGAACTGTCAAAATGGGTTGTTAAAGCCTATTTTACGTGGCTCCTTTGAAAGAGGTGATGAAGGCAAGAGTTTATTATAATTCTTACGTGTCGTTGCATGGAACATTATTACCATATTAAAAATTAGTTGGACAACATTTATAATAAATATCTCGCCTTTCCGGCGTGTTCCTGGGAGTAACGGACGTTCGCGGGCTTATTGCTTCAGGGGCGTTGATTCTGCAGATTGGCTGAAAGTTCAGTAATCTCTGTGGTGTGGTCGCAGATATCCGCAAGGAACAGCTGTTGCCTGAGTTCCGCGGGCTTGCCCAGAAGAATAGTGGTAACTTCGGCGCATTGAACGGCAGCCATATATGCAGCTGCAAAGGGCAGGGTCCCGAGGGATGCTTCAATACCTCTATGTGGCGCACGGTCCGATGCGCCGTAGATAAGTCTCAAGCCTGGGTCAGTGGGAAAGACAACTGTCGCCTGTCCGCTTGTCCCGGCTATGGCGGCGGACACCAAAGGAATGCTCGATTTTTGACAGGCGCGTTCCAGGGTAAATCGAGCGGGAATGTTATCCAGACAATCGACCGCCAGTTGTACACCGGTGAGGAGGGATTCGCCATTGGTGGCATTGAAGAAATCGGCAACCGCCCGTACATTCACGGCAGGATTAATCTCCTGAACGCGAGTTGATGCAGCCTCCGCCTTTTTCTCGCCTATTCGCGACGGGCTGCTCAAGAGTTGCCGATTGATGTTGCTCTCGTCAAAAACATCGCCGTCGACCAGGGTAAGGAAGCCCACACCGAGACGAGCAAGAATTTCGACGACAGTTCCTCCCAAGCCACCTAGCCCGATGATCGCAACATGCGATTGCAACAATTTCAGCTGATCAGCACAGGAGAGTGATTTTTGGTTGCGGCTGTAGCGCTCCGGTAGAATTTCTTCGGCCAGAGCAACACATTCAACATCCCGCAAGAAACGGCCGGATTGTTCGGCGATGCTAGAGGCACCTGCCAAGGTAAGGCTAGCATAGGTCGATTGATCCGGGCGGCTCTTCTGTTTTACAAAGCTTTTCAGCAAATCAATAAGTTGCCTATCTTCCATGGGCATCCAGTTTCCCTATAATCGTCGGGGGTTGCCTTATTCTTTCATCATCTGTCGCAGAACGTAGGGAAGGATGCCGCCATGATTGAAGTAAAGGACGTCGACTTCAGTGTCAAGGCGAGCAATAACCTTAAATGTAATGGTAGTTCCGTCGGCTTTAGTGGCCTGGACGGTAAGTTCCTTGCGTGGGCTGATGTCCGAAAGACCCAAGATGGAAAAGGTCTCCGTCCCGTCAAGTCCGAGGGCTCCGGCGTTCTGACCGTCCTTGAAAATCAGAGGCAAGGCCCCCATGCCGACCAGATTGTTGCGGTGAATGCGCTCAAAGGACTCGGCGATAACCGCTCGTATGCCAAGAAGACTGGTACCTTTAGCAGCCCAGTCGCGGGAGGAGCCGGTGCCATATTCTTTGCCTGCCAGTACGATCAGTGGGGTTTTTTCATCCATATACCGCATGGCGGCGTCGTAGTTGTACATCTCCTGGTTTTCAGGAAATTTAATGGTGTAAGCTCCTTCTTTCGGCGCGACCATCAGGTTTTTTATTCTGATATTACCGAAGGTGCCGCGCATCATTACCTCGTGGTTGCCGCGCCTGGATCCGTAGGAGTTAAAATGCTCGGGAGTAACCCCCTGCTCCTTCAAATATTGGCCAGCCGGATAGTCTTTAGCAATTGCCCCTGCCGGTGAGATATGGTCGGTGGTAACGCTATCGCCCAAAAGAAGAAAGGCTCGGGCTGCTTCGATGTTAAGAGGGACTGGCGGAGTACTGGTGAACTTGTCGAAATAGGGAGGATTTTTGATATACGTCGAATTGTCGTCCCACAAGTAGGTTGCGCTTTCAGTCACCTTCAGATTCTGCCAGAAGGTGTCGCCATCAAAGACCTTGGAATACTCCAGGAGAAAGGCTTCTTTGGTGACATGTTGCCTGGCCAGGGCGGCGACCTCTTCCTGACTCGGCCAGAGGTCTTTGAGATATACCGGCAGGCCATTTGGGTCAGTGGAGAGGGGATTTGCGGTGAGATCGATGTCTACCCGTCCGGCAAGAGCAAAGGCCAGGACCAGCATCGGGGAGGCGAGGAAATTCGATTTAATCTGCTGATGAATGCGAGCCTCAAAATTTCTGTTGCCGGAAAGAACGGCGGCAACGTTCAGGTCGTGATCTTTAATGACCCTTTCAATCTCGGGATTAAGCGGGCCACTATTACCGATACAGGTTGTGCAGCCAAAAGCGGCGATATAAAAACCGAGTGCTTCGAAGAAGGGAAGCAGTCCGCTGTCCTCAAGATATTTAGCGACGACCCTTGATCCTGGGGCTAGAGAGGTCTTGACATAGGCGGGAACCCTCAGGCCGCGTTTCACAGCCTCTTTTGCCATAAGACCGGCAGCAATGAGGGCAACGGGGTTTGAGGTATTGGTGCAGGAGGTGATGGCGGCGATGACGACGCTGCCGTCGCCGATACAGACCGGCGTGCCGTTGACGATGGTTGTGATCTTACTCTTATCGACATTGCCGCCGAGAATTTTTAAGAAGGTTGAGCGCATGGATGATAAAGGAATCCGGTCCTGTGGCCTTGCCGGTCCGGCAAGGCAAGGCTCTACCGTTGAGAGATCGAAGTCGATGGTTTTTGTATACTCACAGGTTTCGTCATCGCTATAGAAGAAACCATTGGCCTTGGCATAGGCCTCGGTGATGGCAGCCTGTTTGTCGCGACCGGTCATCTTGAGATAGGTGATGGTTTTGTCATCAATGGGGAAAAAACCAAGGGTAGCCCCATATTCCGGGGTCATGTTGGCGATGGTGGCACGGTCGGGGATAGACAGATTTTGCATGCCGGGGCCGAAATATTCGACGAACTTTTCTACCACTTTATTTTTCCGCAGGAGCTCGGTTAGGGTCAGGACCAGGTCGGTGGCGGTCACTCCGAGCGGCAGATTGCCGGTAAGCCGTACACCGATAACCTCAGGGATCGACATGTAGTAGGGCTGGCCGAGCATGACCGCTTCGGCCTCTATCCCGCCGACTCCCCAACCGAGCACACCGATGCCGTTAATCATCGGGGTGTGGGAGTCAAGGCCGACAAGAGTGTCGGGAAAGGCGAAGGTTTGCTCGCCGATGACCTCGGTGATGGTCACTCGGCCGAGATGTTCGAGATTGACTTGATGGCAGATCCCGGAGTTCGGCGGCACTACGCGGAAATTATCAAAATTTTTCTGAGCCCATTTGAGCAGGGTATAACGTTCACTGTTCCGTTGATACTCCTTGGCGACGTTTTCGGTAAGACTTGCGCTGGTGCCGGAAAAGTCAATCTGCACCGAATGGTCGGCGACCAGTTCCACCGGCACTCGAGGGTTGACCTTTGCCGGGTTGCCGCCGAGCTGTCCCACCGCATCGCGCATGGCAGCAAGGTCAACCACAGCCGGTACTCCGGTGAAGTCCTGCATCAGCACTCGGGCAGGATGAAAAGGAATCTCCACCGGCGTGGCGTATTGTTTTTCCCAGCCGGTGATGGCACGCAGATCCTTTTCGGAGACGATTCTACCGTCAAACTTTCTCAGCAGATTTTCGACCAGGACACGAATAGAGTAAGGGAGTCGGTCTATCGAGCCCATACCCGCGAGGGCCAGTTCCTTGATGGCAAAATAGTAAGAACCGTTTACATCTCCAGGCAGTTGCTTAATGAAGTCCTTATTGGTCATGGTTTCCTCACTTTGGAATTGGCTGTTGTCTGAATGTGGCTAACAATATAAATCACCTGCGTAAAGCTAAAAAAATCGGTTATTCGTATGTCGCCTGCCCGCGGGAGATAAAGGAGATGCCGAGCTGGTTTTGGCTGCCGATCATAACCGCTTCAATGATAGGTGGGCTGAGTTGTTCGGCCGACTGCCATGTGACGATGAAATTTGCTCCTGAGCCACCGGCCTCGTCATTTTGCGGGACGACAAAACGTTGAGAGCCAAGAGGAGTGAGGATAAAGGGCGCGTCTATGTATTTCTTCACGACAGCTCCCTGACTATTATAATAATCGACGGCGGTAACGGTAAGGGCGTGGGTAAGAGAGATGTTGCGAATACTGATGGTAACCGTCAGCAACAGAGGTGATTCCCGGTTGCCGTGATAGATATGGGAGTATGCCGGAACGTAAACGGTCTGGCCTTTCGATGTTATTGGCAGCTCATCGCCCGCAAAAGTAGGATTGAGGAGGAACAACAGCAGGCTGACTGCGAGAGCGACGGTTGCAGATGTATGGTTTTTAGTCATAGTCTTGAGTAATGGTCGAAGATGCTGAGGAATTCAGCAAGGCAATGCTGCCTGGAATTCACTCGGTTGGAGCTTCTCTAAAAACATGAGCTGCTGAAGGTGGTTGCGTTCTTCGTCAATGATTGTTTGCATCTGGCGGACTGCATCCTCGTCGTCGAGAAATTCTTGGATAAACTGGTAGAAGAGAATGGTGTCCTGTTCAAATCCTTTCGAACGGGCCAGTATCTCTTCCATACTTCCAATGCTCTCGAACTCGTCTTCTGCAAGGAGAAAAGGGTTGCCTTTGACCATATCTTGAAGCAAGGTTCTTCCCACTGCCTCCATCTCTCTTTGTTCCTCGGTGAGCGGTTTGTCGGAAGTAATGGTTGCCAGCCACTCGCCGTGCCGTTTTTCATCTTCGGCAAGAGAGGCGAGGAGTTGAGCGACCTCGGGGTTCTTGCTGGCCCGACTGGCCTTCATATAAGTTTCTTCCCCGTTTTTTTCGATCTGGACGGCGATATTACGGATGTCGGCAATGGTGAACATGGAATTCTCCTGGAGCAATAAGTGGCCTGATGCGGAGTCTCGGCTGCATTTCGATAAAAAAACTGCATGTCTTGGTCCTTTATTGTACAGGATTTTTGTCGGCAGCAAAGCATTTTCACTCGAAAAAGCGGGTGAAGACCGTAACCTCTTCCCGCTCCGTTCGGTAGTTGTTCACCTGTGCATCCTTGTCTTCGTAACCGAGGGCCATGCCGCAGATGAGGATAATTTCTTTGTCGTAGCCAAGAAAATCTTTGACCAGTTCAGGATATTGACCAAGGGCGGCCTGAGCACAGGTGGCGAGCCCGACTTCTATGGCAGCCAACATCACCGACTGGAGAAACATGCCGAAGTCGAGAAAAGAGCCCTTCTGCATTACGGGGTCCAGGAAGAAAAACAGAATAACGGGGGCATCGAAGGCCCGATAGTTGGCAGCCCACTGTTCAAGTCGCCGCTCTTTGTCGCGCCGTTCAATATTCAGCGCTGAATACAACTGGCCGCCGCAGTTAACCCGCCGTTTTTTGAAGGGTTCATGCCATTCCAACGGGTAGTAGTGATAATCCATGATACCCGGACCCTTCTCCAGGAAGGTGTGTTCCATAGCTTGGGTTAAAACGGCCTTTTTGGTGCCGCTGACCACTGCCACCTGCCAGGGTTGCGCATTGGTGCCGGACGGGGCGTGGCGAGCAGCCTGCAAGAGAGTGATGATCTTTTCTCGGTCCACCGGCTTTGCCAGGAAGGCACGGGTAGATTTTCGTTGTTGCAGGGCCTCAATCACGTTCATGGGTCGTCGCCTGTTGATGAATTTATATGGGAATACTCGCTTATTCGGTTTTCACCAGATGTTTTTGAGACATTCCCAGGATAGCAGAAAGAATAATACAAATTTTCACGAGATCAAGCACCAATGTACCTATGGCAATCATTGAAAAATACACGAAAAAATAAAAGAACAAGGAAAAGAGTTTGTATTTAGTTGCAAATGATTATCTTTACTCAGTACGGAAGAAGAGGGCATTTCAAACAATTCTTGACAAGCAATTGTTATTTCTATCTACTTGAAGTGACCTCTGCAATACTCGTTATTTCCACTCAGGTTTCAGTGATATGTTTGATATTGAGAAGGTTTGTTTGCATATTTCTAAGGAGAAAAAAGAATGTCTGCGGAAACAACTGTTTTAACACCCGATGGAATTGATACCCCAGGAGACGAAAAGGAGTCTGGAAAATCTTTGGTTGTTGCCAAGGACCTCTTGCCGGACAGGCTGATGCTCATCCCCCTGCATGATCGCCCGATGTTCCCAAAAATGATGGGGCCGATCATCATCGAAGATGGCGGCTTGCAGGAGGCAGTCATGAAGCACATGAACCAAAATATGCCTCTCTATTTTGGTCTTGTACTGCAGATCCCCAAAGACGATGGTCTTGCCCACGCTGCCCAGGGTGCCGACGACTTCTTCAAAGTCGGCTCAGTTGCCAGGGTTATTCAGGTATCACCTTTTAAGCCAGGTGAACCTTTACAGATTCTGGTGCAGGCTCTTGAGCGTTTCGATATTCTTGCCTTGAAGAAAAAGGACTCGCTTTTCGTAGCTGAGGTCAAATACCGCTATGAACCCATTCAGGAAAATACCGATGAGCTGAAGGCCTATTCGGTGGCGATCATCGATTGCATCAAGGACCTGGTGAATATGAATCCCCTGTTTAAAGAGGGCTTGTCGCTGCTCATTGAACGGATAAATCTCAGTGACCCCGGATCGCTCGCCGATTTTGCCGCCGCAATGACCACCTCTTCCGGGCGGGAGATTCAGAAGATACTGGAAACTGCCGATATCCGCGAGCGGCTTGAATCGGTCTTGATCCTCTTAAAGAATGAAGTGGAAATCTCCAAATTAAAGGCCAAGATCTCCAAACGTATTGAGGAGCAATTATCAAAGCAGCAACGGGAATTCTTCCTCAAGGCCCAGTTGCAGGAAATCAAAAAAGAGCTGGGGCTTTCAAAGGACGACACCCAAGCGGAAATAGAAAAATTTGAGAATCGTCTAAAAAAACTGGTGCTGTCCGATGAGGCAAGGGAGAAGGTGAAGGAGGAGATTGAAAAAATGAGACTTCTCGGCGCTTCTTCTCCAGAGTTTAATGTTACCCGGACCTATCTTGACTGGCTAACCGTTTTGCCGTGGGGTGTGTATTCCAAGGACAGTTATAACAGAAAGAAGGCGGCAAAGGTTCTCGACCGGGATCATTATGGTCTTGAGGATGTTAAAAACAGGATCCTCGAACTGATCTCCGTCGGCGTCATCAAAGGGGATCTGTCCGGCACCATTCTCCTTCTCCAGGGTCCGCCGGGCGTTGGGAAAACCTCCATCGGCCGGTCGATTGCCCAGAGTCTGGGGCGGGAGTTTTTCCGTTTCTCACTGGGCGGCATGCGCGATGAGGCGGAGATAAAAGGGCACCGCCGCACGTATATCGGGGCGATGCCTGGAAAATTCATCCAGGCGATCAAAACCTGCAAGACTGCCAATCCGGTTATTATGCTCGATGAGATCGATAAGATCGGTGCCAGTTTCCACGGCGATCCGGCCTCTGCCCTGTTGGAAGTCCTCGATCCGGAGCAGAACCGTGATTTTCTCGATCACTACCTGGATGTGCGCTTTGATTTGTCGAAGATTTTCTTCATCTGTACTGCCAACCAGATGGATACTATCCCGGCCCCGCTCATGGATCGGATGGAGATGATCCAGCTGCCCGGATATATACTGGACGAGAAGGTCGAGATCGGACGACGTCACCTCCTGCCCAAGCAGCTTAAGGCGCACGGCCTGACAGCAAAGCAGATTACTCTGTCGAAGGCTGTGCTGTCGGCGATCGTTGACGGCTATGCCCGTGAGGCAG
Organism: Pseudomonadota bacterium; assembly: GCA_043798185.1. Lineage (GTDB taxonomy): Bacteria > Desulfobacterota > Desulfobulbia > Desulfobulbales > Desulfocapsaceae > Desulforhopalus_A. The sequence goes on along the minus strand of JAZDOW010000129.1, from coordinate 7,025 downwards.
GCGTGCGGGGATTGGAGAACGCCATCAAGAAGATTCTTCGTAAATCGGTTACAAAAATTATTGATAATCCCGAGCAGAACGTCCGTATCCATGTCGAAGATCTCAAAGAATTTCTCGGTAAACGTTTCTTTTCCGAAGAACACGCCTTCAGTAAGCCACGGGTCGGGGTCATTACCGGTCTGGCCTATACCAGTATGGGCGGGACTACCTTGCATATTGAGTCCATTCCAATTCCCACCGGGCAGCCAGGTTTTAAACAGACCGGGCAACTGGGACAGGTAATGGTTGAGTCATCCGAGATTGCTTACAGCTATGTCCGGTCGCTGATGCGGGATAACAAGGAAGGGAGTGAGTTTTTCAAAAACAACCTCGTTCATCTCCATGTCCCGGCGGGGGCAACACCTAAAGATGGACCATCCGCCGGCATAACCATGGCCTGTTCGCTATATTCACTGGTCATGAATAAACCGATTCGACCGAATATCGCCATGACCGGGGAGTTGACTCTCAGCGGCTTGGTGATGCCCATAGGTGGGGTGAAAGAGAAAATGATCGCCTCGAAGCGGGCCAAAGTCCAGGAGGTCCTTCTGCCCAAGGATAATCAGGAGGACTTTGAGATGCTGCCGGCGCACATCAAGGAGGGGCTAACCCCATATTTTGTTGCAACCTTTGATGAGGTAAAACGGATCTGCTTTAAATAGGTTCGGTTCTAGCAATCAGGGATAGCCGCTTTCCGATGGGTCTTTAACGATGTCCATCACCCGCCAAACCGGGGAGAATTGCGAGGCATTGGAAAAAATAATTCGCCCCTTGCCTTTATAGAGAGCAAACAAACGAGCTGTGTCGCCTCCGTAATAGAAGGGGGCCCAGGCTTTACCGGTGATGCGTGAAGTGGTCGCGGTGGGCTGGCCTATGAGGTCGAAGACCTCCTGCATACTCATACCGTGGGTGATGCGGTCGAAGCTCCCACCATTTGTAGTGCCGGATGGAGATCGCGTGGTTTGGGTACGTGGCTCTGGCTTTGGCGGCTCTTGGTTATTTATTGCTCCTTCACGCAGTTTCGCCAAGTCGACCGTACCGGCAATATAGGGGGCAGCATTGCCTTCTGGAAGCATACTGAGTGATTGTGACGCGTATTTACGGACCTTTTTATCCGCAGCTTTGTCGGCTACCTGCTGGAGTACAGCCTTGTAGCGGGCATTGCCCGAAGCTCCCAGGGCTTTGCAAAGCCAGGCAGTTGCATCCGTTTGGATGGGGCCTGGCTTTTGGAAAGTTTGCAGCAGCACTTCGGCGACCACTTCCAGTACTTCGGGGTCACGCTCCATGCCATTGTAAACGGATTGGGCAACATCCCGTTGTGATTCAGGGCCACCCCGAACCAACATTTCAACAGATCGTTGACTGCCATTGACGGCAATGCAAGTGGCTGCAACAAATAACAGAGTCAGAAGCACAGTGGAGAGTGAAGAACAAATTTTCATTGAAAGCTCCCTATAGAAAACAGAATATTGGACAGATAGAAAAACTATTTTCCGGTTTATAAAAAGAATATTTCGTCAGCGGACTCATTTTATTACATGTCTGAATTGGATTTTGGCATGACGCCCTGAATTCTGTTCTCTACCTTAGAATTCGGTTCTTGTTTTTTTAACGAATTTGGTCAAGGTACTTAACCCGTTGGCCGAGTTCAGATATTTTGTACTCAATACAACAACCTATTAACCCAAGGTATGATAATATAGTTCCAAAATTACTCGTTTCTATAGGCTTCTGCAATTTCTTTGATAAAAATTCACTGAGATCGTATTGACGTGTTGCTAAAAAGGACCGACAGTATTGTGGTGATTGAAAAGGGCGGCGGATTTTTCTGCTTTCATGTCGTCCGGCGATGGTTGCCTTCCTGGTGAGAAGCAAAACAGTCGTCTGTTTTGACTGTCGAACGGGTTGCACTGAACATTTGCAAGATACATTCGGTATCCCTTCGGCTGCCTGAGATCATTTTCCGTCACATCTTGCTGAAAATGTGAAATTAGGCTATATTGCCAGATATTTCAAAATATCATTAGGGATGGATTTTCTTGTCCCTTCTTCGCCGAGCAAAGTCTTGCTAACGCCTCTCACAGGCAACACGTTAACCTCCATAAACGTCATGCCAATTGCATTTCCTCAAATATTCAGTGCGTTCCGTAAGATAGGCGATGTAAGTTTCCGCCGGATTATCAAGGCAATTGCCCCGTTTCTAATTATTGCGGCCCTTGTCATGACCATCTCTCTGTCCTTTGGTCTGGTAGGTGGCATTGATGAATACATGCTTGCCTTTCGATATGAGCTGCCCTACATCTTACTTGCCTTCGCAGCCTTATTGTATCTCATGCGGCCAAGCATGTTGCGGGTATTCATTGCGGCCGCACCGATCATTGTCCTTTATTTGGGTATGGATCTCTACTATACCTTCATGCACAGTATTGCCAAACTCGATGATCTCTTATTGTTGCCTGAAGGCCTGATTGTCTCCCCAACCTGGGTGCAAGCCGGGGTATGGGTCGCCTTAGGTGTGTGGGGTATTGCCTTTATATTTCTCTTTAAACGCCGACCTCTCGAGTTAGTGTTGCCGCTGGTACTCTTTGCTTGTGCTGCTGCTCCTCCGATAATCGCTTTTACCGCCCCGACCCAGTTTCTCAGCATGGCCGACAGTCGAGGAGTAAATATCGTTCCATGGTCTGATCGCTGGACCGTGGCCCTCATGGGGCGAGCGACATCGCTCATGCTTTTTGCCGCTACTAAACAAAAGGCTACGAGCGAGCTGGCTCTGATGCCGTTGATCGATGATCCCGGTCGGGATCCTGAACTCCTGAAGAGTGTCTTGCAAAACCCTCGCAACATCCATATCATCGTGCTTGAATCCTTTCTCGATCCTGAGCGATTTAAAGGTTTGAAATTCGTCACCCCACCGGCGCCGCCTGAGTTCGCAGCACTACGGAAGAAGATGCATGTCGCCACATCTCCGGTGTTTGGCGGCGGTACGGCCCAGGCTGAATTTGAAATTCTCTGCGGTGTGCCGGCGCTTGAACTCTATACCTCTGCTGAATTTAATATGCTTGACGGGACCAGGACAGCCTGTCTGCCCAATATGTTGGCTGATGTTGGTTACCGAACTATTGCCACCCAGTCGTATAGGCCTGATTTCTTCAATTCAGAGAAGGCGTATCATTCGCTTGGCTTCCAAGAAATCAATTTCCCCACGGTCTTTGCCGGAAATAGGTCTACATATTTGAAACATGAAGATCGTGAAAATTATATCTTTGACGGGGATCTTTTCAGCCAAAACCTCGAATATATTGAAAAGGTTATCTCTGAAGGAAAACCTGTTCTCAATTATGTCCTGGGCACCTATGGTCATTTGCCACATGACACTGATTTTGTTCGTTTTCCGCATAAAGTAGATATAATTGGTGTCGACAAAAATTCTCAGACGGATTTGGCTATAAATCAATTCTATTACCGTGCCGTGACTCTGGTCGACTATCTGAAAAAGCTGCGGGCTCTTGACCCGAAAAGTCTTATTCTGGTTACCGCCGATCATCTGCCGCCGCTCGATGGCGGACCGCGAGTCTACAAGCAATTTGGCTACAGCCTCTTTGCAAACGATGAGTACAAAAGAAATATCTGGTTCTATGACGGCCCGGGGCATAAGAAGATGGCCTGGCCCGATAATTACTATGAATACATGGACTTCATTCTTGATGTACTCACTGAGGAGCGTATCTGTCAGCAGATGGTGTGTAAAAATCGTGCGAAATGGTCTCCCGAAAAGATTACCGCAAGCTACAATAACATCATGAGTCGAGGCGCCGGTATTGTAAGACAGTCTGCACCTCTTGTGGCTGATGCTCCTGGGCAGAAATCTGCCCTTCCTTCACCTGTAGTGGCTGTTCAGCAATTGCAATAGCACACACAACATGACCTGTAATAAGTAAGGCCGTGACCCCCGAAGGAGGCCACGGCCTTACTTGCACTACCTTGTCGAAATTCGTTTAGTAAAACCAGAAACCAATTTCTAAAGCACTAATCTTCTCACCGAAGATCAATGTTCATGGGTGTAAAACGGCCATTTATGGAAAAACCACTCATTCCAAAGTAATGGAATAATCCACCAGAAATTCCAGATCAAGGATTCGCCATGGAGTACTCTCTCGGCGACGCCATGTTCCATATGGTGGTTGCCAAGACCCCAGTGACCGAAATTAATATAGTAGAAGAAGATATAATTGATAATGCAGAGAACGCCGATTCCGGCCGTTCTGAACCAGAAGGCTGACCAGGAATCCACATCCGGCATCGGCACCATATCGTCAAAATAGTGATGCCAGGCAAGGAAGGGGATTAAGGTGAAACCAGCTATTTCGGCTGCATGGTACCAGAGAAAACGGGCGAGACTATCGTTGCCGTTATGCTTCAGGGCATCGGTCATGTCTGGGAGCCAGAGAGGGGCAAACTTGACGCATGCCGAGGCAATGAGGTAGCCGAGAACGACTATTATCAAGAAAGATACCAAACCTTTTAATGGCTGTGCCAACTTAATGGCCGACCAGGGCTTCATTCGCCAGACATTGGGAGTCATAAAAAGAATAACAATCATCCATTCCCACCAGCCAAATACCCAGTGGACATGTCCCGTGCCGGCGATCGACGTCCACCAAGGGAAGTTCATGCCATAGGATGTGCCGAAAACCTTGCCGTAAAGCATGCCGAAAAAAGGAACAATGAGAACGACGTAGAAAAACATGGTCCACATCGAGCACCAGCCGAATTCTGCAAGTCCAGCCATAGGCTGTTTGAGATCACTGGGGCGAACCGGCCATTTGCCAAAAAGAATAGTAACGAATGGGTAACTGAAAAACCCGATAAGCACAAAGCAGACTACTGCTCGCTCACCATACCGAGCTGCACCGGCAACGAGTTTCTCAAGAGAGAGCTCTTTGCCGCAGGTAAGCATGGCACCTGTTGCATCCTTGAACTGTGCAAGATAGGAGCCACCGCTGGCTAATGCCTCAAGATTGCTCTGACTGAGAAAATTGAAACCGAGACCTAAAACGCGGTAGAAGACGACATGGATGACAAGCCAGACGAGGGCGAGATTAACGAAAGTCTCTATTATGCCTCTGGCGGGTTGAGGAAGATCTTGGAATGGCCAGTCACCGAGGAACATGTGTTGCCACAATCCGACGAGGATCATCATGGCAAGGTAAAGTACAAAGGGATAGGGAAAGGAATGAATCGGTCCCCTTGGATCGCTCAAGATAAACCATAGTATCAAGGCAATGCCAAAAAAGGCGATAAATGAAATAATTCCGGTGAGGGGTTGTCCCCACCGAGGCTTCAATTCTCCTGCGGCCATACGCTCCTCCTTCTGAAAAAGATATCTTAGAACTTCGCTTCTACAAAAAACTACCTCCCTAAAACACATCATTAGCAGTCCCGAATTGGTGGCTGCAGTAACGGAAATTTAATAATCTCAAAACAGCGTCTGAGCGCTCAGTCGATTTTTCGTCGACTTAAAATATTTTGCTGTTGCCGGCAAAAAAATCTTAGGTTCTCAGATGACCAAGCGCTCAGTCACAATGTGCGATGATTAACTGAAATCGTCATTTTGTCAATATTTATATGAAAAAAACAGACCTTTTTCTGCTCTGTTCGAGAGGCAATTACAATGAATGAAGTCATTCAGGGTGAGCATACTCAGCCTTACGGCTTATTCAAGGAAAACAGGTCATCGCTGGCTCAGGTACACGCCCCCTATAATGACAATCCCGGCGATAGCCTGGCCGATGGTCAAGGTTTCACCAAGGAGGATCCAGCCCATACACACGGAAAAAATGGGGATAAGGTTGACAAAAGAGGCGGCTTTGTTGGCGGGTACATGTTTGAGGCCATAGTTGTAGAGGCCATAGGCACCCAGGGTGATGACCGCGCCAAGGTAGAGGATGGCAAGGGCCGGTCCGAGGTGAAAGGTATGGGGCACCTTTGTGGATGGCAATAAGAGCAGCGGAAAATAGAAAAAGCAACCTGCAAAGGCCTGGAGTGCAGTGAGAAAAAATGGAGGGTAACGTTCGGTCAAAGCCTTCAGGGCGATGGTATACCCGGTGGCACAGAGCATGGCTAAAAATTCGAGAAAATTTCCAAGAAGGGGATTGGGGGCATCTTCAGTCGGTGCACTCAGCAAAGACAACCAGCAGACTCCGGCGACGGCGATTACCGAACCAAACCACGATCTGCCGCCGATGCGTTCTTTGAGGATCAGCGCTGCGGCAATCATGACAAGAATCGGGAGTATGGCTGTAATTATCCCAGCCTGTGAAGCCGTAGTATTTTCGACGGCTTTGGCTTCAAAGAGGAAATAGAGGCAGGGTTCGCTCAGAGCCATGAAAAGGAGCAATTTGTAATCTCCGCGACGATAATGGAGTGACTTTGTAACCCGTCTGCCGACGAGGATGAAACAGATACTAGCAACGAACATACGGCCAAAAATCACCACAAGAGGGTCGTAGGTACGAAAGGCAAACTTCAGAGCGATAAAGGAACTGGCCCAGAGGAGCATGGCGAGCATCAGTGCCAAAGAAGCAAGAGATGGCGTCCGACCAGATAAAAGAGGAGTCATAGCGGCCGGAAGCAGATAAAAGGAGAGTAAGGAGCGATCGATCTCCATGGAGTTTGGCCGAGGAGGTCGATCACCTAAAGCAAAGAGTGATGAATTTCTTGATTGCCAATTTACACTACTATCGTGGCAAGCGATACTGGAGATTTATGGCGTTCGATCATCGATGATGGCAAGTATTTCCACTCTACGGCACAATTATTCAGTCACTCTCTTCCGGTAAAATATTCTCCTCATTTTCTGTCTTTTCACTATCAAGAGGAGGTAGGGCTGCTTGTATTCTTTCACTCTGTTGCTGGATGAAACTCTGCACATCGGCAAACGAATCGGTATAAACGCCGTCGATTCCGGCTCGGGAAAAATAGAAATC
>JAZDOW010000085.1:0-47993 GCA_043798185.1 Pseudomonadota bacterium | reverse complement strand
TCGGCTTTTGGGGCAAGATCTACCCAGTCCAGCCATTGTCGGGCGGTTTTGATCTCGGTGCTCGACGCCTTTTGATACAGGCCGATTGAATCATACAACCCGGAGAGGACTACCTGCAAGGCGCTGCCGGGAATGCGGTGTTCCCGGTGCAGGGCTGGGGAGACAATGCCCATGCCCTCCTTTATCGCCCAGATCGATTCGCCGGACCCTCGTTTTTTTCCAAAAATACGCAGATCATTGGCATAGCATTTCTGGTTGTCGCCGGTGATTATATCGAGGAGCGTCGACTTGCCGCAGCCGTTCGGTCCGGTGATGAGGGTATGGTCACCGATATGGATGGTGAGGTTCAGACCGTCGAATAATTTTTTCTCACCGTAGCCGGCAAAGCCTTGGTGGAGAAAAACCAGTTCAGTATTTCGACCTTTATCTTCGGAGAACGACTGGTGAAAGAGGGGAATTTTTTGACCAGGAATCACTCTTTTGGCTCGGGTGGCAGGATCAATTTTTAGCAGAGCTTGGTCTCTTGCTCCGGCAAAAACCATCTTGCCGTTCTTGATAATCGCAAGATGACTGGTCCATGCGGGGATATCACAGAAGGTATTAACGCTCACCAATACCTCAATTCCACTGGACGGCAGCTGCAAGAGGGCCTGGTTCAATTCATGACAACTCTGTTCATCAAGGCCGTCATAAGGATTCTGGAGTATCAAAGTAGACGTGCCGTCGGTTAGTTTGCACAGCAGGAGGAGCTTTCTGGCCTGGCCAGAGCTGAGTTGGCGGTATCCCAGGTCGAGGCAATGGGCCATGCCAAAGGCTTTCAACAGGTCAGGGTGGGCATCGTGGTGAGGCAGAAATTGACGTACGAGGGTGCCGGGATCAGTTCTGTTGAGGAAGTCACTGTCGTCATTGCGGATTTCGTTTTCGAACAGTTGTTGTTGGGTGCGAAACGACAGAATGCCGGGATTCTTGGGGAGATCGAGAAGTTCGGCCTGATATTGGCTAAGTTTCCCGGAGATTAGATCAATAAAATGATCGATGCCGGAATTGTTTTCTCCGTAGATACACCAGGATTGGCCTGGAGCCGTGGTAAACAGAGCGATGTTCAGCTCTTGATCTTGAAAATTTAGTATATTCATGAAGAAAGTTTACCATGCATGTGGAAAAAAGTAATTCTAGATGTGATATCTTGGTGATTTGCAGCGGGATGCTCTCAGGGTGTGCGGTATGTTGACAGCTATGACTTTTTCATGGTAGTTCTTGGCTAGGTGTGGATTGCCGGATAAAAAAGAAAAATGGATGACAATTGCTTTGTGAGCGGGAGAAAATGAAGATGGTTCTGGTTTTTCAGATCTTGTTGTATCTCATACTATTTTATCTCTTTTGCACGCTTTTCATGTATTCCCGCCAGGAGTCATTTATTTTCTATCCGACTGGTGCTCGCCATGAAAATCATCATTATGACAAGGTCATTGATTACCATCTTGAGCGCGGCCCGGTAAGTTTGGGTGGTTGGTTGGTGAACCCGGTGTTTGTCCGCGAGAAACTCCTCATTTATTACGGTGGAAACGCCGAAGACATCTTTCTCAATATTGAGGAATATTCCGACGTCCACGCGGCGACCCTGTTTGTCGCCTATCGGGGCTATGGACCAAGCAACGGCAAACCCGGAGAGGCAGAATTTTTTGCCGATGCTTTGGCGGTATTTGATGATATCGCGGCGACTTTTAAATCTAAAGAGATCTATCTCATCGGTCGTAGTCTGGGTTCGGGAGTGGCATGTCATGTTGCGGCGCGGCGGCAGGTTCAGGGTGCAATTCTGGTAACGCCTTATGACAGTATCGAAAATGTCGCTAAATCTCATTATCCATGGATGCCGATTGGCATCCTCCTGAAACATCGTTTCGCATCACTTGAGACATTGGAAAATATTCATTGTCCTCTGTTGATTATTTACGGTGGTCGGGACAGGGTGATTGATCCGGCCCGCACGGAAAATCTCATCCGCCATATCAAAGGTGAAAAAGAAGTCGTCTTTATCGCCGAAGCGGATCACGGAACGATTGAAATGTACCAAGATTATTGGCAGTCTCTGCTTCGCTTCCTCCACCGAGACGAATCTCAAATACAATGAGACGCAAGATATAAAATTGAAGACCGGATACAGGTGGAAAATTCTCTCCTCACTTTGTCATCCGCAACAATTGCTTGTTGCCATAATTTTTTTCCTCCATAAAATTGATTGGAAATTGGAGCATGACGCATTTACTGGGACTCAAGGATCAGATTTTCAGGGTATCTGATGAGATTCACCCTTGCAATCGCTTACTAATCTAAGTGATAATCTTCTTGCCCCTTCAGGAAAAAATCTTTGAGAAAAGCGAGAAAGAAATTTTAAAAAGGATGAGAGGTCATGACGAAAGAAAAAAGGCGGTTCAGCAGGATTCTTTTCAATGTCAGGGCAAGGCTTGCTGTCGGTGAAACCGTGCACACGGTTGAGCGAATAGTCAATCTCAGTGTTGGCGGTTGTCAGTTGGAAATAGATGAGGAGATTCAACTCGGCGTGCCATGCAAATTTACAATTCTTTTGCCTCGAATGGGGCCGGGAGTAGAAGTTTTCGGGGAAGTTATCCGATCAGGCAACGGCGAGGCAAGCCTTAAGTTCACTAAGATTGATCCGGAAAACCTCTTGCACCTGCAAAACATCATTCGCTACAATGCCGAAGATCCCGACATGATCGAGGAGGAGATTAAGTCGCATCCCGGTCTTGTGTGAACGGAACCTGATGCGGGTGCTTCAGTTCAGGGCTTGCCGCCATTGAGCACGTTTCCGATGATATTCTTCTCTATAATTACCGAATACCTTTGCTCAAGGAAGGGTATCTCCAGTATGTCCTCCGGTGTAGTCTCTCTGGATTAAATATTGAGGTGCTTTTTTCAGTTGTGTACTGTAACCCATTGAATTTCTGAAGTACGAAATCTGTATGTTTCCCGAAGCCTTGTTTTCCTGCAAAACTACAGCGCAGACTTGGTCATCGGCAGTACAGCTTTCGTTGTCCTTCTCATTTATCCGAGAGCCGCACAAGACCGAAAAAAATATTTCCCGAATAGACAGATTTTTGGAAATGGCCCCCTTTGTCGAGGGCAATTGACACAGACCTGACGGGTGTTATTGTAGCGAAGTAAGTAAAGAAATACATTCAGCACCATCTCCTAACGGACCATTGACATGAAGAAAAAGATATTTTTTGCAATTATCGGGCTCCTGCTCTTGGCGGGAGGATTGGGTGGCATTAAAGCCCTGCAGATTAAAAAAATGATCGATCAAGGCAAGGCAATGACTTTCCCGCCGGAGATTGTCACTGCGACAGGGGTCAAGAAAAGCTCCTGGGAGGCGACTTTAAATTCAGTAGGCACTCTCACTGCGGTACAAGGGGTGACAATCGCCGCAGAAATTACCGGCAAGGTTGTTCATATTGCTTTTGAGGCTGGGGCCAAGGTGCACGCCGGAGACCTCTTGATCAAGCAGGACACCACCACTGAAGAGGCCCAGCTCCGCTCAGCCGAGGCACAAATAGCCCTTGCTCAGAATAATTTTAACAGGATAGAACAGCTCCTCGCCCGAAATGCTATCTCCAGGGCAGATTTCGACAACGCCGATGCGCAGTTGAAGGCCAACAAAGCCCAGGCAGATGCGATTCGCACGGCGATTGCAAAAAAGAATATCCATGCGCCTTTCACCGGTCGGCTCGGACTTCGCCTCATAAATCTCGGTGAGATTCTCAAGGAGGGAACTCCCATTGTTTCCCTGCAGACCCTGAATCCTATCTTTGCCAATTTTCAAATGCCGCAACATCTTCTCGGTCAGCTTAAAGGAGGATGCCTTGTGCGGATAACTTCGGATGCTCTGCCCGGTGAGGCTATTAATGGTAAGATCACCGCGATTAATCCCCAGGTTGACAGTATAACCCGCAATATCGGCATACAGGCCACTCTTGAAAACAACGAAGAACATCTCCGTCCCGGTATGTTTGTGAACGTTCAGGTGGTGATGCCTGTTGAAAATGAAGTCCTGGCCATTCCGGCAACCTCGGTTCTATCAGCCCCCTATAGTGATTCGGTGTTTATTGTTGACAATAAAACAGACGAAAAAAGTGGCAAGGAAGCGAAGGTTGTACGTCAGCAGTTTGTTCGTCTCGGAGAAAAGCGAGGGGATTTTATTTCGGTAATCTCCGGATTGACAGAGAGCGACACCGTTGTTACTACCGGGGTCTTTAAACTTCGGAATGGCCAATCTGTTGAAGTGGATAATAAACTTACCCCTGAATTCAAACTTTCCCCGAAACCAGAAGACAGCTGAAAGAACATGCAATTTACCGATATTTTTATCCGTCGACCGGTCCTCGCACTGGTAATCAGTCTGGTGATCGTGATCGTCGGTCTGCAGGCAATTCGCAATCTTAACGTCCGTCAATATCCGCGCAGTGACAACTCGGTGGTTTCCGTTACTACCGTGTATGTCGGGGCAAGTGCCGACCTGGTTCGGGGGTTCATCACCACGCCGCTTGAGCGGGCGATAGCCGCTGCCGACGGCATTGATTATATTGAATCCCAGAGCGCTCAGGGGCTCTCAACCATCAATGCACGATTGAAGCTCAATTACGACCCGATAAAGGCTCTCTCGGAGATCAGTTCCAAGGTCGATCAGATCCGCGGCGACCTGCCCCCCGAGGCTCAGGTTCCAGCCATCAATGTTCAGTCGGCAGACAGCCAGTTTGCCTCAGCCTACTTGAGTTTTGTCGCTAAAGACTTGCATCAGAACGAACTCACCGACTACCTGGTTCGGATTGTCCAGCCACGCCTCTCCGCGCTTGAGGGAGTTCAGCGTGCCGATATTCTCGGTGGACGTACTTTTGCGATGCGCATCTGGCTTAATTCCGAACGGATGGCGGCCTTTAATATCAGCCCGGCGATGGTCCGGCAGGCCCTCGCCAGCAATAACTTCCTGTCCGCAGTCGGCCAGACCAAGGGCTCGTTGATTCAGGTCAATCTCACCGCTGATACTGATCTGCGCTCGGTGCGTGAATTTAAACAACTGGTGATCCGGGAAGAAGGTGGAACGGCTATACACCTCGAAGATATCGCCGAGGTGGTCCTCGGTGCCGAGGATTATGGGGCGGAAGTGCGTTTCTCCGGCGAGTCCGCCGTCTTTATGGGCATTTGGCCCTTACCCAACGCCAATTCCATCGATGTCATCAAGCGGGTACGGACCGAGCTTGCGTCCGTCCAGAAACAAATGCCCAGTGGCATGCAGGCCAAGATTGCCTACGATGCCACCGATTATATCACCAATGCGATCCATGAGGTTATCAAGACGCTCATTGACACCCTGCTCATCGTCGTGGTGATAATATTTTTGTTTCTCGGGTCGTTTCGATCTGTGCTGGTGCCGGTAGTGGCTATACCCGTTTCCATTATCGGCGGTATCTTCCTGATGCAGGTTTTTGGCTTCACCATTAATCTCTTGACCCTCCTGGCTATTGTCCTCTCCGTCGGTCTGGTAGTCGACGACGCCATAGTTGTGGTGGAAAATGTCGAGCGTCACCTCCGGGCGGGGCAATCGCCCTATGACGCGGCAATCAACGGCGCGAGGGAGCTGGTCGGCCCAATCATTGCCATGACCATTACCTTGGCAGCGGTTTATGCCCCTATCGGCCTGCAAGGGGGGTTAACCGGATCGCTCTTCAGGGAATTTGCCTTCACTTTGGCCGGTGCCGTAACCATTTCCGGGATTGTGGCCTTGACTCTTTCCCCGGTAATGTCGGCTAAAATATTAAAACCGGGATATGAAGAACGAGGTTTCGCTGGAAAAATAGCCAGAGATTTTAAAAAAATCCAAGCTTTTTACGGACGAATGCTGGCTGGCACTTTGAACGCCAGGCCTGCAGTGTATATGGTTTGGTTTGTTCTTGTTCTGTTGGCATTTCCGATGTTTATGATGTCCGCCAAGGAGTTGGCGCCAGCCGAGGACCAGGGGGTTATTTTCGGCATCCTTGATGCTGCGGCTAATTCAACTCTCGATCAAAACAGGCTGTATGCGGCGGCGGCCAACGATGCCTTCATGAGCACTCCTGAGACCGATTTCACCTTTCAGATCACTTTCCCGACCTCCGGTTTCGGTGGTATGGTGTTGAAGCCCTGGGAAAAACGCCAACGAAATGTTTTTCAGATCATGCCGGAGGTACAACAGAAGCTCCATGCCATCCCCGGTATCCGGATGTTTCCAGTCATACCTCCGGCCCTGCCGGGCGGGGGCCAGTTTCCGGTGGAATTTGTCATTGCCTCGACAGCTGAAGCCGACCAGATTTTGCAGTTTGCCCAGCAGATCCAGTTAAAGGCCATACAAAGCAAGATGTTTGCTTTTCCACCGCTTATTGATGTGAAGATGGACCAAGCCCAATCGGAAATTGTCATCGATCGTGACAAGGTGGCGGATTTAGGACTCAATCTCCAACAGGTTGGTTCGGATGTCGGGACCATGCTGGGAGGAAATTATGTTAATCGCTTTAATATCTCCGGTCGCAGTTACAAGGTCATTCCGCAGATTCATCGTGTTGAACGGTTGAACCCAAATCAACTCGGGAATATTTACGTTACCGGACCGGCCGGCAAACCCATTCAATTGTCGGCTGTCGCTACCATTAAAAACACAACCGGAGCCCGGTCTTTAAACCGTTTTCAGCAGTTGAATGCGGTGAAGATCAGTGGTGTGGCAATACGGCCTTTGGATGAGGCCCTGCGGTTTCTGGAAGATGAGGCAATTAAGATCCTTCCTAAAGGATATGTGCTTGATTATACAGGTGAGTCACGGCAATTGAGAACCGAGGGCAACAAGTTTTTGCCGGCCTTTGGGTTTGCAGTGATTCTGATCTTTATGGTGCTCGCCGCCCAGTTCAACAGTTTCCGTGATCCTTTCGTCATTCTGGCCGGATCGGTGCCTTTGGGTATGTTCGGGGCCTTGCTTTTCACCTTCTTGAAAATGCCCAACCCGAGTGTTGACTTCTGGACCCATGGCTGGACAACGACGCTCAATATCTATTCCCAGGTTGGGCTTGTTACCCTAGTGGGTTTGGTGTCGAAAAATGGCATTCTGATTGTTGAATTTGCCAATAAATTGCAGGAAAAAGGGCTCTCGAAACGGGAGGCTATCCAGGAGGCGGCAATCACCCGTCTTCGGCCGGTGCTCATGACTTCCGGGGCGACCATTGCCGGCCATTTTCCCCTGACCCTAGTCACTGGTGCCGGTGCACTGGCTAGAAACTTCATAGGTTTAGTCCTTGTTGGCGGTATGACTATCGGCACCATGTTTACTCTCTTTGTTATTCCGTCTATCTATATGCTGATAGCCAGGGATCACGCAAAAGATAAAAAGCGAGAGCCGCAGATTGATAAATGAAGAAGCATCAGGAAACCGGTAAGATCGTCATAGTTTATGCCCTTTTCGGCTGTGCGTGGATCTATTTTTCCGACACGGCATTAGGCTGGTTTGTCCGAGATCCGGAGCTCATAACAAAGATAGCCATATCCAAAGGGCTGATCTTTATGGTCTGCACTTCAGTCCTTCTGTTTTTTCTGATAGCTCGCCTGAGCGCTAAGATTCAAAAATCAACAAATGCTCTTCGGGAGAGTGAGGATCGGCTGCAATTTCTTGTAAAGAATTCCTCGGATAGCCTGGTGATCATCAATGCCGATGGAAGTCAAAGGTACGTCAGTCCCTCGGCGGAGAAAATTACTGGGTTTCAGGTTGCCGAACTGGAGGGACGAAAGCTTGACTTCCTTATACATCCCGACGATCTGCAAGCCATCCTTTCGGTCTGGAAGGAAGTCACCGAACATCCAGAAAAAACCGTTACGGTCCAATATCGGCATCTCCATAAAACTCACGACTGGGTCTTCTGCGAGGCTATCGTCCAGAGTTTTTTGCACGAACCAGCGATCAAGGGGGTAATTGCCAGCGTGCGGGATATAACCGAACGTAAAATTGCAGAAGAAACCATTCAAAAACACCAACAGGTACTGCAGCTCTTTATTGAATATGCCCCTGCGGCAATTGCGATGTTTGACAGTGAGATGCGATACATCGCTGCGAGCCGACGTTTTCTGACAGATTATAATATAGATGGCGGACCGGTTGTCGGAAAATCACATTACGAAGTGTTTCCGGAAATCCCAGAGCGGCTGAAGGAGATTCACCGACGTTGTCTTCTGGGAGCTATTGAACGGTGTGATCAGGATCTCTTGCCGAGAGCAAATGGAAAACTTGATTGGATTCGCTGGGAAATTCATCCATGGTATGAACATGCAGGCAAACCTGGCGGTATCATTCTCTTTTCGGAAGTAATTACCAAACAGGTGGAAGCTGTGGAGGATCTTAAGGAGAGTGAAAAGAAATTTCGCGACCTTTTTCAAGAACACTCAGCTATCAAACTTCTTGTCGATCCCGATGATGGCAGCATAGTCGATGCCAATAAAGCAGCGGAAGAATTTTATGGCTGGTCAGTGGATCAGTTGCGGCTGATGCGGGTTCACGACATCAATACCCTCTCGCCGGAACAGATTAAAGCAGCAATGGAAAATGTGAAGAATCGGCAAAGGGTCTATTACGAATTCCGTCATAGACTGGCCGATGGATCGGTTAAGGATGTTTCGATATATAGCAGTAATATCAGTGTGAAAGGGAAAACACTGATCCATTCCATCGTCCATGATATTTCCGAACGGAAGAAAGCTGAGGTAGAGCAGGAGAAGTTGCGTGGTCAATTGATTCAGGCCCAGAAGATGGAGTCCGTTGGGCAGCTAGCTGGAGGAGTAGCCCATGATTTCAACAATATGCTCGGTGTTATTCTCGGTCATGCCGAACTGGCCATGGAACAATTAAATCCCATGCAGCCTCTTTTTGCCGACTTAAAAGAAATCCACAGGGCAGCCGTCCGTTCCGCCGATATTACCCGACAATTGTTGGCCTTTGCTCGAAAGCAGATCATCCTGCCAAAGGTTTTGAGTCTCAATGAGGTTGTAGAAGGGATGTTGAAGATGTTGCGGCGGCTCATAGGCGAAGACATAGATCTCGCCTGGTTGCCGGGATCTGGTCTCTGGATGATCAAAATGGACCCATCCCAGATCGACCAGATCTTGGCAAATCTCTGTGTGAATGCCCGCGATGCTATTGCCGGCATCGGCAAAATTACTGTTGAAACAGGAAACAGCACCTTGCATGAGGAAGACTGCAGCGGTCAGGAGGGTTTCATCCCAGGTGAATATGTTTGGATCTCCGTAAGCGACAATGGCAGTGGCATGAACAAGGAGACGCTTACCCGCATCTTCGAACCGTTTTTCACGACCAAGGATGTCGGTGAAGGAACCGGACTTGGCCTTTCCACTGTCTATGGTGCCGTTCAGCAAAACAAAGGATTTATTAATACATACAGTGAGCCTGGACAGGGAACAGCCTTTAGGATATACATTCCCCGGTATGTGGATTTGGATGGGACAGGGCAGGCACGGCCAGAGGATTTCATAAACCCTGTGGTGGGAGGCAATGAGACCATCCTGCTTGTCGAGGATGAGTCGTCGATCTTGAAAATGACCACAACCTTACTGCAACACCTTGGTTACAATGTACTTGCAGCAGATACTACGGACAAGGCTTTCAGCCTGGCACAACAGTCTGTCGGTCAAATTCATTTGCTCTTGACCGATGTGATCATGCCCGAGATGAATGGCTGGGATCTGGCCGAACAGCTAGGTGGCATTCAACGGGGAATGAAATGTCTGTTCATGTCGGGCTACACGTCCAATATCATAGCCAATCAAGGCATGTTGGCTGAAGGAGTATGCTTTCTCCAAAAACCCTTCTCTAGGAGAGAATTGGCCGCCAAGGTTCGCGAGGCGCTCGAAGAAAAAATGTCAATATATTGAGAAGTTCCGATAAAATGCTCTTGACTTTCAAGGGGTTGCCAAGAGGAATTTCTTAAGGGGCAACCAACTCTGACGGTAACCCCTTTGAAATGTCAGGGAACTAAAGATTTATTCTGCGCACTATGATGTTGCCGACGGAATATCCAGCGCCAAAGGAACAGATTACCCCAAGGTCATGTTCTTTTAAGTCCTCATGGTGCTTATGGAAGCAAATTATCGATCCGGCCGAGGCGGTATTGGCGTAAGTATCGAGGATAGTCGGGGTAACATCCTCGGTGATTTCCATGCCGAGCAATTTTTTGCAAATGAGCTGATTCATGTTGAGATTTGCTTGGTGGAGCCATACCCTCGTTAAATCAGTCGGTTGAATGTGGTGTTCTGCGAGATGATTGCGGATGATTTCTGTTGCCAGGGGAACCACCTCTTTAAACACTTTTCGGCCCTCCTGGACGAAAAGTGTTTCTTTTTCAGAGTGTTGACCCGGTCTTGTTCTTCCCAGAAAACCAAAGCCATTATAGATGTTGGTTGAAAATTTTGTTGCCAGTTTTGTCCCGATAATCTCAAAGACCTCTTTTCTGCAGCAAAAGTCCTCCCGCTCGATAATCACCGCTGTGCATACATCACCAAAGATAAAGTGACTGTCACGGTCACGAAAGTTCAAATGGCCGGAGCAGATTTCCGGATTCACCATGAGAATTGCCCTGGCATTCCCCCTGAAAATGGAATCAACCGCTGTCTGGATGCCGAAGGTTGCAGATGAACAGGCGATATTCATGTCAAAGGCAAACCCGGAAATACCCAACGCTTCTTGCACTTCGACGGCCATTGCCGGATAAGGGCGTTCCATATTGGAGCAGGAGACGATGACGGCATCGATATCCTGCGGATTCTTGCCGGCTTTCTGCAGCGCTTCTTGGGCGGCAGATACAGACATTTCACACTGGATCGATCTCTCTTCTAGGGAGCGTTTCGGCAACTGCGGACACATAAGCTTCGGATCAAGTACACCCTCTCTATCCATGACAAACCTGCTCTTAATGCCGGAGGCCTTTTCGATGAACTCGGCACTGGACTCAGCCAGAGCCTGACGAGACCCATCGGCAATTTCTTTGCTGTGTTCACTGTTATAATTTTGTACATAGGTATTAAAGGAGGCAACAAGCTCTTCGTTTGAAATGGAAAATGGGGGTGTGTATACCCCGGTACCACTGATAACAATTCTAGTCATATCTCTCACGACCGGTTAATTGAAGGGATGAAAAAGGGAGTAAACTGAGACCATTTGAAAGAACCACGGGGAAAATGGTCAGCTTAACCTCCGGCGTACAAATAAAGCGGCTAGGCTACTCCTTTGCGCTAAATTTTGCAATTTTTTTGCCAATAACATTTCTCCGAGTTCGAGTCGGTGTGGCGAGGCAGGTTGAAGCAAGGAATCGGTACAGCACAGAGTCAGTGAATGTTAAGGATAATTCTTGTGGTTAAAAGCGTCGAAGAATCGAAGGGGAGGAGTAATTTCTTGCGATACTTGTTTTTAGACATGCCATTCGATACACTCTATTTAATAATTCCCGACAAGGGGGTTAAATACCTTCACGAAATTCTTTCTTAAATAACAAGAGACGAAACTCTAGGGTGCATATCTGTCAGGTTATATTTCCCTTACTTTTGCCAGGCTTTATAATAGCCGAAGCAGCTGAAGATTTGTGTTGGTCGATTTGTAACCTGTTCTTGGAAAATATCGAAAGGATAGTATGGAACGTAATGATATCAATAACAAAAATGCTGCAGTTCTTCGGCAACGGGCAGAGGAACTCGCCCTGAAAGAAACGGGGCTGACTCCTGCTGAATTAGCAACCATGACATCCGAAGAAATTCAGCGGATGCTCCATGAAATGCTCGTATACCAGCTTGAACTCGAGTTACAGAATGAGGAACTGCGTCGTGCGCAGGCTGAGCTCGAAGTCGCTCAAGAACGATACTTCGATCTGTTTGATCTCGCACCGGTGGGTTATTGCACAACCAACGATCAGGGAGTAGTTCTCGAAGCTAACCTCACTGCCGCGACCCTCCTGGGTCTCCCAAGGGAGGAGTTGGGGCAGCAGAGATTCTCCAAATTTGTTTTCCGGGACGACCAGGATATTTATTACCTCATGAGAAAGAACCTTTCTCAGACGGGCAAGCCGCAGGTGTTGGAATTGCGGATGGTGCGAGATGACAAGGCCGTATTCTGGGTGAGGCTGCGGGCTGTCATTGCTGTGCACGAATCGTCTGTTGAACCCGTATATCGGTTAACCCTCAGCGATATAACCGAGCACAAAAAAGCTGAAGAAATTCTCTGGGAGAGTGAGGCGAAAAAAAGAAAGCAGGAGATAATAGAGAGAAGCGAGAAAAAATACCAGCTGGTCTTTGATAATGCCAACGATGCGATATTTATCCACGATTTCCAGGCGCGAATTCTGGAAGTCAACCAGTTGGCTTGTACCCGACTCGGTTATACTCGCTCGGAGATGCTCATGTTGACTGTCAACCAGATAGATACGATCCAAGAAGCACAGCATGTAAATGATCGAATGTCACAGTTGGTGGAAACCGGTCAGATTGTCTTTCAAACCGTGCATCAATGCAAGGACGGCAGCGCTATCCCCACCGAGGTCAGTGCGCGTCGCATCCTATGGGATGATCAGCCGGCTGTAATCAGTATCTGTCGTGATATCACCGAGTGCAGACGGATGGAACGTACGCTGCAGGAAAAGAATGAGGAGATTGAGCGTTATTTCCTTCTGAGCTTGGACCTTCTCTGTATTGCCAATACCGACGGAAAGTTCCTTCGTGTGAATCCTGAGTGGGAAAAAGTCCTGGGGTACAGCGTAGCCGAGTTTCATGGAAGCAGGTTTCTTGATCTTGTGCATCCGGAAGATATGGATGCAACCCTCAAGGCCATTGCCAAACTTGAGGACAAGGAAGATGTCCTGAACTTTGAGAATCGTTATAGAAAAAGTGACGGCACGTATCGATGGATAGAATGGCGTTCTCGAGCTCATGGCAACACGATCTATGCGGCAGCAAGAGACATAACCAAGCGAAAGAAGATAGAAGATGCCCTGCGAGAAAGTGAGGATAGGTTCCGTCTGACGTTTAATTTTAGTCCGGATGCTGTGAGTATTAACCGACTTGAGGACGGGCTTTATGTAGCAGTTAATGAGGGATTTGCCAGGATAACCGGTTATAGCCAAGATGATGTTGCCGGGAAAACCTCATTGGAGCTCGACATATGGGAAAATCCGGCTGATCGCGCTCGGTTGGTGCAGGGGCTGAGAGAGAAGGGATACTACGAGAATCTCGAAGCCCGGTTCCGAAGAAAAGACGGCAGTCTCATTACGGGATTGATGTCTGCCAGAGTTATCCCAATGAATGGCGAATTGCATCTCATCTCCATTTCACGCGATATCACCGAACGGAAAAATCACGAAAAAGAACAGCTGAAAATTGAAAAGCTGGAATCTCTGGGCATTCTTGCCGGAGGTATCGCCCACGACTTTAACAACCTTTTAACGGGCATAGTGGGCAATATATCCTTTGCCAAGGTTTTTCTCGATGCCGGCCATAAATCATATAAACCTCTGTCGGCGGCTGAAAAAGCGGCGGCGCGGGCCGGAGAACTTGCCCACCAGCTTCTGACTTTTTCCCGTGGCGGCGAACCGGTTAAAAAGGTGGTCTCACCCCAGCACATTATAAAGGAATCACTTTCTCTTGCCCTTCATGGCTCAAACGTCAAGGGAAGTGTTGATATTCCGGCTGAAATCCATGCATTCGAAGCCGACGAGGGTCAGATAAGCCAGGTGTTCCACAACATCATTATCAATGCCGCACAAGCAATGCCTGGCGGAGGGACTTTGGCAGTGACTGCCGAAAACCAGTTTTTAAGTGACGATAATAGCATGTCACTTTCAGCAGGGCCCTATATTCGTTTGACATTTGCCGACCAAGGGTGCGGTATACCGGAAGATGATTTGAAACGAATTTTTGATCCCTATTTCACCACCAAGTCAACAGGAAACGGCCTGGGGCTCGCTTCGGTCTACTCGATAATTACCCGGCATGGCGGCATTATTTTTGCGAGGTCAGTGGTTGGCCAAGGTGCAGCCTTTACAATCCTCATGCCTTCGATTGGCGAGCCATATGCTGATTACCAGACGGGTATGGCGACACACGGATCAGATGAACATAAGGGTGGCTCTATTCTTGTCATGGACGACGAAGAGATGATCAGAGAAATTGCCGAATCAATACTCACCCATCTTGGATATACCGTGACAACGTGTACCAGTGGAGAAGAGGCTATTGAACTTTACAGGGCTTCTTTGGAAACCAGAGAGTCTTTTCGCGCTGTTATCATGGATTTGACAATTCCAGGCGGGGTTGGTGGAAAGCAGGCAGCCGAGCAGATTCTCTCTTTTTCTCCGCATGCTAGTCTGATTGTATCGAGCGGCTACTCAAATGATCCGATTATGTCCAATTACCAGGATTACGGTTTCATCGGTGCGATTGCGAAGCCCTATAGCATACAGAATTTCAAGGATGTGCTGAGGATGTTACCGGTTTTATGATCGGCGCAGATCATTTTAGTCAGAAAATACACTTTTGCGGGCACTGTACTGGTGTCGATTTCCAGGTTGGACTACTATTGACAATCAGGAGAGGTTGCTTAGGGTAGTGAGCAGGTAGCGGCAGGTAATTGCGATGAGGTTAACAGTTGCAACTTTCGGTTCCCATCTTTTTTGTGAATTACCTGCCGGTGCAAATCAGAATGTATTTAAGAATTAATCTACACCAAAATAAGGAGGCTTGTTATGGCTCATACCTGTAAAAATTGTGGAGCTGTGGCCGACGATCCCGGGCACCTGTGTAACCCTTCAGTTGAGGTCATTGCCTGTTCGTTTTGCGGAGCGGCAGATGTTGCTGCCACCCATGTTTGCAAGGAGAAGCTTGCGGCGATGAAATATTCTTGCCAGTCCTGCGGCAGGATTGCTGCAGAAAGCGACGAATTATGTAAACCATTTACTATCGGTTGATTGAATCGATAGACTGGCTACTGAAACAATCGTGGAGAAAGGGTCGATTCGCTTGGCGAATTGGCCCTTTTTTTTGTTGAATTCCGCCTGCTGCTGTTAGTCGATTCCCGGGTGGGGGTTCTTGTTTTTTCAGCAGCACGTCAGCATTGGGGGGATCGGCGGCGGTAGGTGACAACGGTAAAGTGCTCGGCGTCGCCTTGGTAGTACTCGCTTTCCGCCACATAAAAGTCTTCTTCAGGAAATTCGGGGAAGGAAACATCTCCCTCCACGTCTCTGTCGATCAGGGTGAGGATGATAGTTGTCGCTATGGCAATCGCCTCTTTGAAAATCTGGGCTCCACCTATAATAAAAACCTTGTCGGATTGATCACAGAGATGGAGGGCGGCGGTGAGCGATGGGGCATATTCACCACCTCGAGGCTCATAATTTCGGTTACGACTGATAATGATGTGGCGTCTGCCGGGAAGAGGGGCGGGGAATGAGTCAAAGGTTTTTCGTCCCATGATCATTGGATATCCCATGGTGGTTTTTTTGAATAGACGGAGTTCTTCTGGGATGTGCCAAGGGAGTTTATTGTTACGACCAATGATGCGATTTCGGGCCATTGCCGCGATTATGATTTTTTCCATGGTGGCTCATTTGCAAGAAGTGGCGGAAAAATATATTGTATTTGCATCGGCTTCTATTTAATAATACGATAATTATATGCATTTTCAAATTATATGTACCTTGTAAAATCGTTTCTTGTTTTTTATACACGAATTTCTAAGGTATTTATTCTGTTTGCCGGGGGCAAAATGGTTTTGGAGAAGAAAGACGGAGGCTGGAGGAGTACAGAGAGCGGATGGTATGGTTGCACCTTCTGGAGGTATTCTCAGATTAAAACTCTTGGGCCAGGCACTGCATATCCGTTGTTGATCATGAAAAATTTGCAGGATAATTTGGCCAAAGAAGTTGGAGGAGTTCAATGAAAATACAGTGTCCCCACTGCGGGGTGAAAGGTTCTGCGGATGATTCGTATAACGGGAAGCAAGTAAAATGCCCAAAATGCCAGGGTGTATTTGCCGCTCTCATTGCCATAGCCGAGGTGCCGCCGAAAGATCAGGAGCCGTCACCCTATATTTTGAAACCAACCGAGCCTGAAGCTTTAATATCTCCGGCCGTCATCGAGGAGGTGGCGGAGGGAATCGAGCAACAGGAGGATGTCGCCGATGGCACCGGGGAGGTTGAGGATAGCGCATGGTCGGACGAAGATAATATCGATATTTTGACAGCCGAGGCGGCACCCGAAATCGATCGGTCACAACCGGAAGTGAAGGCCGAGACTGTTGTTGAGCGGGAGGATGTTTTTAACTGGACAGACATTGCCTCGGAGATAGATGAAGAGATGGCCAAAGGGGCCGAACGGAGCAAAGAAGAGGACGGAGATCCCGCGAGCCTCAACGACTTTTTTACCGATGGCGCACCGGCTGTCCACGACTTTATTGCGCAGTCGGTGGGACAGCGTGTTGAGCAGTCGGTCGAGGCAATCGCCCCGGTTACCGATGCTGCGCAGGTCGTTGATGAACATCCAGTACCATCGGTGCAATCGCTTGACACCGGTTTGCCGGAGGAAGGACAAGCGGTGGAAAAAGTGGCTCAGGTGGAAATTGAAAATCAACCCTATGGCATGGATAAGGAACAATGCTGGCAATGCGGCAAAAAAGACAGCGTCGGTGTACCGTTTATTGCCAAAGATGGTCGATTATATTGTTCCGACTGTCTTCCTGTTGAGATATCGGAGGCTGAGGAGGAAGCGGATGATCTTCCTTCGGATTGCATAAGCGAAGACATAGGTCAAACAGCGGATGCTCAAGAAGGATCGAGTTATCGTTTCACCATTATCGGCCTCCTCAAGGAGGCGTGGGCTCAAACCAAGGGTGTCAAGGCAACCGTTTGGGCGGGCAGCGCGGTTATGTACCTGACACTCCTTATTCTTGTTACCGCCGGCTCTTTCCTCCTACCGTCCCAAATAAACAATTACGATGGAGTGAATTTAACCGGAGCACTGGGAAGAGTACTTTTTCAGTTGATTGTTAATGTGATACTGGTGATTTTTTCCGCAGGGCTTCTCTTGATCGGCATCAGAAAGGTGGTGGGAGAACCCATTGCCTGGAAAATGGTCTTTGAGGGGTTTTCCGTGTCGGGAAAACTCGTTGTTGCGACCATTCTCCAGACACTGCTGGTTGTTATCGGTTTGTTGCTCCTGGTTCTGCCGGGCATCTACCTGGCCATCGGCTACACCATGACTGTGCCGCTCATTGTTGATCGGAAGATGTCTCCATGGCAGGCCATGGAGACATCCAGGAAGGCTATCCATGGGAAATGGTGGAGGATGTTTGGCCTTTCTATTGTTATGGGTCTGATTTCCATGGTTTCCGCCCTGCCATTGGGGCTTGGTCTTATATGGATCTGGCCGATGTTTGTCGTCCTCGGTGGGGTGGTGTACCACTCTTTGTTCGGAATTGATAAAAGAGCTGAGTAGCCGGCACGGAGTGGATTGAATGGAAAATGTATCTGACCCGAAGGTTGTGCGTTGGCATCACGGGTGGAAGAAGTAATGCTGGATCCTGCTTTATACTGGCTGATGATGGGCGTGATGCTCTTGCTTCCGGCACTGGTTTTGCCCGGTTTTGTTCTTTTCTTTTTTGCCGCCGGTGCGCTGGCTGCCGCCCTCGTCGTCTGGTTTGTCCCGACAACAAGCATTGTCGCGCAGCTAGGGTTTTTTATTGCTGCATCGTTCGTCCCCCTGTTGTTGAGAGAAGTTATTCAGAAAAGGTCATTATCCTCCACTCCAACCATGGAAACAGAGGATGTCTCTATGCAGCTTGCCGTTCCCGGTGATCGAGGGGTGGTGTGTGTAACTATTGCACCGCCCGCCGAGGGATGGATTAAATATTCCGGTGCTTCCTGGCGGGCAACAGCCGATGAACGGATAAGTGAAGGTGAAATTGTCGCGGTTGTTCATCAGAAAGGGCAGGTTGTCCATGTCGCAACAATTTGATTTCCCAGTTTTTTCTTGCAACTCGACCAAATCCATCTTTTTCAGGTCATCGGAACCAATACCGAAGGGTCCACCGGAGATCCGGTAACGGAGTCGAGACAATTGCCAGGGAAATACATTGAGAGGTTTGGTATCGGTGGAAAAAAACCATCGATCATCTTTGTCCATCTGCTGATGGTCATTGCAGCGATTTTTGTTTCCACCTCCTTTACGGTTGGGGCGGCAATTAGCCGTGACCTTGATCCAGCCATCCTTACCCTTGTGCGCTTTCTCCTGGCGGCTTTTCTCTTTGGGCCCTGGGTCCATTTTCGTTACGGTCTTGGATTTTCCGTTTCTCTTTTTGGGCGGTGCGCCCTGATTAGCGGTTCTCTGGTTATATTTTTCGTCTGCATGTTTTCGGCTCTTCGCTTAACAACTGCCTTGAACACCAGTGTGATTTTTGCCTTGGTGCCTTCGATCTCCGGGGGTTATGCTTTCCTTATCAACGGTGAAAAGCTGGGGCGCGACCAGTTGCTGGCCCTGGTCTGCGGTATGGGTGGAGTCGTTTGGGTAATTTTTCGCGGTGATCCCGGGCAACTTCTGGCTTTGGAATGGAATCGGGGCGATGTGATTTTTCTCGGCGGTTGTTTCGCTATGGGGCTGTATACCCCCTTGGTCAAACTGCTTCACCGGGGGGAGCCAATGGCCGTCATGACTTTCTGGGTATTGGTTACCGGCAGCCTCTGGCTACTCGTTTTTGCCGGCGGGAAACTGCCGGTGGTTGTTTGGGCCGATGTTCCGGCATTTGTTGGGCTGGGGGTAGTTTATCTGGCTATTTTCACAACCATTGTCACCTTTTTTTTAACCCAGTACGCCGTTGTTTACCTCGGACCGACCAAGGTAACGGCCTATTCCTATCTGTATCCGGGTCTCGTTCTTTTGATTGACCTGGCTCTCGGGCACGGGCTGCCGCATCTTCGGGTAATTCCCGGGGTAATAGTTGTTCTTGCAGCAATGTTTATTCTGCAGAGTCATCCGCAGGAGGTGCGGTCATGATGGGCCGCTCAGCGATCTATTCGCACCAGATGGAGATAGAGGTCGCCTCTGCCTAAATGGCTGGAGCGGCCCTTACCCCGCAGGCGCAGTTTTTGGCCGCTCCGGCTTCCTGGAGGAATTCTCACCTGTAAGGTCTGCTCGCCACTTTCACCGTAGACCATAATCTGGATTGTTTTTCCTTGCTTGAGTTCGGCACCGGTAAGTGGTGTGTTGTAGGTTGTGTCGAATTCCGGATGGCCGATGGACGGGGTAATACTCTTTTTTCGGCCCTGGGTAATGGTTTTAAAACCTGAGCCGAGCAAGGAGGTGAAGGCACTGCCAACCGACTTGAGGAGAGAAGATTTTCCCGACAGACCTTTGCGGGCGGCTCCCGCCAGAAGTGGTCCGGCCAAGGAGCCGATGAAAAAAATGCCACCGATGAACATGCCGCCTTTGCCGCCGAAAAAACTTCGCTTAATGAACTTTGAATTGTGGCGGAAGCCGGAACGCTGGAATTCCCGCAACAATCCGGAAAACATCTGCTGAAAGTGCGGATCCTTAAAGAGATCCCGGAGGATATCTTCCTGACTGTAAGTAAATCCACCTGGGTGTTCTTGGGAATAGGTGCTGTCACCTGCTCGGCAACTGTCATATTGCCGGCGTTTAACCGGATCGGTGAGCACTCCGTAAGCTTCAGCTACCTCCTTGAATCTTTCTTCGGCAGACGGATCGTCAGGGTTGTGGTCGGGGTGATACTGCATCGCCAGTCTTCGATAGCTTTTGCGAATCTCCTCGGAGGTACAGGATCTGGTAATGCCAAGTATCCGGTAATAATCTTTCATTGCTTTGCTCTTTTTAGGGTGCCGACGAACGAGCCTTTTTTATCGAGGCTAAGCGCTCACCGCACCGTTATGTCCCTGCATTCTTCACCACAATTGAATATTGTAAAACTGTTCCGCGAAAATGACAAATAAATCTCTCAGGCATCTTGGGGAAGCTCAAAACCCTCTCTATGCAAACGGGAAGGTTTATGGACATTTTTCATTATCAATTTTTCGGAGCGGAATATATACTTCGATAAAGGACATGTTGGAACCCTTCGGTATACAGGGAGCAAACAGCAGGCTTTATATTCTCGGATTCTGCTTCTTTCTTCCCTTAGAATAGCTGTTTTGAATGTTTTTTCACCCCGCAAGGGACATTAGAAGGCTTGTCAGGATGGATGTATATGGAAATTCGTCAATATTGTTGGGATGGTAGCCTTGGCTGGGATCAGGAACCCGGTACAGACGGGAAACTTGATGCCGATCTGGTGTTGGTCTTTGGGGCTACCCGGATTATTACTGAAAGCTCTTGCGTTGCTTTGCTGCGGGTGGTGTTTCCAGGTGCCCGAATGATCGGTTGTTCCACAGCCGGAGAGATTATTGACACCACTGTCTCGGATAACAGGCTCATAGCGACAGCCATTGCTTTTAAGAAGACCTCAGTGGTCGGGGCTTGTGTATCAATTCGTGATTACTCGAATAGCTTCGAGGCTACCAAAGCTCTGGTTAGTCAGATTCCCCGCCAGGGTTTGCGACATCTCTTTGTTCTGGCTGATGGTATCCTGACCAATGGCAGTGAAGTCGTGCGCGGTCTTAATGAACTGTTGCCGATTGAGATTTCGGTTACCGGAGGCCTGGCTGGAGATGGTTTGGACTTTAAAAACACTTATATCATCTTTGATGGCCAAGTTCGTACTTCTTCGATAGCTGCGATGGGGTTGTATGGAGACCAACTGCGGATCGGCTTTGGATCGAGTGGCGGCTGGATCCCTTTTGGGCCGGAGCGGCTGATAACAAGATCGCATGGCAATATCCTCAGTGAACTGGATGGGCAATCCGCCCTTGCGCTGTATAAGGAATATCTTGGCAAGCATGCAAATCAACTGCCGGCCGCCGGCTTACTTTTCCCTCTCTCTATTCTTCCGGATGACTCGGACGAACCCTTTGTCAGAACGATCACCCATGTGGACGAGGAGAAAAACGCCCTTGGGTTTGCCGGTGATGTCCCCAGTGGTTGTTATGCCCGGTTCATGCGGGCTGTTCCCGATGACCTCATCGATGGCGCTGCTCAGGCAGCGGAAATTTCTAAGAGCTTGGGTGGAGAATCTCCCGAGTTGTGCATTCTCATCAGTTGCATGGGTCGTAAGGCGGTACTCAAGCAGCTGACCGAGGAGGAAACGGAAAGTGTCCGTGAGAGTTATCGCAACAATCCGGCCATGACCGGATTTTATTCTTATGGTGAGATTGCGCCGTTTCGTCCTGGGGAGAGAGTGATGTTGCATAATCAGACAATGACCATAACAACGATTTCCGAGGATTGACCGTGCACCGGCTGTTACGACGACAATTAAAAAGGCTGGACAGGAGGGGTGTCGCCACCGCCTTTGAACCCTTTGCCGAACTGGTGGAACAGGCCTATAACGAATTTGATGCGACCATCGAACGGATTCAATTGTCCCTTGATCTCAGTTCGAAGGAGTTGCGGAAACGTAATGATGACCTGCGGACGGTTTTCCAGGTATTTCCCGATATTTTCATCTGGCTTGATGAGGGTGGGCGGATAATCGACCTGCGTGGAGGAGCTACGGGGAAATTTGCCAAGATACGCCGTAAGGATTTAGTCGGTAGTTTTATCTGGGAATCCAGTTTGGTTGATGAGCCTGGCCCGTTTGCCGAAATGTTCCACAATGGAACCCAAGAAATCAGGGAATTTATCCGCACCCAGGATGGGGAAGAAATTTGCTGTGAGATACGCTTTGTGCCCGCCGAGCGAAAAACGACGGTTGTTGCCGTTCGGGATATTTCCACTCTCAAGGCCAAAACGACCCAGCTCGCGGCTGCTGAAAAACAATATCGCTCAATCTTCGAAAATGCCACGGAAGGAATAAGCGTTATTACCGATGAAGGTGAAATCATCACAGTCAATCCAGCCTTTGCTGCGATGTTCGGCTATGATGGGCCCGAGCATCTCAAGGCCTGTGTGACGGATATTGCCGCCCAGCTGTACTATGATTCTGCCGACCGACAGCAATTACTGAAAGATTTGCAGGCAAAAGGGTATGTCAGGGAACTCGAGCTGCGGTTTCGTCACCGTGATGGATCGATTGTCTGGATTGCCGCCAATATCAGGCGTATTTTCAAGGATGATCGCTATTATAATGAAGGGTCTGTTCGGGATATCACCAAAAGGCGGGCGGCGGAAATAGCTCTGCAGGAAGCTCATGATCGTCTTGAAGAACGGGTGCGCGAGAGGACCGCTCAACTGACCCAGGCCAACGAAAATTTACGGAAAACCCATGCGGAATTGCACCTTGCCAAAGAACGGGCCGAATCGGCAAATCGTTTAAAAAGCGAGTTCCTGGCCAATATGAGCCACGAAATTCGCACCCCGATGAACGGCATTCTCGGTCTCAGTCAGATGACACTTCGCTCGATCATCTCCGAGGAACAGCGAGAAAATATTGAAGGAATATATTATTCAGGGTTGACGCTTCTGCAAATAATTAACGATATCCTTGATATATCAAAAATTGAAGCAGGAAAGCTGAAAGTCTCTATGGAGCCGACCAACCTGTATTCCTTGGTTGAGGAGGTTATGAGTATCACGAGGGTGAATAGTCGGGAGGGGGTGGAAGTTCGGCTCGAAAAGGCAGAGGAGTTGCCGGAATTTGTAACCACCGACAGGATAAGACTGCACCAGGTCCTGGTGAATCTGGTGGGCAATGCCATAAAATTCACCAGGAAGGGATATGTTCTGCTCGCCGTAGGCTTTGAAGGAAAGGCCGAACCGGGTGAACGGAGCCACCTGCATTTTCGTATTGAAGATACTGGGCCCGGGATAAAAGATGCAATAAAAGAAGAGATCTTCAATTCGTTCAGCCAAGGTGACAGCACTATCAGCAGGGAGTTTGGCGGTACCGGATTGGGGCTGTCAATCTCACAAAAGATTGTTAAGCTTCTTGGCGGCGGCGATATCAGTCTGACTAGTCATGAAGGCCTTGGCTCGGTTTTTTCCTTTGTTCTTCCTGTGGTGGTAGCTGATGGAGTCAGTGAAGATCGACCGGAGATGCAGGGAAAGATCGATTTCAGAGAACGAAAAGATATACACATACTAGTGGCCGAGGATTGGGAAATGAACCGATTATTGCTTGCTCAGATCCTCAGTGAAATCGGGATAGCACAGGTAACATTTGTCCACAACGGCCGGGAAGCTGTTGAGGCTTTGGAAAACTGCGATTCTCCCTATACTCTCATTCTCATGGATGTTCAAATGCCGGTTATGAGTGGCATCGAAGCGACACAGGCAATCAGAAAAAATCACTCGGATATCCCCATCCTGGCAGTAACCGCCCATGCCATGAAGGAGGATCAACAGCAGTGTTTGGCGGCGGGGATGAACGACTATCTCTCAAAACCCTACAATATAGAAGAAATAGCTCAGGCCCTGAAAAGGGTGTTGGGGTAAAACCGTTTACAGAGCCCGCAAGAATTCCCATGAAAAAATTTATCATCGTTGCTGTGATTTTCGGCGCCATATTCAGTTTTTTTGCCTTTGACTTGAACCACTTACTCACCTTGGAAAACATTAAAGCACGGCAGGCGGAATTTCTCCTGTGGCGGGATGAATTTCCGTTCATGGTGAGCCTTGGTTTCTTTGCCATTTATGTGCTGGTCACTGCCCTGTCCCTGCCGGGGGCGACAATTATGACCCTTGCCGGTGGAGGTTTCTTTGGCTTGGTCTGGGGCTTTGTGATTATCTCCTTTGCCTCGTCCATTGGAGCAACCCTTGCCTTCCTTGTCTCCCGTTATCTCCTCAGGGATTGGGTGCAAAAACGGTTCGGCGATCGCCTGGAAGCGATCAATAAGGGAGTGGAGCAGGAGGGTGCGTTGTATCTTTTCAGCTTGCGGTTGGTACCCATCTTCCCATTTTTCCTTATTAATATTCTCATGGGCTTGACCCCTATCAAGACTTTTACCTATTACTGGGTCAGTCAGGTCGGTATGCTTGCCGGTACTCTGGTGTATATCAATGCCGGGACGCAACTTGCACACATTGAAGGTTTAAAAGGAATCGTCTCGCCGGGTTTGCTGCTTTCTTTCACGCTGCTGGGGGTTTTCCCGATTATCGCTAAAAAATTCAATCAGTGGTTGAAAAAGCGTCGAGTCTACGGCAGGTGGACGAAGCCAAAAAAATTCGACCGGAACCTCGTGGTTATCGGCGCCGGGGCGGCGGGTCTGGTCAGTTCGTATATTGCCGCGGCGGTGAAGGCCAAAGTGACCCTTGTTGAAGCCCATAAGATGGGAGGTGATTGCCTTAACTTTGGCTGTGTTCCCAGCAAGGCTTTGATTAAAAGTGCCAAGCTCGTGCATCATATAAAAAATGGCGGCTTCTATGGCCTTGAAGACACTGAACCCCGTTTCAGTTTTCGTAAAGTTATGGAACGGGTGCAGCAGGTGATTACAACGGTTGAGCCGCACGACAGCGTTGAACGTTACACCGGGCTTGGGGTGGAGGTTCTCGGCGGCTACGCCAAGGTTGTCGATCCATGGACCGTTGAGATAGCTCTAGCCGGTGGTGAAAAACGAAGACTCACCACCCGTTCGATAATAATTGCCGCCGGTGCCCGGCCCTTTATCCCTCCCTTGCCGGGCATTGAAGAGTCAGGCTATCTTACCAGCGATAGTTTGTGGGATGCTTTGCTTACCTGTGAGCAAGTACCGAAACGCATGGTAATTCTTGGCGGCGGGCCGATTGGTTGCGAATTGTCGCAATGTTTTGCAAGGCTCGGCTCCCAGGTGACCCAGATCGAGAGGGGGGAGCGAATCATGGCCCGTGAAGATCCTGAGGTCTCGGCCTTTACCCGTGCTGCTCTTGAAAAAGACGGGGTGGCAGTCCTCACCAATCATGGCGCTGTCCGCTGTGTTGGTGATGACCAGGGCAGGGCAATGATTGTTCTGTATCAGGGGGTGGAGAAGCGTATCGACTATGACGTCCTGATCTGTGCCGTCGGTCGCAGTGCCCGCCTGACCGGATATGGTCTGGAAGAAATGGGCATTGCCACCGATCGGACGGTGGTGACGAACGACTACCTGGAAACCCTCTACCCCAATATCTACGCTGCAGGCGATGTGGCTGGTCCCTATCAGTTCACCCATGTCGCCGCCCACCAGGCGTGGTACGCTGCGGTGAATGCCCTGTTCGGTGAATGGAAAAAGTTTAAAGCCGACTACTCGGTTGTTCCCTGGACGACCTTTGTCGATCCGGAAGTTGCCCGGGTAGGGTTAAACGAGCAGGAGGCAAAGGCAAGATCCATCGCCTACGAGGTGACTCGCTTTGCAATAGATGATCTTGATCGGGCCATTGCCGATGGGGCCGCCCATGGTTTTGTCAAGGTTCTCACCGTGCCCGGCAAGGATCGGATTCTTGGGGTGACTATTGTCGGGGAACACGGAGGGGACTTATTGACCGAATTTGTTCTGGCCATGAAATATAAACTCGGCCTAAACAAGATCCTCAGCACCATCCATACCTACCCGACTCTGTCGGAAGCCAACAAATACGCGGCTGGAGAGTGGAAACGAGCCCATGCGCCGACAAGGATACTGGCCTTGATGGAAAGGTATCATACCTGGAAGAGGGGATGACAATGTACCGTATGCTTTTATTGATTTTTTTGTCGCTTGCTGTGGTAGACGCACAGGCGGGGACTTTCGACCACGGAACCTGGAACGAGCTGTTGCAGGCCCATGTCCGGATAAAAGATGAGGGGAGTACAAGCCAAGTTGATTATGCAGGATTTGCGGCGGAGAGAAACAAGTTCACGGGGTATCTGCAGCAAATGGCGACGGTGAAGGTCGGGGAATTCGATTCCTGGACTTTAAACGATCAGCTGGCTTTTCTTCTGAATGGTTACAATGGATGGACAGTTGAATTGATTCTCAGCAAGTACCCGGATTTAGAGTCGATAAAAGACCTTGGCAACTTTATCCAGTCGCCTTGGAAAAAGAAATTTATTCCCCTTCTCGGGGAAACGCGGTCACTCGATGATATTGAGCATGGCCTGATCCGTGGTTCCGGCCGGTATAAAGATCCGCGCATCCATTTTGCCGCCAATTGTGCCAGCATCGGTTGTCCCGCTCTGCGTGCCGAGGCCTACCGCGGTGCCGACCTGGAACGCCAATTGAGCGAGGCAACTACGCTTTTTCTTCGTGATCGCAGTCGAAATCGCTTAAACGGGAAGGTGCTGGAGGTTTCTTCGATTTTCAAATGGTATCGGGAGGACTTTTCCCAGGGATGGCACTCCTTTTCATCCCTGGCTGATTTTTTTGCCGGTAATGCTTCGGCATTAGATTTGACCACAGAGGATGTTCGCGCCCTTGTCTCGGGAGAGATGAAAATCGAGTTCCTCGACTATGACTGGCGACTGAACAGTATACGATAGATGACCAAGCGGATCAGATTTTTTGAAGTTTAATGACCACTGCACATTTCTTAACAACCATCCTCATTAATTAAAGTAAGCCATGGCAGACACGGAGAAACTAAAGGATGATCTACCAAGGGGAAATCGTTTTCATTCGGAGCCGCGTGGATGTCGTTGCTTTGGGATCCGCGAAAAGCTCATCACCATTTTTATCGTTATAAAAGTCCTGCCGCTTATTGCTCTTGCCCTTTTTGCCGCCAGGCAGATTGCCCTCCTCGGCAATACCGTCAAAGATAAATCCGAACAAATGGTTGGAGATACCCAGGAGCTTGTGACGGGAATTGGAGCGTTGGCTTCGGAGAATTCGATCAGGGCTCTCGATCTGAAAGCCCGGGAAAGCATCGAAAGGCTCACCACAGACACAGCCCTCAGTGTGTCGCGTTTTCTCCATGAGCGAGACCGCGACATCCTTCTAGCCGCCCAACTTGGTGCAAGTGAGTCTATCTACCAACAATTTCTCGCTGTTCGCCACAAAGAGGTGGTCTACCACCAGGCTTGGCACCTGAGTGAGGATGGATCCCGCTGGTTGCCGCCTCCCGCAGAAAAAGCAGCGACAGGCCTCGGCGTTGAACCCTCGGTTCCCGATAATAATAAGGATTTTCATTATCTGCCGCCGCAAAACTTCACTGAAAAAAAGATGCAGCCGCTCTATCATGAGATGACTTTTGTTGGTCTTGACGGTCGGGAGATAATCAAGGTTTCCGCCACAGACCTGCTTGGCAGTGAAAAAAAAGATGTTTCTCGAAAGGAAAACACCTGGTGCGCGGCCGAGACATATTTTGCCGATTTGGTGAAATTGCAACAGGGTGAAATCTATGTTTCCAAAGTTATCGGCCCTTATATGCCTTCAAACATCATCGGTCCTTATACCCCGGAACGGGCAAAAAAAAGCAACACTATGTTTGCCCCGGAACAAGCGGCGTACGCCGGCAAGGAAAATCCGGTGGGGAAAAGATTCCAGGGGGTTATCCGCTGGGCGAGCCCGGTTTTTCAAGACGGCCGGAAAATCGGTTATGTCACCCTTGCCCTGGACCATACCCATATAATGGAATTTACCGATCATATTGTTCCAACCGATGAGCGGTATTCGGATATTTCCGACGCCGGATCGGGGAATTACGCCTTTATGTGGGATTATGCCGGTCGCAATATCAGCCATCCGCGGGACTATTTTATTGTCGGTTACAATCCGGAAACCGGAGAGCAGACCGTTCCCTGGCTGAGCGCCGAGCTCTACGATCTGTGGCAGTCGGTGGGACAGTCGTTTACCAAGTTTGAACAGGTTGCTCCGAGGTTTCTCGAACAGTCCCTCGCCAAAACTGCCGCCAAGCCGCTGACCGAGGCGGGGTTTCTCGGCCTTGATTGCCGGTATCTCAACTTCGCCCCCCAATGCAGTGGTTGGCACAATCTGACCCAATACGGTGGTTCCGGATCTTTTGTCATCTTCTGGAGTAATCTCTGGAAACTGACCACGGCTGCAACCATTCCTTACTCAACCGGTATGTATAAATACAACCCAAGAGGATTCGGCTATGTGACAGTAGGGGCCAATGTTGATGAATTTCACAGCTCGGCAACGGAGACGGCGGCTCGTATTAATAGTGCTACCCAGGAGTATGAAAGTAACCTGGATAAACAGGAAAAGGTGACCCTGGAACTGCTTGACCGATTGCTTGCTACAACCTTCGAAAACCTGACGGTTTCAACCGGGATCATGGTGGCGCTGGTCATTATTATCGCCATCTGGATGGCGGCGATTCTCACCGGCAAGATAACGGCGATCATTGCCGGCATCAAGCTTTTTCAATCGGGACAATTCCAGAGTAGGCTTAAGGTGGAAAGGAGTGATGAACTCGGGCAACTGGCTGGCGCCTTCAACGAGATGGCCGATTATGTCCAGGAATCGATGGACAAAATCAGTGAGGCAAAAGATCGGGCGGAGGGATCGGACAGGGCTAAAAGCCTGTTCCTGGCCAATATGTCCCATGAGATCCGGACACCGATGAATGCCATAATCGGCATGAGCAGATTGGCACTGGAAGCAAGCGAAAATGATGAGCAGAGAAAACTCCTCGATTCGGTGAAGACCTCCGCCGACTCTCTGTTGGCCGTGGTCAATGATATTCTCGACTTTTCCAAGATCGAGGCCGGGCAGCTTGATCTTGAGACCTATCCATTCTCTGTGCCTGCCTTGGTGCAATCGCTGGTAAAATCAATCTCCGTCCTTGCCGGGCCCAAAGACATCAACGTTGGCCACAGCATTGCCGAAAGTGTACCGGAAATTGTCTTGGGCGATCAAATGAGGTTGCGTCAGATTCTTCTCAATCTCCTCGGCAACGCCGTGAAGTTTACCAAGCAGGGGACGGTTGACCTGGAGGTCCGGAATGTTGGGAGTGAGGCTGGAAGAATTGAACTTTCTTTTACCGTTCGAGACACCGGCATTGGCATCCCGACGGAACACCTGGAGATGATTTTCGACAGGTTCTCGCAAAGCGACCTCTCCATCTCGCGGAAGCATCAAGGGACTGGGCTTGGTTTGGCGATCAGCAGAAAGCTTTGCCGGATGATGGGGGGAGATATCACGGTCGAAAGCGAAGTCGGGAAGGGAAGTACCTTTACTTTCAAAGTGTTGTTCGATATTCCGGATGATAGCGAACCTGTCGGTGGTGAAAGTCAACGGAGCGGGCAGGACGTCGAAATCGGGTCGTTGCATATTCTGCTGGTCGAGGACAATGAGACAAATCGGGTCCTTGCCAGGATGGTGTTGGAGAATGAGAACCATCGGGTGGCCGTGGCGGAGAGTGGCATTGAGGCCCTGGAAAAACTTGCCGCCGAGAATTTTGATGCGGTTCTCATGGATATTCAGATGCCTGGAATGGATGGATTTACGGCAACGCAGATCATTCGAAGGTGTGAATCCGGCCAACCTCCGGCATGCAAAATTGCCGAAGATATCGAGCGGCCTCTTCGCAAAAGGCTCTATGGCCGGCATCAGTTGATAGTTGCTTTAACGGCTCATGCCATGAGCGGGGATAAGGAGAGGTGCATTGCCACGGGGATGGACGATTATTTGACAAAACCGTTTTTTCCCGAGCAGGTTACCGCCGTCCTTCGCCGTAGTATGGACATTAGAGGCAGAGGCCCGCAATAATGACACCGGACCCAAATGAATCGAGAATAAGTTTCAAGGATCTGCCTAGAAAAAGGTGAACAGTAGACATCTACCGTTCTGAAGTTTTTACGAAAACGATAGATTCTGTGTGGCAATATCAACTCTCCGCTCTATCAGTTACCAAAGCAACCCGTCAGCCTTTCAGGGCTTCGCGCAGCATTGCTCTCAAGTCTTTCATCGAGAAGGGTTTCTGGATGAAATGCACGCCTTCGTCGAGTACGCCGTGGTGGGCGATGACGTTGGCGGTGTAGCCTGACATGAACAACCGCTTGAGGTCGGGATAGATGGACAGAAGGTTCCTGGCCAGATCGCGGCCATTCATCTCAGGCATGACCACGTCGGTCATGAGCAGGTCGATTTGCCCCTTGTGTTCTCGGGCCAGGCGGATGGCCTCGCCCGGGATACCGGCAGCTATCACGGCGTAGCCCATCTTTTTCAGCATCTGTGTGGTCATCATGAGGATGGCTGGTTCGTCCTCCACCAGCAGGATGGTCTCGCCGGCTGCCGCTGGTGCCGGAGTCTGTTTCTGTTGAGGCCGGGAGATGGCCTTGGCCATGTGTCGCGGCAGGTAGATCTTGAAGGTCGTCCCGTGGCCCGGTTCACTGTAAACATTGATGAAGCCGTTGTTCTGTTTAACCGCGCCGTACACCATGGCCAGGCCCAATCCGGTGCCCTTGCCCATCTCCTTGGTGGTGAAGAAGGGCTCGAAGATGTGGGAGAGCATCTCAGCGTCCATGCCACAGCCGTTGTCGCTCACCGCCAACAGGATGTATTCGCCGGGGACGAAGCCGGAGTGACAGGCGCAGTACTCGCCGTCAAGGACAACGTTGTCTGTCTCGATGGTAACCTTGCCCGTACCCGCGATGGCGTCCCGGGCATTGACGCACAGGTTGGCGAGAATCTGGTCTACCTGAGAGGAATCGATGAAGATGCGCTCAAGGTTGTTCCCCGGCATCCAGGCCAGGTCGATGTCCTCGCCAATGAGCCTCCGCAACATCTTGAGCGCGTTCTCCACGATGTCGTTGAGGTCGAGGACCTTTGGGGCTACGGTCTGCTTGCGGGCAAACGCCAGAAGTTGGTGTGTGAGGTCGGCCGAACGTTTGGCGGCCTTCTGGATCTCTTTCAGATCGGCAGAGGGCGGCTCGTCCGGCCCGATTTTATCCAGGGCCAGTTCCGTATAGCCGAGGATGACCCCCAGCATGTTATTGAAATCGTGCGCCACCCCACCCGCTAGCCGGCCCACCGACTCCATCTTTTGCGCCTGGGTGAGTTGATCTTGAAGCTTGTCCTTTTCCACCTCCGCTCGCTGGCGCGCTGAAAGGTCAACATCAATACAGAACAATTCGAGTTCCTGCCCCGGCACTCTGACGATGGCGTGGGACGAGTAGACCGGAATAAGTGAACCGTCCTTGCGCATAAGCGCGAGTTCCGAAGAAGGGATGAGGTCACCGGTATCTGCCATGTGTTGAATCGCAGCGCTCACCTCGCCGCGCATCGCGGGCGGGATGATGAGATCCAGCAGGTTTCGGCCGAGCGCCTCCTCTGCGGTGTAGCCGTAGAAAGATTCTGAGGCATGGTTCCAGTAGCGGACGGTGCCGTCCAAAGCGTACCCCTGCACCGCCACCGTGGTCACGTTCTGCAGAATTCCCCGGAACCGTTCCTCGCTCTGCTTGAGTTCCTGTTCAACCAAGTAGCGCTCCTCTTCCAGCGACAGTGCTTTGGCAAGCATCTGAATCGCGCCAATCTCGCCCGGTGTGAAACTGCGGGATTTGCCGTCCACGACGGCCAGCGCCCCAATCGCAACTCCGCGCAGATGTACGGGATGGCCGAGGTACGCCTTCAGTCCGTACTTGCCGACGGAGGGGTCGGTATACTCATAGTCGGTGTTTTCGAGATTGCCGAGGATGATCGTGCGGTCCTGGCCGCGAATTGTCGCCTCATAGCAAATATGTCCCTGCGGCGTATCCGCACGAGGCATGTCCGGCGGCAACTGGTGGCCGCTCCATACCTCGATCGAACCCCTTGCGTCATCGAGTCGGTTGTATAGCGCTGCCGCGCTTCCTGTCAGTTCACAGACCGCCCGGACAATTCGATCCATGTTCTGTCGCGGCTCCGGCCCCAGGCTGAGAAACACCCCCGCCAACGCCTCCGCCGTCCTGTGCAAGGATTCTCGCTCCTCCTCGGACTGCTTTCGATCGGTGATGTCCATGTGGATACCCGTCAACCGGTACGGTTTTCCCACTGCGTCGCGCTCAGCGACAGCGCCTGTTGTGTACATCCATTTCCATTCATCCGACCGCGTACGCCGTCTGTATTCCACCTCTTCGGGCCCACCAGTCTGCAACACCTGCTGGAATATCTGCTGAACGTTGGCTCTGTCGTCCGGGTGAATATTGTCGAACCAGTTCTGAACGTTGGACACAAACTCCCCAGGCTCATACCCCAGCATTTTCGGGTACTCCTGACCGACTGAGATCTCCCCGGTCGGAACTATCGTTTCAAACCAGCTCTGGCGCGCAGCGCTTAAAGCGAACCGCAAACGTTCTGTGTGCCTGTGCAATTGCTCTTCGGCCTGCTTGAGTTCAGTGATATCCAGCAGGATTCCGGTCCAGATCACATCGCCGTCATTGAGACACCTGGGAACTGATGCGAAATAGACCCAGACAACCTTGTCCCTCACCTTGAGGCGTCCCTCCCATTTAAAGGGCTCCAATGACTGGAGGGCGTGGACATTCCTGGTCACAAATTCCGGCCTATCTTCGGGGTGAATGCTCTCAACGACGATGGACGCATTCGCCTCGCATTGCTCGCGCGTGGCACCTAGTACATCACAGAACAGGTCACTGACCATCTCGAGCTTGTAGTTAGATTCGACCTTGCCAACCCACTCGGATTCGACCCAAGGCTTCTGGGCCTTGATCCTCAAACGGTAGACCCCCGATGGCTGGGATGCTACAAGATCTTTGTAGAGGTTGTGTTCCTGCTCTAATGCATGTTCGATCCGCTTTTTCTCGGTGATGTCCAAACAGTGGCCGATGTAGCCCAAAAAAGCGCCTTCGCAGTCGAAGCGGGGCGATCCCTGGTCCAAGATCCAGCGGTACTCGCCGCTGTGGTGGCGCAGCCGGTACTCCATGCTGAAACGTTCGCGCCGGTCGAAGGCCGAGACGTAGACCTCTAGGCAGTGCTCGTATTCATCCGGATGTACACCTTCGGTCCAGCCGTTGCCTAACTCCTGCTCCAAGGTCCTGCCGGTAAAATGTAGCCATGGCTCGTTGAAATAGTCGCAGAGCTTGTCCACGCCGGAAGTCCAGATGAGCATCTGGCCGCCGTTCGCCAAATCCCGGAAGCTCCGTTCGCTCTCGCGTAGCGCGAAATTGGCCGCACGCAGACGCTTGCCGCGAGTCAACAAAGCAAAAATCAAGAACGTCTGCAAGCCTCCGATCACCACAATGCCAAGGAGCCAGCCCCAGTACTGCTCCCATACCGACATCTGGCGGTTAAGGACAACGCTCCCTTTGGGAAGAGCGGATTCGTTGATCCCAAAGCGCGTCATCACTTTGTAGTCGAACATGGGCACATTCGGACTGTCCATGACCACAGGAATCTGGTCCGCTCCCTGGCCCTCCAGAATGCGGATCGCCAGATTGCCCGCCATGCGCCCTTGGGCCTGGCCGGAGGAAACGTACCCGCCCAAGGGGCAATCGCCCATGTCGAAAGACCAAAGTGTGAAGACCGGGACCGGGGCATAAGCGGCAAGAATACGGCTGCCTTCCTCGATGGACAGATACCCGCCTTCAGGCTTGAGGAGGGTAGTCAGGCGCAGGATTAGGCTGTCTTTGGACAGGTGGCTCAAGATGTCTGGAGCATCCTTGTTGGTCATGTTCAGCAGTTCGTCGAAATGAACCCGGCCTTTCATACGGGCGGCCAAGGCCCGGTAAAGCTCCAAGTTGGTGCGAGCGCTGGCATCCATGTCGCTGACCACTGCCATGATCCGAGTAGTTTGGGGGAAGAGCTTTATAGCCAGTCCCAGAGTGGCTTCCAGACTCAGAGCCTCGTTGACCCCGGTGATGTTGGTCTGTCCCTTGATGCGATTCGGAGTGAAATTGTTAACGCCGCAGAAAACCACAGGAGCAGTGGGGAACAGGTCATCCCGGACGGTAAGCAGGAAGTTCAGGGCTGGATCGTCCGAGACCATGACCAGGTCCTGCGGCCTGCCCTGGTACTTGGCCCGGATGTATTCCGTGGTCAGCCGGGTGTGGTCTTGGTCGGTGTACCGGCGCATGTCCAGGTTCTCGATGGACAGACTGATGGATTCTAGGGATCCCAGAGCCTCGCGGACACCCTGGACGACGCTGTCGTTCCAGCGGTCGCCCAGGTGGTAGGAGGTGAGCAGGAGGACCTTCCGGGGAGACTGACCGGTCGCTGCGGCATCGCGTGGAGCAAACAGCACGGCGAGGAGGAGAAAGAACAGCAAATATGCAGCAGGACGTAGCTTTATCATACACTCCCTAATCCCCATGCCCAATGGATTTCCGGAGTGGAAAGAGCAATCGCTTTTTTCATAACTCCAAAAACCCCTTTTCAAGGAAGAGCAATCCGATCCGCTGTGCGAATGATATACTATACCCAAGGCTTTTACAAATAATTGAAGGCCGCATCCAAAACCGACATTGGAACAAAATAGCCAAGCCCTTTTTCCTGCAATCACAGGATGCTAATCACCTATATTTGAACATTGTATCCCGTCGTAGGCGATCATCAGGTCAGCACATCGAAGAGAATTTCTTCGTGTTCAGGCCAGTCATAATCGAAAGGTTCAACAACTAATGCCGTACAATTGCTGGAGGTACTGTGGCCTGCGCTTGAGCAGCCATAGATTTGCTCTGGCAAGCCTCGACTTGCGAACACCTCTCACGGTTGATATGTTTCCTGAGTATATCATCCATCAAAAATTCATTTCAATTGCCTTGATCCACAGATCAGTTCTGGAGTGAAATAACGGTAGAAACGTCATTCGTCCAATCTCAAGCAGTTTGATAATGTCTGATAGGGAATGCTCCTTCCAAGATTGCCGAAGAGTGCTGCTCGTACAGCCGATAACGCCGAGATGACAAGCAGGGCGATTGCAATATTTCGCCAGAGTTTTCGTGTCAAAATTCTTCAACCCGATGTCTGAAAAACATTTAACATTCAGATCTCGAAAGGAAAGGCCCGGGGCGTTCCTCAGCAATTCTAAGGATGAGTCAGCGAATGGCGTCAGCCTGGACCGTATCGGGTGGCGGTAATGCAACCCCCGTGGCGAGATTTATTCATGGTCAAATACATAGCCGAGAGAGCGCCTGCTCAGAAAAAATCTGGGTTTTTTCGGGTCGTTTTCAAAGTAGCGACGAAACCGGACAATGTAGTTGTCGACAGTGCGGGTCGAGGTTCCCTTGCTGTAACCCCAGCCGATTTCCAGCAACTTGCTCCGTGAAAGGGGTTTGCCTTTGTTGACTATCAAGAGTTTCAGCAACTTGATCTCCTGCTCGGTGAGTTGAATGGTTCCAGCACAACACTCGGCCCGGCCGCAGGAAAAATCAATAGTGTTCTCTCCAAAAACGTACGGTTTCTGATCACTTGCATGGGAGACGAGGGAATCGTCCTGTTCCCGCTGCCACTGATCCCGGGTTAGCAATCGTTTGACCCGCAGCAAAAATTCTTCAAGACTGAAGGGTTTTGTCATGTAGTCATCGACACCATCGAGAAAGCCATCGACTCTATCCGAGGGCTCAACCTTGGCCGAGAGAATGAGAATCGGCAGTCGTTCATCTTCCAGGCGGATGTTTTTCAGTATCTGCATTCCGTCAATGCCCGGCAGCATCAGGTCAAGGACGATCAAATGCGGGCACCACTGCTTCCATGCCTCTAGCCCTTCAATGCCGTTGAGTGCAACCTTCACCTCATGTCCCTGTAAGCTGAGGTTGAGCTCGATTCCTTCGGCGATATGGGGATCATCCTCAATGATTAAAATCCGATTTCTGATTTGAGCATTCATTTTCAACCTCTCGTTTCGTCGTACCCGGGATTTTGTCGAGGTAAGGAAAGCGTGAAGAGCGCCCCTTTGCCATACCCTTCACTCTGGGCGGTGATCTTGCCTTTGTGGAATCTGACAACCTGTTCGACCAGATACAACCCCAGACCGGTTCCCCCGACATGATGGGATTCCGGCCGTTCGATCTGGAAAAATTTATCAAAAATCTTTCTGCTCTGGGACTTTTCAAAACCTATGCCGTTATCGGCAAAAGAGACCTGCACATTCTTCTCCGTCTGGCTGAAACTAATGGTGATTTGCGGATGTTCATTGTCATTGTGCTTGATCCCATTGGACAACAGGTTCATCAACAGCAACTCAAAGAGTGTGTGGTTAATTGAGCAATAGTAGCCGGTTTCCATCTGTTGATGAACAATGATCTCACTTCCGCGAAAGAGTTGTTCATTTTTCCGGCAAAACTCATTCACCTCTCCGACCAAATCAACAACTATAAAGTCGCCGCCATAAATCTTGGCTTCGATCCTGGCTAAATTAAGGATCCCGTTGATGTTGTCGGAGAGTCTCCCGACGTCAGCCAACATATAGCTGAGATATTTCAGCTGCTTGTCTCTTGGCAGGTCATGTTTGATAAAGGTTTCCAGATAGAGCCTGAGAGACGTCGTCGGGGTCTTCAGCTCATGGGTAAAGCTGTTGATAAAATTATACTGTGAACGATAGAGGGCCAGAGTCTTTCTCTGGTAGACGAATATCATGAAAATACCAATGAGAATTATACCGACCAGAATCGACAGGACCATGATTACCACCCAAGTCTGCCAGGTTCTGAACTGTTGGGGGTCAAGATTGGTCATTTCAATGACTGCATTGAGGCCGGTACTGACCGAGACATACCAGTAGATATATAAAAACAGAGAAAGGCCGAGGGCAATGATGGAAAAAACAAGGATGGCAATAGGATGAAGAAACCAGATTGAACGGTTCATAACCGGCGGCTGTTTTGTAAAAGAATTGTCATTCGTTTTCCTTGACTATCTACTATCAAATTAAAGGGTTACTATACAATTAAGCATTCTTCCGATTCTTTTAATTATAGAGGTAAAACAATGGAAAACAATCATCCGGTTCATCATCTTGAGACACAGGCACGGGTCCTCTTGACCAGTGTTTTTGGTCCGTACGCCCAAGACGACGAATATGGCAGCAGGGCAATCAATCCGATGGAATTGTACCACAATCAAGTCACCCGCGTACAAGGAGTTTTTTCCCTGCGCATGTTTCATCGATCCTTCGGGTTGTTGATGATCAAGGAAAATATCGAAGCACCTTGCACCCTCCTCGACTTTCCGGATCTGGATCGCTTTATTGAAACCATCCGCTTGGGCCATTACGATATAATAGGTAT
Organism: Pseudomonadota bacterium; assembly: GCA_043798185.1. Lineage (GTDB taxonomy): Bacteria > Desulfobacterota > Desulfobulbia > Desulfobulbales > Desulfocapsaceae > Desulforhopalus_A. The sequence goes on along the minus strand of JAZDOW010000085.1, from coordinate 10,756 downwards.
TAGCTCTATTATTCCCAACGTTTACAAGGTTAAAAAAATGTGCGAACTGATCCGCACCTACCAGCCGCATGCAACCATCGTCGTCGGCGGACATATCAGCAATATGGAGGGGATCGATGATATAATCGACACTGATCATATTGTGCGGGGCGATGGCATAGAGTGGTTCCGCAGGTATCTGGGACAAGACATGACCAAACCGGTAAAACATCCGGCTGTGGCATCGGCCTTCGGCGCGAGAATTCTCGGTCAAACCCTGTCGGACAAGCCGGGGGATACTGCGGCCATTGTGGTCCCCTCGGTTGGTTGCCCCATGGGCTGTAATTTCTGTTCTACCTCGGCCTTGTTTGGCGGCAAAGGCAAATTCAAGAATTTTTTTGAGAGCGGGGAAGAGCTCTATGGTGTACTGGCCGACCTTGAAGAAAAACTCAAGGTCAGCTCCTTTTTTGTTTTAGATGAAAACTTCCTTCTTCATCGAAGCAGGGCACTGAGCCTGCTCGAACAGATGAAGAAACATGGCAAGAGCTGGTCACTTTTTGTCTTCAGCTCAGCCAAGGTACTACGCTCATATCGCATTGAGCAACTGGTAGAGCTTGGCATTACCTGGGTGTGGATGGGGCTGGAGGGCAAACAAAGCCGGTATTCGAAACTTGCGGGCATTGAAACAAAAACCCTCATTGAAGATTTACAGAGTCATGGTATTCGGGTTCTCGGTTCCTCGATCATCGGCCTTGAGGAACACACTCCGGAAAATATCGATCAGGTCATCGACTATGCCGTTTCCCATGCCACCGATTTCCATCAGTTCATGCTCTACACTGCTAATCAAGGAACTCCGCTCTATCGAGAGTTGAAGGAAAAGGGGACCCTGCTCTCGCCGGAAGAATTTAAGGTTTCCGACAGCCACGGCCAGTTTCGTTTTAATCATCGTCATCCCCATATTCCGGCAGGTGCGGAAGAACAGTTATTGGTCAAGGCCTTTGAACAAGACTTTAAAATCAATGGCCCCAGTCTGTCTCGCCTGATCCGTACCATCCTCAAGGGCTGGCAGCGCTATCATTCCCATCCGGATAGCCGGATACGAAATCGATACGAGAGTGATGTCAAACCGCTGCGGACCATGTATGCGGCTGCCGTCTGGGCCATGAAAAAGTGGTACCGGCATGATAAGGTGCTCTCTCAGCAGCTTGCCGATCTTCTTGATGACATCTACACTACCTTGGGATTGCAACCTCGGTTGGTGGCACCTGTGGCCGGTCGATACATCTACTGGACAATGAAAAAAGAGGAAAAACGTTTTGCAGCCGGCTGGACACTTGAACCAGGGACATTTTTTGAGAAAAACTACGCTGCCGAGACTGAATTGATTGAAAGGGGTTCATTCAGTGAAGCCTGGCCAGCGAACAGTCAATCTGGCACCGCCGGACGGTCCGTTGCCGGCGGTGGCCTGGCCGTTATGCCACTTGATTATCCGCATCACAATGGCCAATCCCAGTCCGTAACCACCTGACATTCTGCTGCGGCTGACATCCAGACGGGTAAACGGTTCAAAGATTCTTAGCCTATCTACCTCGGGAATTCCCGGTCCATCGTCGTCGATGTGGATAGAACATTCCTCGCCGTTTCGTTCAACAATCACCAGGATTTGACTGGTGGCATGATTCATCGCGTTCTGCAGGAGGTTGCCGAGAGCCCTGGCCAGGTATTTCGGTTCGAAGGAGACCTGTCTCGACTCTTTGTCAAGGTGACAATGCAGTTGGCAGCGGATGGGGCTGTCGTCGGAAATTGCTTCGGCAATAACCTGCTGCAGGAAGGGTTCAAGATTGTGGACATCGAACTGCAGTTCAGGCTTCTCGCGATCGAAGCGGGCGTAGGTCAGCAGTTCGTCGACCAGGTCTTCAAGCTCGGCGACGTCGGTTTGCAGTTCTCGTGCATAAAAGGATCTCTTCTCGCTGTCTCCTGCGGTCTCGATCATTTCCAGACCAAATTTGAGACGTGAGAGTGGCGTTCGCAATTCATGGGAAACCGCATTGGTGAGCTCTTTATGCGAGCAGATCAACTGGCCAATACGTTCAGCCATGGTATTAAAGGCATGGGCCAAGGGAGCAAGATTGGAGAATTTTGACATTTCCACCCGGGTATTGAAATCGCCATTGCCGAAGGCCAAAGCTGCGCTGCTCATTTTCCGTAATTGACGCCAATACGGTATGATACAGATAAAAGTGAGAAGACCGATAATGATGATTACGGCAAACCAGATAACGAGATTGAAATACCCCGCATCGGGTTCCAAACCAGAGAAGGGACCTTTTCTCAGGACCATGTCACTCTCTCCGATTCGCCGATAGATAAGTTCGCCATCGTCGACAACGGTAATTTTGCCGTTTCGGAGTTGATCCATCTGCTCCTTGCTGAGGGTGAGTTCGTCAAAGGCCAACAGAGCAATGTGATAACCGAATTGGGGCTGCAGCTGGGATATGCGATTTTTCCATTGATCAGCCGGCAGGCGCAGAAGATCAACTTCCATCATGTGGAAAGCACCTCTGGCAAGTTGACGATTATATTCAGTTATCGAATCGTGGAGGTGAATTTTGGCGACTTTATTGATCACCGGCCCAAGGATGAATTGCACAAAGAGCAGGGAAAAAACAAGAAAGACATAAGTCCCTAAAAAGAGTTGTTTCATTTATAATGTCCGCTCCTGTAATTGTTGGCATCCCAGGCGTCTTTGACAAAGAGGTATCCCTGTCCCCAAATCGTTTTAATGCGCCATGGTTTATTGGTGTTGTCCCCAAGCTTTTTTCGCAACCTTGAGATAGCAATATCCACCGACCTGTCAAGGCCGTCATATCCAATCCCACGGGTTTCACGAAAGAGCATTTCGCGATCAAGGGTACGGCCGCCATTACTTGCCAAAATCCACAGGAGGGCGAATTCATTGCTGGTCAAATCCACGGGAATACCGTCAAGGGTAACAGTCTGCGAAGCCTGACTGATATGCAGGGAACCGAAAACCAGTTCTTCAACCTTCTTCGTTTCGACACTGCTGTTCTGCTGGTTTTTGTCAAAGCGGCGCAGGAGTGCGCGGATTCGTGCTAAAAGAACCCGAGGTTCAACGGGTTTTTTCACATAATCGTCAGCACCAAGCTCCAGGCCTACAACCTGATCGGTATCGTCCTCGCGGGCGGTGAGCATGAGAATCGGTCCGGCATATTCCTGGCGGGCTGTACGGCAGACGGTCAGTCCGTCCATTCCCGGCAGCATGAGGTCTAGGATAACAAGGTCCGGTTGTTCAGCGAGGATGCGGGCTAAACCTGTATCACCTCGCCCCTCAATGTTGACAAATAGATCTTGGGCCGAGAGATAGGCTTTGATAAGTTTAGCTAAGCGGACATCGTCTTCAATGAGCAGGATACGGGGGAGTTCCAACATGTACTGCAAGCTCCGATTTTTAGAAGTGACTTTAGGCCCTATGGGCCATCCTGGGGAATGTTGTTATTACTCTTCAATGGCATGCAGATTTCAGCAATTCATCAGGTATTGTGTTTTTTAACATCGGTTTGCCGTTTCCGTTTCACATTAGCATAGCCGTTGCGGACTAACTGTTGTTTTTTGTCTGCAAATGTAACAATTTGTAGAAAATGGAGAGAATACGATGCTCTCAGAAAAAATGCGCTGTTCAAACTGTTTTCTGGTATTATAAGTCGTTGTGTTTCGGCAGTTTCTTTAGTCACTTGCAAAAAATAATTGCACGTTTTATGCGAAGATTTTTTAATAAGTGATTTATCCCGTTTCCCAGGGTGAGGTCAGTACAAAATGATACAATTTACTACACATTCACTACAGATATTACTATGCTTGCCTGATAATAATAGCAGCAGTCTGGTTGTATACTCTCTCAGATAAACGGGATAGGTACCTTGGGAAATCGTTTAAGGAGCGGCTTCAGGTATCATCAAGACAGTAGTCCTCATTATTGGGTTGCTTTTTCGGCAAGTAGTGTGGCGGACGTATCTGGATATAAAAAAATAGAAAAAGAGCGAGGTCGAAAATGAATAAAAACAAAAAACATCTGGTAGTTGTGCTGGCGGCGGTGAATGTTATGAGTCTTCTTGCTGCAGGCAATGTAATGGCTGAGGAAAATAGCAAAAGAATGAATTATGCCGTGGTAAAAGTCGGAGTACTCCAACCGACAGGCGATATGGACGATGCCAATTACGATACCGGTGGCGATGTCTCTCTTGCCTATGGGCGCTATCTCAATAAATATCTGGCGTTGGAAGCGGGATTCGACATTTTTGCCGCTGATCAGACTTTGAGGGGCTCGAATGATCAGGCCGGAAGATACAAGCAGGACAATACCCTCGGCGGTGTCGGCCTTCTTCTGACCTTGAAGGGAGAATTTTCTGCAGGACCGGTTGATCTCTTCGCCGGAATTGGAGGTGGTATCTATTCTGTTACCTTAGATAGCCAAATCGATTCTTCGCGACTTGGCGACCTTAACCAGGATGATTCTGATGGGGTTTTTGGGGCGCATGTGGTTGCCGGTGCGACGTACAACATCAACGAGCGTTTTTTCCTCGGGGTGGAAGGGAAGTATCGCTGGACCGATGACGTTGATATTCGTGAGTCCGTTGCCTCGATTCCCGTTGAGTACACGGGTGATCTGAGTGGCTATATCGTGACTTTTAATGGCGGGTTTCGCTTTTAACCCGCCGCGAAGGAGTATTCCTTGTAACCCCCCAAAGGGGATGCTGAATTGAGAAAATAGGATAAAGGCCCGCACTCGTAACATCTCCAAGTGCGGGCCTTTATAAAAGTATGGTCTGCTGAATTTGCTTGCGACAACCCCGGTGTTGATGTTTACATAGCATTCTTGTGAAAGCCCTGTAATGCCACGTTCGGGTATGCTGCCACCCGGCGGGTATTCTCTGATAACAAGACCGTCGGTTGATTCCCATGCTCCGTCATTTCGCCACTTTCTGCTTTTCAACATATTGGCAATTCGTTTGCAGTTTTGGTGAATGGATTTTGTCAAGGTACCTGTCTCGTTTCATGGGGCTTATCTTGCTTATGGTTGTCGCCGGTTGCAGCTGGCTGCAATCCCCAGAACCACCGATTGTCACTGGGCAAGAGGAAGAAAAACCTGTCTGTATTGAGCCGGAGGAGAGTGCGACAACTCAGGCTGAAGAAGAGGCAATAGAGCAACAGTCACTCACTCAGGATGGAGCGGACACACTAGAGACATGGGGGGCCGGGGGAGATCGTGCCTTATGTTACAGGTTGCAATCCCCTGTGCCAGCTCCAAAGAAAAAGAAGAAAAAAATCTCCGGGGCGGTTGGTTGCTGTCAGCCGCAAAGCTTGATATATGCCCGGTGCCGTACGGGGATTGCGACATGCAAGTTGGGTGATACCAGTCCTGTGCAATGGTTTACATGTGCCAAGAAAATGGGCAATACCTCAAGTGTTCCGGTGGGTGGCTCGATTATGGTCCTGGATGTCAATAAGCGGCGGAAGATATACACCGGACATCCGGTCTATGTCGAACACGCCAGGAAGAACAGCAACGGCACCTGGCAGCTGCGGATCAGCCATACCAATTATGATCGTCAATGTCACCTCGATCAGGATGCCAACGTGATTTACGATCCTGGTAAAATGACCGTCTCCTTTCAGACCGGCCCCTGGAGTTGCTGGGGTCGGGATCTGAAAATTCTGGGGTTTATCCGCGGTTGATTTCCAGCCGGTTTCATTCTTCCAGCTTTCTGGAGGCAGTCTTATTCCCCCAGCTTGTCCAACCGGTATCTCAGGGTTGCCCGCGACAGCCTTAAAAGTCGAGCAGCCTTTGAGACATTGTTGGCTGCGACCTCCATGGCATATTGAATGCAACGTCTCTCAACCGTTTCCAGACCCACCCGGTGTTCGCCGATGAGCAGTTTAACGATCTGATCGAGATCCAGTTCTCCCAAGGGTCTATCAAGGGATTCGCTGAGGATTACATGGCGGGAGGTGATTTGATCGCCTTTGGCCAGGATCATCGCCCTTTCCAGGACGTTGCGCAACTCCCTGATATTGCCCTTCCATGGGTGATTGCCGAGCATTTCCATGACTTTGTCGGACATGATCGGCGGTCGCCGACCGAAAGTAGTGCTGAATTCCTTGATAAAATATTGGCATAGCAAGGGAATGTCCTTTCGTCTTTCACGGAGCGGCGGGATGCGAATAGGGAAGACGCTAATGCGATAGAAAAGATCTTCCCGGAAAGACCCTGACTGGACCATTTTCTCCAAATCCTTATTGGTGGCGGCAATTATCCGGACATCACTCTGAATGGTTTTGCTGCCTCCCAGCCGTTCGAAACTCTTTGATTCGAGTACTCTCAAAAGTTTAGCCTGCACGTCCGGTTCCATGTCGCCGATTTCGTCGAGAAAGAGAGTGCCCCCCGCGGCAAGTTCGAATTTTCCTTTCTTCAGCTGGTGTGCCCCAGTGAAGGCACCCCGCTCATGGCCGAATAATTCGGCTTCGAGCAGAGCGGTGGGTATGGCCGCACAGTTGACCGGCAGAAACGGGCCCTTGCAGCGCGGGCTGTTGAGGTGGGTAGCCCGACTGAGGAGCTCTTTGCCGGTCCCGCTCTCGCCGGTGATCAGTACCGTGGTGTCGGTGTGCGATACCTCGCCGGCCATGCGAAGAATTTCGCAGATCTCGTTTGAGTTGCCGATGATATTGTTGAAGGTATACTTGCTTTCGATTTCGTGCCTCAGGTATTCCACCTCTGAGGTCAGGCGGCTGATCTGCATGGCCTTTTCAACGCAGGAGCGCAGTTTGTCCTCGGTGAAGGGTTTCGTCACATAGTCAAAGGCTCCGAGACGAATGGCCGCAACGGCGTTATCGATGGAGCCGAAGGCGGTTATAATGATGACCGGAACCTCCGGTTTATACTCTTTAATATGGCCCAGTACCTCCATGCCGCCTATTTTCGGTAACTTCAGGTCGGTGATCACCATGTGGATGGTTTCAGTATCGAGTATTTCGATAGCCTCGGCCCCATCACGTGCCTCAATCATATTGAGCTGCAAGTCCGACAGCAGCATCATGATGACTTCGCGCATCCTCGTTTCATCTTCAACAATCAGTAAGTTCGTCATTGTTCTCCGGTCTCTGCGAGAATGCATGGAAAAAACAGGTGAAAAGTGGTCCCCTCATTTTCAGAGCTCTCTATCTGGATATACCCATGGTGCAATTTGACCAGTTGAGAGACGATTGACAGGCCGAGGCCGATGCCGTCGTCGCGGAAACTGATAAACGGCTCCATGATTTTGCCCATATGCGTTTCCGGGATGCCGCATCCATCGTCACTAATGGAGATGGAAAGCCAATCCCGGGCGACGGTGAAGGGGTTCTCAATGGAAATAACTCTGTTATCGTCCTGAACCATCTCCGGCTCCTTTTCCGTTCTTATGCGAATGGTAACCGTGCCTCCATCCGGCATGGCTTTAAAGCTGTTGAGAAAGATATTCATAAATATCTGACGGAGTTGTGCTGGATCGGCTGCCAACAAGGGGACACGACCTGGGAAATCCCGGACAAAGCGATACCCTTCCTCCAGATAACGCTCCTCGGTGGCGGAGAGAGTTTCTTCCAGAAGCCGAATGATGTCGACCTCGACAAACACCGGGGTGGTCGGTTTGGCAAAGTCGAGAAAGGCCTTCAGAGTAGTATCCAGCCGGACCACCTCGTCCATGATGAAGCCGGCGGCCTTTTCCCGCATTTCCCAAGGGCGTTTTCGGTCGAGAACCACCTGGGTCGAACCGAGGATGATGCCCAGCGGGTTTTTAATCTCATGGGCGATTCCGGCGGTCATCTTACCCACCGCAGCGAGTTTTTCTTTGTCCTGGAGCTCAGCGTAGGTGGTCTTTAACTGCACCAGGCTATTTCGCAATGAGAGGGCCATGCGATTAAAGGACCTGGCAAGATCTCTTGCAATATCGGGATCCTTGATGATAACTCGGTAGCTCAGGTCGCCCCGGGTGATGCGCTCGATGCCCTGTCGCAGGCGCAGTAAAGGGCTGATGATGGTCTTGGCCAGCAGATAGCTGAGAATGCTGGAAAGGAGGATGGCGACAATGACCAGAGTAATGGTTGTTTTCTTTATTACCTGGATTTTCCGAAGATAGTCGGAGATCGAAAGGGTCACGCCAACCGTCCAGTCCTTGCCGGGATACTGCGAATAGGCGGTGAAATACTGTTCGCCGGAATAAGAGGAGCGGCCAAAATTCAATTTTTTGGCGGCGAGGTCGGCTCGACAGGTTCGCAACAAGTCCAAGCGGTTGGATTTTTCCGGTAACTCCGTGAGCATAGGATGGGCAATGAGGTGGCCGGTGCGGTTTTCGAAAATATATGCGACTCCCTGGTTGCCTATATCGATGCCTTGCAGGAATTTGGAGAAGGCGAACAAACCGATATCAATGCCGCAGACTCCACGGAGCTGTCGTTTTTCGTCAAAAATCGGTGCCGACACGGTAATTCCCGGTTTTTGTGTGGAAGCGAAGAGGTAGACATCGGTCCAATAGGTGCCCTGGTTTTCCACTGCTCCTATGTACCACGGTCTTTGGCGAGAATTAAAAATCTTGTGGACCTCGGGGCTTTGCGGCGGAACCATGATAAATCTGCCGCGCTCGTCACTGAAATAGATGCTGACGACCTCCGAATGGTCCTTTCTGAACAATTGCAAATAATTGAGAAGCTCGGCTTCGTCGGATGAATTGATTAAACCTTTTTCAAACAGGGAGGCAAGGAGGTTGACGTTATACGTATGCTGGGTGAGAAACGATGTCACCCGTTTGGATATCTGTTCCGCCGTGCCGATGGTGTATTGTTCCATCTGATCTTCCGCGACTTTCAGGGCCTGCAGGTAGCCAACATATCCGGTACCGGGAACAAAGATGACGATAACCAGTACCAGAGCGAGGAAAACGCGGAGATGGAAAGACTGGCGGTATCTCAGCAGCCGGTTTTTCAGCTTCATCGGGTTCCGGTCTCCAAGGAGGTGTGCCGCAGGTAATCGGTCAGAGCAAGGAGAAGATCATCTCGCAAGTCCTTGTCGGCGGTATTGTAGGCCAGGTATTTTCTGATCTGCAACTCGGCTCCGCTTGTAAAGCCATGGGTGTTTACCAGGGTTTTCAATGCCAGTCCGGTGAGGCCATCGCTATCGTGCATTTCACTAATGGCGAAAAAAGACTGCCAGGCTTCTTTGGAGTTTTCGCTATGACGAATAATCTCAAGATGGGCAAGGGCCTCCCAGGTCAGAGGAGATGTTGGAAAAAAAGGTTGAGGCTCTATGCTTTCTATGGTTGGGCGGATTGTCAGCCAGGGTGCCGGAGGGAGAAAGGTAACAATCTCCCGGGGGAATTTGTCGACAATTTCTTTGAAGTATTTGAGCCCCTGGTGCTTGTCGTGCTGCAGGTCACAGGCTATCCAACCGAGATACCAAAGAGCTTTCGCGGCAATATCTGGAAAATCGGAATAATCCCGGAGAATTGCCTGGTACTTCTCCACGGCCACGGCGCATTGACGATCATCGGCCTGGCGATAGTCGGTTCCAAGCTGAAGGTAGGCCAACTCCAGGTCGGCCATTGCGGCGTGCAGGCGGGACGTCGGATGCATGACCCTGATTGCCTGCAGGGCTGCCGATTTCTCCTCAATTTCCTCAAAGGCTGAACGGGCGTATACCAGCTGATCGTCCGGAGTGGCAAGAACCGGGATACGAAAGGTGTTGATAACGAGAAAATGAGGTTGGTGGTCGGTACTTTGGTCGTGTTCGGCGCCCGATCTGCAGGCAACGAGCAAGAAAAGGATGAACAGCGAGCAAAGGCATCCTCTCAGGAGAGGCAGGTATGGTAAGAAAAAATCCTTCATACAAAAGTCTCCGGTATTATTGCCGTCCGGATATGTGCCGATTGCAAGCAGTTGCCCTATTGATCAAGGTGTTGAAGCAGCGAGATCATTATAGCACCACGATACCGGGGGGTCGATTTTAAAATGCAGCGGCAACAGACTCATTGGTTTGTTGCCGAGTATTTCGCATGATGCGTCGACGTTGCGACAGCCAGACCAGGACAAGAAGGACCAAGGCCGGAAGAAACATAAGTTGTTTCGGCGGCCTGTCGGTGAGTACCTGGAAGTTGAGTATCTCCTGGTCAAAGTCGATACGGGCTTTTTGTGCAGTGCTGCTGAACACCACGTTGTCGATTAAGATCCGGCCATCTTCGTTGCGGGTGCTCATTCCCATCTCCTGCAGACGTTCCGCGCTGTTCCCTTCTTTCCCTACCTGCAAAGACACCACCATAGTGAACTCCTTGCCATTCATCTTTTCTCCCTTCAAAGTAAGGCGCAGTTGATCGCCCGGCGGCACACTGGCGATATAGTGTTCCAGTTCGGTGGCCGGTCGTGTTTCCAGCTCCGGATAGATTTCATCCCAGAAAAAGCCGGGACGGAACAAGATGAAGGCCGCAAGCAGCAGCAAGCAGGTTTCCCATACTTTATTTCTGGTCAGCATATAGTTTTGCGTTGCTGCGGCAAAGGCAAGCATGGCGATAACCGCCCCGCAGATTACAATTATAAGATGCAGAGGTGAACCGATGCCGATCATCAGAAGCTCGGTATTGAAGATGAAAACAAAGGGCAGGATGCCGGTACGAATATCGTACATAAAGCCCTGGATACCGGTACGAATGGGGTCGCCCCCGGAAATACCGGC
>JAZDOW010000078.1:0-15886 GCA_043798185.1 Pseudomonadota bacterium | reverse complement strand
AACCCTTTATCCTGAAATGAATATACCATAACAATCAATATGTTACATCATTATTAAACATCCACCTCGTTCTGCTCTCTCTTTTTCTTCGTCTATGGGGTGTCGTGATATCATCTTGATTTGTTGTCGATTTTATAGTTTTTTTTCAGGCACTATGTAGGCATAATACAAGAGCGAAAGCGGTCCTATCCTATCGCAAAGATTTTTCACTCGCAACTGATTTTCCACCACTGAGAAAGTAAGCCCGAGAATGAGTCAATGTTAGGTAAATCATTGCGGCAGTGAAGCGGCAAGATGAGTGCTGGTACCAGCAGCAGGATGGAGAGATAAGGCGAAATTCAGACATCACAAAAAAAATTTCAAGAGAACTAAATTCGCGCTCTTTTTTGCCGATAAAGATGAAGTACATTCTGCTTATTCTAAGTCAAGGACGACTTAAGCACGCTTTCACTCGACAATAGTTGCCAGGGAGGGCCATGTCATGAGAATTTCCGACTCCGCAATCCAATTATATTCCCAGCAAACCACTATCGAACAACATCAAAAACGTGAATCGCTGCTCGTTTGGCAGACCGGCAGAGAAACGAAGGTTGCTGAAGCACACGGCGGAAGGGGTCGTGAGCTTGATCCGGAAAAAGAAAGATTAAACCAGATAAAGGATAAAATTTCCCTTTCAAGTTTGGGAGATATTAAAAAACAACAGGTCAAAAAAGCAGGTGTTGATGCATCGGATAAGACGGAAATGATCGGAGATCTCAGGATGAGGATCCTTCAGGCAATTTTTGAACGGCTGACCGGGCGCAAATTTCAGGTCATTAATCCGGAAAAAGCAACACCGCCAACAGCGGCGGAAGGAGTACCGGTAGCTCAAAAGAGCGAGGCAGCGGTGGCGTCTGAACCTGATAGTGCGGGGTACGGACTGGTATACAATTATCATGAATCAAGCTATGAGTCTGAGAAAACAGATTTTACCGCCGGTGGGGTAATCACTACCGCCGATGGTAAAACCATCGACTTTTCAGTGAATCTTAGCATGAGCCACGAGTTTTATAGCGAACAGAACATCAATATCCGTGCCGGTGACGCCCTGAAAGACCCCCTTGCTATAAATTTTTCCGGGGCAGCCGCCCAACTGACGCAAAGGAATTTCAGTTTTGATATTGATGCAAACGGCACTAAGGACCAAATCGCCTTTGTTGCTCCAGGCAGCGGCTTTCTTGCCCTTGATAAAAATAATGACGGACGGATTAATGACGGCGGCGAACTCTTTGGCACCGCTTCAGGCGACGGTTTTCGCGATCTGAGGGCCTATGACGATGACGGCAATAACTGGATTGATGAAAACGACGCCATTTTTCAAAGCCTGCGTATCTGGTCAAAAAACAATGAAGGTGGCGACCAACTGACAGCACTTGGCAAGGCAGGCGTCGGCGCTTTATACCTTGGCCATGTTGCAACGCCTTTTTCAATGAAGGATGGCGAAAACCAACTGCTTGGCAAGGTTCGGGAGACCGGACTGGCAATAATGGAAAGCGGCCAGGTGGTAACCATGCAGCAGGTGGATCTTGTTGCTTAATCCATAGCGGTTATTTGGAAATGGCGTGGCACACCGTCGAATTTCATGGTAAATAGCCTGTCTGAGATGGCAAAGATTGTGGAAATGAATCCGCAACAAGCTGGCTGCTTACAAACCCCATGAACCTCAATAAGCTCAAACTCTCGCTTTTCCTCCTTTTATCAACAATCACATTTGGTACAACCGGGTACATTGTTGTCGAAGGTATGAGGCCTTTTGACGCCTTCTATATGACCTTTATCACCATCAGCACTGTTGGGTTTTCGGAGATCAAGCCCCTGTCTGACCTCGGCAGAGTGATCACTATGATCATAATTGTTCTGGGTATCAGCCTCTTAACCTATACCCTTGGCCAGGCCGCCCGTGTCTTTGTGGAAGGTGAACTCAGGGAAATTCTTGGGAGAAGAAAATTGGAGAAACAAGTTGCCGAGTTACAGAATCATTACATCATCTGCGGTTATGGCCGGATAGGGCAAATTATCGTCAAGGAATTAACGGCGACAAAAAACCCACTGGTGGTAATTGAACAGGATCCAGCCAGCATCGAACTTCTCGAGGCGGAACGTGTACTCTATCTCAACATGGATGCAACCTCCGATGAGGCGCTGAAGGCAGCAGGTTTGGGCAGAGCCAGGGGACTGGTAACTGCGGTCAGTTCCGACGCCGATAACGTCTTTATAGCCCTTTCCGCCAAGGGTATGCGTCCTGATATCTTTATTCTTGCCCGAGCCTCGGACGTGAAGAACGAAAGTAAGCTGCTACGGGCCGGTGCTACGCGAGTCGTCTGTCCCTATCAGATGGGGGGCAGGAGGATGGCCGAGATTCTGCATAAACCGACGGTTGTTGATTTTCTCGATCAGACTATGATGCATACCGAACTCGGTTTGCAGATGGAGGAAGCGGTGGTTGCCGAGGGTTCACCGATAGTAGGCAAAACCCTGGTCAGCAGCAACCTCCGTCAGGACTTTGGGGTGATCATTGTTGCCATTAAACGAATAACCGGAGAGATGGTCTTCAATCCGGGACGTGGAGAAATCTTTAACACAGGCGATGTCATCGTCGCGATCGGCAAAAAAACTGAATTGCATCGAATGTCCAAAGCAATTTGTTGAAATCCCCTCATCCTCTTCATTCACCTAACCCCGACAAGCTAATCTGCAAGGCACTAATTTTTGCGGAGGAGAGTGGACCTGAGTATCGCTTTGCAGGGAATTGTCTTTTCCATTAACTCACGGCATTGGTTTTCGGCCCCAGCAGCAGTATAAAAGGCCCCGACAAAAAGGTGAAATTGTCCGCTTGCCGTACCAAGGATATAGGGGAAGGCACCTGCTTCTCTGGTTTTGGCAAAAATCGCAGCGAGCTCTTTTTTGTCTTGGAAGACACCGACTTCGGCTGCATAGGAGGCCTTTTTAATTACTTTACCAATGAGATGGTTTCGGGCAAGGAAGGTTCGCGCGACAGCCTCGGTTGGGAACGTCCCAGTGAACAAGCGATGTTTCACACCTGAGAGGCCTAGATCCACCTTTGTCCAGAAAGTAGCAATGCCCAGTTGTTGGCGGTACTGTGTAATGGCTTGTTGAGCGTTACTTTTTTGGTCAAAGGTCTCAAGGAGGATGGAAAACGGATAGGCAGCCTCAGGGAGGATCGCTATCTCCATGTCCCCAGCCCTTTCAATTGTTTGTTCAAGCCATGGACCTTTCGCTTTCTTTGGCGACTTTCGGGAGAATGTCGCTTGTACCTGTGTGGATTGAGGATCAAGTATTTGATTTTCTTCGGTCTCATCTGTGTCGGTGAGGAGTCCTAGACCTTGTATGGGTTGATTGACGCTGACCGAGGTTGCTTCTGTGTCGGATGGTTTCCCGATGAGTTCTGTCTTTGGCTGAAGAAGCGTATGGTCTTCCGGGTTCGGGGCAGAGTCTTTTAGTGGCGTGGTCAATTCCTCTGCAGTGATAATCAAAGGGTTGCGCTCCTCCGTTGGTGGGGTCGAGAATATCGCTACATCAGGGGTGGAAGAGGAGGTTGCTGTATCTTGAGGTGTATCGATATGGTCGACGATCGGCTCAGCTTTCCTTTCAGACAGCTGGGCAGAGGGCTCGGATAGGTTGAGTCGTTTTGGGGCGAGGGAAGGTTGAAGATTGAGAATAACCAGAAAAATGATAATGAGAAAGCCAAGGATACAGGTTGCGGCAATAAGCTTTTTCAACTGATTTCTTTTTTTGTGAAGAGATTGAGCTCCCTCAGAGGTACTTAACTGAGTTACGTATATCGGGATAATGCGACCCGACGGATAAAAGCTTGAGCCGCTTGTTTACCATGTGTTTGCAGGAGGGTCAAGGCACCGATTTGTTTAGGGGATTGAAATTGAAGTCGGGGGCCAAAGAATAGAGGTGTTTTTTCGTGCCCTCCTCTTCTTTCATTCCTGTTGACATGATTCGTGGAAAACTTGTATCTTTGCACTTCTCATTTTCACTCCCAGCAGAACAATTAAAGAGGAAATACTTTTATGTGGCAAAATATAGAGGCAGCACCGGCCGATTCTATCCTTGGTTTGACCGACGCATTTCGCAATGATCCAAATCCGCAAAAAGTCAATCTGGGTGTTGGGGTGTACAAGGATGAAGCGGGCAGGACACCGATTCTTAATTGTGTCAAGGCGGCGGAGAAGATACTCCTCGCTGGAGAGAGCAGTAAAAGCTACCTGCCGATTTCCGGCGATCCGGTATTTGCCGCCGAGGTGCAAAAGCTGCTCTTTGGCGACAACAGTGAGGTTATCACCAGCCGGCGGGCAGCTACCGCGCACGCCCCCGGCGGCACAGGAGCCCTGCGGGTGGGTGGCGATCTCCTGAAAAAATTTTACCCCGGAGCCAAGGTTTGGATCAGCAAACCGACCTGGGCCAACCACAAAGGTGTCTTTAAAACAGCTGGATTTCCCCTGGCTGAATATGCCTACTACAATGTCGCAAGTCGCTCCCTCGATTTCCCCGCCATGGTGGCGGACCTCGAGAATATTCCAGCAGGAGACATCGTTTTATTGCACGCCTGCTGTCATAATCCGAGCGGGGTTGACCTCACTGCCGACCAGTGGCGGAAGGTCGCTGCCATCGGGATGGAGAAAGGCTGGGTGCCTTTTTTGGACTTCGCTTATCAAGGTTTCGGTGAAGGTCTTGAGGCAGACCGAAGTGGGATTGAAGCCTTTGCCGCCACCGGCGTTGATTACTTTATCGCCAGCTCCTATTCAAAAAATTTTGGTCTTTACAACGAGCGCACCGGTGCCCTCACTATCGTTAGTCCTACCGCAGATGATGCGGCGGTGGCAATGAGTCATCTGAAGACCACCATCCGGGTTATTTATTCCAATCCGCCGGCCCATGGCGGTCTGGTCGTTGCTACCATCCTCTCAAATCCAGAACTGCATGAGCAGTGGCTGCAGGAACTGGCGGCCATGCGCAATCGCATTAAGGCGATGCGAGTAGCACTGGTTGAAGGCCTTACCGCGCGAGGGGTGAAGGGGGATTTTTCCTCCATTACCAGCCAGAGGGGAATGTTTTCCTTTAGCGGCCTGTCGGATGAAGTCGTCCAGTGGTTACGAACCAATAAAAGTATTTATGTGGTAGCTGGCGGCCGGATAAATCTGGCCGGACTGACCCAGACGAATATTGGCTATGTTTGTGACGCTATTGCCGAGGCAACACAAAGCTAATCACGTTTTTCAACTCCAAACATCGATGGCCGGAAGTGCATTGCACCTCCGGCCATCGACGTTTTCATTAACCCTTACCTACGCCAGTTCCTGTTCCGTGCGGCTGATGATCTCTTCCTGGTGTTCGCGGTCGAGATCGACAAAATAATCACTGTAACCTGCCACCCGGACGAGCAGATTGCGGTATTCATCCGGATGTTCCTGGGCAGTGCGCAGTGTTTTGGTGTCGACGACATTGAACTGGATATGGTGGCCACCCAGGGTAAAATAGGTGCGGATGAGACCGGCAAGTTTGTCGAGATCCTGATCGGTGGCCAGGACGCTTGGCAGAAAACGCTGATTGAGGAGGGTGCCCCCCGACTTCAACTGGTCCATTTTGCTGAGCGATTTGATAACCGATGTCGGTCCGTTACGGTCGGCACCATGAGAGGGCGAGGTACCGTCTGATTCCGGCAGGCAGGCGAAGCGGCCGTTGGCGGAAGCACCAAGCATTTTGCCAAAATAGACGTGGCAGGTAGTGGACAGCATGTTCAAGTGGTAGACCGTTCCCTTGGTGTTTGCTTTGCCGTCGATGGCGGTGAAAAGCGATTGGTAAACCTTCTGCATAATTGCATCGGCTCGGTCGTCATCATTGCCGAAAAACGGCGTTTTGTTCCACAACCGCAAACGTAGGGCTTCATCACCCTGAAAATTGTTTTTCAGGGCGGAAAGTAACTTATCCATGGAAATGCTGCCGGCGTCAAAGACATGGGTCTTGATCGCCGAAAGGCTATCGGTCACCGTGCCGATACCGCAGCACTGGATATAATTGGTATTGTAGCGAGGGCCGCCGTCATAATAGTCCTTGCCCTTCTCAATGCAATCATGGATGACCACCGAGAGGAAGGGGGCGGGGGAATATTTGCTGTACATCCGTTCGATGTAGTTGTTTACCCGGATCTTCAGATCAACGACATATTCGAGCTGTTTGGTGAAGGCCTGGTACAGCTCTGCAAAACTTGTGAAGGTGCTGGGATCGCCGGTGGCGATAGTGACCATCTTGCCGGTCAGCTGATCAACACCGTTGTTCAAAGTGACTTCAAGAATCTTTGGGACATTGAGATAACCGGTGAGGATATAGGCCTCCTTGCCGAAGGCGCCGGTCTCGATACAGCCGCTGGTCCCGCCCTCCCGGGCATCTTCGACACTTTTGCCTACCCGCACCTGCTCCATGATGACCGCATCGGTATTGAATACCGATGGATAACCGTAGCCTTTACGGATGACCTTGGTGGCGGCTTTCAGGAAGCGGTCAGGTGTTTTGCCGCTTATATGGACGCTTGGTTGGGGTTGCAAGAGATGCAGTTCGTCGGATACCTCAAGGCAAATATAGGATACCTCATTGCTGGCATCGGCTCCGGCCGTGTTCAGGCCACCGAGATTGATCTGGGTGAAATCGTTGTAGGTGCCGCTCTCCTTGGCAGTGACGCCAATTTTCGGTGGAGCGGTGTGGTTGTTCACCTTGATCCATAGACAGCTGATGAGTTCCTTGGCCTTTTCGCGGTCGAGAATTCCATCGGCCAGATCCTTTTGGTAAAACGGCTGGAGGTGTTGGTCGATATGGCCGGGGGTCATGGCGTCCCAGCCATTCAGCTCGGTTATGGTTCCGAGATGTACGAACCAGTACATTTGCAGTGCTTCGTACATGGTTCGTGGTTTTTCGGCCGGAACGCACCTGCAGATTGATGCAATCTGCATAAGCTCTTCGCGGCGTTGCCGGTCATTTTCAGCTTCAGCCATTGTTTGTGCCAGGTCGGCGTGACGTTCGGCGAAAACCATGACCGCATCACAGGCTATCGACATGGCCCGGAGTTGTTCGGCTTTGTCGGCGGCCTCCGGATCATTGTGATAATCGAGTCGCTTTATCCGGTTGGCAATCTTTTCTTTAAAATCGACCATACCCATGGTGTAAATGGTGCCGTCGAGAGCAGTATGGCCGGGTGCCCGTTGTTCCATGAACTCGGTAAAAAGCCCGGTTTCATAGGCAATTCGCCATTCGCTTGGGATATCGTTGAAGATACGGTCGCGCATGGAGCGGCCTTGCCAGTAGGGAATGACCTCCTCTTCATAGCGTTGGATATCTTTTTCAGCGACCCGGTAGCTGGCCATCGATCGAGAATTTAGAATTCGCAGGTCCTCGGCGCTGTGGCAGGTAAGCTCCGGGAAGGTCGGTACGACCTTTGGCCCAGGGCCACGTTCGCCGACAAGGAGTTCGCCCTCGCCGATATAGATGGTTTTATAGGTGCAGAGATGATGAAAACACATGGCCCGCAAGACGGGCAGCGAATATTTGCCGCTATTTTCCTTATAAAAAGAGGTTTCGAGGAGAGCCCGCTCGATTGAAATCGATGGCTGTGCCTCAAAACTCTCTGTTCGCAGTTTGCTGATCCGACTGTTCACTCTATCCTCCGATATTAA
This sequence comes from Pseudomonadota bacterium, assembly GCA_043798185.1. Lineage (GTDB taxonomy): Bacteria > Desulfobacterota > Desulfobulbia > Desulfobulbales > Desulfocapsaceae > Desulforhopalus_A. Next base: position 8,153 of record JAZDOW010000078.1, on the reverse strand, counting down.
CTTCAATTCCATAAGATTTCAGTAAGTTCTCAACCTCGGCTATATGAGTTTTGGTTGGGGTGGTGAGATGCGCACCCTCATATTTAAGGTCGAGCTTGCGGTATTTGGCGGTGGCGGAAGGATGGTAGGGCAGGAGATCGATGCCCTGCACCCCCTTGCAGCCGGCGACAAAGGCACCCGTCGCGTGGATATTTTTTTCATCGTCATTGACACCCCCGATAAGAGGGATGCGGACCCTGATAGTGTGGCCGTTATTGCCAAGTGCCTGGAGGTTGCTGAGGATAAGATCGTTGGCGACGCCGGTATACCTTTTGTGAGTATCATTGTCCATATGCTTAAGATCATAAAGAAAAAGATCAGTGTAACGAGCAATATTCAAAAGTGTTGCGGTTGGTGCAAAACCACTGGTATCGAGTGCCCGGTGAATACCCAGTTGCCCACAGGCCTGGAGGAGTGCCTGGAGGCTCTCAGGCTGGCTCAGTGGTTCACCTCCCGAACAGGTTATACCTCCGCCGGACTGATCAAAAAATGGCATTTCTTTTTTGATATCGGTAATAATCTCGGCAATACTCATCCTTCTGCCCGTAGCCTCATGGGCCAGCGCCGGACAAGTTTGAACACAAATGGCGCAGGAGGTGCATTTGTCGTCCATGCGATTCACCCCTTTGCTGCTGAAGTGCAGGGCTTTTTCCGGGCAGTGTTCAATACATTCACCACAACCCACGCATTTTTCGGCAAGATAGAGTATTTTTGAGGTGAAGCCTATTCCTTCAGGATTATGGCACCAAATACAGGAAAGCGGGCAGCCTTTGAAAAAGACCGATGTACGGATGTTGGGGCCATCATGCAAAGCATAGCGTTTGACGGCAAAGATATTTGCGAAGAGTGTATTCATGTCACAAGATAACAATAAATCTCATTCTCATGCAAGGAGAATGTTAATTCCTACCAGGTTGACGGACAAAGTGTATTGCTCGGAGAGCTTTTAAATTTGGCTAACAACATTATTGTATACCATTAATGTATGCCATTTATCAGGTTTGTAAATGATAAAAAATTGGAAAATAATCTGCCAAAGGCACGTGTTCACCGTTGTGGGGTGTTGCCAGAACATAACAATGTAGCTGACAGAGAAGTTCCAGAAATGGTAGAGTTTAGGGGACCTGTATGTGTTTTGCGCACATATCACCAATGAACAGAGAAGAATGGGAGAATAATGTCATGAAATTGCTGGTGCTATTGGGAAGTCCGCGCAAAAGCGGAAACAGCGAGACTTTGGCTCGCAAGGTGGCCGAGGCGGTTGAGCAGAGCGGCGGGGCGGTTGAATACAAGCGCCTCAACGACTTGAACCTCAGGCCTTGTCAGGGTTGCGGTGGTTGCGAAAAAACCGGCAATTGCGTCCTCAAAGACGACATGACGGAGATTTACCAGGCAGCTGATGAGGCTGATCGGATCCTGCTCGTCAGTCCGGTTTATTTTTACGCGCTCTCGGCCCAATGCAAGATCTGTGGTGATAGGTTTCAGGCTCGCTGGTCCAGGAAATACCTTTTAAAAGAAAGGTTTCGTGCGGACGAGGGCCGGAAGGGGTACCTTCTTTCAACCGCAGCTACCAAAGGTCTGAAGATTTTTGAAAGCAGTATACTTACTGCCAGGTATATATTCGACGCCATGGACGTCAAATATGGTGGAGAGTTTCTCGTACAAGGGGTCGATAAAAGGAAAGCTGTTCTGGAGTTTCCTGATGAGATAGCCAAGGCCGTACAGTTCGGAAAAGATATGGTGGCCGGTCGAGCCTGATTTAGACCACCTACTGGCCCTGACAGCAAGTGCGACCTTTTTCGATATTGTTATTTATTAAAAAGAATAAGTTTGCTATGTATGCAGCCTCTTTTCTATTTAAAAATCGAGTTTTGAATCAATGATTAAAGATTTTAACCAACTCCAATCCGCAAAGTTTGATCTCGTTGTCGTCGGCGGCGGGATCCACGGGGCCACTGTCGCCTATGAAGCATCACGCGCCGGCTACCGGGTGGCGCTTTTGGAAAAGGGCGATTTCGCCGGGTCTACTTCGGCCAACAGCCTGAAAATTGTCCATGGTGGCATACGCTACCTGCAACATGGCGATTTTAAAAGAATGCGTGAGTCGATTGTTTCAAGGCGACGGATGATGACCTTGGCGCCACACCTCGTAAAACCCTTGCGCTGTCTGATGCCCACCTATGGTCACGGCATAAAAGGGCGGGAGATGATGCGACTGGCCTTTGCCGTCTACGATATAATTGCCTTTGATCGGAATAAAGGACTTTCCACTGAGAACCACTTACCCTGCAGCTCGGCAATTTCCCGTGATGAAGTCAAATGGGTGGTACCCGGTATTGCCGAGAAAGGGTTGAGCGGTGGGGCTATCTGGCATGACGCCATCGCCCTTGATACCGAACGGCTGGTTCTGGAATATCTGAAAGAAGCGGTGCGCCATGGGGCAGTTGTCGCCAATTATGCCGAGGTGAGTGAAGTGGTCATGACCGACGATGACCGGGTCTCGGCGGTAATGGTACACGACCTGCAGACCGGCAGGAAGTTGCGGGTAAGTTGCCTGACGGTGGTTAATGCCGCGGGGCCGTGGCTGGAGCAGCTTGCCGGTCGCGGGGCCCAGAGCGGAGTGCAGCTATGGGCCACCGCTCTGAATATTGTCGTGAAAAAACCACTTTTTGAAAAATATGCTGTGGGTCTGGAAGGGTACACTGATTTCACCGATAAAGACGCACTTATCAAAAGAGGCAAGCGATTGTTCTTTTTTGTCCCCTGGCAGGAGAAATATACCATGATCGGCACAACCTACACCCCTTTCGAAGGTGATGCCGCCGATTTTTCCATGGCCCGGGCAGAGGTGGCGGCGGTCCTTGAGGATATCAACAAGATTTATCCGACAGGGCATCTCACCATGGAAGATGTGACGTTTTTCCATGCCGGTCTCCTGCCCATCAAAGAGGCGGACGTCGGCAAGGCCGATTCGGTGCAGCTCGACAAGTCGTCGATGATTATTGACCACGCAGCGCTGGAGGGTCGAAACGGCCTCTTTTCCATAAAGGGTGTCAAATATACCACCGCCCCCGACATTGCCGATAAGATGGTGAAAATTTTGGCGGAGGACAAGTGGCTGGGAAAAAGACCGCAAGGAAGCTATATCACCTTACCGCCGCGTAATCTCGATTTTGCACCGGCAATTACCCGGCTCGGCGGTGAGTATGAGGCGATTAGAAATCATCTTATGGCTCGATATGGCTCGGGATGGCGTGAGGTTTTTGGTATTATAGTGCAACGTTGTCCGGCAAATGAAGGCGAATCCCCCTGGTTGTCGCTTGAGCCGCCACTGTTGGTCGCCGAATTGCTCTATTTTATCCATGAAGAGATGGCTGCAACCCTCGCCGACGTAGTGTTCCGACGGTCGAATCTGGCCGTCGCCGAGTGTCCGGCACGGGAGCTTCTCAGCCGAGCGGCAGGAATTATGGGTGATGAACTGCACTGGGGCGAAGGGGAGAGTGAAAGGCAGATAGCCCAGGTCGAGAAAGTTTTCCAAATACTGAAAAATTGAGACGAGCGAATGTTTTTAGAAACAGCCGATATTGAAACGGCAAGCGCCGCATATGCTGCACGCTTCAGCGGACCTGCAGGAGAATATTTTCTTGCCGAACAGGCGGAGATCACCCTTGATCTTCTGCACCACCTGCCCGGAGCGCGTGTGCTCGATGTGGGTGGTGGTCACGGCCAATTAGCCGAACCCCTGGTGAAAAATGGCTATGCAATAACCGTTACCGGCAGCGACGACATTTGCCGGGTGCGATTGGACCAGTGTCTGCCGCCAGGATCCTTTACCTATTTGACCTGTGATTCCTTGTCTCTGCCCTTCGAGGATCGTTCTTTCGACGTGGCCATGGCCTTTCGGCTTTTGCCCCATGTCGGCAAATGGCGGGAAATCATTGCCGAACTCTGCCGTGTAGCTGACAAGTGCGTGATCATCGATTATCCTGACCGACGTTCCACCAATATTTTTTACGAGCAGCTTTTTGGCATGAAAAAGAAAATGGAAGGTAATACCCGACCATTCACCCTTTTTTCCCGGGCCGAAATGGCTGCTGCCATGGCGGGCAACGGTTTTTCCCCTCCGCTGTTCAAACCCGAATTCGTGTTGCCCATGGTCATACACCGTAAGCTAGGCAATAGAACTTTATCTACGATAGTCGAGAGATGTTGCTTGATGACGGGTCTTACGCGGTTGTTCGGTTCGCCGATTATTTTCAGGAGTGACCGAAGAGAAAAACCCCTGCTCCGGCCCTAACCCCGTTACCTCTCCTTATGGAGCTGATTTTGTCAGAGATTGCCCGGACTGCCGGATCTATACTGGTTATCGCCCCCCAACCCTTTTTCCAGAACCGGGGAACACCTATCGCCGTGCGTTTGTTGGTTGAAGAGTTGGCGCGACTCGGACATGATGTGCATCTCTTGGTTTTTCATGAAGGTGAGGAGGTAACCATACCCGGCGTAAGCCTGCACAGGATCCCGGCGATCTGGGGAATCAAGAATATCCCGCCATCCCTGTCTCTCAAAAAAATAGTCTGCGACATCTTCATGTTTTTTAAGGCTATAGGATTAATTCGCCGACACCGCTTCGCAGTCATCCATGCGGTCGAGGAATCGGCTTTTATGGCCATGGGGTTGAAGATGATATTCGGCATACCCTATATCTATGATATGGACTCTTCCCTTGCCCAACAGATAGTCGAAAAATTTTCCTTCTTTAAGCCAATTGAAGCGACCCTCCAGTTTTGTGAGAGGTTGGCAATAAAAGGGAGTTGCGGGGTGGTGGCAGTGTGCCGGGCCCTCGAGGATATCGCTTTAGCCTGCGCCCCGGAGAAACTCATTGTTCGTCTTGAGGATATCAGCCTGCTCAATGACACTGCCTCCTCGGACGAAGTGCTCAGAAAAAGCCTGCGGATCTCAGGTCCGATTATGCTCTATGTCGGTAACCTTGAAAAATACCAGGGCATTGATCTGCTCCTGCAGAGTTTCCAATTGGCTCTTCGTCAGGGCTGTCATGGCAATGTGGTAATTATCGGGGGGGCGGCAGAGACCATCACTGCCTATAAAAAATATGCCGAAGAATTGCAGGTTTCAGAACACACATATTTTTGCGGACCCCGGCCGGTGGAACTGCTTGGCCATTATCTGGCCCAGGCCGATATTCTTCTTTCACCACGGATTACCGGCAACAATACCCCGATGAAACTCTATTCCTACCTCGATTCGGGCAAGGCCGTACTGGCCACCAACCTTCCCACCCATACCCAGGTGTTGAATGAAGATTTCGCCTGTCTGGTGGAGCCGGTGAAGGAGAGCATGGCAGCTGGGATGGCCAAGTTATTGGACAACCCGGAACTTTGCTTAAGTCTTGGGGAGAAGGGTCGAGGTGTTGCCCGGGAAAACTATTCTCTTGCGGCATTTAGGGCTAAATTAGGAAATTTTTACTGCAGGATTTTCGATGCCCTGCCGCAACCACCTGTACATTAACCAACAAGAAATTCATGAAAATACTCGTAACCGGCGGTACCGGATTTACCGGGCATAATCTCAGCAAGAGGCTTCTCGAGGACGGGCACCAAGTTAGATTACTGGTGCGAAGTATGAAACGTGTAGCACTTGCCCCGCATCCGGCTCTAGAGATTCAAGAAGGAGATATTAGAGACCGGGTGGCGGTCGACCGTGCGGTAGCCGGGGTGGCGAAGGTATTCAACATCGCCGCAATGTTTCGTTCGGCGGCTTCGGTCGATCAGGATTACCGGGATATCCATGTCGAGGGAGTCCGGCATCTGTTGGAAGCTGCAGCTAAACATCAGGTGGGGCGTTTTGTCCATTGCAGCACCGTTGGTGTGCATGGCGATGTCAAGGTGCCGCCGGCGACCGAGGAGTCACCCTATGCTCCAGCTGATATCTATCAGCGAACAAAACTTGAGGGGGAACTTCTGGCTCGTGAGTTTGCGGCCAAAAATGGTTTGGCCCTATCGGTCGTTCGGCCGACAGCTATCTATGGGCCCGGTGATATGCGGTTGCTTAAACTCTTTAAGCTGGCGGTCAAGAAAATAACCCCGGTAATCGGTACCGGCAAAATCTTCTACCATATGGTGTATATAGACGATCTCGTCGAGGGTTTTATTCTTGCCTCGGAACGGGAGGAGGCGGTTGGCCAGGTATTTATCGTCGGTGGTGAGGAGAATATGATTCTTGATGATCTGCTTACAACCATCGCGGAGATTACCGGCAGGCCGGATGCAAAAATTCACATCCCGGCTCTCCCCTTTCAGCTGGCCGGCACGCTCTGCGAGAAGATCTGCATTCCCCTTGGCATCGAGCCACCCATCTACCGTAGGCGGGTCGATTTCTTTACCAAGAGCCGGTCGTTTGATATCGGCAAGGCCAAGAGGCTGCTCGGTTACGCTCCGAAATACGGCCTTCAGGAAGGTTTGCGCAGAACCGCAAAGTGGTACATGGAACAGGATTTATTGTAATTGTTGTAAGTTTTGCCTTTATGTTCCTCGGGAGATCCTTCGTATGGTTTTATGAAAAATCTCCCAAGGGACTCTTTAGTCCTACTGAAGTTCCTCTGCATATCCTTTGGGAATTTTGACCACCAGGACCGGCTTAGTGGTGCTGTGTAATACCTTCCGGGTGGTGCTGCCGACCATTGCTTCTCCTACCACGGTGTGGCTGCGTGCCCCCATGACTATCATATCGGCAGCGCAGTCTGAGGCCACCTTAAGGATAACCTGAGCAGCATACCCTTCAACAACCTGAATTGAGCTCACCAAGTTGGAGCAAGCCGGGCTTCCCTGGCATTCTTTTTGGCAAAGCAGCTCTAACCGTTGTTGAAGACGTGCTTTTACGGTTTCTCTTGCCTTTCTATGCATTTCTTCTGAAGTGTCATGGGAGATGTATTGCTCAACAAGGCTCTGGCCAAAGGTCGAGAGGGGTTCCATACCATGCACGACGACAATTTTTGCCTGATGTTGCTGGGCGAGGGTCATGGCATACCTAAATACATAGGGGGCGCCGGAACCAAGGCCTGTTGCATAAACAATAGTTTGTATTTTCGGTAGCATATGAGTAGTTCCCTAGTTCTTGAGAGTTGGCTTCCAGTGGTTCGTTTAATTTCCGAAGAAGATCGATGGCAGATAGGTGACAATTTCTGGGAAGATAACCAGCATCGCAACGCAAATCATCTGAAGAGCAATAAAGGGAAGGATCCCTTTATAAACATCGCCGATGGTGTATTCAGGCGGAGCGGCTCCCTTGAAATAGAAGAGAGAGTAACCGAAGGGCGGAGTAAGGAAGGAAGTCTGCAGGTTGACGCAGAGAATCATCGCAAACCAGAGAGGGTTAAAATTGAGCTCCATGGCGATCGGGGTGAAGATCGGCACAACCACCAGAAGGATGGCTGCCCAGTCAATAAACATCCCGAGGATAAAGACCACCAGGTTCATGAGAAACATGACCATGAGTGGATGAAAATTCATGCCGAGCAGGGTGTCGGCAACTACATCGCCACCACCCATGCTAAGGAAAACCACGCTGAACACCTTGCCGCCGATGAACAGAGCCATGACCATGCAGGTGGTCCTGGCGGTGGCGATAGACGCCCCCGAGATCATCTCCCAGGTGAATGTTTTTTTAAAGAGTGCCAGGATCATGGCGCCGGCGGCACCGAGAGCAGCCGCCTCGGTCGGGGTAGCCACACCGGCCAGGATGGTGCCCATAACCGCTAAAATGAGACCGAAAGGCGGCACGAGACTTTTGATAAACATAAAGCATTTCTGGCCAAAGGTGGCGGTCCGTTCCTCTCTGGGAATCGGTGGCCCGAGTTTGGGATTGATGGCGCAACGGATAGCAACATAGGATAAGTAAAGACCGGAGAGCAAAAGGCCGGGCAGGATGGCGGCGGCAAAGAGGTTGCCGACCGAGGTTTCCTTCTGGCCGGTGAGACCGGCATAGACAACCAGCATGATGCTGGGTGGAATGAGAATTCCGAGCGTTCCGGACGAGGTGATGATACCCGCCGACATAGGCTTGTCGTATCCACGTTTTAAAAGAGCTGGGCCGGCCAT
>JAZDOW010000067.1:0-13916 GCA_043798185.1 Pseudomonadota bacterium | reverse complement strand
CGAATGGGATGTCATTTGGCAACGCGATAAGGATGGCTTGTTGCTGAAAAAATTCGGCACCATGGTCGACGGTGACTTTCAGACCATTCGCGCCAGGGGGCCTGAGTATCTGCGCAGCAAGGTTTTTGGTGACGATCCACGACTCATGGCCTTGGTTGAGGATATGAGTGACGCGCAGCTCTGGCAGATGACCCGTGGCGGCCATGACCCGCGCAAGGTCTATGCCGCATATTCGGCGGCTATGCACCATAAGGGCCAACCCACCGTGCTTTTGATCAAAACCATCAAGGGTTTCGGCATGGGTCAGGCCGGTGAGTCGGTGATGGTCGCCCATAATGTCAAGAAAATGGATGTTCAGTCCCTGAAGGAATTTCGCGACCGCTTCCATGTCCCCCTCGCCGACGAGCAGCTGATCGATCTGCCGTTTATCAGACCGCCGGAGGGCAGCCCCGAGGCACGATTTATCAAGGAGCGGCGCGAAGCCCTGGGTGGCCCGGTGCCCTTCAGGGAAACAACCTCGCCGTCGCTGCCTGCCCCAGCCCTTGAGACTTTCAAGGCATTGCTCGCCTCCTCCAAGGACCGCGAATTGTCAACGACCATGGCCTTCGTCAGGCTGCTTGGCATGCTGGTGAAGGACAAGACCATAGGCAAACATATTGTCCCGATAATCCCGGACGAAGCGCGCACCTTCGGTATGGAGGGTTTGTTTCGTCAACTCGGTATCTATGCCCCGAGCGGGCAGCTCTACGAACCGCAGGACTCCGAAGCCGTTTCCTGGTACCGCGAGGATAGCAAAGGCCAGATCCTCGAAGAGGGGATCACCGAGGCAGGAGCCATTTCTTCGTGGCTGGCGGCGGCCACCGCCCATACCAACTACGGCGTGCCGATGATTCCGTTCTACATTTTTTATTCGATGTTCGGCTTTCAACGGATCGGCGACCAGTTGTGGGCGGCCGGTGACAGTCGGGCTAAGGGCTTTCTTCTGGGGGCGACCGCCGGGAGGACGACTTTAAACGGTGAAGGACTGCAGCATCAGGACGGCCAAGCCCTGCTTTTTGCCTCGACGCTCCCAACATGCCAGGCCTACGACCCGACTTTCAGCTATGAGGTCGCGGTTCTCGTTCGCCAAGGTATTGAACGAATGTTCGAACAGCATCAGGATATCTTCTATTATATCACCCTGCAAAATGAGAATTACCCGCATCCGGAAATGCCGGAAGGGGTGGAAGAAGGGATCGGCCGAGGCATGTATCTCCTGCAAAAAGGGCAGGCGCAAGGCCCGGTTGTGCAGTTGATGGGCTCCGGTTCCATCCTCCGCGAAGTCATAGCTGCCGCGGATTTATTGGCTGAGGGTTTTGGCGTATGCGCCGATGTCTGGTCTATTCTCGGTGTCAATCAATTGCACAGGGAAGGGATGCTGATTGAGGAATGGAACCGTTACCATCCGGAAGAGCCGAGAAGACGGACCTATGTCGAGGAGATGCTTGAGGCTTGTGAAGGACCGGTGGTCATCAGCACCGATTATGTGCGGGCCTATCCTGAACAGTTACGGCGATTCATTGACCGGCCGCTGACCATTCTCGGCACCGACGGCTATGGCAGGAGTGATACCCGCCCGGTATTGCGGAGCTTTTTTAAAATAGACCGGCACCACATCGTTGTTGCCGCCTTGGGGAGCCTTGCTGATCAGGGTAAAGTGGTACCGAAAATAGTGGCTGAGGCCTTGCACAGGTACTCGATCAATCCGGATGGGCCGAGTGCGGTCTATAGCTGAGGAGGAAGAAGAGTGGCCATAGAAAAAATACGTATTCCCGATTTTGGCGATGTGCAGAAGATAACCGTGGTTGAAATCTTTATTACCGTAGGCGATAAAGTCGCCCTGGAGAGTTCGCTCATTGCCCTGGAGAGCGAGAAGGCGGTCATGGATATCCCGTCACCCTTTGAAGGCACTATTAAAGAGGTACTTGTTAAAGCCGAGGATGTGGTCGGCAGTGGAGATATCATCGCTCTGATCGAGACGGATGCGGTAGCCGGCAAGGCAGCTGAACCGCAGGAGGAAGCAGCGGCAGCAGTCGTGACCCAGGAAGATAAGCCAGCAAAGCTGGCGGTTGAACAGACAAATAAACCATCCCATGCAACCCCATCGGTACGGGCTTTTGCCAGGGAGCAGCAGGTGGATTTGACCGGGCTTGTCGGTACGGGCCCGCATGGGCGAATTCTGCGGGAGGATGTTTTGGCGGCCCTCTCAATGCAAGGACTTGCACTACAGCCAACCGACAGCAGTATGGCCCCGCCGTCTCAAGTTCCCCTAGATGATTTCAGTAAATTTGGACCGGTGGAAGAGGTTGCCTTGGGCCGCATCCAAAAAATCTCCGGACCGCATCTTCATAAAAGCTGGACCTCCATTCCCCATGTCACACATTTCGACGAGGCCGATACCACTGAACTGGAAAGGTTTCGCAAGGAATTGAACGGCAACCTGCGTGAGGGTGATATTGCCTATAGCCCACTGGTCTTTGTCATTAAGGTTGTGGCTGCAACCCTCAAGGTCTTTCCGACCTTTAACAGTTCACTCTCCCCCGGTGGCCAGCTGATCCTGAAAAAATATTATCACTTAGGCATTGCCGTCGATACGCCGGATGGCCTGGTTGTGCCGGTAGTAAAAGATGCCGATAAAAAAGGTTTGCAAGACATTGCCGTGGAGTTAAAGAGTCTGAGCACCAATGCGCGGTCGGGGAAATTGGCGATCCCCGACATCCAAGGTGCGACCTTTACCATTTCCAGTCTTGGCGGCATTGGTGGAACCGGTTTTACCCCGATTGTCAACCTGCCGCAGGTGGCAATCCTTGGGCTATCAAGGAGCAGGATGCAACCGGTCTGGGACGGGCAACAGTTTACACCGCGGCTGATTTTGCCTTTCTCGGTCTCCTATGATCACCGAGTGATCGACGGGGCGCAGGCGGCGCGGTTCTGTCGGGCACTGAGCAAAAATTTCGAAGATCTGAAGAGAACCATGCTATAGGGAGTGATGAATGAGTGATATAAAAAAATATGATGTCCTGGTGCTCGGTGGTGGCCCCGGTGGCTATACCGCCGCCTTTCGTGCGGCAGACCTCGGTCTTAGCGTTTGCCTCGTGGAACAGCAGGAGAGGCTTGGCGGAGTGTGTTTGAACGTCGGCTGTATTCCTTCAAAGACCCTGCTGCATGCCGCATCGGTCATTGAAGAGGCGGCCCACGCCGCTGAGTTCGGCGTTGATTTTGCCCCGCCGCAGGTTGACTTGGCAAGGCTTCGCGCGAAAAAAGAGGCGGTCATCGGCCAACTTACCTCAGGTCTTGACGGACTCTGTAAGGCAAGAAAGATCAGCCGTTTGACCGGCAAGGGAACTTTCAAGGACCAATTTACCCTGGTAGTCGCAGGTGGGGAGGGTGAGCAAGAGATGCAGTTTGTCAGCGCCATCATTGCCACCGGCTCTAGGCCCTTCGTTTTGCCGAATATCCCCGCCGATCCACGCATTTGGGATTCGACGACAGCCCTGCAGCTGACCTCGGTACCCAAACGGTTGCTGATCATCGGCGGTGGCATCATCGGTCTTGAAATGGCTCAGATCTACAGTGCGCTCGGTTCGCAGATTACCATCGTCGAGATGCTTGAGCAGATCATTCCGCCAGCCGACAAGGATCTCATCCAGCCACTCTTTTTGAAGTTAAAAAAACAGTATACGATTTTCACCAAAACCAAGGTTACCGAAATTCACCCGACCGCAGACTGCATTCAGGTGAAACTTGAGGGCGCAAACGCACCGGAAGGCGGAGAATTCGATGCAGTGCTGGTTGCGGTAGGCAGGCGCCCAAATACCGCCGATATGGGCTTTGCTGAGATTGGTTTGCAGCTGAGCGAACGTGGTTTTCTGCAGGTCAATGAGCAGCAGAAGACCAATGTCGCCCATATCTACGGTATCGGCGATGTGGTGGGGGAGCCGATGCTTGCCCACAAGGCCACCCACGAGGGAAAGGTTGCTGCCGAAGTCATCGCCGGCCATAATGCGGCCTTTACGCCGATGACCATCCCCTCGGTCGCCTATACCAACCCGGAAGTTGCCTGGATGGGGCTGACCGAGAAGGAGGCCAAGGCAAAAAATATTGATTTCGACAAAGGTAAATTCCCCTGGGGCGCAAGCGGCCGGGCACTGAGCGCCGGGGCACAGACCGGGGTGACCAAGGTCCTTTTCGATAAACAAAGCGGGCGGATTATCGGTGCCGGGATCTGCGGCATGAACGCCGGGGAGCTCATCCATGAGGCGGTGCTGGCCCTTGAAATGGGCGCCAATGCCGAGGATATCAGCCGCACCGTCCATGCCCATCCGACTCTTGCTGAAACCTTTGCCTTTGCCGCCGAGATTGTCGACGGCTCGATCACCGATGTACTACCACCAAAACAGAAATAGCCTTGACGCCCTGCCACCCCTGCGGGTGGCAGGGCAGCCTCACTTTTCCCGCCGATGAATCTCACAGAGGAACAGCAGCAAATAATCAGCCACAGTGGTGGCCATGCCCGGGTCAGTGCGGTGGCGGGATCCGGCAAGACGACGACGATGGTCGAGCGCATCGGCCATCTGCTCCGCCAGGGGGTGATCGCCGAGCAGATACTGGTGTTGATGTTCAACAAGTCGGCTCGGGACTCCTTCAACGACTCGATGACCAAAAACCTCGGGGGGCTTGGTTGTCGCCTGCCCGAGGTACGCACCTTCCATTCCCTTGGTTTGCGCTTGGTCAACAGCTTTACCAAGCGCGGGGCCCTGCCGGCCTTTCGGTTGGTGACCGAGGAATATCTTCTGGAACGGTTGGCTCGGCAGGTGGTAAACGAGATGTACAAGGAGGAGCACGAAAACGAAGGCTGGCCGTCGGGTGAGGAGGTTGAGGAATTTCTGACCTTTCTTGACATCGTGAAAGGGACGGTGCTTCCCGCCGGAGAGGTTCTTGCCGGTTCGGGCTTACCGGCTCGTTACGGATATTTTATCCGGGCCTTCGAGCTTTTCGAAAAGGTCCGACGTGAACAGAAGATCCGGTTCTACGCCGACCTCATCCACGAACCCCTCATGGCAATGCGGGCCGACCAGGGGCTTGCCGCCTGGGTCGCCGACCGGGTCGAGCATATCATTGTCGATGAATATCAGGATATCAACGAGGCGCAGCAGCAGTTGCTGAAGATCCTGGCCGGACGGCGGGCAAAGGTCATGGTGGTTGGCGATGTCGATCAGTGCATCTACGAGTGGCGGGGGGCCCAGCCGGAATATATCACCAGCAGATTTCAAAAAGATTTCCCCAGTCCAGCCAACTACCTCCTGTCATACACCTTTCGCTACGGCCACGGGCTTTCCCTTGCCGCCAACCACCTCATCGCCAATAACCGCAAGCGCGACCGGAAGTTCTGCGTTTCCCATGAGGTGACCGGCCATACTCGGATATCCTGCCTTGAGGAGCAGGACAAGTTCATCGGCAAGCAGCAAAAACTGCAACATCCGGTTTTAATGGTGCTCGCCGAGTGGCAGGAAGAGGGCCGTGGCCTTACCGAAGCTGTGGTGCTGGTGCGGCTTTTTGCCCAAAGCGTTCCGGTCGAGCTGGCACTTCTTGAGGCAGGCATTCCCTATCGCCTCGAAGGGAACAACCAGGTTTTTGATTGCCCTGAGATACTGGCCTTGACCGGTTACCTGCAACTTGTTACCGGAACCCTTGAGGGTGAAGATCTGCCGGCCCGAACGGCAACTCTTCTCGCCATGCTTTCCCAGCCGCATATGGGATTGAAACGGGAGGAACTGGAGGTGTTGGCGAGGGCCATTGCCGAAAGGCCCTTTGCCGCGCCGGAACTACTGAATTCGTGGGGTGACAGAAACCTGCCGCCCTTTCTCCGCAAACGTTTTGCCGATACCGCAGAAACCTGGCGCCAGCTGGCTAAGATGCCGAACTCCGGCACAGCCGCAGGAGTCCTGAAAACAATCGTCGATAAACTGAAGCTTTACGAATTCTATGACACCTTCTCGGCCCGCTCGGCAACCGCGGAAAATCGGGTCAAGACCTGCCAGGCATTTATCGACTTTGCCGCCGGGCAGCAGTTATCGGTCCCCGAGCTGTTGGAAAAAATTGCCGGTTTTCGTGCGGCAGGGCAGACTCCCATAGCAGGCAGCCTTCTCATCACCTCCATCCACAGAGCTAAAGGATTGGAATGGCCTCTGGTAATTTTGCCTGGTTTGGAAGAAGGTTCTTTTCCTTTTTATCGCGAGCAGGGGAGTGAGGCCGTTGATTTTGAGGACGAACGTCGACTGTTCTACGTGGCTATGACCAGGGCGATCGAGCTGGTGGTCTTTATTCATCCGACCGATGCCCAGTTCAAACGTAGCATGGCTAAGGGTTGCATCAAATATCCGGGGCTGCCTGCCCGCGCCAGCCGCTTTCTGTATGAGGCTAACCCCGGGCTGTCGGAAGACCTCGGCCAGCTGCTATACGGCGAGACACCGGCCAAACACAAAAAAATCCTGGCTGGCGTAGACATCGGGATTGCCGAGGCCTACCTCAAGGCTGTGGGGCGAAGTGCCGATCTCGCCGAGACCGAGGAAGACCATGCACCACCTGACCGGACTTCCGGCAAGATTCTTGGCATCGACGACATCGCCGAAGGTCTGAGGGTTTGGCATACAATTTTTGGTGCAGGAACGGTGACCAAGGTCATGGACAGGAAGCAGGGGCGGTTGAAGGTGCAATTCGACGAGCATGGCCCGACCATTCTCCTGGCTGGCTACGCCAAGCTGCAACAGTTTTAAGCAGCTGGCGTAGCATCTCAACCTAAAGAGGATTTGTCAGACGCAATGGGCGGCGGCATACTCCCTGAACAATTCCAAGATCCTCAAGGTGCGGCTGCCCGGCTGTCCACCACCGATACTCACTGAATCGATGTTGACTATCGGCACCACCTCTTTTACCGAGGAGGTCAGGAAAGCCTCGTCAAGGAGGCGAATCTCATCCTTATGTACTTGTCGTTCCACGACGCTGAATTCCCGGCGAGCCAGTTGCAGGACCACCTGTCGGGTTATGCCCGGCAGGATCCGGTCGCAGGGTGGGGTGATGAGGGTGTCGTCGCGAAAAACGAAAAGGTTGGAGGTGGTTGCCTCAAGAAGATACCCGTTCCGATCGACATAGACCGCCTCAATGGCCTGCTGACTGCGGGCCTCTGCCTGACAGAGAATGGCCGGGATGTAGTTAATGGACTTGGCGCCGGGCATGAAGCGTTCCACATGGCAGGTGATGATTTTTGCCCCGTCCGTGTACCACTCCGCCGGCATGGGTTTGACTGCGCCAATCATTACCAGAAGCCGTGAGGTATTGCCTGGCGTGATGCCATCCGGGCTTATGCCGCCGGTTATAACGATGCGGATATTGCTCTCGCGGTGATTGTTCCGAGCCACGGTTTCCCTGACGATTTCGGCCAGAGCGGTGAGCGAATGGGGCAGCTGCAGGCCGATGAGCCGTGCCGAGCGTTGCAGGCGAAGAAAGTGATCCTCAAGGTGAAAAGGAACACCGTTATAGGTTCGTAGAAAATCAAAAACACCAAAACCTCGGATTACAGAAAGATCATCGACGGGGATTTGCGCCTGGTGTTCTTCGACGAACTGACCGTCGACGTAGTAGATATTCATAATTGTTTCCTGATGTTGATAGAGGTGATCTTTTTATTGCTCGGTAAAGGGAGGTTTCTGTCCCTTGGCTTTGCAGCTTTCAATGTGCATTTCCACCAAGCTTTTAAAGCTTGCGTCGAGTTCCTCAAAGCTTTTTCCGCTATAGGTCATCTCCTCGTCGATGAAGAGAATCCTGCCGTACAGAGAATAGTCGTGGGTATTGACTTCAATTGATCCGTGGTACCCTTTGTGAACGATGGTTTTCTGCGCCACAGCAGTTCTCCATATGTGGATTTGACAAAGCTGAGTACCTTAGAAATTCATTTCTTGTTTTTCAAGAAAGAATTTCGTGAAGGTACTTACCTCCCTTGAGGGGGCTTAGTAATGGGGCGGCGGGGGATCCTCGCCGCCGGGGGTTTGGTCATGCATGGTTTCAACCAGAGCCTTGAAATGACATAATTGTTCCTCAAGGGCAACGAGTTGAGCCTGCTGCTCTATCACCACTTCATTAAGGGCGTCGACCATGCGCTCCTGGTGGGCGAATTTTTCCTCGATATTTTGTAAGCGTGCGTTGATATCGTCCGGCATGGGGCCTTCTTGCATAGGGTGTGTCCTGGTTATCCCGGGGAACTGTAAAGAGTGTCGACTGGGCTAAAACTATAGTAATCTTGCAGGATAAAAGGCAAGAAAATATTTTTATAAGATGTTACCGATAAGCGATAGCCGGTTGTGAAATTCGCCTAAAAGGTGTATGGGGTGAGTTCCAACTCTACCCGCTTTCCCCGGAGCTTGCTGTGATTATTCTCAACTCACTTTTTCCTATTTTTGCCCTGCTTCTCCTCGGTTCGATCTTGAAACGTATGGGACTGACGAATGCTTTATTCCTTACTACCTCCGATCGGCTTATCTACTATTTCTTTTTCCCAATCATGTTGTTCTGGAAGATCGGTGGCGCATCCTTGGATAAAGGCATTGATTGGCATTTCTGCCTGGCGTGTCTTTGTGCCCTCATGGCCATGTATCTGCTCAGTACCCTGGTCATCAAGCTGTTGCCCGTTACCGACTTTCAGGCCGGATCCTTTTCCCAAAGTTGTTACCGCTTCAACACCTATATCGGAGTTGCGGTTATTCTCAACAGCCTCGGGGCTGAGGGGGTGAAGTATTTCGGTATCATGATCGGTTTTGCCATTCCCATTATCAATCTTTTTGCTGTTTCCACCTGTATCTGGTTTTCCGGACGGGATGTCGGTTTCAGAAGGCGACTTATTATTGTTGGCAGGTCGTTGGTCTCAAATCCACTCATCCTCGGATGTCTGGTGGGAATTGTCTATTCCAGGATGTTCGGCGGGTTTCCGGTATTTATTAATAATTCCCTAAGCTTGATCTCTTCTGTTGCTCTGCCGATGGCGCTGATATCGATTGGCGGTGCCCTGACCTTTGCCGGAGTTCGGGGCAATCTTGCCCCGGCACTGCTCGCGGCATTTTTGAAACTTGCGGTTCTACCGGCCCTTGGCTGGCTGTTTTTTTCACTCTTTGATGTCAGCGGATTGCCATTCAAGGTCGGTATGATCTTTCTAGCCCTGCCGGCCTCCACAGCCATCTATGTGCTTTCTTCGCAGATGAACAGCGATACCAACCTCGCCTCGGCATCAATCGTCGTTTCCACCCTTTTGTCCTTTTTTTCCCTGTCGGTGGTGCTGCTTTTATAGTTTTCCGCCGAGAGTTCAGCACCCAATTCAGGCGAGCTTGGCACCGTTGCCGACCTTTTGGTCCGGAACTGCCAAAACCACGGCACCATCTTCGCGGTGAAAGCCGGTTATCAGACATTCCGACATAAATGGCCCTATCTGTTTGACGGGAAAATTGACGACTCCGATCACCTGTTTGCCAAGAAGTTCCTCTTTGTTGTAGATGTCGGTGATTTGGGCGCTTGATTTTTTCAGGCCGATTTCAGTACCAAAATCCACCGTCAGCTTGTAGGCGGGGGTTCTGGCCTTGGGGAAATCATCAACAGCAACAACGGTGCCTACCCGGATTTCAACCTTGGTGAAATCATCCCATTCGATAGTCTGCATATTCTTATCCTTCGTTTGTCGTCGATTATGGAGAAAACGCCGTACTCTCCACATTGGAGGAGTCGCGGGATCAGGCAAACATCTATGTTCTGCGAAAATCGTATTCTAAAAATTGATGCTCTGGTCTTTTCTCTGGGGTAATATACAACATTCTCAAGGGGGAGTAATAAACATGCGGGAAAAATCCTTGCAAATGATGCAAATGGCAATTTCTCGGGAGGTTGTGCCGACATTTACGTTGAGTCATGAGTAAAATGCTTCCAAAGCACATGGACGAAAAGTGCGGGGAAGGTGATACTGATTGTCCCAAATTGCCCTTTTATTACAACGAAGATTATGGTCAAACATACAAAAAATAATCAAGAGAAAATTATGAGAATTAAGTTCATTGAGGCGAACAATTTTAAATCGTTGGTCGATTTCAGGATTGAACTTGCACAGTTTAACTGCCTGATCGGATTGAATGGATCGGGCAAATCAACTGTTCTTCAATTTATTGATTTCATCTCCCAGCTTATCAGCGGTGACATGAAGGGCTGGTTGAATGAGAGGAAATGGAAATCTTCAGATCTTAAGTCGAAACTTACAAAGAAGGTGAACATCGACTTATATGTGTCTTTTTCAGATGAGGAAGGTCGAGAAGCTGGACGCTGGGAAGCAAGTTATAATCCATCAAGGAATCGTTGTACACGAGAGCGAATTGAACTGTATCAATCCTTCCTTGAAGTCTCTAAGGGGGAAATCCACATCATGCCTTCGCCAGATCCGCAGGATGGTAAAGACTGGAGGTCGCAAATTACGTTTGATTACGAAGGCTCAATTCTCTCTGTCTTGAAGGAAGATCTGCTGCCACCTCCGATCAATGAGAGCAAGAAACTCATGAAAGAGATCAAGTCTCTTGATCTACTTTCACCCGAATATTTACGTCAGCGAACCAGAGAATCTTCTGGGTCGCTCGGTTTGGGGGGACAGAAACTTGCCTCTTTTTTATATGAGATTGGTACACCAAAACTCGTCGAATTGACGAAACAATTGAAGGATGTTTACCCTCAGCTTGAATACCTTGGTGTCAGATCGTTACGATCGGGCTGGAAACAGTTAGAGATCGCAGAGCTATACAAGGGCCAGGGCTTCGTTGGCTTTTTCCCACGGATGACCACGGAAGCTCGCCACATAAACGATGGAATGTTACGTCTAATCGCTATACTGGCCGAGCTTCAATCCAGCCACCGTTTTTTGCTATTCGACGAAATTGAAAATGGCATTAATTCTGAACTTGTTGAGTTTATAATAGAAGCATTGACCTCAACCGACAAGCAGGTACTTGTCACAACACACAGCCCGATGATCCTTAATTACCTGAGTGACGAAGTTGCGAAATCAGCAGTCCTTTACCTTTACAAGACGCCAATAGGTTTAACGAAGGCGATTCAATTCTTCTCGATTCCATCCATTGCTGAGAAGTTGACAGTGATGGGACCAGGAGAAGTGTTTATCGATACAAACCTGATAGACCTGAATGAAGAGATTCAGCGTCTGGACATGGAGGATAAGTGATATGTATTTCCTCCTCAGCGGGGAAGGGCCAACAGACATTGGTCTTTGTGCCGATAGCATCAATGCATGTGAAGGAAACAGACACCTCCAAGGGCCGATGGCAATTATCATTTCACAAATTATTGAACAGCAAATTGGCTTTTCGTTCATGGACACCGAATACTATGGATACGTTTCTAAGCAAGAGCTTGTAGCAAGAGCGTTCCAATTCAAACACCAGAAGAAATCACTCAGGCTCCCTGGTAAAAAAAAGCCTAAGGAGACCGGCTATTTTTATCGGAATGCTCGAGCTCTGGCGTTGTGTGCGAAGGACAAAAAAGCAGAGTTTAATGATGAAGTCATCGCCGTTTTTTTTCGGGACTCGGACGGAACTGCTTCTGCAGACCGCGGACTCTGGCAAAACAAATGGGATTCAATAGTTCAGGGGTTTAGTGATGAGGGGTTTGATCGGGGTGTCCCGATGATTCCTAAACCGAAGTCTGAGGCGTGGATCATTTGTTCCGTTAAAAATAACCCGTATCAAGGTTGTGAGGCCTTGGAAAACCGCTCAGGCAATGACAAATCACCGAACTCTCTCAAAGACGAGTTGGCCAATATTCTAGATGGTCTGCCCTCGCGAGAGCAACTTTGTGAAATGGCCATCAATGGGACCATCGACAGCAACAGAATCAATATGCCGAGCTTTCTGGCTTTCAAACAAGCGCTGCTCGATCTGTTATAAGTGGGATCGATCACGGAAAATCGTAGAGGACTTGGAAAATGGAACAGGACATGGGATCATCTTTGCTTGACGCATCTCATATATCAAATGTCTGTGGAGGCCAAATTTACCATGGTCAAGATATCTCCTCTAAATTTTGACCAGCTATGCCAGTAAAATATAATTCCTGAGGATCGCCAATGTTAGCGGTTCCAATTATATTGGGATTATGTCCAGTTCACGCCTCTTCGTTTCGAGATGTTGTTGCCGATAGACAAATCCAGTCCAACCCAATGGAGGATTCAAAATACTAACCCCGATGGATTTGCTGATACCATCACCCTTTGACCATTGAGGTTGGACAATCAATTTAAACGCCCGTCCTTTTTCTGAGACGATTACTGTCATTTTCTTAACTGTTCCATCCAACTTCTTCGAGAGATCGGTAATACATAGGCCAAACCTGGAAACATTAGCAATAGCTCCTTGGAAAAAGCCAACGCCATCTGAAGCGTCTACGGAAAGATTCCTCGTCACTATTCGTGGGTAATTTCGATTTTCCATTTTTTTCGACGTTTTTAAAGGGTTACGTACATCTGCTATTATCGATAAGAGCTTGTCACAGATCTGTGCTGTTGTCAATGCCACCTACCCAAAGAAAGCTTAGGAGCCGTTATGATCAAAACCACTGGTCGCACTATATATTGCCGGAGCCGAGGGCGGTGTTATCCGACCGGTTGAAGGCTCTATCGATATTGATATTCTCCCCGGTAATCTTCGTCCCATGGGAAAAAATATACAATTCATCGATTCTTGTCTGGTTCTCAGAGCATGTCGGATATATAATACCAGTACCCCTCAAGGGGGGTATGAGTACCTTCACGAAATTCATTCTTAAAAAACAAGAATTGAATTTCTAAGGCACTAATGTCAGAAGGAAAAAAGACTTATTGCTGTGGATGGACGCGGGGTATCGCTCGACCTGGAACAGGGCGGGAGAGGAACACTCAAACAGTGCTGTAAGAATCTTAAAGCCATCGGATGAGGATCGTGGAAAGAATCAATCAACATCAAGGAGACAGCATGAGAGGAACGTACGAAGCATACATCCTGGTAAAGGTGAAGGGCGGTTGGCAATATGTCTGTGCCTTGAACCGACCCAAAAAAGGTCAAATCAATTTTGATCAGCTCAACGACCGAGAAAAGCAGGAATACCTGCAAAGTCGGGTGATCTGGAATTGACTTCCGGTAAACTCAACTGCTCAATGGGCCTTATCCCGGAAGATCGGGGTAAGGCTTTTTCTGTCGTTTAACAGTTACCCATAATTAAAAGAGGATAAAGCTTTCTATGAGCTGCAGGAAAGCATGGAGCAGCCTGCCCGGTTGCGGGCCCATTCCGGCCGTTTTCCGGCATAATGCTCCTTCTTCGGTTGCTCGTCATAGGGGTTACGAAGCAGCTCAAGGAACTCTTCGACCAGAGTGAAGTCTCCGGCCTCAGCTTTATCGATGGCCAGTTGGGCAAGATAGTTGCGCAGTACATATTTGGGATTGGTGCTGTTCATCCTCTGTCGTCTTTCCTCTTCCGACATACTGGTGTTTTGCACCCGATGTTGGTAGGCCCTGAGCCAGCCATTCATGGTCGCTGTATATTTTTCTGTCAGCTCTTCAGGGCGGTAATAGGCGTCGAGGAGAGAATTCGGGAGGGAGGCTCCCTCGGGAATTTGGCCGTCGATTGGCAGAGATGCGAGCTTTCTAAAGAAGATTGTCATGTCGGTCTCGACCAGCGGCAGGATTTCCACCAATTCCTTCACGAGAGGATCGTCGCTGCTCTTTTCGAACTTTAAAAAGCCGAGCTTTTTCGCCATCATCTCGTTCCAGCCATTGAGGAAAAGGGTGTTGTAGTCGGCAAGGGCTTCC
>JAZDOW010000059.1:0-22920 GCA_043798185.1 Pseudomonadota bacterium | reverse complement strand
AGAATGGGTGAGCATTACAAGTACAAATACAGCATCACTATCCATACAGACGACTTAGCAGTTGTGAATTGTTTGCGTGCTCTTAGCCAGTACTCTCAGAAATCCGGTAATAACCGAATTACTTGGGGAAACACTAAAGATACTGACTGGAAAGCATCCAATCATCGAGTGACATTTAGGTTCACATTGCCTGAATATAGAGATGGTTATTTATACGAATTAAAATAGGGAAAAGGGGACAGATTTAGTTTCAATAACACTATAATGCACCGGATAAACCGGTGATCACCACGGTTAGAGCTTAAATAGTGAGGAGAAGCAGTGGCAGAAATCACACTTTTCGATGGCAATGGCAGCCCAGAGGCGTACATCGCGGATGATGGCGACGCAACAATCTATATGTGGGACGGAACAGCAGTCGCGTATCTTCATCAAGAACACGTGTATGGTTTCAATGGCGCACATCTCGGTTGGTTCGACGGCGGAGTGGTAAGAGACTCCAAAGGCGCACCAGTCGGGTTCGTGAAGCAAAAGTGCTCGAAGGTCACTAAAGTCGAGCCGGTCAAGAAAGTGAAAAAAGCTATAAAAGTAAAGTCGGTGCGCAAAGTGGCTCCGGTGCGGCCCGTTAATAAAGGGTCCATATCCAGCCTTCCGCTCGAAGTTTTCTTGGTGTCTGGTGCGAAGTAGCTCAAACCGTCTGCTCCAGGCGACGGATTCGCAAAAGCAGCGCCGGTTTTGTGCTGCTGGCGAATTATGGACGCGTCCCTTTTGCGGTCGCCTGAGTTGTGCATTCACTGCATAGAAACACCTAATTTGATGTTCTAGTGCTTTGAAGACGGCAACTACACAATATTTAGTGGATTGACAGAGACTCAATATTATTTTAAATATTTGGTTCCAAATATGGTACCACTGACATATAATGAATAATAAGCAAAAGCTATTTCAGGCAGCCAAAAGCAATCCACAGAACGTCAAATTTTCAGATTTGGAGAAACTTGCGACGTTCGTTGGTTTTTTTCTGGATCGCACCAAAGGAAGCCATAAAATGTATAAGCGATCCGACAACCCTATCCAGGTTATACCTTTTCAACCAGACAAGCACGATACGAAGATGGCAAAGGGGTATCAAGTAAAACAACTGATTAATTTTATTGAAGATAACAACCTTCAATTCATGCTGGAGGTATGATTATGAGAGACAAATATTCTGTTAATGTATGCTGGGACAACGAAGATCGTTGTTTTATTGCAACCTGTTCAGAATTCCCACTCTTGTCAGCACATGGTGATTCCAGGGAGGAAGCTATATCAGAGTTTCAAATTGTCCTAGAAATGGCGATAGAATCATTTACTGAAGATAATATTGAACTTCCAAACCCAAAAACTACCGCATCTCATAGCGGCCAATTCAGAATCAGAGTGCCAAAAAGCCTTCATAGAAGCCTTGTCCAAAGGGCAGAAGAGGAAAATGTTTCCTTAAACACATACGTTATTTCGCTACTATCGGGAAACCATGCCACTCGAGAAGCATACAACGATAAAATTGATATGCTTGAGCGTATTGTCGACAACCTCACCACACACTTTGCTTCCCAGCGCGACACTTTACAAGTTTACACTCAGAAATTGAATTTACTAGAGTCAAAAAGTTTACAAAAAGAGTCATCAGAAAGTGAGTGGATCACTAGACCTACCGACACACACTCATACCGAACCTATAGAGCTTAATAAAATGATACAACACTTGCATTCTATTATTTGTGGCAGGGTTATTATTGATAAATCTACCGGCCTTGCCTCATATATTGACATAATCGAAGGCGTTCATCTAAAAGACCCCAAAAACTTCAAGCTCCCATTATTTAGCCTTGTCACAAAATTTTGGGTGAAGGACGGATTAGCTGATAACCAAATACTTGAGGTCAAAATTTCAAAGAAAAAAACTGGAAAAACTAGCTGGAAAGATTTGCAAACATTGCATATCCCGTTGGAACAAAAAGGTGAAAATTTATTAATTGACTTGAAAGTTGAAAATCTAAATATTGAAGAAATCGGCCTGTGGGAGTTTGAAATAAAATGGAGATTAAAAGACGGCGGTAACTGGAAAAAGGGTGCTATCGTTCCTTTCAATGTATCAAACACTGAGTCAAAGATTGTGGGAAAGAATCGGGAAAGAAAATAGACTCTCTCAGAGAGCTCTACGTAGGGCTCAACTCAATCCGTTAAATGATTGTCGGGTACGCTTCCGGCGTTGTCGTTTCGACTCAACCATTTACCCGTATAACTCGGCGCTTTTCCGTTGATTTTTTCGGCTCGTTATCAAGTTGTTTTTCATTTTTTCCCGCAGCCCCCGCTATCCGAAATTGTAGGTTCGGAGTCATTTTCCCAACCTAGCACTTCACCGGACGAGCCGGTGAGCGCCGCGTTATATTTCTGTGATAATCCATTATGGTTGCAGGGTAAATGAGCGAAATTTATAAAAATAGGATAAATCGAGTTGTTGACTATATTCAGACCAACTTAGATACCCCCCTTTCTGTCAAACAGCTTTCCAAGATAGCATGTTTTTCGGAATTTCATTTTAACCGCATCTTCAAAAAAGCCATGGGAGAGTCGGCCTACCAGTTTATCCGGAGGCTTAGACTGGAAAAATCGGCTGATCTACTGCTGACCAAGCCCGAAATTCCCATTACTGAAATTGCCATGGTTTGTGGTTTTGCCACCTCCTCATCTTTTGCTAAAAGCTTTAAAGAGCAATTCCATATGAGTGCCACCGAATGGAGGAATTGTTCGAATGCCCATTTTAATAAAAAATCCCAACCGATAGAAGTCGAACCGGGGCGGTTTTCCTTTGTCAACGGCTCTCCAGCGTGGACTTTTTATGAGAGAGGTTCCATCCGGCAGGTGGTTATTGAAAATATTACTCCGATCACTATTGCCTATATCCGTTATGTAGGCCCCTACAAGGGAGATGACACGTTGTTTGATCAACTCTTATGCACAACTCCTCCAATGGGCTGTACCGCATGGATTTGTTCATGACAGAACCTTTACGCTGAACATATACCATGATAATCCGGAAATAACAGACAGGCACAAGCTGAGAGTGATGGTGGCGATTCCGGTGGAATGCACTGCTCGCCAGACCGGCTCGATAGGCGTTACCCGGATTGCCGGGGGAAAATATGGCGTATGCCGTTTTCTGCTGGAAAACAGCGAATTCATGGAAGCCTGGGACTGGATGTTTTCTGTATGGCTGAATTACAGCGGTTATGAAAAGGATGACAGGGATACTTTTGAGCGATGCCGGGGAGAACAGATTATTAATGGCAAGCGTTTATATGATGTTGAAATCTGTATACCAGTGAAAGCGAGATAGTCTTTCGAGTGAGGAGAGCACGTTTGGACAAACGAAAAGCAGCAACTGAGAAGTTTTTGTAATGGCAGTACGCTACCATCAGGTTTGTCGTTAACAAGTTCCTTGCTGGGAATATTTTTCCCAGCAAGTACGCATCAACAAAACAAACCACAAAAGGAGCGTTACAGCATGCCATTAGAAATTAAAATCAATCCCGTTGGGAACATCAAAGTTGAAGAAGGCCGTTTTTATGTCTCAATCAGGGAAAAATATCGCGATGCACTGCGGGGACTGCAAGGATTCAGCCATATTAATGTCCTCTGGTGGGGAAACAAGTCTGATTCGCCGGAACTCAGAGACACCGTAATCACACGAAAGCCCTATAAAAAAGGCCCTGATATCATCGGCATTTTTGCGACCAGATCCGAGGTTCGACCGAACCCGGTGTTGCTGACAACAGCAGAAATTATCCGGATTGATGTACCCAAAGGGATCATTGAGCTCCCATGGATTGATGCTGAGAAAGATTCACCTGTTATTGATATAAAACCATATCAACCTTGCTCAGATAGGATCAAAGATATTAAATTACCTCATTGGTGTACAGAATGGCCTGAGTGGTATGAAGATTCGGCCGGATTCAATTGGAGTTCGGTCTTCAATTTTTAAAGACACTCAATATGAATAGTACAAAAAATATAACAGCATAAACTCGGGCTGGAAAAAGCTGCGCCGCTTCACTAAGCAGCTTTTTCCAGCCGGTTATGCTGAGCGTAGGCTACACAGAAAGGAGAAAATTTATCATGAAACAGATGATTGCCTATTGCGGCCTTGTATGTTCAAGCTGCCCAACATTCTTGGCCACCCAGAGCGATGATGATATCGCGAGAGAAAAGACCGCTGCGCTTTATTCAGAAAAATTTGGATTAAACTTTAAACCAAACGAAATCAACTGTGATGGATGTCTCTCAGCAGGGGGCAAACTTATAGGGTATTGTCAATCTTGTGAGATCAGAAAGTGTGCTCTCGTAAAATCTGTTCATAATTGTTCAGTTTGCGATGAACAGCCTTGTGAAAGGCTGATTAAATTTCATGAATTCTCTCCAGATGCAAAGAATAGCTTTGATTCTTTGGTAGGGAAAATCAGTTAATTTATCATCTTGTATCATAGCTCGAATAGTGCAATTTTTTGCGAACAGCCATTCCAGCCGACACCGGGAAGTCCTGGTAAATTTATTTTGAGCGTCAATGGCCCAGTGCGGTTGACCAGCACGTCAACTGCCAAAAGGAAATAACTGCAATAAGACCAAAAAAATACAAACCAGATCAAAACCAACTGCATTAATCAGTTACAAATCGCTTCACCGAACCCGGCAAACAGTGGGGTGAATCCTCCAGGCTATTCTATTCACCTGGCACGTTTCCAGTCTCCCCAGCTCCATTTGAATCAAAAAAGATTGGACCTATTCCTTGCATCGAAGCTACCTTTTCCCAACTGCTTTGGTATTTATTTTTACGTTTTCACCAGTACCAGCATTTTTGCTGAATTACTGAAAGATGTTGCCGTAAAAGCATACCATTACACAACGCAGAGCGGTAAAAGTATGGCACTGCGGCTAGTGGCCATGCCGCTTTCTTTTCTCTTGCATTATTTAAATTATTCGATATTATCGATAATAATATATCGTATAACAGTAATAATTTATCGAAGAGTAACTTTCGAAGAGAAATGATGAAAACCACCAAAAACGAAGAAAAGATCCGTCGGACCAGCAAGCGTCTGCGGCGTATTTTTCAGATCGCAGCCTTTGCCCTGCCATTTTTTCCCGCCCTCTTTTGGCTTTTTTACAATGATCTACCGCTGGTGATGCAGCAGCATACCTTTGCTGGAAGAACCGAAACCTGGCTGCCCCTCAATAGCAGAATCATCGCCTTGGCCGGTAATATCCCAGCCACTATTCTCGCTGTTCTTGCTTTGGTCGGCCTCAAGCGTCTTTTTGCCCTTTACGAACAGGGCTGCTATTTTCAGGCTGAAAATGTACGATTATTCCGGGCTCTTGGGAGGCTCGCGGTCTGGAGCGTGCTGGCCGACGTGGTCAACAACACGGTGTTGGAAATCGCCAGGACCATCAATAATCCACCCGGCGAGAGGCTGCTGTCGATCGGCTTTAGCAGCGACCATGCCAAACTCCTGTTGGTAGCCGCGATTATCATGCTGATCGGCATGGTGATTGACGAGGCGCGAAAAATCCATGAAGAACATCAATTAACGGTCTGACCATGCCGATCATTATCAACCTCGATGTCATGCTGGCCAAGCGGAAATGGAAATCGAAGCAACTCGCCGAGGCAATCGGCATCACCGAACAAAACCTTTCCGTTCTCCGGGCCGGCCGGGCCAAGGCCATCCGTTTTTCTACCCTTGCGGCGATCTGCCACGCCCTCAATTGCCAGCCGGGGGACATTCTCGAGTTCTCCGCGAACCCATCCGGTGAGGAGGAATGACATGACTGTTGCAACAGTCCCTCGATTTCCCACCTTTGCACTGGCGACGGTTCTGATCTTTTTCCTCCCGTCTTCCGCCGATTCTTGCGGGGCCTTTCATGCCAGGCAATTGTCTGCCATCCCGACGATCTTTCCTCCGATTGACAGCCAAAAACCGGTTAACGCGCCGAGAGATACTACGATTCCTGTACTTTCCTGGTCAACGGTGGAACGAATCTTGAGTGAGCGGAGTTTTGTTTCCGGCGACGAACTTTTCCAACTGCTCTTCATACTGTACAACCGGGAACGGCAGTTGCGATTTCGCATGGAGAAAATGCAATTGTCACGTCTTGCCGGGAAGATCACAACCTTCTTTCCCCTTGCCGCCTGCTATATGGTTGAAGTGATGGATGGCCGTCTGATTTTAACCTTTGACGATGACCAAAAAATTGCTGTACCCAATTTCTGGTATCAAGCCTCGCTAGCCGTGGCAAAGCGGCTGGTTCTGCGCATCGTCGAGGAGGAGAAAGTGCCGGCACCATCTTTTAAGCCCGCCGAGGCGGAATCTGACCCGGATAGCAAGGCCATTGGGTTTGCGCTGGAGGACGGGTATCTCCGGTTGCACTTTTCCTTTCTTATCAAGCTGTTTGACGACAAGCTGCGCGATGCCGAGGTCGGGATATTGGTCTACCGGATCAACGAACGGACCAAGACCTCTCGCCTGGAGCTGGTCGAGTTGAACTCGCCGGCTGGTAACGACCTGCAGCCGGTAGCTGGAACCACCACAAACCGCGATGGCCATGACACTGTATGGATCGATATCCGTCATGTCGTTTTCCCTAAGACGAAAGATATCGGTATCGCCGATCACCGTATCTTTTTCCCTGGAACCGAGATTGAATTGTTGCCGGACAATGTTCTACACATCCGGCGACCAGGCACCCATGAAAAACCCAAAGCCCTGGGTTTAGTTCACTGAAAACATTGATCTTTTTCGCTGGCACGCAGACAAGGCCGAATAACCGAGGGAGATTACCAAATGACAAACAGAAAACACCCAACAGCTTTTTGGGTCATCGCTGTGTTCCTTTCTGCATCAGTGGTTTTGATGCTAATTGGACAAACAACTGCGATATTCAACTATGTTCTTGCAGTTCGTCTTGGCTTTCAAAATAGCCCAAATGAGATAACTGAGTTTGGAGTGCAAGTCATTCGCGCGTTCTGTGTGAGTGATACTTTTGTCTTTATTCCCCTTAGCTACTACACGTTACGCGATAAAGCCGCGCAGCGCCGGTTAGCCTTACAATAAGGAGGAAATTGTATGAATATTGGTAACCGATTACTTATCATCGGAGGAACGCTCACCGGCATAGCAGCACTGCTCCATTTAGCAATGATTCTTGGCGGCCCGGATTGGTATCTTTTCTTTGGGGCTGGCGAAGAAATGGCCAAGCTCGCGGCGAGTAGATCATCTTGCCCCGCCATGAACGCCGCTGGAATTGCTGTAATCCTCAGCATTTGGACCCTGTATGCGTTTTCTGGTGCGGGGTTGATTCGCCGATTGCCATTTCAACGCTCAGTCCTCGTGCTGGTTGCCGGGGTCTTTTTGATGCGCGGCATTGTCGGCGTTCCAATGGTTTTGCTTATGGACGACCCATACGCCATGGAACTAAGAGCGAGAATGACGTTTGTGGTTGTTACTTCCGCAGTGATTTTCAGCCTTGGGCTCTGCTACGCTATTGGTACGGCATTGCTCTGGCGGAGGTTCTAATTAATCGGAAATTTCAGGAAATCAGGGACAGCTGTAAATATAAGAAACTCAGGGGACGTCAACAAAAGGTCACCAGGTGGTTGGGTCAAATTGCTGAACGACAGCCGAGCATTTTTGGTCATTGGCGTGTTTTGTAAAAAAACGACTGAACGATAGGAGCCGAATGAGTCGAGAGATTCACGTCCGGTTCTGATAGTGCCTTAAGGAGAAGTTTTTTTTGTTACTCTCCTGGGAGGAGAGTAACCGTGAGGTTCCTCCCTATCCTGATTGGGATAGACACCGGCTTTAATCTAAAAGTGAAGGGGAAAACAATGAAAATCCAGTTAAGAAACCGAATGGTTTTATTCATTCTAATAGTTTTTTTGCCAAGCTGTACAACTTTTCAGACTATACAACTCATTAATGGCGGTGAGGTTGTCCTTAGTGGCTATACCGAAAGTGTAGTTCCATTTACCTTGGTAGGGCATCCAATACTTATCAAAGTCAGACTGAATAACACTCAAAAGGAATATTCCTTTATTTTTGACACCGGAGCCTTGACTCTGATTACGAAAGAAGTCGCGAAAGAGTTGGATTTACCAAAAGGAATAGAAGTTGAGGCAAACGATGCAGGTGGCAAAACAAAAATAATAGATATGGTAAAATTAGACAATGTTAGTGTGGAAAAGATGAAAGTCAGGAACTGTGCCGCTGGTGTTACTGATTTCCCAGAAATGTTTCCCCCAAATATAGCCGGAATCTTAGGATCGAATTTTTTCAAACATTTTAAGGTTACAATCGATTACCAGAAAAAAGAGCTGACTTTTTCGAAGGACACAAAGCCAATTGCACAACAAAATACTGATATAAAAATCCCTTTTAAAACAAACATGGAAACGGGTTTCGCTCCCATAATCGAGTGTCAGGTCGATGAAATGAATACCACAGCGGAAATTGATACAGGGTTTCCTGGAATTGTGGCCTTACCTCTATCATTAGTCAAAAAAACTCAAACATTTAAATTAGGCGCTGTGATAACTGCACAAGGCAGTATGTCGGGCGGAGCGTTTGGCATGGAAGAAGAGAGTTACGGTCTGCGAATTGATGAATTAAGAATTGGAGCTCTAAGAATCAATCATATCCCATCCACATCGCATTCTTCGAAAAATGACCATCTGCTTCTTGGCAATAAATTCCTCGAAAAATATCTGGTAATTTTAAACTACCCCGCCGAAGAAATAATTCTTACACCGTATGGGACACCATTTGAAACAAACATCCCCACTTATGGCTTGGCTTTGGCAAAAAAAGATCATAAAACTCTTGTTTCTGGGATATGGAACAATTCTCCTGCCTCCCGGAGTGGGATAAAACCTGGAGATGAAGTTGTGAAAATTAACTCTACAGATGCTAGCACCCTATCGTTAATGGAGATGATTCCCATGTTTCAGGATGAGAATATAAATAGCCTTGAGATTGAATACTTAAACGGTAAAGAAAGACATAAAATCATTCTTGATAAAGGAATGCTTCTTCCTGTTTTTAAATGACAAAATGCCCAACCGCGGTGCTTGACCTGACACCGCACACCGACCAATCAAACTCAAGTCTGCTTGATCGGCGCACGGCGCCGGTCAGCACCGCGATTGTGCTTCAGAATAACATGAAAACGTTTGACTATAAAAATACTAAAGCCATAGAACTGACGTCACTTCAAATTGTTGGGAACCGTGTTGTTTTAAACTCGATATGTAATAGATACGACAATCTTCGAACAGATAATCGATGGTCTATGCTCCAGAGCAATCGCTCACTTTTCACCAGAGGCCACAAAGATGCTGATTTTGGCCTGGTCATTGCCGCAGGCTGATTGGGCGCAGCAATTCTCACTTGCGCATGTCACCTGCACATTTTTCAGCCCTGCAGCGATCAGCCATGCTTCCACATTTGATCGTTTAAAGCCCATCCAGCGGTCATGATGCTCTGTCCGTAAGAACATAAACTGATGCTGATCAAGATCAGTAATCGCCAGTTTTCCACCGGGTTTTAAGATCCGAACCATCTCCATGATCGTCGTCGGCGGCGATTCGACATGATGGAGATACATATTGGCAAACACATAATGAACACTCGCATCAACTATGGGAAGATTTTCTGATTCTCCCACCCGGCAGTCGAGCCCTTGGTAATGGGCAAACTTCTTTTTCAGTACATCGAGCATTTCCGAAGACTGGTCAACGGCGATCACCTGCAGCCCCTGTCGCAAGAGCCCTTCGGTCATAAATCCTGTACCGGCACCGATATCGGCGGCCGTATTTCCTGGTAGCACGCTGGTCAGCGTCAGGGCTTTTTCTCTTAGCGATTCGGAAAAGAAACGAGTCCGCATATTATCCCACTGCTCCGCCACTTCACTGAAGTATTCCTTACTTTCCATTGTATTCCTCTCTCATTGTGAAAATTGGTGTATTTCTGTATCCTCGCTACATCTCAAAGAAACAGTTCTTCATCGATACCTGGCCAGCATCTCTTGAAGAAACGCCGAACCAAAGGCAACAGCCCTTGAACTCAGCTCCTCGCAGAGATGTGGGGGCAGTTCGCTGGAAAAGCCTTCGTGCCGCAGCTCACAGCACAGCAGGCTGGAAAAGTGCTCTTCAAAACGTCCGGCATACCGGCAGCAGAGGTTACTGATTTCATCGTCCGGGAGCTGTTTAGCCCGCCCCAAAATGCCAAGGAAAAGCAAGGTTCCTTCGACCAAACCGCATTGGGCTCCATAGTTTCCGGCTCCGTGCATACCCACGGAGGAATCCAGCACTTGATTCGAAAGCTCAATGGAGTATTGTTCGGCGAGAATTTTCAGGGTGACGGTGGCACAGTTAAGATCGTGCTGCCAATAGTAGTCCTTGACCCGTTGCCGGATCATCTTTTCATCCATGGGTTGGTCCTCCTTTTATACCGCAAGGGCATAAGTTTCGTTTGAGCAGACAAGCTGCTCAACTCAGCTTTAAGGGATGTGTTGGTTTAACGAAGGCTTGCGATGGAAAATGAAACAACAACTGCCAGGCAGATCCACAGGCAGGTCTTGAGCATATCAAACCTCCGCAATGTTTTTTCCGGCAGGGATCCATGTGGCAATTGTCCTCCTGCGCTGGTGTCTTGAGGCTTTGTGAGATAAACCAGTATGGTGCGGATTACGGTGACGTCCATGATACCCTCTCAATTTTTTGTTATATGTGTTGCCGATGCGCGCAGAGTATCTTGTTACTGTTGGCAGGTAAAATCGTCTTTTTGGATA
The DNA here is from genome assembly GCA_043798185.1 of Pseudomonadota bacterium. Taxonomy (GTDB): domain Bacteria; phylum Desulfobacterota; class Desulfobulbia; order Desulfobulbales; family Desulfocapsaceae; genus Desulforhopalus_A. The sequence continues at coordinate 12,033 of JAZDOW010000059.1, read as the reverse complement.
GGGGTGTTCAGAGAAAATGATCGCCCTTGCCGAACAACTTGAGGTAGAGTAGCAGAACACATTCCAGTTCAATGAAACCCGGTCTACAGATATGGAACTTTATCAACTGAGAACATTTGCGATGGTGGCGGATGAAGGGAACCTCACCAGGGCGTCAAAACGGCTGCACACAAGCCAGCCCGCGGTAAGTGCCCACATAAAGGCTCTGGAAGATGAGCTGGGAGTAAGCCTTTTTATCCGTACCCCAAAAGGCATGATACTTACCGCTGATGGCGTGAAGTTGCGTCAACATGCCGGAAGCGTGCTCAGCTCTGTGGCCGAAATGGAACGAGAGGCCGGTCAGATGCGCGGCGTGCTGCGCGGCACCCTGCGCATCGGTATCAACGCTGAGCCGGGGATGTTGCAGGTTGCTGAGCTGTTTGCGGAGATGCGAGCCCAGCATCCCGACCTCCATCTTCACTTTCTTCAGGCCATGACCGGTGAAGTGTTGAACAAGCTGGAGGAGGACGAGTTGGATGCAGCCTTCATGTATGGAGAAGTAGAGTCCGAAAGGATCTTTTTCGCCGAATTGCGGCAGTTGGAAATGGTGGTTGCCGGTGCGCACCGGCTCCAGAGTGAATTTGATGCGACATCAGGGCCGGAGCTGGGGAAATATCCGTGGATCATCACCCCTGAGGACTGCCCTTTTCAAGCGATCAGTTCACGGTTTTTTCGCCGTCATGGTCTTGATCCGCAGCATGCGGCGTTGATCGATGATGAGTCGATTATCAAGGTTATGGTAAAAAATGGGATGGGGATCTCCCTGTTACTCAGGCAGGACGCCATGGCAGGGACTCCAGAGGAACGCCTCGCCGTTTGGGATAAAGAGGAGCTCCACCTGCAACTCTCCATCGGCTGCCTGCAGCGGCGAAGGGAGGAACCGATGTTGCAGACCCTCTTTTCCATCCTCTCACGAATATGGCAGTCAGGGATTCCAGTCCGATTCGGGGGACATGATACTAAATTCCAACAATAACATTCTGTGGACAAGCCGCAGATGTTCGCGTTACGCGAATTCTCGAGCCGTTTGATGAGGGTTGGCAGGATGTGCAAACACTTTGAGATAGCATGCATGAGAGGGTGACTGTTGCCATGGCTCATTCTGGAGTTATGTTAGAATATAAATCTGTTAATAGTATGGTACGGTTGGTTTGAGGCAATGGGCGTGATGAAAACGATCGAAGTGGGTCCGTGCTGGTGAGGATTGGACAAAAGCCTATTGAAATGTTGAGGCAGGAGGGAGAAAACTTGCCAGTCCTTGGTGGAATTGCTGCATCTGTAAGTAATGAAAGCGCGCTTTCGGCCAGGGACCCGATTTTTTTAGGAGTGCCGTGAAAAGCGGCTTGTCATTACCGATTCATGGCAGACAAATCCATCAGGCCACCGATTTTTGATCAAAGTTTCTATACAAGCTTTTTCGGTTTCAAACCGCTTGTGCCACTCCGGAAGAGATATTATGGTCATTTTCATAATGAGCCCTCATTTCTTTACTTAACAGTCTGGTATTTTTATGAGATGTACTCATTCACTGAAAATTGCTTCGAGTCACATTTTGAAAAATATAAAAAAATAGATAACTCATGAAAAATAATGTAAAATTTCAAATTAATTCCAAGGTCATACCAATTCTATTTTGGTTATGCCTTTTGCCAGGGTGCACATCTCCACTTGAGGACAAAGACCCAAAAACCAGAATTGCTGCAATCGAACATCTTACTGATCAACTGCTGCTAGCAAAAATTGCTTCCGAGGATAAGGATCCGGCTGTACGTCTTGCTGCCATTAATCGTATAGATGACCAACCTTTGTTAATTAAAATTGCGAAGAAAGAAAAAGACAGTCATTTAGTCAAACAAATCGTTGATAGACTGACCAATGGATCTTTACTTGAAATCATTTTGGATAGCAACAGCTATGATATGCGAAAAGCTGCAATCAACAAACTACCCAACCAGTCAGTGTTAGCTAGTATCGTAATTGGTAATCCAAATTTAGATAAGAGTAGGCAAATCATAAAAAATATTTCTGACTTATCGACGTTAGCTGAGATTGCTGCAAAATCGAACAATGTTGAGATTAGCCAAGCTGCAATCAAAACATTGTTTGATTTACCAATTTCAGGACCATATGTAAAAGAAATGGGGAAAGGGGAAGTTCAACACATTTATGATTTGATTTATGCGTCAAATGATATTCCAAAGGAACATCGTGGGAGATTAGTCGCATCTCTTATGCCTGTAGTTAGTGTTTTAAAAGATTCAGATGTTATTGAGCACGTAGGAGAATTAGTCGAAATAGTATTTCAATGGTCTCCCGACTCTGCGTTTTATTCTGGCAATCATGAAAAGAAAGGAGAAAAGTTTAAGGTTGATATTCAACTCAAGAAGCTTCCATCCCGGCTGTCACACTCTTGGTCAACACATTTTGCATACAAAACAGAAACTTTATCCTTTTTAGGATCTTATGTCCAAAGTGGCGATATCCTTGGCCCGATTTTTAAAAAACTTCCTCAATCCGTCATAAATAAGTATGCAATCAAGAATCAAGACAAATCAATCCAAAGAGTTGCCAGTGAGTATTTAATCGATCAATCAATTCTGGCGAAGTTCGCTCTGAAGGATCCTAATGCTGATGTTCGTAAAGATGCTTTCAAAAAATTGACCGATCAATCTATTCTCGCGACAATAGCTTCAGAAAACCAAGACAGGTCAATTCGTGAAGAAGCTCTTAAGAAAATCAATGATCAATCTATACTTGTCAAGTTCATATCAGAGGATCAAGATCTGACTATGCGCTTGATAGCCGTGATCCATCTTACCGATCAAAGTATATTAAAAAAAATTGCTGCTAAAGATAAAGATTCTGATGTTCGCGAATATGCTGTTAAGAAACTTACAGATTCTTTCCTGCTCAAAACAATAGCATCAGAAGATAAAAGTTCTTCTGTACGGCAAGCTGCAACTAATAGACTCTCTCAACTTAAGAGATAAAATTGATTAAACTAATTTGGTTCAAAACAATCTTCAGTTTTAAGCTGGACAATCTGCTAGGCACGCATTCAAAAGACTTATTGGCAACTCATTTTTCCAGATGCTGCGAGAAAACCGATAACAGAGTTCATTTAGAGAAGCTTAATTGGCTATCCACCGGCTTCACGCGGAAGCCGCAAGTGCGCGACTTCAGAATGGAAAATGGAAAAGGGGACAATGGAAAAGGGGACGGATTTAGTTTTAAATCAAAATAATGTACCGAATAAATCGGTGATCATCGTATTGGACATGAAAACCAAAATAGAAAGACATTAAAAATGAATATCACAGAAATCCCATTCAAAAAATTATCTGATTACCCACGAAAAAGGTGCCAGATTTAAAAAAGGTGCCTAAAAAAGGTGCCAGATTTATTTTTTCTAAGAACCAGCTTCAAGCGGAAGCCTAATGAGTCTGGCACCAGTAAACCCGGGCCATATGGCCTCCAAAAAACTAACCTTGTATTTCAATAACATATTTGTTATCATATAAAGCATGGACTGGCAAATAAGATATTATAATCAAAAGCTTGAGGAGGAAATTCTCAACTTACCGGATAGCTTGTTAGCGAGATATTTGAGGTTGACTGATCTTATGTGTGAGTTCGGGGCCAACTTAGGTATGCCACACACAAAAGCATTGAATGGGGGCCTATTTGAACTAAGGGTAAAGGGCAAAGAGGGTATAGCCAGGGTTTTCTTTTGCACGAAAATCGGAAAGAAAATCATAATGCTGCATTCTTTCGTGAAACAATCTCAAAAGACGCCAAAAAACGAGTTGAGAATAGCCAAATCGAGAATGAACGAGGTGATGGAAAATGTCACATTCTGAATTGAGAGAAAAAGCATTAAAGAAAAAAGGGGTAAAAGCTGATTACGATGCTCTGGAACCGGAATTTACATTACTGCGTGAATTGCTGAAGGCTCGCCAGCATGCGGGCCTCAGTCAGGCAGACATCGCTGAGAAAATGGGGACAAAAGCTCCAGCCGTTACTCGGCTCGAGTCTTCGTTAACGAGTGGAAAGCATTCTCCCTCGATCTCAACGTTAAAAAAATATGCTCAAGCGCTTGGCTGTCATCTGGAAATCAAGCTTGTAAGTAACAGTTAACCCGTACCTATCGACTCATTTGATCTGGAGTCTGGGAATTCGGGGCGAATTCGGAGGACACCATCCCGAATTCCAACTATAAAATGCACCGGGAACATAAACCGGTGATTTTCACGTTAAGCGGTCCACCCGGCTTGTAGCCGAGGTTTATCATGAAGTTACTTAGAAGGCCCACTTACGCCTGAGGTACGGCATTGAACTCGCTACGCCGCCAATTCGAAAAAATCCTTGCCAATACCGACATGGACTTGAGCATATCGGCGGTGGATCGTAACGTTCCGTCCCAATTCACCGTACGGTCGAAGGCATCTCCCGTAAGGGTGCTTCTGGGGCTGTTGTTCGGCATTCCGTGCCTCGTATTGCTCTGGTCCGCCTGGATCAGCGGCGGTTTCGTTACCTGGACCGCGTTCGTTTTCTGTCCGCCCTTGGCCATCATGGCGGTTCTTTTCGGGCTGACATGGCAGCAAAGAACTTTCGAGCTTGCCAAAGAACAGGCTGCCAAGTCGTATGGGGTATTCGGCCTACGGCGATCTGCTGCGGTAGACCTGCCGCGAAACGGAACGTTGCTGAAATACAGAACTTTTAGTGCATTCGACTCGGGCGGCACTTACTTCTACCATGTCGAGGTTGATGGCGTAACCGGGTTGGGGTTTTCAATTGCCGGTCAGAAAGAGGTTCGGGATGCATTTGCCGAGGACCTGGCCGGATTCCTTCACTATGGCATTCGTGACGTGGGGGATCGTTAGTCGTGGGGGGCATAAAAGGGGTCAGTGAAAAAGGTCAGAGTCATTTTAAGCAGGCAAGTAGAACCTTCCGGGGACGAACCTTCCGGGGACATACTTTATTCCAACCAAAATACTCTGTGGACAAGCCGCAGATGTTCGCGTCGGGCGTCACAGTAGTCGAGAGGGAGTAATTTATGAACAAGCTGCTGGTTGGGTGCTGTGGTGCCTTTTGTGGAGCTTGCCAAGAATACAAAGCTGGCCGATGTAGGGGCTGCAAAATAGGTTATGGCAGCGGCGACCGCGATCTTTGCAAGGCGCGGTGCCCAGTAAAAGTATGTTGCATGCAGAGGCTCGGCACTGCTTCAACCTGTGCAGATTGCCCCGAGTATGGAGCATGCGCAACGCTCCTGGATTTTCAATCCAAGAAGGGATACAAGTATAAGAAATATGCGGAGGCACTCCGATACATGAAGCAACACGGGTACTCGAAATTCATAGCTGTAGCGTCTGGTTGGAAGAGGCCATATGGGAGGTATTGAATGTCAAACAAATCGACCGTAACGCCCAACCCATCAATTCACCGACCTTGCGCAAAAAGCCGCGCAAGGTCGGTGAATTCAATCGTTATGCAGCAAAACCGAATGGAATAAAAAAAGGAGAGTCGAATATGATTTCTTGTTGTGGCATGAATTGTTTAAAATGTGAGGCTTACATTGCAACCAAAGAGAATGATAATGTAAAACGAAAAGAAATAGCAGAAAATTGGAGTATTCGATATAACGCTGAGATATTACAGGATCATGTTAACTGCACTGGGTGCAAATCGGAAGATATCAAATTCTTCTTTACAGAAAACATGTGTCCTATCAGAAAATGTAATATTGAGAAAGGCACAGATAATTGCGCAAAATGTAGCGAGTATAAATGCGAAACGCTTTCGGAATTTATAAAAATGGCTCCAGAAATTGGAGAAGTGCTCGAAACTCTTAAAGGAGCATAGCAAAGCCATGAAAAACGAAATTGAAAAATATCTTTCAAAATTCAGAGGCTCAGAAAGCAGTTACCCCTTCGGTCCAGAAGCCTTGGTCTTCAAAGTAATGGGCAAGATGTTTGCTCTTGTTTCACAAGAAGAAGATGTTCCAAGAGTTACGCTCAAATGTGCTCCTGAAGACGCGGCGACTTTAACAGGGCAATTCAAGTCTGTATCTCCGGGATATTACATGAACAAGAAACATTGGGTTACGATATCTCTCACAGGAGAATTATCTCAAGATATGTTAATTTCATTGTCTGAAGAATCATACATATTAGTAGCAAGCAAGCTCACTAAAAAAGATAAAGCAGAACTTGAAAAATTGAAATATTGAGTGCATAACCAGTCAATAAACCTGATTGGAAATAGCCGCGTTTTTAAAATCTGCCGAGTCCCTTGGCCGGCAGGTTATTTCACCGTTCGGTAACGATAATATCACAAGAAAGTAAAAGGGGTCTGACCCCATTTTCCCACGGCGAGGCGTAAGGGAAAGACCATCTGCAATCGGTACATTTTCTCCTATGATCCCGGTCTACTCGACCCCCTTTTCACGACAATCTTGGACGACATCGTTGCCGGACATTCACAAGGTGCTATAAAAGGAGAGGCTTCATGAAAACCCATAAAACAGCAACTGAATCAGAAGCCTCTTCTGTGTCGCGTCATAGTGATACCACTGTTGCCATTCCAATGCTCCAGCGTAAAGAACAAGACAATGACGCGGAGAGACTTTCCCTTTTGCTTAAACAGGTTCAACCCAAACTCAACATCAGTAACCCGGAGGACCCTCTGGAAAAGGAGGCTGAGCTCGTCGCGGGTAAAGTGATGAGAGTGCCGGACAGCGCAATGGGCGATCAGCATTCAGATTGGGAAGAATTATCTGAATCCATAGAACGTAAACCGACGCTGCCGATTGTACAAGATACTTCGGGTAGGGAAAAGGAAATCGGAAAGAAACCTTTTGAGGTCGAGCGATTGGTTCAGCGGAAGATTGCTGATTCTAAAGCGAATTTTGATATTGACTCCGGTATTAATACAATCAGGGGTAGCGGACAGTCGTTGTCTGAATCAACGCGTTCGTTCTTCGAATTACGATTCGGCTATGATTTTAGCGGCGTGCGTGTTCATTCAGGCGAGAAAGCTTCGGAACTATCGCACGGAATAAATGCAAAGGCATTTACCCTTGGGAGCGACATCGTTTTTGGTGCCGGTCGGTATGCCCCCGAAACGGGGGACGGCAAACGCCTCATCGCGCATGAGTTGACACATGTGGTGCAACAAGGCGGCGAACAATTACCACGGGTACAAACATCAGCAGAGATCCAGACCGCAGGAGGGACTTCGACGGGACATGAAAATGGTGATTTAAATGTTGTAGCCGCCTCAACTTTGTTCGATACAAGTCAGGGCAACGTTGTTCAGCGCCAACCCGTTCCGACACCCGCAGGCGCCATCTTAGGGTGGCGCGGGGTTAGTGTGAGTGCAAACCGCTCGGCAGTCAGGATGCAGCTCGAGCAACTGGTTGAGCGGGGGGGGCTTGGTGAACTCGAAAGCTGGGCGTTGTCGTTCCTTGCCCTCGACATTAACATGCTCAAGGCTGTGGCAATCGGATCCGTGCTCAGTGACACTGAAGCCGACGCGATTAAAAACGTGGTCAGTGAGATAAGTCTTCAGCTTAGGGATGACGGGTGTGTGTTCGTCAATGGCTTGCGGCCGAGCGCGGAGTCAGTTACGAACGGAATCCTTGATGCAAGCAAGGAGCGTATCGAGAAAGAGCTTGATCACTACGGGATCAGGGAGGAAGAGATACCTCCGAAGGGTGGTGGTGGAGCCGAGGGTTCACCGTCTGCCTACGAAAAGCAGGTCACCATGGACAATCTGACCGCTGGACATGATGCCCAGGCGATGGCTAGGGAACTTACCGAGTTTAGGCAAACAGCGGACGCTGCGCGGCAGCGGTTCATGAAGCTTGCTGAGATGCCCGGCAAGTCCGCCGTCGAGAAGGTAATTCGAGAGCGATTGCCCGATAGCCATACCGAGTACCAGGCGGCTGAAGAGACATGGAAGATGACAGAGGACCTTTACGCAAAGCGGGCAATGGCGGGAACTAAGCAGTTTCCAATCTTGGCAATATATGCAACGGGACCCTCCGCCGCAGCGCAGCTTGCGGGTTTTGCGGCTCAGCCGCCCGAACAGATGGGAGAGACAATCTGGCGCGAGGCGCGTACCCGCCTCGATAATATCGAGACCGTTCGAGGCGAGCTCGGCGGACGGTTCAACCCGCTGTTCAACAAACGGATCCTCGATCTGACGTTGGCCAGGGAGGACGTAAAACCCTGGCAAAAACGTGTCGGTCGTGACTACGCGGACTCGGTCAAGGAGAAAGCTGAAAGTGACGAGATGTTCTGGACGACGATTGCAATCGGACTTGGCCTCATCGCCGCCATTCCCACCGGCGGTGTGTCCGTGGCGGCATCGGCCATCGGCACGGCCGCGCTGGTGGCGGGTACAGCACTAAGCATCTACAACGTTTATGAGCAATGGAACGAGTATAATCTCCAGTCGGCTGCGGCAAAGACCGACTTCGCAAAAGCCGAGGCACTAGCTAAGGATGAGCCGTCATTCCTTTGGCTGGCTATCGGCATCATCGGCACCGGTCTCGAACTCGGCGCTGCGGCCTTTGCATTTAAGGGACTAGTTGCAGCGGTCAAGGAGGCGCGAACATCGAGAGATGTTCTTAAGATGGCCGAGGCGGTTGACTCTATTGCGCCTCCTAGCATCGCCTTGGACATTAAAGCTAAGGTGGTGGCAGAGATCGGACCTGAGAAGGCGATGGAGATGGTTCTTGCGGAGGGTGAGAAGTTTCGGTGCGGCGACTTGACTAAGATTCGCGCATCTCTGGAGCAGGCGGCGATTGATGGCTGGTCAGATGCTTACGACGCATTAGCGAGTCAAAGCAAGATTCGCCCGTTGACGGAAGATGCTCTGGAGGCAGCTCTCAGTCACCTGCCGTCCAATGACCAGGCCTACAGCAACCTTCTCGAAGAATACATCGTGAAGTTCAAGGTACTCAAGGATAACGGCATTTATAGCCCGGAGACTGGGATCATTTTCATCAAGCCTGGCAGCCAGCAGACGGTCGCGAGCGTCGTGGCGCACGAGTTTGTTCATGCAGGACAGGCGCAAATGGGGCAGACCCTCAATTCATTCTGGGCTGAGTTTGAGGCATATTCTGCCCAGAAGCGGCTCATCCATGCTTTTGACAAGGCTGGCGTTGGCGGTAATATCGGGCCCGAGGTATCCTGGCTTCGCAACGCCGACGATGCGATGATCGCAAAATTCATAAACAAAAATTACGGCTATCCCATTCCGTCGAATTTTGGCGGCGTGGGTACCACAAATGATAGACAAGTGGCGTTTGCTTGCATCGAAGCTGCTAAGCGTGTTTTGGCCGTGGGGGCGATGTGAGCAAGAGGTTCGCACAATTCTCTCTCGCAAAAGCTTACACTGGTCTGTGTCTTCATAGATGTTTCCCTCAACTTGAAAATTCTGTAGTTCCAATTTTAAGAAAGTCCGAAGTGAAATTTTAAAGACCTGCAACATCAAATATTCGTGCGCAAGCAGAAATAATGGAAGAAAATAAAGAACAATTTGAGAAACAATTAGAAAGAAAAGGCCGGGCTGGAATAGAGGTCGCGGTAAATGTCTTAAACCAAGATGGAACCATAATCATGACTGGAAACTACGAGTGGTTCACACAAAGAATATAAGTTGGCCAACAAAACGTTTCTGCGGAACCGGCAAAAAGGGCGGACCGATGAACTTTGTGATTGGGGGTTGTTTGGAATTTAGGTGACAGTAGTGATTGTCAATTATCAAGCTATAATAACTCGTTTATCTGGCTGATATTATATATTATAACACACGGAAAATGAAAGTGCCTGAACACATTGTTTTTAAACTGTCCCAACAACAGCTGTTGACCCGTATCATTGAAGAACCAGATTTTGTTCAGCTGATACAGGAAGTTTCTCCAGGAATATTAAGTAAGCTGATAAATCATATCGGATTGGAGGATGCAGGAGAGATTGTGGGACTGGCAACCACTGAGCAATTGAAGCAAATATTTGATGAAGATCTTTGGAAAACAGTGCAATCCGACACCGAAGAGGCCTTTGATTCAGACCGATTCGCCCTCTGGTTGACCATTATGCTTGAGGTTTCGCCAGAGTTTGCAGTCACCAAAATTATGGAGATGGACGAAGATTTGGTGACTCTCGGCCTGGCCGCTCAAATCCGGGTGTTAGAACTTGATAATATTGCTATATATTTGCGTGATACAGATTATTCAGAAGAGGCTGATATATTCGAGAAGGCCCTGGCCGATTGCCTTTCGCTTGAACTTGACGACTTCCTTGTTTTGGCTTCCGGCACGCAGTACTGGGATACTATCGCCACTTTACTTGTCGAACTCGATCATAACGACCATCACTATCTCCAAACCCTCTTAGCGCGCATCTGCTACATTACCACAGAATATATCGAAGACAACGGAGGCTTATATTCTATATTTTCGGCTTCTGAGACTTTAGCTTCAGATGTCAGTGGGGAGCGAGACGAGCGTAGAGAGCAACTAGGCTTTGTTCCTCGGCCGTCGGCTCTTCAATTCTTGCAACTTGCTGTTGTTTCATCCCTCGAAGAAATTACTGATCCCACTACTCAGGACCCAATTACCAGGATGCACTTCCGCACCTATGACCGCTCAAATAGCACACCTCCTTCTACAATAAATTTTGACAACACTTCATCCTTCGAAACCAGTGAACGAGAGAGAAGGTTGCGGCAGTTTCAAAAATGGTTAGAGGCGGAAGGGGCGCTTCCTCATCCTGAACACGATCAGTTGGGTAGTCAAAAGCAACCAAGAAAAAAAGATTCGCTCTTTGTTCGTGCCATTCACTCCCTATTTATCGAGAACCCCGAGGCATACAACTTGTGCCGTGTAGAATTGCAATATCTTGCAAATGTGCTCATTGCTGCAAATGACGACGGCGAACTGAAGTCAAGGCCGATGGACGCAGTACAAGCTGTTATTACTGTGTGTAACGAAGGTGTAGAAGCATCAATTGCTGGAGTAACCTGTGTTGAAGATGTTGACAAAATCAGACAAACTAAAAAACTGATATCGTCTCTGGGAGCCATCAGGCTCTTCCGGGTCGGCTGGCATTTTCGTCACAAACTGTGACTACTTTTACGAAAACCCCAGTTTGTGACTTTTAGTAGGTGTATGTAATGAATATTGGAAAACCTTGCTAAATACCAACAAATAAATGCACCTGGTGGCCAACTGCCATTCCAGCCGACACCGGGATCTCGGCGTAATTAATATTGAACGTCAGTGGCCCGTGTGGCTGACCTGCACTGAACGTTAGTCCCAACAAGGGAGAAGCCAAGCGGTGCTCTGATCAGCCTTGTACAAAACATACTTATCAGGCAATTCAGGATAGTACATAGACCCAATATATTCCACAAGGAGGAGAAAATGCGAAATTCGGTACTTCCATTGATGGTGCTTATCTCGGTCTTTATGAGTGGGCCTTATTTGACAGTATCTCTGGCCCAGCCGACCCCACAAGTTGCGATTGAGCAATCGTCAGCAGCGGCTTCATCGGCCCAACAGGTGGTTACTAAGGATGTAGCCAAATCTGCAGAAATGGTGGCTTCTGTTGCCACGAATCCTCAATGGCAACCGCCATCTGACTGGTTGTTATACGGTGTACCAATTATTGTCTTGTTCGGATCGTTCGTTACCGTCTTGGTCATCAGGAAAGCCTTACCTGCAGAGTGGTCTCTTGCTGACGCACTTTCAGAAGACGTTCAGATGCCAGTTATTAAAGAGGTCACGACTCCAGGCCATAGCCGTCAAGCTAATTACCTAACTATCTAACATTGCCGACAATAATTCATTTTCTCCAAAAGTTAGCGAAGATGCAAACACCTCTGGCGAATAGCTCTTTCCTTTTTTCTTTTCCAACACATGTTTCTTGCTGCTAAGCTGTAGAAATTCCAAATAATACTCTACAGCCGGGATTACCTTGTCGA
>JAZDOW010000054.1:0-14471 GCA_043798185.1 Pseudomonadota bacterium | reverse complement strand
CGGCCCCCTTGAGGGTACGAATAACAAAATAAAGACTCTACAAAAACAAGCATATGGATTTCGAGATATGGGTTTCTTCAAACTGAAAATCCTGGGCCTTCATGAGACGAAGTACGCTTTAGTCGGATGAACCATAATTTTTTTCCGTAATCGTTTTCATTTGACTTGTTTCTGCGAGTAGATTATTGAATTTTTGGTTAACACAACAATCTGTTTCGTAATATCTTTGGCTGTTTTGAGGTTGAACCCTCCTTTTCGTATACACAAGCCAAACGCTCTTGGGGTAACGATGGTCATTCCCACACCAGGGGATTGGCGCGAGAACAGAATTTGGGGTTCTCGGTCACGGCCGGAATTTTTGTCAATGGCGATGTCAATCTAAGCACCGGATAAAGCTGGTTGAAAGATAAAGAAAATGATTTTGATGAAAACGATAAGGCAACAACAGTTTTCACAGCCATCAAATTCGCATTCTGAAATATCCCTTCCCGGTTGAGAACCTGATTATTCAACTCGACAACTGCTAAAATATCCGAACATCCGAAGCGCGACTTTCCGGATGTTTTCAATATCTTATAAAAATAGTTACACGTTTTTTGTAAATCCTCACCTTCTGAAACCCGTTTCCTGGACTCGTAGATCATGGAAGAAAACAAAGACTTCGAACAGTGGCAGAGCAACTCTCTCCCCTCTCAAAACCTTTTGGCTATCCAGGAGCACCAAAGATTAAAGATCTCCTCCAATCTCCATGACAATATCACTCGAGACCTTGCAGCCCTTAAACTTCTAAGCCAGATCTTTTTACCCGCGCCATCTCAAGGTGGTCAAGAACAGCAACAAAAAGTGGCTCAATGGACGGAACTTTTGGATCACTGCATCGACTCGGTCAGGGAGCTCGCCGACATGCTCCATCCACCGGATTTTATCCAAACCGACCTGGAACAAACCATCGCGGCTCTTTGTTATAATTCGGAACAACGGACGGGAACAGCCATTCGATTCAGGTCAACCGGGCTTTCCCGGCTTTGCCCCATCACCGATTATGACATTGCCATCAACGTCTATCGAGTGATCCAGAAGGCTTTGAATAATATCGACCAACATGCCGCTGCAAAAATGATCGCTATCAGGATGGTCGCCGCCGGCTCCAGTATTCTCGTGTCCATTGAGGATAGTGGGCGGGGTTTTCATCTGGCCAAAGTCGGGGAACGGTTGAACCAAACCAAACATTTCGGTCTTCTGGAAATGGCAGAGCGAATCAGAGTACTGCACGGTACCTTCGACATCGATACGGCCCCTGCCAAAGGAACGAAAATTCTCATCGAAATCCCCTGGAAAGAAATGTACGGCAACGGGCGCCATAATAATCCTCATCTATGACCATTTCTTGAAAAAATGGCGGTTATGCATTACCAATAAGACAATCATTGTTTAATCACCCCCATTTATAACAGAGAGGCGAACTGAATGAAACGAATTGCCATATTTCTCATATTCGCATTTTTTATCTCAATAATAGCGAGTTGCGGCAACAAGGAGATAGAGACTGCCCCCTCCCACTTTGGTTCTCTTGCCGTATTCACCATTGCCGACAAGGAACGCAAGCAGTTATCCCCAGATGACCAGAGAGAACTGCATCGCGTCATGACCTGGCTTAATAGGGATATCGTCGACCTCCTGCGTGACAACAGCTTCGAAGTAGTCCTTTTAAATGATATGAAAAATTATTCGAGCAGCATGGGGCCGCTTTTCATCATCAACTTCGAATTCTTCGACCCTGGTGCCACCGCCAGCCTGCCCCAAGGGCGAATGGGCAGTCCGATCTCCTCCATTGATCTCAAATACAAAATCCTCGACGAACGTGGTGCGCTTTTGGCCGAGTGGCAGGACGGAGAACATTCGATAAAAGGCGGCACCTATTGTGCTCGAACCCTCAACCGCCGGGCAATCACAAAAATCGTCGATTATTTTGCTCCCCGCTAAGAAGAGAGGCCATTGACATGAGCAAAACCAGAATTTTTCGCGTAGAAAACGGCAGGATGCTCTTCAAATGTTATCAATGCGACTACAAAAGAATGCTGACCGTTGGCGGAGGAATTCGAACAAAATCGATCCGCTGCGGTAGATGTGGGGAATCGACTCGGTGTGTCTTGAACCGACGCCTGGCAGAAAGAGAATCGCAGAGTGGCAAGGTTGTGTTACTCACCAATGATGGTAGAGAAATCCCGGTTGATCTCTTCGATATCTCCCTGAGGGGAGTAGGGTTCGAGGTCTCTATTCGCGATATGAACAGAATAGCGGTCGGCAGGGATGTTCAGCTTAAATGCCCCTGGAATGCCCAGCTCTTCAGCCAGGGCAGATATATCGTGCGATCGGTGAAAGGCCAACGGGTTGGCGTCGAAATGCACAATTGATGTTTATTCCATCCTTGCCACTGTACTTTTGTATTCCTCGTTTGATAAACAAGTGACTTGTTGCTCCGGGAATGAGCAACAAGTTGCAGCAAATCGCTTAAAACATTCCGTGCCTTCATCTTATTGCCGTAATCTGGAACTACTCTGGACAGCCTGGTACAAGCGCTCCACTAGAGCCTGATTGTACCCATGAGAGGTCATGTTGGCGGTAATACGACCCCTGATGGAGAAACCGAGTAAATAGAGGTCTCCGATCAGGTCCAATATCTTGTGGCGCACGAATTCGTCGGGATAGCGAAGTTCCGTATTGATGACTTTGCCTTCATACATGATGATATGAGAATTGAGATATCCACCACCAACCTTTCCTAGCCGCTGGGCCATTTCGATATTTTCAAAGGTATTGAATGAGCGAGCAGGAGCTATCTCCTGTGCAAAAGATACTTTTTCAGGATTGAAAGTGAAAGTCTGTTCACCTATGGGGAGAGGATAATCAACCCGCATGACTATTTCGAACCCTTCAAACGGCTCGGCATAGAGATGCTTTTCATGCCTCTCATCGCTTCCCACGCCGATCTTCTGGCGGATGACAGCAACCTTGGTGAAGGCCGATTGTTCCTCTATCCCAGCCTGTTCAATAAGGTCGCAGAAGTCCTTGGCGGAACCATCAATGTTCGGCACCTCATCGTCAACCCTTATAAGCACGTTGGTTATACCGTAGATGGAAAAGATAGCCATCAAGTGCTCGACAGTACGTACCTGTTGCCTGCCGTTATCCAGCGTGGTGGAGTTAGCAGAGAAGGTCTTCGAGGAGGTAGTTTGGGAGAAGTTTTCCAAGGAGGTGATATGTCCACGGATGGTTTGACCATCGAGGGTTTGAAAGACGACACCTTCATTGATCCCCAGAGGGCTGAGAATGATGCCTGTTTTCCGGCCGCTCAAAAGCCCAACCCCGTTCAGGACGACATTCTGTTTGAGGGTGCGTTGAGGTTCGGGAGAATCTACTACCTCCACTATACCGGGGGGCATTAAAATGTCGGCATCGACGATCTCAAGGTCCGTATCCAACGGCAGTATCAAATCTCTCCTTGAAGGTTGATGCTTATGCTTAATTGCGGATTTCACCTTGTCGAGTAACACTTCAAGATGCAATGGTTTTTCCATAAAATCGTAGGCACCGGCCTTTATGGCGGAGACCGCCGTCTCGATGCCGGCATGTCCGCTCATCATGATGATGGGGAGCGCGGGGAATCGGCCTTGCAAACGTTTCAGAAGTTGCAACCCGTCTAAGCCTGGGAGCCAGATATCCAGCATAACCAGAGAGGGCTCCAAAGTATCGAGGCTCTGCCAGAAGCTCTCCGCATCGGGAAAAACCATGGCCTTATACCCTTCATCCTGCAGAATATTCGAAACTGTAGAACAGATGTAAGGTTGATCATCTACTATACAAATAGGATTCATATTATTATTTCCAAAAATACATTTATAAACACAGACACTTAAAGTGTCGATGATAAACAATTCCACGAAAGTAAGCCACGATAATTTCCACAATGGTCGACATTCCAAACAATCATAACCTAAAGAATGTGTGACAGATAGAAGAATCTTATTTATTCTTCAAGCACTCCATGCAACGCTCCCCAAGCAGAGGCCTGGGCGCGGTCATTTACACCAATTTTATCAAAAATGTGAATAACATGGCTCTTGACCGTATGTTGAGAGATCTGCAGATCCGCTGAAATTTCTTTGTTGGTGGCACCGTGGGCAAGAAGGCGCAGCACTTCGATTTCCCGTTTACTGAGAGGTGCAGGCAGAGCGGAATTGGCCGCATCGAAGTTTGCGACGCGCGCTTTTTCTAAGGAGTGCAAACGCGATTGCAGATCCTGTATTCGAACAGTGTTGCAGTTTATTGTTTGCTGCAGGAAGTTGGAGTCAATATCAAAAGTAACCGTTTTCACGACATTCCCGTGCCGGTCATACACTGGAAACGTCGCTTTTTCTTCCATCGGTCTGTTCAAATGAGGGCAGTTGAAAATCGAAGTGTATTGACGGGAGAGTGCTGCCGCAAAGGCCATGCAGGTTGTATACCCGCAAGTTCGGCAGTTGGAGCCGGGCAGCAGTCGATAGATATCAAGGGCGGAGGATGGTTTGAATTTTTTATGGCTGGGAACAATATTTGCGCTTCTTCGGCAAATATCCACCATGAAATCAAAAAGCTTTGTTAAAAATTCCCCTGCCTGGGCCCTATCGCTAATCGGTGCAAAGGCACCTTCTCTAGGATAAAAAGAGCAAAGACGTTTCAGAAAGACAAACTTTATATAAACCGGTCTTTCATAGAACCGAGCATGCTCAGCCACCGCATTAATATAAGGGAAAAGCGGTGAGAGGTCTTCGTTTACCTGAAATCTGGCACCATAGGCCCCACAAGTGATTTCATTCGAGTGATCTGAGACGGGGCCGGATGGGAAAAGAGCCAGTGTATCGTAAGACCTTGTGCGGTCCATCTTCGCCAGGAAATCGAAACTGTTCATTGTGTGACTACCCTCTGACTCTGCTTAATTTTTTGAGAAAAAATGGCTTAATCCCCCATTTGGGCGATTCCAATACCTCGCAACTCCACTATAATTCCTCATAACTCAGACAAGTTCAACGGCGATATTGTTTAATGGCTTCTAAATGGTGGTTTTTCAGATAATCTCGTCCACAAAGAGGAAATGTGAATTTATGATACAATTCAGAACACTTATGGATATTCTCAAGTTGCTTGAAAAAAGCAACTGCAGGAAATGCGGCGACAAGACGTGCATGGTCTTTGCAGCAGCGGTCTTCAATGGTGAGAGGGCGTTAGTTGAGTGCCCGCAGGTTCCACTTGAAATTTCCAGTAAATATCCCGTGCAGACTAAAAGATTAAAGGCAGTTGATGTCGATTGGGAAAACCAACTTGCTGAACTAAAGACAAAAATCATGAAAACAGATCTGAAAGAGGCAGCTGCACGTATCGGTGCCGTTTATGACGGAACCAGACTCATCATGAAAATTATGGGCAAGAGAGTTGCGGTAGATTCATCCGGAGAGGTGGCAACGGACATTCACACTAATCCCAGGGTGATGAACCCTATTTTTAACTACATCCTGACTTGCAAAGGCACTCCGATCGAAGGCCGATGGGTACCGTTGCGGGAATTGCCGAGCGGGAGAGACTGGTACCGCTTATTCGGACAGACATGTGAAAAACCAATGAAAAAGGTGGCAGATACCTATCCGGAGCTGTTTGCCGATCTGGTAGAGATTTTTAATGGCAAACCGGTTGAGGGTCATTACCAGTCAGATGTGGCTCTGGTTCTTCATCCACTTCCCCTAGTTCCGCTCCTGATCTGTTACTGGAAACCGGATGACGGACTTGAATCGGAACTCCACCTTTATTTTGATAACTCTGCCGAAGATAATCTACCCATTGAGGGTCTTTATTCTTTAGGCACCGGTATAACGTGGATGTTTGAAAAACTGGCAATAAGACATGGTGGCGCCTTTCCGTGAGAAAGACGGCGCAAAGGAGACCTGAAAAATGACTGAAAAAGCACCAATTTTTAACAAAATCATCAAGGAGTATCTGCTCCAGGTCGCACACATTGAGGCGAAAGATGAAGTCGGAGCTTCGCTTGGGATTAGCTTTGCAGATGACGGATTTAAAATACCATTTTTTCACCGAACCTATACCGTCTCAACCGACAGGATTGTCGATGCAGACGGGGGAGCAGCCAGCCATGTCGTATCGGTCACCCTCTGCAAATATTTACTCCTCCGTCCCGATCAGCCATCAGACGACTTCAGTTTGGTAACCTACAAAGATTTTAGGGATGCAGCTCCCTATGTCGGCGGGTTTAGAAATACCGCGGAACAACCGATCGCCAGGCACTTTGAAGGCGCCTTGCCTCAACTGGAAAAAAGATGCCTGGCTCTTGGAGGACACTCATTCGATACTGAGGTGTCCTGCCAACTTGCCTTGAGATTCGAGGCTCTGCCCAAGGTTCCCCTTTTTTTATTATTCAATGATGCCGATGAAGATTTTCCAGCCCAGGCGACCCTTCTCTTTCAGAAAAATGGTGCCTCCTATCTGGATATGGAATGTCTGGCGATGATTGGAGCGAGCTTGGCCTATCGCTTACAGGAGAATTGAAATAATTATTGGAAATTCAATTCATTTCCGGGAGAGTAAACCTCATGAATATAGAGAAATATATCGACCCTTTTCTTGAAAAAAGACTCATCGCCTATGATGAATGGTTAAGAAAAGGACAAATTTCCCATTCTTCAAAAGTTATCCCCATTGCCGAATCCTTCCATGCAAAACAATGGGTGCTTCCAACGGAGCAAGCGCTGGGGATACTGCGCAGCACAACATCACTTGCGGTGCAAAATTGTGAATGTCGGACCCATTACCGAAGGTGTGATAATCCTCTGGAGGTTTGCCTTTTGCTTAATCATGTCGGAGACACCTTCGTAAGAAAAGGAAAGGCTCGCCCGATTGATTTACCGGAAGCAACCGAAATCCTAGCAAAGGCTAATGAGAGTGGTCTTGTCCATCTTAGTCTCTACATGCCTGATCATGAAATCTTTGCCCTATGCAGTTGCTGCTCATGTTGTTGCCACGAATTGCAGATAGTTAAGCAATATCAACGCAAGGATTTAATGGTTCATTCGGAATATGTGGCGGTCACGACCTTCGAAGATTGCATCCATTGCGGTGAATGCGTTGATAGATGTGTATTTGGTGCCCGGATATTTCGAGATGGAAAGATGGAGTATAATTCTGCCGCATGTCTTGGTTGCGGGCTTTGTGTAACGAGGTGTTCCGTCGAGGCCATCTCCCTGGAATTGCGTAACGGTTCATAGCCACATTTACCGGAATCGCCTATCTTCTTTCACGAATCCTCGACAAAACTCTATTTTTCCTTGGCAGGTGCCTGGTCCAGAACTTTTCTGATTCTGGTGGCCAGATCACTCCGGGAAAACGGTATAGCCCAGACGATCCGGCATGACCTGGGTCATTCCCAGGATCGCCGGCTCGTCACAGAGATACTATCAATTAGGAATTCTCTTTATATGTCGACTTGCCATTTATTACGTTTTCCCATAGACTCCGACAATAACCATCCCTTTTCGGGAACGCTGACGCTGATTGACTGATGACCTAGTGGAAAATTCGCTCTTCATGTCGGCGCCTTTCCAGCCAGGCATATAACAGGAGGATGACTCCCTGGAACGCATCGCCAACACCATCGATGTAAGTCGATGGGGCCTCCATCGCCCCCGACATTCCAACCGGTAGATATCAGGAAGAAATCCCGCTAATACCCGAATATCTCATGGCATTCAACCATTCAAGGATAAAAGAAAAGATTATGAAATTATTTTCTTTTGTAGGTGTAATGGCAATGATTGTATGTCTGTTCCTGTCTCCACCCCCGAGCTCTGCAAACAATCCGGACAATCTTATCCAACCCAACAAAACCTTCACTCTTTCCGAGGAAGAAGCTCAGTTCATCAAGTCACTTGAGCCACTCAAGGTAATGGTTGATGACAATTTTGTCCCGCTTTCTAATTATGAGATAAGAAATGATTCATACCATGGCATAAGTGTGGATCTTTTCCGGCACATCGCCCTGAAATTGGGAATCAAGTATGTTTTGCTGCACGACCCCAAGTGCACTTGGGCGGACAAGGAGGATCTCTTGAAAAGTGGAAAAATCGACTTGTTGATGCCGGTAAGTTTCACGGCGGAAAGAGCCTCATACGGAATGTTCACCAACAGTTTTTATGACTCCTATTACGGCGTCATTATGAAACATACTGAATCCCTGCATATCAAGGACTATCACGACCTGGCAGCTTATAAGATCGGCGTCACCAAGGCAAGTGCAATCATATCGTTCATTCTCCCCTACGTTCATCCATCTAATATTGTAACCTTCGGCACACAGGAAGCTATGTATCAGGCGCTAAGACACCGCGAGATTGACATTGCTTTGCAGAATAAAAATGTGTTTCGAGAAGATCGCTTCAACATGGGTTTTATAGATCTCACCATGGTTCACACTATTGTCGAGTCACCGCGCAAATACAGCTATCTTTTCAAAAATTCCGACGTATCCAATCAATTAATAGGGATTATTGATCGCTACCTTGATGGAATTGATATAGAAAGGTTGATCTCCCATTATGACCGTGGCGAGGACGAATTGATCCAACGTTATAACGAACAAAAAAATCAGCAAAAGATGTTGTTTTTCGGGATCATTGGCTTACTTGTCCTGCTGGCGATGCTGATCATCTCTTTGTTCAACCATTACCGGCTTGCAGAAAAACTGAAAGCAAGCCTCACGCAAATACAACTCCAGCAGGAAGAACTGCAAAAAAGCGAAGCCAAGCTGAAAAGGGCCATGGAGACTTCCAAGCTGGGCGCCTGGGAATACGATATAGACCACGATATTTTCCTCTTTAACGACCAATTCTACACACTTTTACACACGACGGCAGAGCTGGAAGGCGGGTACACTATGTCTTCGAAGCAATATGCACAAAAATTTGTTCATCCGGATGACCAATATCTCGTTGGCGAGGAAACAGCGAAGGCGATCAACGCAGTTGACCCAAACTATTCTCGCCGTTTGGAACACCGTATCATCTGCGCAGATGGCGAGATACGATCCATCATCGTCCATGTTCGCATTATTAAAAATGAATATGGGCGTACCGTGAAGACCTATGGCGCAAACCAGGATATTACTGAACAGAGACGAGCAGAAGAAGAGAACAAGAGACTCCAGGCTCAACTTCAGCAGGCCCAAAAGATGGAGGCCATTGGCACTCTGGCCGGCGGCATCGCCCATGACTTCAACAATATCCTTGGAGCCATCCTGGGTTATGCCGAGATGGCCAAGGATGGCAGCCAGGAGGGCTCCGTGGTGGCAAACGACATTGATCAGGTCATCAAGGCCAGCGTCAGAGCCAAAGATCTTGTTAAGCAGATTCTCGCCTTTAGCCGTCATGCCGAGACAGAGCGTATTCCCGTTCAACCTGCTGTGATTATCAAGGAAGCACTTAAATTTCTTCGTTCATCGATACCAACAACCATTGACATCCAGCAGGATATTGCGCTTGATCCGACGATCGTTCTGGCCGATCCAACGCACATTCACCAGATCATCGTAAACCTTTGCACCAATGCCTTCCATGCCATGGAAGAGACGGGCGGCATCCTCACCATTTCGGTGAAAAGGAAAGCCCTCTCCTTAAGCGACCTTCCCAGCGAGCGACGCATTTCTCCTGGGAATTTTCTTGAAATATCCTTGAAAGATACCGGTGCAGGGATGACACAGGATATCAAGGAGAAGATTTTCGAGCCGTATTTCACCACCAAAGAGGTTGGCAAAGGGACCGGCATGGGACTCGCGATCATCCATGGTATTGTCAAGAGTTACGGTGGCTTTGTAACCTGCCGGAGTCAACCGGGGAAAGGGACGGTTTTTTGTGTATATCTGCCGGTCATCAAAGAAGGCGAGTTATATCAAACTGAACTCACAGAACCGGTCAAATCCGGCAACGAGCATATACTCTATATCGACGACGAGGAAATGCTGGCAGAAATGGGAAAACATATGCTTGAGAGGCTCGGCTATCGAGTGACCATGCAAACCAACAGCATCGTGGCATTAGCAACCTTTCAAAACCATCCGGAAGCCTTTGATCTGGTAATTACCGACCAAACTATGCCTGGCATGACAGGAAGTGATCTGGCTCGAAAAATGCTTCGGATCAAGCCAGGTCTACCGATCATTCTTTGTACGGGGTACAGCACTCAGATATCAAAGGAAAAAGCTGATTCCTATGGAATCAAAGGTTTCGCCATGAAGCCTCTGGCCAAAAAGGAAATCGCTGTTTTGATTCGCAAGGTGCTTGACGCAAGAGAGTCTCCCTCCTAGGCGCCTGTCGGAATATTGCTATTCTCCGCCTTTTGAGGAGAAGCCGTATTAAATCGTTTTCTCAAGCAGAGCCGTCCTTCGACAGTCAGCCAAAAAGCTGCCATCCAAACCCTGCCATTGCAATTACGTTGTGGTTTTTTCCGCGTTAATTCTGTAAAGCAGATGCATGAGAAATATAGCATTCGGATACTCCACCACCTGTAATATCAAATGTGCCCATTGTGTTGCCGGCGAGGATGCTCCTGATCCTAAAAAAATGGGGCTTTTCAAGGCGAAAGAAATCATCCGGGAGATGGCCATGGCTGGTGTTTCCGGTATAAGCTTCACTGCCGGAGAGCCGTTTATCTACTATGACGATCTTCTGGAATTGGTCAGCCTGTGCCGGGAAAAGAGCATTTACACTAGGATCGTTACCAACAGCTTTTGGGCAAAGACCGCGGAAAAAGCGGAACAACTGCTCGGCACACTGAAACAATGCGGACTTTCACAGCTGCGTTTGAGCTTCAGCAGGTGGCATCAACAACATGTCCTGCAGAACAATGTGCTGAATGCAGCTCAGGGCTGCATGAAGGCAGGCATTGACTATTTCATCTCCTTTGTCACCGATTTTTCAGAAGAAGACGATAAATACGAACAATTTCTCCGGGACAATACCCTGAAATTTTTCCCGGAACCGGTCATCTATTCCGGGCGGGCAGGAACATTCGCGCGAAAAGCGATCTTCACCGATTACCAGGACAATCGCTGTGCAATGAATCCCTACCTGGCCCCTGATCTCTCAATGTATGCCTGTTGCGATGCCGGCAGCCACTTCGACACTACCCATGTCTTTCGCCTCGGCAACCTAAGCGACCATTCCATCGAAGAACTCCTGCACAAAAGTGAAACCAATCCTCTCTACAATTGCATCAGATCCTTGGGTATCACAGCCATCGCCTCTTTTGCCGGGATGAAGACACGGGATATCGTCACATATCGCAAATGTGAGCTCTGTCAAAGGCTCTTCGATGCCCCGGAAACTTTGAAGTTTCTCCAGAATGCCACTGACTTTGCACTAAAAAAGTGGGTGCGATGAGGAAGCGAGAAACCCCAATCGGAAATCCTTGGGTGAGTACTACGAATCGGCACCCCATCATAGAATAACCGTTTACAGAGGGACACATGGTACAAATCGGCAAAATGAACAGGCTTTCGATCAAAGGGATACAGGCCTATGGCATGCATCTAGACGGAGGAAAATTTGGGGATGTTCTTCTCAAAGGTGGTTACACCGTCGAAAAATACCGACCGGGCGATGAAATTGATGTCTTTGTTTATATAAACAGAGAACAGCGCCTGATGGCAACCTTGCAAAAGCCCTATGCATCGGTCGGTGAATTTGCCACATTGCGGGTGGTGACAAACGGAGCGGCAGGAGCCTTTCTGGACTGGGGGTTGGAAAGCGACCTTTTTGTGCCAAAAAGAGAGCAGCAGAATTCTATGCGGGAAGGAAAATCCTATGTTGTCTTTATCTTCCTGAGTGAAAAAACCAACCGAATAACGGCCTCTTCAAAACTCAAGAAGTTCCTTAATCTACAGACTCCCACCTATAAAGAGGGAGAAGAGGTCGATCTCATTATTTATGCAGAAACAGATCTGGGCTACAGTGCCATTGTCAACGGTTCCCATACAGGCATGATCTATGAGAACGAGGTCTTCCAAAAACTTTTCATCGGCCAGAAGTTGAAGGGCTACATAAAAAAAGTACGTGAAGACGGCAAAGTTGACCTGCGACTGCAGCGCACAGGCTTTCAGGGAGTAGATGATATTTCCGAGAACATATTCACCGCTCTCAAGGAGTGTGGCGGCAAGGTGGCCGTTACCGATAAAAGCCCGCCTGAAGAGATCTACGCCTTGTTCGGGGTAAGTAAGAAGGTCTTTAAGAAGGCAATCGGCACCCTTTACAAGAAAAGGCTTATCGTGATCGACACAGACGGCATCAAGCTTGCCGGTTGACAAGATTAAGAAATCAGAACAGAACAAACAATTACACCCATCGTATCACGTGCTTTATTGTAATACGATGGGTATACAACAACAATTACGGCAACAGAACCACGTATTCTTCGTAACGTGAGCCTCGTTCCTCCTTGCTCCCCGATGAACCGCTTCCAGGAGAGGTTCCTTTATCCGAACCTTCTGGAAAGCCCATGCTGAGAAAAGCGCCTTTTCCGCCCCATCCGTAGATTACCATCTGCTTGCCATCGGCATTGAGACGAGCTTCATGCACACGACCTTTGCCACCGAAAACTGCCTCAAGCTGGGCCATGGTCATACCGGCCAATCCCTGTCCAATATATCGTGGCATCATCTTGTTCTCCACGTCCATGGAGAAAATGGTCTTTTTGGTCAACACCCCATCATCGGGTCCCAAAGAGTCTTTCCCCGCGACAGGATTGAAATAATACATATAAGAGCTGGCTATGGTCCGTGCGGGATCCTTTGCACCATATTGATAGACTCGCTGGGTAATCTTCGCTGGATCTTTCGTATCTTTTATCTCTGAAATATTGGCGGCTTTTCCGAGGACGGTCACAAGATCCGACGGACCGACACCCAGCTTCACACTAAGGAACTGCTTATAAGCCTCCAACTCTTCGACGATAGAAAAATTATTGGGGGCAGGCAGGAGCCAACGGGGAATGCGGGGATGGGCAGTATCAAGAGCCAGTGGAGCTATAGCCAAGAGTCCTTCTCCCCCAGGCTGGTATTCTGCCTTGACAATTTTCCCGTCGCAGCACAGGGCTGCAAGTTGTCCTGCCGCATCGGGCCAAATGTAGGTCTGATAGACAGGTGGCACCTCATTGGGTTTGGTGGCATTCACCGGAAGGGCGAACTCGATCCATAAAAAGGGCGATGCACCGACCGCGGCAGTGGCTTCCGCAAGGCTGATTCCCGGGGTCAACGCTACGTTATTTGAGGCAACAGCAAGGGGCGGAAAGCACTTCATAGAAGAAAGTTGTTTCCGGACGATCTTGCCGGATTTTTTGCCGACGATGATTTCCGCCGGTGCCCCTTCCAGCTTGAAACGGTAAATAACGGCTTGTTCCAGATTATTGAAAGCCTCACCAGCCCTATAAGTAAACCCGTCAAAGGTAGCATCGGGAGTACCTATCTGTGCCAGCAAATCTTTGGCCTGATCGCCGACCTTAATCTGCAGAAACTTATTGTAAGCTGGGCCTGGGTCAGCAGCCAAGGCAGCCATTGCCAAACATAGGGTGAACAGACCGAGGGAAAAAGATAAAATTTTCTTGCGCACGGGATAATCCTCCTTCATTTTTTGTTTAAATACATTGCGTTTTCATGAAATTGCCCAAAGCCTCCTCATAAACGGTAAACCGTAAAATGCATTCTTTTGAAATCTCATCACTCAAAGACAAAACTCCCCTTGGTTCAATTCTTCGGGTCGGAAAACCGACCCATCCAATGCAGCCCTATTATGCCACAACCCGCAAGGAGTGTAGCAACCATTCCCCATGGCGAAATAAATACTTCACCTAAACCTTCAAGTGTCAGGCTCCAGGTGAGATCTGTGAGAAATTCTTTGCGGATAATCCCGGCAACGAGGAGGTAGGTTCCCACCCAAATAACGATTGGTAATCCACCCAGAAGAATACAGAGCCAGAAGACGATTTTTATGGGAGAAAAAAATGAGCTTTGGGAAGAGGAAAACCTTGTCATTTGCAGCTTACTCATCATGGCACTCCAACGCGTCCCGCTCAAGCAGACCCGCCGTAGTCCGGTTCTTGCCGATATAGCGTGTCAATAACCAGGCCGGCGATCCTTCATTGACCAAGCCCAGTGCCTCCACTTGATTGCCCTTGACAACATACCCTTGACGTTTTTCTGAAGGCAATCTCCCTACGACATAAAAATGGGCCTTGGGAGCAGTGACAGTGCAACGAAATGCCGGCTTCCAGCCGTCCTCGCCAAAACTATCACCTGGCCAGTTGGAACCGCAGAATGAGGCAATGCCCTGCCCTGGCGACATGGTAACCTCGCCATTTCGGGTGGTAAAAATAACACTCCCCTG
>JAZDOW010000018.1:0-4129 GCA_043798185.1 Pseudomonadota bacterium | reverse complement strand
GAAAATAATGACATTGCCCGAAATTATTTTATGCTATGTTTTCAGACAGTTAAGCATAGTATCCATGGTAAAAGTTTACGAAGAGTCAATTTCATATTGTTAATGTTTTCAATAAGTTATAATTTGTGCGGGAATTGCTGTCTTGGAGTCGAATATCGAATTGGTACAAAAAAAGACGATATAACGCGAATGCAGGCAGATGCATCGGACCTTGATTGGATTTGTCGCGATAAAACAAAATATACTACCGCGCTTATGCTCAAGCCACTAACTATTGCAATGGATATTATCACTTTTCCAGCTCAAATCATTTTTTTCATCGTCATTTTAAGCATCACTGGCGGTGGGCCGTAGAGAAGAATTTCCGGGGACGGAGTTCCGGGAAAACGATATTTAATTCCAACCAACACATTCTGCGGACGAGCCGCAGATGTTTATGTTGTGTGAAGAAAAACAAACAGTCCTAATTTAATATTATGAAAAAAATATTATTCCAAGATCTTAAAGCGTTAATTGAAGTATTTGCTGATGCTGAATCTCAGCGGATAATATTAAGCCAAAGCAATGTTGACATGTTTTTTTGGAGAGGAGGCAATGGGTTTTATACTAAAATTCAACAACTATATTCATTTTATCACAAATATTTATCTAAAAATGAAAGCGTTGGCAAGATTCTATATGTAATATCAGAAAGTGTCAAAAAAATATCTGTAGCAGAGTTTGAAAAGCAGGTAATCAACCTTCATGATAACAAAATAATTATTTATGAAATACTTAATTACATTGAGTTGCTGGAGCAAGAGCTCAATAATTATTATTCAATCAATACTTTATTCCAGTTTTCAAATATAAGTTTTAACAGTGATATTCTTTTCTCAAAAATTGAAGCTGTTTTCGAAGATATAACTTGGCAATATATTCCTGAAAGTGCAAAAGGAGATATTGTTGAAGGTGGAAAAGCATTGCTTTTTGGATTGCCAACTTGTGCTTCCTTTATGTTTTTGAGGGCACTGGAAGATTGCATTAGAAAATTATGCCAGCAATTAAACCACGACATTAAAAATTTAACTTTTGGAAATGCAATAAATATTATTGAGAAGGATGCTGACAAGTTCAAAATCGAAAAGAAGGATTTCGAAAGGCAAATCAGCTATCTTAAATATATTAAGGATGAATTCCGGAATCCTTCCGCTCACCCTGAAAAAACGTTTACGCAAAAAGAATCCGAGCAACTATTCCAGGCAATTAATATTGCAATAGATAAAATTAGATATTTAAAAGAAAAAATATAAATAGCAGGTCAAAGCCTGGGGTCAAGTCTTTGCTTGACTCACATTGCCAAGGTGTGAAAGCATAATTATGACATTCACCTGTATTTTATGGATTTTCCAACCACCGCGTCCAGCCGACACCGGGAAGGCTGCGGTTTTGAATTCTTACGTCAGTGGCCCGGTGCGGCTGACCAGCACGTTCGGCGGACACAGTCAGATGAGATATAGAGCAACCATATACGCGCAAGGGTATTTCGGCCACTTTCTTACCGCTCTATTCGTGCTGATGCTTTGTGTTCTCATCTCCACCAGGGAGTATTTTACGGCAGCTGCTCTCTCTGCGGCTGTCGCTCTGGTGAGCATTAGGGTGTACACCCGTAGGATGTCTTTCGATGATCAGGTATTTCGGTATGACGGCTGGTTTGGTCCGATCCAGATCCCATATTCGGAGATCATAAAGGTAGAGACGTCGAGCAGCCTAGGGTATCCGGCGGATCGCTGGCACGGTCCGTCTGAATATCGCATCACGACTAAATACAAAAGGTGGTGGGTCAGTCTGCTTTGGTTTAACAGTGAAGCCATCAGGCATTTCGAGGAACATATCGCTAAGCGGAAGTAGGGCCGGAATATTGCGCCGAACAAAGGTCCACTTAGCCCTGCCGTTACGCTGCACAGGAACATGACGAAATTGGAGGCGCTATGCGTTGGCTGTTCATCGTTCTGATTTCTATCAACCACCCCATCATCATTTCGGCGTTTGCGGATGATGCGCATGCCACTCATTATCAGGGATTCCGAGAGTACCAGTGGATGGATTCTGCCCGTGACCGTGCCATACGGATCTCTTCGTGGTATCCGACGTATGAGCAGCCAACCCCAGTCGCCTATGGCCCGTTCCAAGGGCATGCGCGGACTGGAGCTGCGATCGCACCGGGGAAGCATTCGGTAATCCTGATCTCCCATGGGACGGGAGGACAGCGGTTCAACCAGTTCTATCTGGCGGAGGAGTTGGCTGCCCATGGTTATATCGTCTTGGCTGTGCAACACCCGAAGAACTGCGCAGGCGATGACGGCGATGCCAACCTACTAAGAAATCTCTGGAACCGTCCCAAAGATGTTTCCTTTGCGCTGGATCAAGCATTGAAGGAGCCAGGCTTGGCCGCTCACATTGATCCTGCCAAGGTGGGGGTAATCGGCCACTCCATAGGTGGCTACACGGCACTGGTACTGGCAGGTGCCAAGCCAGACGTTGGTAAGGTTGCCGAATTTTGCAGCTCGATTCGGGGGGCGTTTGCCGGAGAGTTCTGCGCCCCGAAGGCTGCTGAACTCTCCGCCTGGCAACAGGGCAGGTTCCTTGATTTTTCACATCTTCAAGACTCTCGTATCCGAGCTGCCTTCATCATGGCACCGGGCGTTCCGATCCTCTTTAATAAGTCCGCCATGACCTCAATCAGTGTGCCAGTCTTCGTCGTTTTCTCTGGAAGGGACGAGATTCTGCATGGGCGTGAGCAAGCGTACCGAGAGTATCTGCCGCCTACCACAACCTTCGTCGAGCTACCTGAGGCAGGTCATTACGTCTACCTTATGGAATGTCCAGAGGAGGTCAAACGGACGTCGCGGGAGGCATGTAGCGACATCGGCACTCCACGGTCCGAAGTGCACCCGATGCTTCGAAAGGAGGTCATATCCTTCTTCAACAAAGTCTTAGGACCCCCCAATTGAAGAACGCGTAACCAGTCACAGGTTCGGACGCAAAAAGCCGCGCCGCACAGTTCATCGTTGGGCTGCTGGGAGGTACAGTGTCTCACAAGACTTCACGATATGTTCTTTGGGGCGGGAGTTCGGGGGACAATATACAAAACTGCACTATAAGAAAGTTCAGTTGACATCAATGCTACATTCTCCGGAACTGATAGAACTCGCGCAATTCTATACTGTCGCAGGAACTCGCAGAACTCGGGGTAACCGGTGCACCTACCCGGAAGCAGACCCTCGCAACAGCTCGGGTCCGCTGAATTCTACGTTGTGTTTTGACAGAGAATTGCCATAGCATGACATCCGTGTTATCATGTGTTTATGATAAAGACATTCAAAAATTCAGGGACAGAAGACATCTTTAATGGCAAAAATTCCAAAGAAGCAAGGAAGGTATGTCCTCAATCCTTATGGAAAATTGCCTCAAGGAAACTTGATCAGATTGACTCGGCAAATAAAATAGATGATCTAAAAGTGCCACCGGGTAACATGCTTGAAGCTCTTAAAGGTGATCGTCAAGGTGAGTATGGTATAAGAATAAATAGCCAATATCGCATTTGTTTCATTTGGTCCGAACATGGTCCTGATCAAGTTGAAATTATAGACTATCATTAAACTATCGAGGTCAATTATGATAAGAGTACCGACTCATAGAGAACCAACGCACCCAGGTGAAATGCTCATCGAGGAGTTCTTGGGCCCCATGGGAATCACACAAAAAGATTTAGCTGACTCAATACATGTTCCGTATCAGCGAATAAATGAAATTATAAACAAAAAACGAGGCATTACTGCAAGCACAGCTCTTCGCTTAGCAAAATTCTTTGGAGTCTCAGAAGACTTCTGGATGAATTTGCAATTGAGGTGTGACTTATATAAAGCAAAACAAACTGAAGAAAAAACTCTTCAAGATATTAAACCTTACAGCAATAAATTTCATCAAAGCAAAAATAAGAATCTCACACATAGGGATAGGAACGGCCATTACTGACCGTCCCTCCCACACCACCCGGCTTACGGATCGCGTACCAAGGCGGTTCGGCTGATCAAAACAGGGAGCCAGCAGCTGGTAGAAAGAGGCCAAGTACCCGACGAAAATAGTT
>JAZDOW010000010.1:0-7312 GCA_043798185.1 Pseudomonadota bacterium | reverse complement strand
GCACGCGCTGAAAGATAAAAATCATCCTTTTTCCACCAAGGGGCTTTGGGATTTTTTGATTTCCCAGAAGTATTCGGCTGGAAGCCCTGACCCTTAACCCATCTTTTCCCTTCTTGCGGTTCACCGGCAATATTGTTGAGCACAGGGAATGTTCGGAGATATTCGAGAAGTCTTATATCCCTATTTGTTCCCCACATCGACTGCTTCCAGATCGTTGGAGCAGATTTCCCTAGGGCTCCTAATTGGATATGATTTTGGGAAAGCCATTTATGATCCTGGCTACATATAGTGATAAGCCCCCGTCGCCTAGCCGAAGGGTGGAACTTCGGAGTATCGTAAGCAATCCGATGCACCGGGTTGGATTGCGCTTGCTTGCGATATCGTACGATCATCGCCGGGCACAATGCCTTTTCAAAGAGAATTAATCTATAGTCGGCAAGTTGCACCACCCGCTCGACAGTAACCCGCTTCAACCAATTGGCCTGGAATGTATTCGTAGTGGCATTGAGGAACACTTTGCTTGGAAGCAGTAAACATCCCTCACCATTGTCTGCCAGGCAACGTTCGGCCTGATCCATAATCTTGAGCGCCAATTGTTTGGAGTTCCGGCCCTCCCATGGCGGATTGCCGACTATGCAGTCGAAATCCGTCTCATGGACGTCGCCCCCCAGGAAATCGGCGTGGCTAACCACAGGAATAGATTCCGCACCAGCCGTCGTTTCGGCCCCGGCAAGGAGGTGGGGAAGCTTATGCTTGGTGAAGAAGATATATGTTTTGATATCGGATGGCGACAGGCTGTCAAGAAAGGCGATATAAAGACTGAAACAGGCCAGTCGACAAGCTGTAGAATTGAGGTCTACACCTCGAATATTCTCCTTAAGGATATTCTTCAGCGCCTCAACCTTCGTGAGATAATCATCACAAGTCGGATTTTCCAAGAGCCACTTATTGGCTATCCGGTTGAAGATGGTGACCAAGAAAATCCCCGACCCGCAACAGGGATCAAGATAGCGAAGCTTGTGCCAGTCGCTTCTTCCCTCTATCGCTATATCAATTGCCATTTCCGCAAGAAACCGAGGTGTATAAAAGGCGCCGGTCTCTCTTTTTTGGTCCAAATCTTCGTTGGCCAGAAATTCCTCGTAAATAGCACTGATAGTCTCCACCGGTATGAGACGGAAATCATATGCCCAAAATCCAAGGTTGTATTGGGGAGAGCCAACCTCCTGGCCATCAAGGAAATATCTAATCTGCTGGAAATGAAAGGGCTTGATCAGATCTTTTTCTGTCGCTAGATTCTGGTCGAACATGCTGCCATTGAAATCTTCCTTCAACTGTTCGAAAAAGGCATAAAGAAATGAGATGGCCTCGGAATTGCCAGTAAGCAGTTTGAGAGCCTCGTGCAACTTTAGCCCTGCAAAAGGCGCAGGCAATGTAACTATTCCCCGATCTACTAAGTAACAAACAAAAAGAATTCGCCCAATCAAACCGTTGGCTGTCTGAGTATCGAGGTGACACTCAGTTTCGTCGACCTGCATCAACATAGCATGCAGGCCAACAAGATTATTGAGCAAAAAGGAATCAACACTTCCATTGGACTTGTATTTTTCGGAGTGTTGGATATACCACTGACCATTGGCGATAGCCTGAAAGATCGAACCTGCTTTTTGCTTAAATTCGAGAGCAGGAATAATCTTCACGATGGATGGAGATTTATCAGTAAGAGGAATCTCGTTTTGTTGGGGTACGGCAAGGCCTGAAAAAATCCGGACGGTTTTGGGATCGGCAACGATGAGGGTTTGAGCTACTCCTTGGTTCCAGAAACGACGATGGAGCTGGTTCAATTCTTCACTCGACAGTGGTGTCGCCACCTCTTTCAGGTAGATCGTCGGAATGTTATCGATACAGTAGATGGCACTTAAACCAAAATCATTCCAGGCGGAACGAATAATTCTCAGGTACGGCAGCAACAGTTCAGAAGACTCAGCTTCAGTCAGAGTCCGCAGAATTGTTACTCCACCAACATGGATTGCAAGAGAGTCAGCTGAAGATGTCTCGTTTGTTTTCATGCTTAAAATTCCTAATAAATTTTCTTCAAAACGGGAAGAAAATTCCGTCCACTCCGGTTTTCTTGCCTGCAATTCAACTAAATGACACGCCGCAGCTTTGCCACAATCCAATCATCCCCCAAGCAACCTCAAGCCTCGAAAACCACCCCCGCAGCCGCAAGTTGCGCGACAATCTCGGCATGCAGCGGAACGCCTGCCTGCAGATTAGCTGCCCTTGCAGCCCAACCTCGCTTGCCCGGCCAGATGAAGGGCGTGGTTTCAGCAGCTGCCATACCAAGATAGGCCAGATAGTCATTCACCCGCCCGGCTAAAACCTCTCGGCCGCCGAAGGCCTCGGGATTCAGGGCAATAAAGAGTTTACTGGAATCGGGGTCAATGCCGCTCCGATCTCCGGCCTCGAGTAATGGGCACGTCCCCAGTGGCTGGCGCGGATGGCAAGACAGACGCCGGTGCCGAATTGCTTTGCCCGCAGAACAGCCAGATCCATCGCCCGGCAAGCGACGGTGCGGCCGGGGCCGTTATCGCCGTCAAGGAGGCAAGTGGCACCAAATTCACGGATCAACCGGATATTCGGGTCAGCCTTTACCCTGCCATCCCGAATCGCCTGGAGCAAACCCGGCAGCATGCGCACCCCATGCGAGGGGACTCCCTGCAGATCAGCCTCGGCCATGGCTTTTACCTCCAGTTCAGCCATTTCTGCACTGACGGCGAGTGCTGTCAGTGCCCCGGCGACCCCTTTGCATAATCCGACGTAGGGAATGCGCATTTCATCTTTTTGCATTGGTCCCTCCTGTAATTTCGCTGCCCGCATAGTCTCGACCCCAATCGCACATCTTCTCAAGGATCGGATAAATACTTCTCCCCTTTTCAGTCAATGAGTATTCAACCTTGGGCGGCACCTGGGGATAAACCTCGCGATGAACGAGACCGTCGGCTTCCAACTCGCGTAATTGCTGGGTCAGCATTTTTCTTGTGGTATCAGAAAATTGCCTCTGCAACTCGGAAAAACGCATGGTCTCTTTCACCAAATGCCAGAGGATCGATGCCTTCCATTTGCCGCCGACCACCGCCAAAGTGACGTCAATGCCGCACTTATATTCTTTCTCCCGGTAGAGCATCGGCTCAGCTACCGCTTGATTCGTTTGCATAGTTCCTTTTTCCTCTCTATAGGTAACCAATTGGTAACTACGGGCTAATTTTGGTACTACGTTACCTAAAGGTTCGTTATTGACCTTTTGTTTCTTATGGATAATTATAGACCAAAGTACAAGAAAATTAAAGCGTCTACCACGCCGTTTTCCAAAATATCCTAAACAGGTTATTTGGCAACAACCGCAAAACAACACCCCTAAACCGGAGAAAAGATCTGTGAAAGTAATCGCATTTAACGGCAGTCCCAACAAGAAAGGCAATACCTTTCATGCCCTGCAGATGGTGACCGAAGAACTGCAAAAAGAAGGTATAGAGACGGAAATCCTCCATGTCGGCAACAAGGCTATCAGAGGCTGCCTCGCATGCGGCAGTTGTGTCAAAAACAAAAATGAGCAGTGCGCCCAGAAAGAAGATGAGGTGAACGGTTGGATCCAGAAAATGAAAATGGCCGACGGCATTCTTTTTGGATCCCCCGTTCATTTTTCGGCCATCGGTGGCACTATGAAGTCATTTCTTGATCGGGCCTTCTACGTCACCGGCGTCAATAACGGCATGCTGCGCCACAAGGTCGGAGCGGCGGTGGTTGCTGTACGACGGTCCGGCGGTCTGCCGGCCTTCAACCAACTCAATAATTTTTTATGCTATGCTGAAATGTTGCTGCCAACCTCCAACTACTGGAACGTCATTCATGGAACCCGGCCGGGAGAAGCCACCCAGGATGAAGAAGGCAAACAGATCATGCGAGTTCTCGGCAAAAACATGGCCTGGCTGATGAAGTTGGTGGAACACGGCAAGGATACAATTGCTGCACCGGAGCGAGAGGGTAAAAGCTACATGAATTTTATTCGTTGAGACTGATGCTGCCTGGTGGCCAAACGTATCCGGGCAGCTCTCGTGCCGGCTCAGCCACTCGTTAATGAAGGGGATACCTGTATCATTTTTGATCCGGTGCAAGAGGAGGGGTTAAATTCAATTCCGGGTATAATCGAACGAGGCATTCCGGACAAAAGCCGTGACTGAGTTGAACATCTAAACGATCACAGAAATATTGCTCGACTTCGTTCCAGTACCCCTGGTCGTCACGGATCTTTTTGCAACCACAGCAAATGGGCAGAAGTCCACTGAGCGTCTTTATCTCCGCCAAGGCCTGTTCAAGGGCACGATTTCTGTCCCGCAGCTCTTCTTCAGTCTTCTGCAATTTCAGAAATACTGTGAAAAAAAGCCTGGCAGGAAGAGGAAAAATAAGCAAGGGTGCGGCGATACAGATAACAATGCCAAGCAGGTCAACATACCCCTGGAAAACCACCAGGGCGAAACTTGTTATAACAACCGACAGGCAGACGATACCGGCGGTCACAAATAAAACCATGGTATCGGCATCATACCTGGTGAGTTGTTTGGCCAGGAAAGGAGCGAAATATTTACTGAAAGCTTGCATTGATTTTTTTACATTTTACTGCAATCCAAAACCTTAAATTCAACCCTTCGATCAATAGCATCCCTAATATCATCAGTACCACTGCCGACAATGTTCTCCTCAAAACCTCGACCGATGGCAACGGTATTTTTCGCAATAACGGGTGAAACCTCCAGCAATCGTTTTTGTATTGTATGCGCTCGCTTATCCGACAATTTTTTATTAAAGTCGGCACTGCCGGAGTGGCTGGCATGCCCAGATATTTCCACACAGGATTGTGATTCAGCGATTTTTCGAGAAATCTGACGAAGCCAAATATCATATTCTGCAACCTGCTCAGATGACCCGAAAAAACTCGTATCTCCGACCTGAAAAAGAAATTTGACGCTGAGAGTCCCGTTTTTGATCCCGATCTCGGTCAGTTTTGCAAAAGCAGCTTCAGCCTCGGTCAGTTGCCTGAGCTTGAAATACGCCTGATACAACCCCGCATAGGTTTTCATCACCTGACCATCGTCCCGTCTGGCCACTTTGCTGAACAGCTCGACCGCCAGAGGATAATCGCCGCTATTATATGCCGTGCTCGCCTCCGTGAGCAACCCGTTGGTTTCCATAGTTGAGAAATAATTGCTGTCAACAACCGACCCTGCCGCAGCTCTGGCGGTTGCAATAACCTTTTCGGCCCTAGGGTCTTTCAAAAACATCGGGCTATCGGAATATAAGGCTGTCGGCTGAAACTTCATATCCTGATTGGATATCCAGACCTCCGAATGGGCCATAACCTGACTGTTTTTCATATCAACAGCCGAAAGAAAAAGATGGGGAAGCTTTGTAGTCTGGTTGTTGTATATCTCGTTCTTGATGACACCTATAATGACAAAATTCGCTTGATTCACATTTTCTGAATTTATTTCGACAACAGAATAGCTCGGAAAGCTATTTGTTGCAGTCATCTGAATAAGTTCAAGTATCTGTTTATTGAGTTCGATTTCTTCGCCGGTATCGGCATTCATTATCACATCAGCCATGAAAGATGTGGGCACATCGCCTGCACCCGGCTGTTGTTTCTTAACTCTAACCTTCCCGATCTTTCCACTCGTATCGGTCTCAAAAGTGGGAAGTTGACGTTTGGCAGTGAGTTTTTGTTGATTGCTGATCTGGGCAAACAGATCGAAAGCAATCATCCTGACAGCCACATCAAAGGACACGGGGGTATCAAGGCTTGGGCGTGCCAGGGGCTTTGGACGGGCACATCCGGTACTCAGCAAGGCGACAACGGCTGCAATAAGAGCTAACGAGAAAAAGCCATTCAAAATCCGAGATCTTGCCATTATCCTGCAAATCATTGAGCACACTCCTTAAGGTATCTTTGCATAACCGATGAATCACCAAGTTGCCAACTTCTCAACAGTTCTTGACAACCGGATGTCGAAGCGATCATTTGTTTTTTCGGTTCCAGTGGAGTACGCGTCTGGAACCGATCAAGACTTTTTGTCTTATTGTGGGAACTGCCCTTGCTTTCCGAAGGTTTTTCGGCAAGTTTTTGCTTTTCTGATTCGTCAAATATCGGGCTGTCAACCATCTGCGCCCCCTGTCCACCAGTGCTTTTTGATGATATATTTGCTTGCACACTGGGTCGAGGAGCTGCAATTTTCTTCGACTGAACGCTTTTCACCAGCTGGCCGTATTCAATACCACCTTCTTCTTCGTTCAGAATAACAGCTTCTGCAACATTTCCATTAATCTCAGAAATCTTGATGCGACCGGTGTCAATCCGCTCGACATCTAAGATTTCACCGGTTTTGGGATGACTGATGGTCTTTCCTTCCTTAAAGACAATAAATTCCATTCCTGGATGAACCCCAGCGCCTTTCCCGAGATCAATTAAAACGGCAGCCTTATCTTTTTTTACAACAAATCCAGTGAGCGGAAAGTTCTTGACAATTTTCCCTGTGAGCTCTTCCACGATTCTTTGCAGATCGGCAGTTGAAGCACATTTGATATTTTCTGCAGCGATGATGGTACCATCCTCGACACTGATGATTCTTGAGTTTACCTCTAGAATCTTTCCTAAGTTTACGACAGATCCAGTAATAATTATTTTCACGCCCAGAACTTTACCGATTTGACTTACGCTGTTGTCATCGAGCGCCCCAGTTGTGCCAAGCTTTTGTTCTTCAAGAATTTTTTTCAATAATGCACGTTCAATGACATCAAAGCGACCATCTTTGACCAATGAAGTGACAAACCATTCAGCCACCATCGATCCCAACTCGTCAGTGGTAAACTTATCGCCGCACAACTCAAAATCCAGGACAGCTATTTTAGGTTTTATATGATTGGCTTTTGCAAAAGTTGGAAGACACAGAGCAACAAGAGCAAACACAAAAACACGAAATAATTTGATAGGCATGAGATACACAAAAGCAAGCAATTGCCATCGGCAAGATGGCAGCTTATAAGATCATAGATTATCGATAAATATTCGTTGCCCAAGGAAGTGTTGCTCTTTCCAAAAACCGAATCCTGCCGAGCTGAATGGCATAGCCGTCAAGCTAATTACCTAACTATCTAACATTGCCGACAATGATTCATTTTCTCCAAAAGTTAGCGAAGATGCAAACACCTCTGGCGAATAGCTCTTTCCTTTTTTCTTTTCCAACACATGTTTCTTGCTGCT
>JAZDOW010000306.1:0-6199 GCA_043798185.1 Pseudomonadota bacterium | reverse complement strand
CGCAGCAATTCGTAGGTTTCATACTCAAACAGAGTCTCTCTCCCCTGCTTCGCAGCCATTTTGAACAGCTTGGTAATCGCCGGAAAATCTATTCGTACCTGAATTGGGGAAGTACTTCCTCCATGCTGCTTCGCCATCGCTTGCACCTCTTTGCGTCTCTTTTTTGAAATCGGATGAAAGGACACCTCCCCCTTTCCACTGGGCCTGAAAAACCAGAAAAAAGAATATACCCAGGTTCCGGACTTGCGTAAATTTACATTATTTTCAAGCTCCAGGCGATTCAGTGGAATATCGAGAATAAGTCTTGTGTATTTTTGTTATCCGGTTAAGGAAGTTGAGTCGCGATGGAATGATGAATTAAAGTTTCCACCATAACGGGTCATTGCCAAACCGTTCGTTCCACCATTCCTCAGCTGACAAATATGTCCTGACTTCTTCTTCTGCGAAGGAATATTTATAATGATTGCAGTAGGTAATGACGATCTTGTACGCAGCAATTATTTTTGTCGTCATTTCATTGCATTTTTCGTGGTCCTCTTTACATTTATCCGGGTGCCACTTATTGATGAGGTTTTTGAAGTTTGATTTTATTTCTTCCATTGATGCCCGATCAGGAAGGTTCAGCAGCTCTTTCGCTTCAATAATATCTTGATATTTAATGGTCAAGTTTCCTCCGAATCATTTTTTTTTACTAAACAACAGGCCAAGAAATCCGGCATTTGGCGAAATCCCTTCATCAACTCGCGGGTTGCTCTCGGGTTGACTATCCGGTTTCCAGAATAAAGTACATGCCTTTCTCAGTAAAGAAAATCCGGCGGTTTCCGTTGCGGATATAATTTCCAGGGAGGATCGAAAATCAGCCAGAGAGTAAATAGGATGACCCATTGCTTTTTTCTTTGCATACAACTCCCCCCAACTGCTATCCGAGGAAACGATCCCTAACAGAAGAAGCCCCGCCGGTTGTAATATCCGGAAGCACTCATTCAATGCTCGTTCAGGTTCCCTGATAAAACAGAGCGACAGCGCCATAAGAACACCATCGAATGACTCATCGGGAAAGGGGAGGGATTCCGCCCGACCCGTACAGGCATGAATACCACGGGCAGCTGCAATTTTCAGCATCCCAAAAGATGGATCGATTCCTTCGATAATTCCTAATTTCGAAGCGAACCGGCCGGTACCCACACCCAGCTCCAACCATCGGCCAGCAAATGACCCGCCAAGCCGCTTAAGGCATTTTGTTTCAACATTTAATATTGCCTCTCCCTCCGGTGAATCATACCATTGGTCATAACTTTCGGCGATCTTATCGAATGTTTGGTTCAAACCGGCAAGCTCCTAAGAAGCACGGACCTTTCGTAACGCCTTGAGCCATTCAACTATCCTGGGAATGAAGAAAGAAAAGACAAAGAACCCAAGGGAGAAGAACACCTTCCAGGAAAGCAGCCCTGCCCACTGGCCGCTCGCCCAGACCTCTTTAAGCGTTCCGACAAAGAAGGTGAAGATAAATGTACCGACGATGATTCCCAGTGCCGTTCCGGAAAAATAGTCCCGAAAGTGAACACGAGTTAGTCCCATCCCGAAGTTCATAGGAGTAAACGGAAAGTAGATCAGACGTAGGTAAAGGACCGTGGCAAAGCCATTCCTCTCGATGGCCTCATCGTATTTTTTGAGCTTATCTCCAACGAGTGAAGCGGCAAAGTCCCTCCCAAAGCAGCGCCCGATAAAGAACGAGACGCTCGCTCCGAGCATGGCCCCCAGCCAGACATAGATAAAACCGAAATAAGGGCCGAAGATCGCCGCACCAATGGTGGTCAAGAGGGTTCCCGGCAGGAAGAGGCATACTCCGACTCCATACGCGCCGATGAAAGCCACGGGTGCCCAAGGTCCGGCGGTCTCCAGCATACGACCCAGTCTTTCGGCAGTAAGATACTCCTTCAATGGAGTAAATCGAACGACAACGAGAGCCGTGATGATGAAAAGAATTAAAATGGCCGCCTTGATTGCAGGTCCTTTGCGGTTTTTCATCGATTCCATAAAACCAACTCCGATTGTATACTGCTTTCCCCCCATTCGTCGAATCAATCCCCCCGGAACTCCGGGAGGGATATAAACTCAAAAAGTTACGATTCACCAAAAGACGTATGGATCAAAAGCGGTGTGGCTGTTTTATTTCCCGAAAATACGCTCCAGAATCCCCTTCTTTTCAGGCTCAGGCTCGGGTATTCCCAGGCATCGGCAAATAACGTTTTCCACCTTATCCTGAGAAACATTGGCCCCCTCAACCACAATCTCATCCCCCACCATAACCGCCGGGGCCACCGGGAGATCCAGGGCGAAGTAATCGTCATTCTGGTAGTCTGCTTTCGGTTTGGAGGTTACCTCTATCTCGATATCCTTGTATTTCTCACCCAACCTGGGCATCATTTGTTGAAAATTCATTCACGGTTTGCCGTTGGGTTCATTGAGGAAAAACCTTACCTTCAACATACATTCTCTCCTTTGCTATTGTTATTTTTCGTTTTTCTTAACCTTGAGCATTTGTCCCAAAAACTGATCAGGCGGCAGATAATCCACCAGACGCAGATCCTGCCGTTCCTTCCCGTTCGTGTCGAGAAACACAACAGTCGGAACGCCCTTAATTCCAAATTCCTGCAGCAATCGTTCGTTCAGCGCGTTGCCTGCCTTGGTCACGTCCACCTTGACCATGATAAAGTCACTCTCGGACTGCTTCACCACCGAGGCATCATGAAAGGTAACGTCGTCGAGCTCCCGGCATGGCGTGCACCATGTGGCGTAGAAATCGATGATGACGGGTTTTTTCAGGTTTTGAGCCTCCCTGAGAGTTACTTCAGTATAGGGTCTCCAGGAAACGCCTGCTCCTTGCAGAGCCCATGAGGTGATGAGATAAGCGGCGAGAACAAGGCAAGCGATACCGGTTCCGCCCTTGAGCCGGGGGAAGGCCCGGAAGTTAGCCTGACTCTTGTCGATCCACCCGAGATGCAGTCCGGCAGCCAGGGCGACCAGGGCGACCAGAACGGTTCCCCCGTGGCCGGGGAGAAGGGGCCGGATGAAATGAGCCGCCATTCCAACCAGGACCCAACCCATAAGCGTTCTCACCCAGATCATCCAACCACCGGATCGAGGAAGTTTTTTCAGTTGCCCCGAGAACATGGCCAACAGAAAGAGCGGCAGGCCGAGGCCTAGACTCAAGGTGAAAAAGATCACGAAACCGAGCCAGGGACTTCCCATACTTGCAACCCAGGTGAGAAGGCCCAGCACGAAAGGTCCGATGCAGGGGGCTGCAACCACCCCCAGGGTCAGGCCCATAAAGACACTGCCAAAATAACCGGTGTGGGATTTTACGGCAGCCTGGGTCAGGCCGCTGGGAAGGCGCATCTCCCACAGGCCGAAAAGGCTTGTAGAAAAAAATATCAGGACTGCCGCCACAACCACAAGAACAATGGGATTCTGGAGCATCCCCCCCATGAGCCCGCCGGTGAGTGAAGCAACCACGCCGAGCAGCGAATTGGTCAGGGCAAGGCCCAGCATATAGCACAAACCGTGTACTACGAGGGTTCCTCTGCCTTCTCCTTCCTTCGTGACCTGGCCGCCAAAGTAGGAAACGGTGATCGGGATTAAAGGGTAGACGCACGGAGTGAGATTGAGTGCCATGCCACCGGCAAAGATGCCAAGCA
Source organism: Pseudomonadota bacterium (assembly GCA_043798185.1). Taxonomy (GTDB): domain Bacteria; phylum Desulfobacterota; class Desulfobulbia; order Desulfobulbales; family Desulfocapsaceae; genus Desulforhopalus_A. The sequence goes on along the minus strand of JAZDOW010000306.1, from coordinate 2,501 downwards.
GGGTCCAGATCATGGCCCAACCGGTGAGAGGTCCTGGGGCCTTGGACTCTTCACTTGTTTGAGCAAGTCCGGCGGGAGAATTCTCAATGGGCAACCCCCTTCCTTGCCATTCCGGATAGCCGTACGGATCACGATAGACGTTTTTAAACCCTAGTTTCACGGCCACACGGGCCGCCGAGTCGCTACGAACTCATGTAAGGCCCGCTCAGTAGAAGATGACGGTGCGATTCTTATCCGGACCCAGGAAGGTTTCGAGTGCCTGTGCCTTGCGCCATCTCGACCATGCGGTCGGCTCCATCGGAAAAATCACCGCTCCCTTGAGATGCCCGGTGCGGTACTCCCAATCCTGGCGGGTATCCACCAGAAGGAGGCTATCGGCTTCCTTCCGGTAACGCGCGGACAGCTCCTCGGTGGTAATGATTTTGTAGCCTCCGGACTTTGCTTCAGCCAGAACATCGTCCCATGTAGCCTGCCTGGGGGTAACGGCACGGTTGGTAGACCACAGGGTCCCGACCATCAGCAGCACCGCCACAAGAGCAATGAATGTGGTTTTTTTGTTCTGCATACTTAAACCTCTTACTCCGTAAAGAATGTTCTGGCTCTACAGCTTTTTCTCGCGATTGAGTTTTGAGAGGAGAAATGTCGCCCCCCTCAAAGAGAGCCCGAGTTTATGAGCAAGTTCCGGTGGATTGAGAGGGCCGTGCTTGTTGACAACTGCAACAATCTCCTCCTCCAGCTCTTCAAACCAGTCTTCAAAGAGTACCAGCAACTCAGGGTCGGTTATCGCCATCAGTTGTTTGGACTGGGCAACCTTTTCCACCAGCTTCTGACACATTTGCGTCGGGTCGACACCTTCGCCCATGCATTCGGCCAGTCAGAGATGGACAAGGCTCGACACCTTATCGCCTCTGGATTCTCCCATGAGATCCCACAGAAATTGCGAACGGGCCTCTTCGCCCAAGGTGGAGAAAAGTTCTTTCAGAACCCTGGATATCTCAACGAGAGCCTCTTCCGGGTCCATGTCGCCAACAATTTTCAGTATCTCTTTCATATGGATGATCGCCTCCCCATCCTTAAAAGGTTTTCCTTGCGGTTAACAGGTCGGTTGCCACAGAGCTCAATGTTCGAACGACATCAAGGATTCGAGGGTCAACCAATTCGTAATAGATAAAAGGGCCGTTGCGCTCGATCTTGACCAGGAGTGAGCGCTTGAGTTCCTTCAGGTGGTGAGAGACAAGAGGTTGAGAGAGGCCGAGTTCCTCTACGATGCTCGTGACTGATTTCTTGCCGTTGCTCACGCAAAGAATAATCCGGAGTCGATTCTCGTCTGAGAGGCTTTTGGCGAGAAAAGCGACCGGATGAAAATGCTCTTCCTGCAGTACCCTTTCCTGCCTCTCCACCGCTAAAAGATCAGTTTTTCCTTCTTCCGTTACAGCCGTTACAGGCTTTCTTTGGGCTATCTTTTCCATAGAAAATCATCCATTCAGTTTCTTGGGGCTTGAGTGATCGAATGGCCTTTTCGATCTCGACGTTTTCCTTGGCCGATTGGACATACCTGCAAATTTCTTAAGGCTGGGAGCATCGAGCAAATCAACATATCAGTACTTATTTATATATATGAGCAACAAAGGGAAGTCAACATCATTTCTTTAGAGTTGTTGTGTTTATCTGGAGATTGCTTTGAATTAACAACGTTCGGAAGGCTACCTTTCAAGAGAAGAAGACGTCCGGCGATTATCACTGTTGCTGCATTTACCCATAGACATGATGGGACGTTGCTGGTTTAACATACCGAAAATAGTGGCCAACGGCGAGCTGAGAGCATTATCTGATCCGGCGGATTACGACTAAACAATAAATTTATGTATGTTGTTCGTTCTATTGCGCCTTAACCTTAAACCCCAAAATCTGTCCGTACCTGGATTGGGGAAGAACTTCCGCCATGCTGTTTCGCCATCCCTTGCACCTCTTTGCTTCTCTTTTTTAAAACCGGATAAAAGGACATCTCTCCCTTTTCACTGGGCCTGAAAAACCAGAAAAAAGTATATTCCCAGGTCCCGGACTTGCGTACGGTACATTATTTTCGCTTTAATGAAAAACCTTGCAGTATTGTTGGAAGGCACGGTAGGATTTCACAATGATGAAATTTACCAGAAATCGCCTTATTCCATCAAACTCAGCATTTTCAAGCTCCAGGCGATCTTACCCACCATTCTTCATACTTCTATGCTCGACGACAAAGCACTCATACAGAACCTGCACCAGGCCATCCTTTTCAAAAACGTCGAGCGCAATGCGGTAGAACAAATTGTAGCCGCCGGTGAATGGCGAATAATCGAACAGGGCCAATACGTTTACCGGCAAGGTGAAAACCATCACCATTTTTACATCGTCGCCGAGGGTGAGGCGGAACTGACGATAAATGTCGAGGGAGGCGGTCAACACACGGTCGGTCATATCGGCCCAGGCGGCCACTTCGGTGAAACGTCGCTGCTGACCAA
>JAZDOW010000282.1:0-12011 GCA_043798185.1 Pseudomonadota bacterium | reverse complement strand
TGTCCATCATATTACCCCATATGGATGGAACGATTTTCCACTTATTGTGATATTAAACTACAAAAAATGGAAAAAATGCCAAAACGATTTCCACTTATTGCATTTCCCTTGGCAGTTTTCCACTTATTGCGATATTATAGCAGAAAACATGGAAAATCAAACCAAAAACAAGCCGAAATTCCGACCAAATCCCAGCCTGAAGCTCATGGATCAGGTGCGTGAGGTGCTCCGCTATCATCACTATGCGTATCGCACCGAGCAGACCTATTGTCAATGGATACTTCGCTACATCTATCATTTTGGCGGAAAAACCCATCCGAAGCTACTCGGCGCCAAGGATATCGAACGGTTTCTCTCCCATCTGGCAACCGAGGGTAAGGTGTCCGCTTCAACGCAGCGGCAGGCCTTGAATGCCTTGGTTTTTCTTTATCGGGATGTTCTTGACAACCCCTTGACCGAAGAGATCGCCCCGATTCGCGGCAAACGTCAGCAAAGACCACCGACCGTGCTCATACAGGCGGAAGTGCAGCGTTTGCTGGCAGCAATCACCGGCAAGCACGCCCTCATGGCCAAACTCTTGTATGGCGGTGGTCTGCGCCTCATGGAATGCATCCGCCTGCGTGTGCAGGATGTTGATTTCGGCCAGGGCCTCATCTTCATTCGCGGCGGCAAGGGCGGCAAGGATCGGACCACCATCCTGCCGAAAAATATTCAGGACGAACTGCAGAAACAGGTTGAAGCGGTGAAAACCCTACATTACAAGGATCTGGAGGAAGGCTTTGGCGAGGTCTATATCCCCGAGGCCCTGGCCCGGAAATATCCAAATGCCGGACGGGAGGCCGGCTGGCAATGGGTATTTCCATCGCAGGAACGTTCCATTGACCCACGTTCGGGCAAGGCGATGCGCCATCATGTGCTTGAATCCGGGTTGCAGAAGGCGGTAAAACGGGCGGCGGAACAAACGGGGATCGATAAAAAAGTCGGCTGCCATACCTTGAGGCACAGCTTTGCCACTCATATGCTGGAAAACGGGGTGAATATACGGGTACTCCAGGAACTCCTCGGCCATGCCGACGTTAAGACCACCGAGATCTACACCCATGTCATGGCCAGAGACATTCGCAAGCTGGAAAGTCCGCTGGATCGTTTTGCATGAGCGTCAATTAATCCAGCATATTGCCTTGGTGGAGTATGGAAAAAGATGTCCCCCTTCGCGCACAACCATCGGCCTCCAAGCTGTCAGGGAGGTGCGCGCAATGTGCTGATATAGCGTAGCGTGGCAAAGACCGCGACGAGGCTGGGCGCTGCGACGATAAGCACAGACACGGGAAGAAACAGGTCGGGCGGAAGCGGGCGAAAGGCATAGATCGGCAATGTGATTCCCACACCAAGAAAAGTGGAAGCGATAAGACCGCGGCCGAAGTGCGCATTAGCCGAGTACCAAATGTCGTCATCGCTCATCGTGGCGGGCGTGCGAAAGCCATAGACGGGATTTCGCGGAACCTTGCGCAAAACAAGAGGAATGGCGATCAAGTCAGGAGAACCGCGCAGGCGACAATAGTAAAGAAGCCTTTGTCATAGATGCTCATGTTGCCACGACACCTCCATTACCTTCACCGGCGATTAAGAAAAGTGCCGTTTCGATATTCCTGAAAGGCCTGTGCCAGTTCCTCTTCCGTGTTCATGACAATGGGACCCTGCCAGGCAATAGGTTCGGTCAACGGCTTTCCGGCCATAAAAAGAAAGCGCAACCCCTGGGCCCCGGCGGTAACTTTGACTTCATTGCCATCCGAAAAGAGAACCAGGGTGGTGTTGCCGCATTCAGCCTCTGCATCCGGGGCAAAGCAACCCGAGCCATCTATCGCATAGGCCATGACGGTATAGCCTGGACGGGTTGGATGGGTGAGAGTGATGCCTGCCGGCAGGGTGATATCGAGATACTCGGGGTCGGTGGTGATACCGGTGACCGGCCCGCAGTTTGCGCCAATGCGTCCGCAAATGAGCTTTATCATGGCCCCTGATGCAAGGGTAACCTCGGGGATTTCCTTCGGGGTAATGCCTCGGTAGCGGGGCGGGCACATTTTTTCCTTTGCCGGGAGGTTAAGCCAGAGCTGGAAGCCGTGCATCGCCCCGTCTTTGTCGCCCTTCGGCATCTCCTGATGAATAATGCCGCCGCCCGCGGTCATCCACTGCACGTCGCCGCCGGAGATGATACCGCTGTTGCCAAGGCTGTCGCCATGTTCGACATCGCCTTTCAGCATATAGGTGATGGTCTCGATGCCGCGATGGGGATGCCAGGGGAAACCTTCAAGGTAGTGGGCCGGAGTGTCGGAGCGAAAGTCGTCAAAAAGAAGAAAGGGGTCGTTTCTCTCAGGGTTATGAAAACCGAAGGCCCTTCGCAGATGAACGCCTGCCCCTTCCAAGGTTGGAACACTGCTGACCGTACCTGCAATCGATCGCGTTTTTGCCATGATTTTCCTCCATAAATCTCGAAAGTGCCGACTGTATCGCCGGTCACTTTTTCTGCGCCAGGACCTCCAGTACCAAGTCGATATCGGCCTTGGTATGGTCGGCGTTAACCTGAAAGCGGATGGTTTCATTACCTCTGGGGACCACCGGAAAGGTCAGGCCCACCACGAGGATGCCGGCGGTAAAAAGTCGTTTGACCATGGCATGGGTTTTAATCGTATCCCGCACCAGAAGCGGCACTATCGGATGAGGGCCGGGAATTGATTCGAATCTCAGCTTTTTCAGGCCCTTCCGGAATTGCTCTGTGCGTTTGCGCAGATTGGCCAGGCGCTGTAAACCCTCTGGGCTGTCGCAGATATCAAGAGCTGTGGTTGCGGCAGCACAGTCGGCGACACTCAGCGGATTAGTATAGATATAGGTGTCGGCCTTCTGCCGCACCGCCTCGACCAGTGTGCCGCTGCCGGCGATAAAGCCGCCGTTCACCCCGAAGGCTTTGCCGAAAGTCCCGATGATAATATCCGGCACCGCGCCGCAAAATTCCGGAGTACCGCGACCAGTGTCGCCGTAAGCACCGATGCCGTGCGAGTCGTCGACGACGGTGATCACGCCATCGGCAAATTTTTCACTGTACTGGCTGGTGATCGCCATGATTTGGTTGATCGGGGCGTAATCTCCCCGCATACTGAAGATGCCGTCGAAGATCACCACCACCCGCTTGATATCCTCTCCCACCGCGTCCAGGCACCGTTGCAGATCTTCCATGTCGTTATGAACATAGATGCCTTTGTTGCCGCTCGGTACCCCGGCGATGCGCATGCCGCGGATGATCGAGTTATGGTTGAGCTGGTCGCCGATCCAATAGGTGTTCTTGCCGCCGATGGTCAGCGCCAGGCCGCAATTGGCCGTGTAGGCGGAATTGAAGATCTTCGCCGCCTCTTTGCCGATAAAGCGGGCGATGCGCTCTTCCAGGGCGACATGGTAACTATAGGTCCCGTCGATAAAGCGCACCGCACCGGGGCCGACACCGCAGAGATGGGTAGCGTTGTCGGCTCTGGCAATGAGGAGCGGATGGTTGGAGAGCGAGAGATAAGAATTGGAATTCATTCTGAGAAATCGCTGACTCTCGCCACTCAGGGAATAGCGCGGTCCCAGGTTGTTTTCCGGGGGGTGGTAGGCGGTTATAATCCGCTCCGGCGGTTTAGTACGGCCCTCCTCCAGCAAAAGTCGGAGTTCCACCTGGAGCGCTTTGTCGAGTCGTGTCTGTGTCATCTTATACCCTCTCGGACCAGTTGAGAATGACTTTCCCCGATTGTCCCGAGCGCATGACCGCAAAGGCCTCGGCAAAATCGGTGTAATGGTAGTGATGGGTGATAAGTGGCGAGATATCGAGTCCGGTCTGGATCATTGAGGTCATCTTATACCAGGTCTCGTACATCTCCCGGCCATAGATGCCTTTCAGGGTCAATCCGTTAAAAATCACCTTGTTCCAGTCGATGGCGGTCGTCCCCGGCATAATGCCGAGCATGGCGATTTTGCCGCCGTGGCACATATTGTCGAGGATGGCGTGGAGGGCGGCAGGGTTGCCGGACATCTCCATGGCCACATCGAAACCCTCCTTCATGCCCAGTTCTTTTTGCACCTCGGCCAAGTTCTCGCGGCTGACGTCGACCAGGCGGGTGGCGCCGACCTTTTCGGCCAGACTGAGACGGTAGGGATTGACATCGGTGATCACCACATGGCGGGCCCCAGCGTGTTTGGCGATGGCGACGGCCATGCAGCCGATGGGCCCTGCCCCGGTAATGAGAACGTCCTCGCCGAGCATATCGAAGGATAAAGCAGTGTGTACAGCATTGCCGAGCGGATCGAAGCAGGCCAGGATATCGAGGGGAATAGTCGGGTCGCAAACCCAGACATTGGTGACCGGAATTGCCAGATATTCGGCATAGGCACCCTGGCGGTTGACGCCCACTCCGCTAGTATTTCTGCACAGATGGCGCCTGCCGGCAAGGCAGTTGCGGCAGTGGCCGCATACCAAGTGACCCTCACCGGAGACAAGATCACCGGGTTTGAAGTCGTGGACATTGTCACCTACCGTGTCGATGACGCCGACGAATTCATGGCCGATCGGCATTGGCACCGGGATAGTCTGTTGCGCCCAGCTATCCCAGTTGAAGATATGGACATCGGTGCCGCAAATGGCGGTGCGCAGTATTTTGATCACCACCTCGTTTTTGCCGGGGGTCGGGATCGGTACTTCCAGAAGCCACAAGCCCTCTTCCCTTTTTGCCTTGACCAACGCCTTCATGGTAGTATCCATTCGATGCTCTCCCTGGAATAAAATTTAAAGACAGATCTCTGGGATTGTATCATATTGTCCATGGTAATTGCATGCAATTAATCGACAAAAACAGGGTGCCGCAACAAGATGCGTTTATTTAACCTATATGCTCTGCTGCCGGACAATATGCTGTTTCTCCCTTATTGACAACCGGGCATAAAAACAGCATATCTGTGATCAGGCAGGGAGCTGACTTACCGTCTGGGCAGGATCGCTTTCCCGCTCAACCGTATAAGGAGACCGCAAGCGATGGATATAACCAAATTTGCCATCCCCGAGATTATCTTTGGCCGGGGAAGTCTCAATTATGCCGGTCAATGCGCCCTGCGACTTGGCGCAAAAAAGGTCTTTCTGGTCAGTGACGCCGGAATTGAGAAGGCCGGATGGGTGCAGCGACTGATGGATATTCTTGAGAACGAGGGTATTGGTTGGGTCTATTATGCCGGGGTGAGTTCCAATCCCCGTGACTATCAGGTTGAGGAGGGAGCCAAGTTCTATCTTGAAAACGGTGCCGATGTCATCATTGCCATCGGTGGCGGCAGTTCGATGGATACCGCCAAGGGTGTGGCAATTATCGCCAGCAACGGCGGCAAAATCAGAGACTATGAGGGGGCGAACCGAGTCAGTCGGCCTCTGCCGCCGATGGTCCTGATTACCACTACAGCCGGCAGCGGTTCAGATATCTCCCAGTTCTGCATTATCACCGATGTCGAGCGGGCGGTGAAGATGTCGATTATAACCCGTACCCTGGTTCCCAATATCTCCATTGTCGATCCCCTGATTCTCCAGACTAAGAGCGAGACCCTGATTATTCAGTCGGCCATTGATGCTCTGGCCCATGCCGTCGAGGCCTATACCTCAACCATTGCTTCACCGTTTACCGGTATGCAGTCTTTGAAGGCCATTGATCTTATCCTTCGTTTTCTGCCCAAGGCGGTGGAAACGCGTTCAATGGAGTATCTTGAAAAACTGAGCATTGCTTCTATCTCCGCTTCCATGGCCTTCAGTAATGCCAGTCTCGGTGCCGAACATGCTCTGGCCCATTCCCTGGGTGGCCATTTTGATATGCGGCACGGTGTCATCCATCCGATCCTGTTAACTGCGGTCATGCGTTTTAATCTCGACCATGCCGAAACGAAACTGGCCGATATCGGACGGGTGGTGCTTGACAAAACGGTCGGTACGCCCCGCGATACCGCCCTTGCCGGTATCGCCAGACTGGAGGAATTCTTTGCCTCGTTTGATGTTTCCTTGAAATTGAGGCAGGAGATTGACCTGGCCGACAAACAGTATCTTGAGCCGATCTGCAAAATGGCGGTCAACGACGCCTGCAATCTGACCAACCCCCGTCCCGCTTCCTGGCAGGAATTACTGCAGATCTGCGAAGAGGTATGGTAATGAACGTCAAGACAACCCTGGAAGATCTGGTAGGTATCGAACACTGCAAACTCGGGTTTTATCAGGAACTGCAGCAAAAAGTCGAACAGCTCAAGGCTTCCAATCAGGAGCTGGAAAGGAAGCGCAAGGAAATCCAGGCGGTGCTCGACGGTATTACCGACCTGATGGTGGTATTGTCGGAGGACCTGCGAATTCAGCAGGTAAATCATGTATTTTTCGAGTGGTTTCCGGGCATTGATCCCTTAGGACGTACCTGTCATGAGGTGTTTCGCGGTCGCAACAGTCGATGCGACAACTGCCCGGCTCTCCGCTCCCTTGACCTCGGTGAGATAGTCAAAGATCTCTGTATCTACAAGGTAAACGACAAGTTCAGACATTTCGAGATCATTGCCTCGCCGCTGAAGACGTCCCCCACCGGCGAGCGAAGTGTGCTGATGTTTAAACGCGATGTCACTCTCGAAAAGGAATTTCAGGCGCAGTTTTATCAGGCGGAGAAGATGGCGACGATCGGTGCCCTGGCCGCCGGAGTGGCCCATGAGATCAATAATCCACTGACGGCAATCAGTGGTTTTGCCGAGGGATTGCGGCGTCGACTCGGACGGGTCCAGGATCGAGTTGAGGCCGAAACATTTGCTGATTTCCAGGAGTATACAGACACGATTATCAAGGAGTGCCTGCGTTGCCGCGATATTGTCCAGACCCTTTTAACCTTCAGTCGACCGGTGGTATCCAGCCTCTGGCCGGTTGATATGAACCAGTGTGTCAACGACACCCTGTTTATCCTCAAGCATCATTTTAAGGAGCGACACGGGATAACGGTAAAAACGAACCTGCAGACCGACCTGCCGAAAATCATGGGGGATGAGTCACAACTGAAGCAGGTGATCATCAATCTGGTCACCAACGCCTTCGATGCCACCGGTGAGGGCGGGACAATTGATATTATCACCCGTACCCGTGCCGGCGGGGGAGTTGAGTTGCTCGTTGAAGATAGCGGTTGCGGCATTCCGGACGAGGTGCAGGATAAGCTTTTCGAACCGTTTTTTACTACCAAACCGGTGGGCAAGGGAATCGGTATCGGTCTGTCGACCTGTTATGCCATCGTCAAGCATCATCAAGGCGAGATAATTGTCACCAGCGAAAAAGGACATGGCGCCTCCTTCCAGGTGTCTCTGCCGGGACTTGAGGTGTAACAGACCATGGAAAGTGAAAAATACAGCATTCTGGTCATCGATGATGAGGAACCAATAAGAAGACTCCTGCAGAAGGAATTGCAAAGTGATGCGCGAAATGTGCTGACTGCGTCCGATGCTGCCTCGGCCATGACCATGATCCGCGGCCACTGGTTCGACGTCATCATCATGGATTTGCGTCTGCCGGATGTACACGATCTGGATCTGCTGATCGCCATCAAGGATTCGGTCCCCCATATCGAGGTGGTGATGATTACCGGTCACGGCGATATCGACAGTGCGGTCCAGGCCATGAAGCTTGGCGCCTGCGATTTCATCCGCAAACCGTTCAACCTGGAGCAATTGGACCTGGTAGTGGAAAAGGCCCATCAGCGGGTGCTGTTGTCACGCGAAAACAGGATACTTCGCCACACCAGCGGTCTTGAACAGGAACAGGTGCAATTTATCGGCAATTCCAAGGTGGTGGGCGAGATCAAATTTCTCCTCAACAAGGTGGCACCGGCAAAAATCCCGGTGTTGATCACCGGTGATTCAGGGGTTGGCAAGGATGTGGTCGCCCGGCTGATTCATCAGCGTTCGGCCTGTGCTGCCAACCCGATGATAATTAAAAATTGTGCCTCTCTGCAGAAGGAGCTTTCCAGGAGTGAACTGTTCGGCCATATGAGAGGTTCGTTTACCGGCGCCAGCGACTCACGCGAGGGATTGATGTCCTTTGCCCACGACAGCACCCTGTTTCTTGATGAAATAGGAGAGTTGCCGCTGGAGGTCCAGGCCTCGCTGCTGAGGGTTTTAGAGACCCAGACTTTTAGGCGAGTTGGCGAGAAGGAAGAACGCAAGGTCAATATCCGCTTCCTGTTCGCCACCAACCGCAATCTGGCCGAGGAGGTCGAACAGGGGCGTTTTAACGAGGCCTTCTTCCATCGGATCAATGCCTTCACCATCCGCATTCCCGCCCTACGCGAACGGAAAGAGGACCTGCCCCTGCTGGTCAACTATTTTCTCACCCGGCTCAGCCCCGATAACACCGCCTACCGAATCGTCGATCGGGCCATGGACTGCATCTTTCGCTACGCCTGGCCGGGCAATGTCCGGGAATTACGCAATGTTCTCGAGCGATCGATTATTCTCGCCGAGAACAATATCATCACCGAACGGTGCCTACCGCGTGAACTGGTCTCCGCCTCCGAGGAGGGCCAAGCGGCTCTCACCCTGGAATCGGTCGAGAAGAACCATATCCTCAAAATTTTAAATTTTTTCGATGGCAACCGCCAGAAAACCGCGGAAACTCTGGGCGTCAGCCGCAAAACTCTGTACCGGAAACTGGCCCAGTACGCCCTCGAATGAAATCCTTTCGTCTGTCTTTCTGGTCATTGTGACATTTTGACCCATCTCCTCATTTTCCTGTTTCATTCTGACCCGCCTCGCTGAAAGCTGTTGGAATCTGTAAGTTTTTGGCAGATTTTTTCCGAAAAAACTTGGTTTATGCTGAGAATACTTCTTGGCGGAAGACATATAGTCCTGCCATGCCCCTCCTTGAATATCATAACACCACGATAATACTGGTACTTTAAATTGGCACGCCAATTGCTCTAGTTAATGTGCGCAATCTCTGGATCCAGACCGAGGAAAAAACAGGTTGGAACAATCCACAAACAACAAAGAGAGGTATTATTATGGCAATTCGTGAAGAAGTGTACGGTTATTTCATTCCCAGTGTCACTCTGATTGGTATCGGTGCCGCAAAACAGATACCTGCGAAAATCAAAGCTCTTGGCGGCAACAAACCACTGATTGTTACCGATAAAGGTATTACCGGTGCCGGAATCACCAAACAAATTACCGACCTTCTCGATCAAGCGGAGATGCAGTATGTGGTGTATGACGAAACCATTCCCAATCCGACCGATACCAATGTCCATGACGGTGTGCAGGTATACAAGAAAAATAAGTGTGACAGCCTTATTACCCTTGGCGGCGGCAGCTCGCATGACTGCGGCAAGGGCGTGGGGCTGGTCATTGCCAACGGCGGTAAAATCCATGATTACGAGGGAGTGGACAAATCTTCCAACCCGATGCCTCCCTATGTTGCCGTCAATACCACCGCCGGAACCGCTTCGGAAATGACCAGGTTTTGTATAATTACCGATACCAGTCGGAAGGTGAAAATGGCCATTGTCGACTGGCGGGTTACCCCCGGTATTGCTCTTGACGATCCGCTCCTGATGATGGGCATGCCGCCGGCGTTGACTGCAGCCACCGGCATGGATGCCCTCACCCATGCGGTGGAAGCCTATGTCTCAACCATCGCCACACCGATGACCGATTCTGCCGCCGAAAAAGCCATCGAACTGATCGCCGTCCATCTCCGTCCGGCGGTAGCCAACGGGGCTGATATCGTTGCCCGCGAAGGTATGTGCTATGCCCAATATCTTGCCGGTATGGCCTTCAATAATGCCAGTCTCGGCCACGTCCATGCCATGGCCCATCAACTCGGCGGTTTCTATGATTTGCCGCATGGCGAATGTAATGCCATCCTTTTACCTCATGTGAGCAGATTCAACCTCATTGCAAAAATGGAACGCTTTGTCAAAATCGCCAAGCTCATGGGCGAAAATGTCGATGGTCTTTCTCCTCGCGACGCGGCTGAACTGGCCCTGAAGGCTATCCAGAAACTCTCCACCGATATCGGTATTCCGTCAGGACTCATCGAACTCGGCAAGCGGTATGGCAAAACGGTCAGGGCTGAAGATATCGACACCATGACCGGCAATGCCCAAAAGGATGCCTGTGGTATGACCAACCCCCGTCGTCCTAAAGACAGCGATGTCGTGGCGATTTACACAGCGGCTTTATAATTCGCAATGGCCATAATATCGGGGCACAACTCTTGTGCTCCGATGCTTGCGATGACTGCAATCGACACATTCAACTGCAAGGCGGAAATTACCATTTCCGCCACCACATATCCTTCCCGAACGTTTGATATCATTGAGGAGTAGAATAATGGCCGACAAAATTTTTCGTGTCAACATGTCCGATCTTAGTAGCAGGATGGAAGCGGTTCCGACCGGATGGATGGGGTTGGGTGGTCGGGGATTGACCTCCACGGTGATTGCCGCCGAGGTAGAACCAACCTGTCACCCCCTTGGAGCCGGAAACAAGCTGGTGATTGCCCCAGGTCTTCTCTCCGGGACCCAGGCCGCCAATTCCGGCCGTTTGTCCTGCGGTGCTAAAAGTCCGCTTACCGGCACCATCAAGGAGGCCAATTCCGGTGGAACCGCCGCCCAGATGCTCGCCAAATTGGGCGTTAAGGCACTCATTATCGAAGGAAAGCCGCAGGAAAACAAATGGTACGGGCTGAGTGTTACAGCAGGTGGAGTGACGATCAGTGAAGAAACTGAACTGATTGGCAAAGGCAATTACCAGGTGATTGAAACACTTAACGGTCGCCTTGGTGAGAAATTCGGGGTTATTACCATCGGACCGGCCGGCGAGATGAAGATGACCGCCGCAAATATCTCCGTCAAGGATCCGGGTTCAAGAATTCGGTCCTGTGGTCGCGGTGGACTTGGAGCGGTTATGGGTGCAAAAAGGATCAAATTTATCGCCATCGCAGCCACCGAGGCGAAGGTGCACATAGAGAGGCCGGAAGAATTCCTCACTGCCAGTCGGACCTTTGCCAAGGCCCTTATCGACAACCCAATCAGTCAGGCCCTTGGTCAGTACGGCACCAACGTCCTGGTCAATATCATCAACGAGGCCGGTGGCTTACCCACCCGTAACTTCACCTCCGGCCAGTTTGCCGGGCATGAGAATATCTCAGGCGAGACGATGCACGATACCATCGTCGAACGTGACGGCAAGCCTAAGCATAACTGCCACCCGGGATGCGTGATCAACTGCTCGCAGATCTATAATAATAAGGAGAGGAAGTACATGACCTCAGGCTTTGAATATGAGTCGATCTGGGCCATGGGTGCCGACTGCTGTGTCGACAATCTCGACTATATTGCCGAAGCCGACCATCTTATGGACGATCTGGGCCTTGATACCATCGAGACTTCGGTGGCCTTTGGTGTGGCCATGGAGGCAGGAGTTCTTCAGTTTGGTGACGGCGCCGGAATATGCCGGATGCTCCGCGAGGATATTGGCAAAGGCACCGGTATCGGCCGGATCATCGGTGGTGGAGCCGCCAGTGTCGGCCGGGCGTTTGGCGTCACCCGGGTGCCGGTGGTCAAGAACCAGGCCATCCCCGCCTATGACCCCAGGGCAATCAAGGGGATAGGCATAACCTACGCCACCTCGACCCAGGGAGCGGATCATACCATGGGGTATACCATTGCTACCAATATTCTCGGGGTGGGCGGCAAGCTCGATCCCCTCAGCAAAGAGGGGCAGGTGGAGCTTTCCCGCAATCTGCAGATTGCCACAGCTGCCATCGATTCCACCGGGATGTGTTTGTTCATAGCCTTTGCCGCCCTCGACGATGCCACTTGCCTGCCGGCCTTGATCGATATGATCAACGCCCGATTCGGTATCGCCCTCATCGCCGACGACGTCACCAACCTCGGCAAAACAATTCTTAAAACCGAGCGAAATTTCAACCTGGCAGC
>JAZDOW010000280.1:0-4886 GCA_043798185.1 Pseudomonadota bacterium | reverse complement strand
ATCTGGATTTTCCTCGGAACATTTGCCAATTCTAGCCCAATGTTCGATTTGGCCAGTCAAGGATCGATGTTCAATCTTGCTGAACCTTTTCGCTTCCCCCACCAATTCTTCTGATATTCGTACCGCCATTGCCATTTTATTACCTCCATGATTGAGTTGATATCATGGGTGCATTTTACAACATAAAATCGCAAAATGCAACTTATAGCCTCATCTTGCTCAGAACGTTTGAACTGTGCGGCCCGGCCACTTTTTGGCCGGGTCAGCACCAGTGAATTGTTGGCCCTTCACCTTTTTATGCGTTTCCCACCGAATGCATGAATGGTTCTTGTCCCAGCTATACACTTCCCCCACTGTTCAGTGCCTTTCGGGATAAACAGTTCATCTCCAGGTTTCAAAATGATCTCTTTTTCGTTTAAGTAAGCCGTATATTCTCCGCATACGCAAACCATATACTCATCAAAAGGATGGATATGCTTTTTGGAGATTCGATCAGCATGGCTCTCCCAGAAGGCCATTTGTGTTCCGTCCGCACCTTGAAAATAGTATCCCTCAATGTCAGCGGTATTTTGCTGTGAAGCATCGACTTTGTTAACGGGGTTTTTCATAAAATCCGGAAAGCTTTTCATGATGAATTCTCTTGATTGATTTTTCTATTGCTGCTTACAAGGCCAACGCGAACATCTGCGGCTTGTCCGCAGAATGTTTTTGTTGGGCCATTTTTCATATCTTTTGTTCATTTAATCAATTAGTTGTTCTGGTCCGACCCGCGAGCCGAAAGCTTCCAAGCTCCCCATCCCGCTTTTTACCAGACTCGCTCCACGCCATAACGATCAAACGTATCGTCGCTACTCACCACCGGCATTCCTTCCACCAGTGACTGGGCAATGATCAAACGGTCGAATGGATCGCGGTGATGGAATGGCAAATCCACAATTCGTGCGGCATGAAACACCGAGATCGGCAAGAGCGAAAAGTCGTTGGTTTGCAACTGTTCCCCCCAAAACGTTGCAAAAGGGGCGGGAAGCACATACTTGCCCAGACTGATCTTGATGGCGATTTCCCAAATGCTTGCCGGGCTGACGAAAATCGCCACCTCATTGGCAACTATGCTGGCCTGTGCCTTGCCGCTCAACCGGGGATCATCCAGGATAAACCAGAGCAGTGCCTGCGTGTCCAGTAACAGACTCATGGCATATACTCCTTAAAGTCATTCAGATGCTCGTCGTCTTCAGATAGCAGCGAGAGTACTCCTTTGGCGCTTCCGGGGTGGCGTCTTTTTTTCAGGGGTTCCACCTGGTCTGGAAGAAGGACAACCAAGCGGGCACGTTTCCCATAGGCGTTGTGGAACTCCTCCGGCACGTAAATGTGACCGGTTTCATCGATCCGCGTTTCAAATTCGATGGCTTGCATAAGCACCTCCTCATAGAGTTTTCAATTACGTAGAGTGCGCAGGCTTCATCACGCGCACCAATGTTTTGCAACATTGAATGCATCTTGTGTGGCCCCGCATTCCAGGTGGTGAAAAATTGGGGACAGCAACCGATTCTTTTAGGAAATAGGTCGCTTTCCCTGTTTTTGCACTAACTTCTCATTGGTTACTGAATAAACAGTTTTTCTAATTTCGTAAGTAGCATTCCGTATCCTGATACGGTCATTAAACTCTTGTTCGCCAATTTTCTTGAAAAGCATACCAATAAATGAATCAATAAAACTTGCTGAACAAACAGGAATACCTTCAAAATCAATTACCACCCCAATTATGGTAGGAAAGTCCAAAAATCTGCTAACAGTATTCAGTGCCGTTGCACCTGCAGACCTCGTGCAATAACCATGTTCTAGTTCGGCTATTTTTAAATTGTTGAACCCTGCATCTTGTTGAATAGATTGGTCGTCTTGTTCCCCAGCATATTCAACCTCATCATAGTCCGCTGAGATTTCAGCATTTAATGGGATTTGGAAGTCAACATGACTGCTTGGTTGGATGAGTTTGATTTTTGGCAAATGTTCATAAACACGATCATCATTTGTTTTTCCGTCAACTACGATTGAGCTTTCCCCAGACCAAAGGGTGAAATGACCTTGATTGATTTTTGCTAATCTCGAAAGACAGTATAGGCCGTTGCCACCATAGTTTTCTTTATGCTTACTCGTGACTCCCTTTTTGATAGAAGCTGCAAGATATTCTGGTTCACTCTCATACATATACTCACCACCTTCAAGGCTTTGGCGAATGCCAATCCCTGCATCCGAAACACAGAGTGAGAAATAGTCGCTCTTCCTGTGTATTTGCCCCATTACAAAACAACATTTTGTTTCTGAATGTATTAATGAATTTTCAATGGCCTCTATAATTGCCAATTCAAGGGCATTCAACATTGGGGTGTCAAAACCAAGCCTCCCACCAAGAAAACGCCTGAGATAAAAGACCGCATTTTTTAAGTGATATTCATTTTCAATTTTCCAAATTTTATCTAGTATTCTTGATGTATTATTGAAGTTTTTATCTGAAGCAATAGGAGGATCAAGAATACACATTTCTTGAACATGATTACTTTCAGTATGTAGTGTTATCTTTTTTCCTTGTGTTTTCAAGGAGTGGAATATTGAGCAAAGCGGTACTATTAGGCTAGAAAACAAGTATGATTGCGGTGCAATATTTATTGAAAGACGTTTAGTCTCTGGATTATTAAAATATCTATTTAAATGATGAATTAGGACACCAACTTCTCTATGGCTCTCAAGGCGGTTAATAAATACATACTTCCCCTTATGGCCAATGTTTTCTTCACTAAAATCAATAAATGTCATGTGAATAATTTCGCAGAAATTTCCCAGGCTAAGGACTTAATTTCTCCCTCGGTCTCAGGATAAACTCTCTCCGGCCCCATATTTAACTGTGATGCCAACATAGTTATGATGTCTGCTCGCAATTTGCCTGGAATAATCATTTTTCTTACAGGGAGCGATGAAGTTGCAATTATTTCCTCTAATGGGATTACAGTTGTTGAAGGTATTAAGAAAACGCCTTGTTGCAATTTCATACGTTTATTGGTGTATTTGGGCCTAAAAAGATGAACCATTGGGGACTCAGCCCCCTCTTCGCCCCAGAAGTCTTTGACTAAAGCGCTAGAGCAACATGTCACCTCCTCAATATCCTTTGTTGAAATCGCATATACCGCAAAGTCTCCTTCATGTTCTGATGCGGCAAAAAAGAGGGCTGTGTAAGGTGTCCAAGTGAAATCAAGTAAACGAGTTGGGCAACCATAATGTTGAAGTGTTGTAAGTACTTTTAGAAGATCTGATTCAATTTTTAACTCTTCACCCGGCGAAAGGTCGTGGTTGTATCTCTTAAATAAATCAAATTCAAGAGAACGCATTAGTTTACGCCAGTCTAATTTTTCCTTTCCAAGTAAAGCATTTTTCCCATATCTGATAGTTGTTAGACGTTGACGAAAGCGGAATATTGAAGTTTCAAGTGGCCAACTAGCATTCGATTGGCCCCTAAAGATGTATTTGCCATTCTCACAACCATCGAATTCGTTTCTCAGGGCTTCGAGGCTATGTACAGTTATTTCATGAATTGTTGATGATGGCATATTTTGTTTTATGATCAATTTTTACGCTAACGTCCGGCTCACCGGACCCGCGCTGTTAGCGGGGTCTGCGTGGAGCCGGTAGTTGGGAAAATTTATGTTATTCTAAATATTTGAGAAATGTCCCAACTTTTATTTGAACTATTAACAGGCGGACGTCATGCGCTTGCAGGTATTGCTTTCAGCTCGATTCGCGTATAAAGTCCTTTGCCGTTATGATTTTCAATGATCTTTACGCAGGGTGTAACCTGAAAGGTCACCATAGTGGCGTGAAAAACCGACAGCACTCGCTCTTGTAAATCTTGGTCATCTTCTAAAAAGAAAATTTTCAAGCCAGCATTGGATGCACGACGTGCACCAATTGGTCTGCCATGTGTTTTGTGTTCGTTTGCGTTTGCAAGCCACTTTGCTATTTCTGCTCCGCGCCTCTGCTCTGTACTTGCAAACATATATTTATCTAGCCATTCAGCGACCTTCGATTCGGCCAACGATAGGGTTGTGGCACAAAGAGTCAGAAAACCAGGTGGATAAGCCTGTATCTTTGTCGCCCAAAGTGGTGCAGACGAAAGATCTGCCTTGATTTCGCGTTTAGCCATTTCGAACTCGTCGAGAATTGATTGAGCTGGCGCAGTAAAACGACCTGATTGTGTGGGGAAAGTGACTTGTGGATCAATAGGTCCAATCGCTGAATGTTTGCCCATGACGATCTCATCGCAGGCACAGGCAATCATGGTTGCAGCACTCATTGCATTTTGCGGAACAATAGCTCTAATGTGATCATACTTTGAGCGAAGGTACTGAACAATTTGATCGGCAGATTCCATTGATCCACCGGGGCTATGCAGTATGAGGTCCAGTTGCTTGCCTTTTAAGCGATGCAACGATGCCATGAAGCCCTGCATGTCTTCAGCTGAAACAGAAAGAGCTGCTGGCGGTACTTCAGCCCCTTTGTTTGACGTGAAAGCTGTGGCATACAGGATTGTGTCGCGCTTTGTATGGCTGACAAGACGTTTAAGAAAACGTTGGCGAACCTTATCTTGTGCGGCTGCCTTTTCACGCAATATTTGCTGTTGTATTTCATTCAGGTTTGGCATTCCCACTTCCTCCTTCGGTTGTTACTAGCTGCCAATCCCAGGACTTCTGCAAGAGTGAAGCAGTCAGTTCTATTGATTGCATAAGGTCGGCTGGGACCGATGCATCGATGAGAGCGAGCAATTCCAAGCGTTCATCTTCTAAATTGCGGGTCTTCATAGGTTCAATTTGTTTCATGAATGGCTCCTGTCGACCAAC
>JAZDOW010000275.1:0-10245 GCA_043798185.1 Pseudomonadota bacterium | reverse complement strand
TACATAAGCCGCTCAGCAAATCTCATCTGATCTTACCAACCTGCACCCATCTTTTTACCTTCCTCAATACACTTTCTGCCGCGCACTCTCTGGCTCAGTTTTCATTAGCAGAATCGGTTCAATTCCGGTTAGCGCCCAAGTCTTCAGGATATGCCTCTCTAGCTAACGCCTTAATAGCTTCCAGTGTTTCATTTGTCTGACCAGACACACAAAACAAAAACAGCGATAGGAAGAGGTTAAAAACATCTTTGGACAGGCATACATCTGTAGGCTCTAACGAGGCTGGAGACTTGTCGATAACGGTCCTTACCCTGTCAAAACGTGCTATTAAATCCTTTTTCCCTGAGCACGGATATAAATAAAAAAATTGGCGGTACAATAAACATTTGGTTCGCTCTACTATCGGCTGGATAATTCCGGTATCATAATCTCCAACTTGGACGCTATAGCAGGGGACAACGAACATGCTCTCCTGCTGTTGGTGTTTCTTTCCTTTCTGGCGTAATAGCTTTGCGATATTTGGGTAGCAGTCGACTTCGGTTGACAGGATTATCGCTGAACGTTTTTTACAGGTTTGTACGAGTAGTTCCTCATTTGAACGTATGTTCAGGTACTTTATTGGAAGAGACCTGTCCCTTTTCCTAAAATCATCTTCTCGGTTGGCCATACGGAGTTCAAATTGCACCTGTTCATGTTCTTGGGGCGTGTTTCTTTGGACATCGAGAATACGGGGGATAGGATCGGGATTAGGAACAGGAACCCAACATATTTGGCCTGCTCGTAACTCGGTTGGATCAGTATTGGTGTAAAATTCTTCTTTAGTGAAAAATTGAGTTATTCCCATCTTTCTGTTTGAATTTTAGCTGTTCCTTTTAAACCGATATCTAAATCTTCTCCATCAAGCATTTCAATGAAACTATGATAGGTTTCGTCTTTATACCTTTTTGTTTCTTCTTCATCTCTTAACAGATTAGCTTTGTCTGAATCAATCTTATCACTAAGTTGCTTAATTTGTTGTCGAGCGGACTCTATTGTGCCACGTGATAATTTTTTTAGCTTAACTCTTTGGTTCGGCAGAGGTTTTACAACTGTTGTGAAATCGAGGATATCTCCCTTTTGGGCTTTTGCCATTGGTTCTGTATCAAAATATATATAATCTAAAAGCTGAGGGGTGTCATCACCAAGATTTCTAATATCTGTCTGAATTCTATACAGAATTCCGAAAGGAATAAGACGTTCTAACTCCTCGGCTTCTTCATCTTTGCAGGAAAAAACATGGTATTCTTTCCCTTTCTCAAAATGATTTTCCCCGGTCCATTTGGTGATTAGCGCTTGTTCAACGGCCTTATCGATATGCTGCATCGCCTCACCGCAATATGGTCCATAGTAAACAAATTGCCATGGCAATCCGGTAAGGGTTTTACCCTCGTTGAGCCTTGCGTGGTAAAGATCGACCAAGTAAAGGAATTTAACCAAACGATTAGTGGTTAAGGCTACATCGTTTTCTGTAGCATACCACGATATATATCTTATGATATCAACTATTTTCATCGATGTCACTTGAGGATTGGCAGTTTTTACTGGCCTATGCTATTCGGCAAGGAACTACATGTCAAGTATTGATAGCAACCATCTGGAAATGTATTATATCAAATCCGTGTTTCCAACTCATAGTATATAATAATCATTCTCGATGAAAAGAATTAAGAGATAACCAATCAAGGAAAAATACTGTGTTCCTTTAGTAATTAAATTGACGAAAAGTGAAGCATAATCGGCGGACAGCTGACCGGATTCCAATAATTAAATGCACCAAATAGACTGGTGGTTATTGTGTTTAAGTTACTATTTCTAAGATCTGAATACTCTGGCTCTAGGTTGAGATTCCTACTATCTTCGTTACCCCACCACATTTTGCCGCGGTTGAAGCGGTATCCCCGTCAGTCTGTTTTGACGCTCTCTTTAACTCAACACACTATCATCGAGTATACCCTCCAAATCACTCGGATGAAAGGAAACCGCCCATTGCCATTTTCCAAAACCGCCTTGGTTGTTCACCGCCTTCACCCACTCGTCCAAAAATGCACGTTTTGTTTTATTCTGCTGATTATCCTGATTATCCTGACCCTTGGTTTCTAAAATCAGGTGTTCTTCATTCCGCAGATGTATTATGAAATCAGGATAATACTTCCGCACCACGCCCTGATAATTGTACAGAACCGTAAAACCGAGATGATCATTCTTTACCCATGACTTGACATTGCTATGTCTGTCTAAGGTGTAGGCGTCTGATGCCTCCCAGGTGGAATCAAAAACGCAGAAATTGATGTGTGATTTCTGTGTCCATTCGCAGGGCTTGCTTGTATGCCAGGTCCGCATATTGCCGGTTGATCTGATAGGGTTTTCAGTGTCAAAAATCGGGATCAATTTTTGAGTGTTTTCCATCCTGATAGCATCCCAGACATGCTGGATAATCTTGTTAAGATTCAGCATGATAAGAATTCGTTTGTGTAACTCACCGTGGCGAAACAGATCGCTTTTAATCCTGATCTTGTCAGAAACTATAAATCGCTCGACAATGCGGATAAGCTGCACGAGGAAAATTTCAGGCCGTCCCTGCCAGTTGGATTTGTCGTAGTTAAAGATCCTCTTGGCTGTTTCAAAGATGAGGGTCTGCAGCCTGAACCTTTCCCCTATTTCTTTTAGATCGATCTCAGACAGAGCGGCAGGATTGGGCTTTCCTGCAATAATTGCCGCCAGGCCCGCCTCGGTGATAGAATCATAAGGATCAAGTTCAAGCGAAACGACATCAGCCATATTCACCACAAGATGTGGCTGGTAAATATGATCTACCCTGAGGATATTTGGCCAAGAGAGCTCGTGATTCTTCTTTTCGCTGACCGGTTCAATAATCGTTTTCGGTGGCGGGGGCGGCGGTGGTGGCCCATCACCTCCCTCATGGGGCAAAAAGGTAAAAGGGACGCCAAAGATATTGACATATTCCGGGGCAAACAACCCGTCTTCCTCGACAGTATAGGTCGTTCTTCGCAATCCCCGGCCGACAACCTGTTCACATAATAGTTGACTGGAAAAAGCCCGTAAGCCCATGATATGGGTTACTGTGCTGGCATCCCATCCTTCAGAAAGCATCCCAACTGAAATAACATTCTGAATATGGGCGCCGGGTTTACCGGGTTTACCCACCGTATCAACCTGCTGCCGGAGTAATTCCGCCTGCTGTTTTTTGGTTAACTTCTTTTCTCCATCCTCAATGGCTTCAGACTCTGTTGCAGATTCAGCCTGGTCAAGCACCTTGCTGTCAATCTGCAAGGTTTTCTCACTGTCACACAGTTCCTTGATGGATATCTGCTCATGATCAAAGGCATATTTGATCCGGGATGAGGTTTCTATCAGATTGGCCACCGTGATCATAACCGGCGGGATAGTGTGTCCTTGTCCCTCCCATCTTTTTTTAGTTTGCAACCAATCCTTTCCCAAAAGATAATAGGCATTGGTGATAAGATCAGGCAGAGGGTCAGCCGCATCAGCCTTCCTGGTGATATCATCTTTTACTTCCTTGTCCATGTAAATATGGTACAAGCGCGACTTGTAGTCCTTGGTGTATTTGCCGTCATCGCGGATAACCACCCGTGGCGTCTTCACCAGTCCTGCCTCAATGGCATCATTCAAACCAAAATCAGAAATGATCCAGGGGAACAATGCTTCCTCGCTGCTCTTTTTGCCGGAAGGCGCAAAGGGTGTAGCGGAAAAGTCAAAACATCTCAACACCCCCCTGGCCCGATGCACACGGTCCAAGCCTCCTACCCAGACGGTAGATTCTTCGATATCTTCTTTCTTCACTCCCTTAATTTTTGATTCCGCCGGCACTCGCCAGGCATGATGGGCCTCGTCATTCATCACCAGGATGTTGCGAACGCTTGCCATATCACCGAGCACCTCCCGGACATAGGCTTCATCACTTTTTGCGCCCCGTTTATCCACAGTCTTCTTTTTGGCCACCTTCTCCTCGTTATCCCATTGCAGGGCCTGCCAGTTGCGGACAATGATTTTCCCCTGCCGCAATTTATCCAGCAAGCCACCAGGGACAATATTGAACAACTCGTAATAGTTGTTGTCGTCAAAGGGGTTGAGGACACTCAAACGGCTTTTTACGGTCAAACCAGGAGCGACTATCAACACGTTCTTGGAAAAACGGGTATCCTGTCGGTTCGTCACCTTATTGAGGATATGCCAGGCAATAGCCATTGCCATGACAATGGTTTTGCCGCTACCGGTAGCCATCTTGCAGCACCAGCGAATGAAATCGCCACCGTCGGAGGGGACAGCAATACCCGTCTTCTCAGCATCCGGCCCTTCCGTCAGCCAGATCATGGTTTCAATAGCCTCAAGCTGGCAGAAGAAAAAACGTCTGTCTTTCCGCTCTTCCGGGTCTTGCCAGTGCGTCAGCAAACGCCTGGTGATTCCGGTTACACCAGGATAGCCTCGGTCCCGCCATGCCTTGATCCGTGGCCGAATGGTGTTCACCAGTTCGATACGGACAAAGAGTCCGGGATCATCGAACCCTCTCCCTGCTTGCGGAGTTGCGATTATATAACCGGCCGGACGCCTCCCCGATTCAAGGACAAACTCTCTGGTTTCCCGTACATATTGCCAATAATGCACTGGCTCCTTGTAGGGCGAATTGATAATGAGTTTATCTATCTGTTTATTGCTCAAGCGATTACCCTCAATTACGTGGGAACATAAATCTCAACGCAATGCAACTTATTGTTTTGAATTAATATTATTGCAGTATATTACGGCAAGATTGCGGCCACATTATGGGAAAACGCAATTACAACATAATGAGTCACTCATCGCGAGGATACCATAAAGCCGCCCGCGTTGTGCCCGCCGTATAAACAATCCCTTCTTTTTTCAATTCCCGCAAAAGTGTCTGTACCTGGTAATTCGTCAAAGATGGCAGCACCTGCAGTAATTCATTCAATCGACTGCCCGTCTTTCTGTTTTCTTCTATGTGCGAAAGCAACAATGCCTTGTTGGTTTTGCGGTCAAGACCCTTCTTCCGGGTATGCACACCCCTCTTTCCGGCTAAGGCATAAAACCGTTTTGAGAGGACACATTTCCCCTTACCCAACCGCTCCACGACACCGATATCAAGGAGCCGTGGCAACCTGTCCTTATATGCTTGCAGGAGAGGCTTTTCCTGGTGAATAGCATCCAGAAGGAGAAAATCCGTGGTGGTAAACGACGCCAGTGTTTCCCGGCCGATCTGCTCCAAGTATTGCAAAAAAAGAGGATCCTGCACTTTGCCTTGCAGTGTCACGGACACTTGGAAATCATCGGTATCGCTAAAATCAGGCGCCGGTTTACTCTCTTTGATACATTCTTCAAACATGAGGTTAGCTCCCTGCCCCGATCTCTCCACCAATCCACATTTTGCAAAGGCTTCTGCTATCCGGCGATTGCGGGGAGATTGCCGCCAAAGGATATTTTCAGCCGTAATGCCGAGAGGAAATCCCCCTGGACTGAGGATTTCCATTCTGTAGGGAAACTGACGGATGAAGACGGACCCGGCAAGACGATAATCCCGGTGGCTGACGGCATTCAAAATGACTTCCCGAACAACGGTCTCATTGAACGAGGCGATATCCTGGCGAAATAATCCATCTTGATAATGAAAAATATCATTCCGCAGGTTGATGGTCTCCCAGAGAGTATCATGGATGAGAAAAAATCCTTCGCGGAATTCGTACCGTTGTTGGTACGGTATCGATGCCTCGGCGGACCTGTATTCATGAACAATTTCGGATTGAGCCAGAAACTTGCCAAGTGCCTTTCTCGTCCCGAAGAGGATAAGGGCCGCATAGGTTATCTTTCCATCGACAACCAGTTCCGCATCTTCGAGCAATTGGCTCAAAGGAATTTCGAGAAGTGAAGCATTGCCGGATTTTTTATGCCATCTTGCCCGAAACCTCTCAATAGCTTCAAAAGACAGATCGCCCTGACTGGCTGATGGACATATCTCGGCAGAAAAATCAGGCCCGCTTTCGGCAAAGATCCGTTTCAACAGGTCGGGAGTCATTGGAACCAACTCCTCCCCGCCACGCATCCAGTATGCCCCTTTATACTGAATGGGCATACCGATAGGCCTCCCCGGAACATCAAAGACAATTATTCGGCCTTGCGGATGGTGCATATCTTCTGCGGTAATCCGTAAATGCAAGCGCTCAATCAGCCCTGCCCTTGTCCGTTCCAGATTTGTAAAAGCCTTGCTGCCGACCACCGTTCGAGGTCTTTTGTCGGTAATACCGAGAATTATTTTTCCACCGCTTTCATTGGCAAGTGCAACGCAATATTTAACGAGTTCCTCAAAATCAAAGCGCTCTTTTGCCTCTTTAAACTCCAGATGTTCGTCTTCTTTGGCGGTCAACCAGCTGTCGATCTGTTCAAGGAGAATAGCCATATGCGGTCACATCTTCTCAATCTTCAAACTCTCAACGCCACGGGCATCAATGATCTTCACGGCAATTTGCTTGCCGGGCTGGAAGGGGAGGGATACCGTCCCGCGAAAGGCCTCGATTTTCTCCTCATCAATTTCAGCCTTGAGGTTTTTTGCCAGCCGACTCCAGCCTTCGCTATCTCCAGCCATGGGGAAAAACACCTGTCGGGGCAACAGACTTCTGCCGTCATAGTCGGTATCAAGCGTCCACATGGCGATATCTGCCTTACTTCCAGATTCCACCTTGCCGGAGACAGGGTTGTAATAGTCAAAACCTCGAACCTCGACCTGCATTTTGCCCTTATTTTCGCCTTCGGTAACTGGAAAGATTCTCACATCCGGCTGCCCCATAAGCCAGAACGATTCACTGCCGGTCTTTTTCTTTTTCAGATCATCGGTGAACATATCGGCATTCATCTGCACCCGCAGCAGCGTTACCCCCGGCCACCTGGTTTCATCGATATCCTTGGCGGCCTCGGCATCAAACTGAAAGGCGGCAAAGAGCAGGATTTCCGGCTTTGGTCTGAAACTCATCGCCTCGGCAAGAGCCAGTTCAACCTGCCGTTGTTCCAGTGGCGCATGTTCCGGCCCGAAGGAGATGAACACCCGTTTTGGTTGGTCCTCCCGGGTTTCGCCTTCCGCTTGGAGATACCGGGTACCGGCAAAAGGTTCTATCCTGGTAAAATCGATCTTCAGACCGCCTTTAGCCCTGATGCCGGTTTTCGCCAATTCATCTCGCCAGGTGGTTTGGCGCATGGTCTCGCCTGAGCGGGAAACGGAGATATCAGAGGCCGGGATGTCGTTTTCAATCTCTTCTATGGATTTCACCACCGGGGCAGGAACTGCTTCCATGGTGAACGGACCGGTAATCCGGCTTTTTTTGCGGTCAATCAGCGGTTGATCGTAAAGGGTCTCCTGGTCGGGAGGCTCATTATTGGCGATGGATTTAAGGGTGATATGAGGCACGGTTTTATAGAGAAATCCCGAGCCAACACCTTCTTGTGGATGGGCAAGTTTATAGTAATCGAAGCTGCCGGTCATGAGTCGTTGCTTGGCCAGGGTTGTGGCGACTCTCGAAGTATCGCAGGTAATCCAGCGGCGGCCCCATTGTTCGGCTACGTAGGCGGTGGTGCCGCTGCCGCAGGTCATGTCAAAGACCAGATCACCAGGATCGGTGGCCATAAGAAGGCAGCGCTGGATTACCTTTTCGTTTGTCTCTACCACATATTGTTTTTTTCGTCCAAAGCCACTGATGGCGGTATCATCCCATATCGAGTTGATTGGAGAAACGGGAAAGTCGTCAATGTAGCGCTTATATCGAAGTGTATCCCCGATTGCCATTAAACGATTGCTTTCAGCGAGTTGCTGCATTCCAATTAATGTTGTTTTCCAATGGGAGTTCGACGGCAATCTGAATGATTTACCTTGCCAAACGAATGTTGGGGATGAACCACCAGTGCTGCCTTGAGAAGTAATGTTATCATGAACCAATAGCCTCCAACCTTCTGGAATCAATTTCGAATTTTCTTCCTCCTCTGGCTTTAAGCTTCTCAGAACTCCATCAGGTGATTCGGCCCATTTATATCGACCAGCATCACCAACACCAACTTTATTTTGAAACAATTGTCGATACTTAATGTGTTTTATGTCTTTAGAATACCAAAGATTATAATCGCAGACGGAAGCTAAAAGTTCTGTAGCAAAACCGCCAGTAGTTTTGAAGGATATTTGACAACAGAAATTCCCAGCACCAAACACCTCGTCCATCAAATTCCGCACACGATGGACATTCTCATCACTGATCTGCACAAAAATGGAACCGGAGTCATGAAGCAGTTCCCTGGCCAGCAACAACCGGTCCCGCAGGTAGGTCAGATAGGAGTGGATGCCCAACTCCCAGGTATCGCGGAAGGCCTTGATCATTTCCGGCTCGGCGGTCAGATCGCCATCGCTGCCGTCCTTGACATCCCGTTTATTGACAAAGGGCTGAAAATTGGAACCGTACTTAATGCCGTAGGGTGGATCGAAGTACACCATCTGCACCTTGCCGCCCATGCCCTCCTTTTCCAGCAGGGAGTTCATCACCAGGAGGGAATCGCCGGCCACCAGCCGGTTGGTCCAGCCATCGCGGTGCTGGTAAAACTCGATCTCTTCCCGCAATGGCCTTTTAATCGTCTGAAAGAGCGACATCTGCTTTGGCCCGACCTCTTCTTTCCGTACCGATTCCAGGATGGTCTTGGGATCAATCCGTTCATGGACGTGCAGCGATACCGTGTCCACTTGAAAGGAAGTATGCTCCGCCTTGCCCGCCCATTGCAGTTGCGGGTCGAGGTGCGGATCATATTGGTAGGTTTTCTTATCTCCGTCCTTATCGGTTTCCGGAGTAACCAAACCGACAGGAGGGTTGTTTATCCTGTCTTTATCCTCATGCGTATATTGCACAACCTCTTGATGAGGCGTTTTTTTTGCGGCCATGGCAAACCTGTCTGGATTGAGTGTTGAGTACAGGAAATAATGCGGCTGTCAGGATTTGATTACAAACATGACCGGTAATTGTCAAGTCATGTCTATCAACATAGGAGATAAGAGTAGAATAATATCAAGCTTTTCAGCGACGCGTTTCGCGTGTTATCTCCTTGGTACGCATTGTGAAAAGCGCTTGTTTGCAAACAATGTCCCAATTGAAAAACTTAATTCCGCTCGCTCACTGTAATTTTTGCGAAACAGATTTACAATTCGGTTATCCCGAATTGTCGCCCCACGGCAAGAAGCGTAATCTTAGCCAATGTCTGATATTCAGCAAACAACCGGGCATAGGTACGCTGGCGCATACCTTTGGGTCTGCTACCCATTCCGTTAAGAAAACCTGGCTGCCAATCAAGACGATCCCTAATTTTATCGAGCTTTCTTGCTAAACGGTCATGCTGCTGTTCTCTCTGGCAGGTATAAACAAGGTTATGACAGTGGCGACAGGCAAAAATACTGCCCCCATATAGCTTTGCCACCCGCCGCCCACAGCCGACAACAGGACAACGGAACCAGGCTCGCCGCCCGCCGTAGGTGCATGCTGTGTATTCAAGATAAACCGGATAATTCATATCCTGCCATTCTTCGCCCCCTCTCTTGTTCCGGTAGGAAAGATTTATCCTGTCCCCCTCAGTCTTGATGTCGATACTTGCAACCACCTCATCCCTCCGCAGCCATTGCCAGTTGTAGCTTAAACCTGGTTTCAATAAGCCGTCCCGTTGAAGGCGCCTGATATCGAGTGATCGGTAATCATCGGTGGTCGATTTTGAACCGCAATGGTAGTGTCTTCCACTTCCAGATCCACCCATTTTTGTATTTCCTCCCAGGATTTTACCGAAATCATTAGGCGATCTGGCCTGTTTTTCATAGCCAAACAGCTATTTTATCACTCAATACTCTGATATTAAAACATTTATTTCATTTTAACAACACCTCGAAAAAGTGTGTTACTGCCTCAAATTCCCTTTCTCATCTCTTTTAATTTGACCAGCATGCCGAGAATCCGTTGAAATTTTCTATCCAGATGGGTTTCATAGCGGCAAAGGCTTTCCAACTCCAGGGGTTTCAACCCTTCTCCAAACGTTTGGTTCTTGATGGCGAAATGATATAAGGCCTCGATTTCCATAGTGACAGCAAAGGGCCAAAGATGAGTGTCGATATATTCCCGCAAACTCTCTGCAGTTGGCAAAAATTGT
>JAZDOW010000266.1:0-8577 GCA_043798185.1 Pseudomonadota bacterium | reverse complement strand
AACCACTTCCCCGGAGCTGGAGACTATCCTGTCAAATCTCTCAACAATTGGATCCCAGCCAAACCAGGAAACAGCAAGAATTAAACAGGAAATGAAACCTATATAAAACAGGCCGGAATATCTCCTCTCCTTCCAGGCAAGCAGGAGAAAGAAGAACATAACTGAAAGAGAAAAAGAAATAATCCCCCCCCGGCAAAGACTGATAAAGAGGGATGATGCAAGGAGAAGCACACCGAAGCCAAGTAAAATATAAAGATTGCCGCCTTCCTTTGAAAAGAATGAAGCAATTTTTTTACGCCACGATTCCTTCGACTTGATAATAGGCCTATAGAAGAGAGACAAGGCAATAACCAGAGGTGCAACAATCTCTATATATCCGCAGAATTGAGAACGATAGACCCAGGGTCCCATCGGAGCGGCATCGGCCGGAACAGAACGTAACCAATACATCTTGTCCGGCGAGGAGAACTTCTGCAAGATCGCAACTATTGCAATACCAATAGCCAGCCAAGAGCATATCTTCACCGTCTGTTTCAGTCGGTCGCCATAACTAAGGATCTGCACTGTCAAGATATAAAAGAAAACATAGGTGATTATCCGTACGCATTCGAGTACCGTGCCCTTAGGATAAACAGAAAGCCGCATCCAATTGTCACCGGACAGCATGTCGTAAGCAGGTTTATAAACCTGATATGCTGCCGGGGAGAGAACCTTGACCACGGCAACAGGTAACGGAACAATTTGGAGGATCATCCATCCGACAAGGAGGAGAAGAGGAATCAGACCGGGGATGTGGATGAGTTTCTCAACAGCTTGGTTCCGTTGCAGACAAAAGACAAAGACTGCAACTGCGATCAGAAACTCCACAGCCAAGAGAGACCAATTTTCAACGGTTCCAAAGGCCAGCGGGGCAAAAACAAGCGGGATGATAAAAAAGATATAAGAGATTTTGGTCACAATCCAACCGAAAATAGAAATGGGTCGGCAACGTCGCTAACCTTCAGTGTCTTTGGCATAATACGCTGTATATCCGTAGTAATAAGCTCCGGCTGAATGACTCTTCGTTTGGCCGTTTAAAACAAAACCGAGGAAGTGGCATTGCATATCCTTTAACTTCTTCAGACCGCTGTAAACCATGTCATAGGTCGTCTCTCCAGCCCTTACTACAACCACTGTACCGTCCACCAGTTGTGTCAAAGCAAGACTATCGGTGACACTCTGCACCGGAGGCGAATCAACTAAAACAAAATCAAAATTTTCGGCCATCTTTTTAATCAAGAGCTTTAATTTTTTCGATCCCACGAGATCTGACGGATTGGGAGGGATGGAACCTGCAGTTATCGCAAATATATCTTCTCCGTCAACTTTGTGGATAATATTTTCATTCAAATTGCCGCTCAGATAGTTGCTCAACCCTTTATCGTTTTGCATTTCCAATACTGAATGAACACGAGGCCTCCGCAGGTCGCAATCAATTATCAAGACCCTTTTACCGCCCTGACTAAAGACCCGTGCAATATTTATGGTCGTCGCGGTCTTTCCTTCACCCGGCCCCATGCTTGTCACCAAGATGGTTCTTGGAGGTTGATCTGCCGAGGACAGCAACAATCCTGAGCGTATCAGCCGATAGCTTTCCGCCATTGGCGATAACGGCTTCTGGACGATAAATGTTTCGATGTTCTTGCCCTTCTCCTTGAGCTTCTCCACCGATCCAAGAACGGTCAAGCCATAACGGCTTTCCAGATCTTTTTCTGATTTTATAGTATTATCAAGATATTCGACCAAGAAAGCGCAGCCTACACCGGCCATCAACCCCAAAAGAAGACCAAGGGCAAGATTGCGCTTCTTGTTAGGTTTCGACGGGTCCAGCGGCAATTCGGCATTTTTAATTACCCAAACATTTATGCTTTGTGATTGTTCAGTAACCCCTTCCTTTTTGATACTGGAGGTCAGGGATTCGTATACTAACCGGTTAGCGTCTACGTCCCTCTTCATTATCGAGTATTGAATGAACTTCTCGTTCAGATTGAGCAACTCGCTTTTGGTGGTGGCAAGGAGATCCTCAAGATTTTTTTCCTGCGATTTTGCCAACTCGTAGGAGTTTTTTGTCGAGGCAATAACCCGGTTGATCTCAGCCTGTTGTTGACCGATCAATTGATTCAGATCATCATTGCTCTTGATCATCACCGGATGCTTCTCACCAAACTTCTTGGACAATTCGTTGATGTTTTGCCGAGCTTTGAAAATCAACTCTCGTTGCCGTTTCAGCACCTCGTTGCCGGCAAAAATGGGCATGTTTTCCAGTTGAAATACATCCTTCCCGGCGGCACTGATTTGTTTCATGATATCTTCCAACACTTTCCGGTCAGTCTGGGCTTTTGCCAGTTGCGAACTGAACTCCGTAAGACGTTGGGGAATAATCGCCAGCTTGTTTTCAACCGTTACCAGGTCGTTGGCGCGCATATAGGCCTGCATGGAAATTTCAGAGGATTCAAGTTTTTTTCTCTCATCCTGGGCTTTGACCGTCATCCATTGCAGAGCATAGCGGCTGGTGGTGAGTTTCATTTCAAGAATCTCATCCATATAGGCCTTGGCTACCGCATCAGCTATCAGTTTAGCAATAGCCGCTGAGTTATCGCTATAGCTAATCTGAACAATTTTAGTATTTTTTATCGGCAATACCTTGAGGTTAGCTTGTATCAGCGAGGAAATTTTATCATCATCCGATAAGGGCTCCGTTTTCAAACCAAAGTCCGAGCCATTTTTGCCTTTTACATCTTGCTCATCCCCTCTGAGGGGTGTAAGAATTTTTTCAACTAAATCTTTCAATCCGGTTTTGATATTGCCGAAAAACGATGGAGTATCTTGTTTGATTTCAAGAAAAAAGCTTCGGTAGGTCGTCGCGAGTTTCAAGCTATCTACGACCCTTCTTGCAACCTTGGCACTTTTAATAATAGCTGACTGGGTCTCGAGAAAATCCGGATCGTATGAATAGTACGGGTTTTCCAGGCCGGTAGATGCATGGTTACGTTCAACCAATACATCGGTTGCCGAGGTATAAACAGGAGTCGTTGAGAATGTCGTTATAACCGTGAGTAAAAAGATAACAGCAAGAAGAGTGAAAACAATATTCTTTCTTTTTCGAAGAATGAGTAAATATTCACGAATATTCACTTCCTGTTCGAGATCCTCGTCGTGATAACGTTCCTGTACCTGAAAATTCTGCATTCTGGGATTCACGTAATAGAGAAGAAAAGAGTGGCAGCTAAAAAAAGCTTTCGGGAACGACGATCACATCGTTTTGAATTACCGGAGTATCAAGGTTGACATCATTCATCACCTTCTTTTTGTCGCCCTCGATTCTAATAATAGAGACACCGGATTTTGAAGCCTTGCCGGTAAATCCCTTGGCAAGAGCCACCAGTTTCAGAACGGTTGTTCCTTCACGGCAAGGATAGGTCCCTGGAGTACTGACCTCACCGGTAACATAGCACATCCCGGCACTGGAGACATAAACAGTATCTTCGTCGTTGATCTGAATATTTTGGCTGAGATCGCCACCTTTTACAAGGGAAACGAGATTGATGGCAATGACTGTATCCTTGTTGTCAATTTTTCTCTTAATTGTGGCGGCGTCCCCGGCATCCTTGTCAAAGCCTCCAACCTTGGAGATGAGTTCGAGAAAAGTCGTTGGACCACTCATTTCAACAATACCGGGATTTCTCACATTACCAAGTACAATCGCCTTACTGCTCCGAAATTCATCAACAAAAACATTTATTTGTGGATTTACGATATATCCATTGGCAAACAAGCGGGTGAGCTTTTCGGTGATTGCAGAAATGGTTAACCGATTGACATTGACCTGCCCGAGCAATGGCACAACTATAGTGCCATTGCTGGAAACACGGACCTTAGCTTTGAGATCATCATTGTCATAGACAATAATACTGAGAACATCACCGGGACCAACAAGGTAATCTCCCGCAGATGCCTTCTCCCCCCAACACAACAAAAAAGAAATCAAGACAATACAATGTATTGCCTTTTTTGCAGAGCTTATCATCAAATGCGACATAACCTGGTAAATATAGGAAAACACCTTCAAGTAGTCTTGAAGGTGTTAAGTCAATGCTTATAAGGCAAATTTTAGATTCGCGAAAAATGTATTCGTTTGAAAATCAAAGATATTATCTGTCGAATCGCGATTCTCAAATTGATACGATACCTCCCCCATTAACCACTCACGAAAGAGATACTGGGCCGCCGGCCTCACGGAAAAACTGGTATCATCCCGGTCAAGCGGAATAAGCTGTTCGTATTTGGCATCCTCAAACTTGGCTGCCAAACTGCCACTGATTTTATCAGTGAATTTTTGATCATAACCAATGTTTGCACCAAAAACGGTTTTTCCGGATGCCTCTAAACTGTCTGTCTCTTCGTCGGCTCTATACATATCAAGCGACAATTTAGCTTTTTGGGTAAACTTATAAACAGCCTGGACATCAAGAGCAAAACCGCTGTAATCATCCCGTTTGGTTGTTGCCAACTCACTATTTTGAAACTCTCGGTTCTGCATACCGGCCTTGGCCATCAGGGACACCTTGTCAGTGGTATCCCATTTTATACCCCCGTAGAAGAAATTCTGCTGATTATCATTTACCGTTGCCGTGTCATATTGAACATCGACGAACTTCCCCTGAAGGAAAAATGCCGTCTTGATGCTGTAGTTGAAATAGCCATAAAGATCGAAACCATTATCAACCCTATCTTTAAAGGTGTCGATATCCTTATCGTAACTCAGGTAGAAATTAGAATAATCAAACTTGCCACGCAGTTTCTCAGTAAAACTCCAATCGACGGTGGCCACAGCAATGTTGGAGTCGAACTTATTGACAGTACCGACAGTAGAACCTACATCGAAGCGATCCGCATCATGACTATACCTGTCAATAGCCATCAGCGACAAACCGCCACGCATGTTATAGCGGAACATCCCCTCGCCGAGACCGTTAATATTGTTCAACTCTGAGTCCGTCGAATACATTTTAAAATCCAACCCACCCAAAGCGTATGCCTGGTATCTGTCCGTCCCTTGATAATCCTTAAGTTGTAGAGCTAAACCTCCGGCCGATGTATTGTTGGGCGCCAGGGTGACCGGAATATCTTTCTTTCTGGGGAGCGTAAACCACACCGCCGGTGACACTGTCGTTAAAAAGTTGGTGGTTTTATTCTTATCCACATTAAAAACGTTGTCGGTGTACTCACCCTGTACCACGGCATTGACATGAATATATCCTCCTTTACCTCCGAGGAGATCTTCACTCTCTGACATCTTGGCATCTTCCGGTAAGAGTGAAACCTTCTCTCCGGCACTCTGCCCCATGGGTATATCCTGAACCGCTGCAGTACCATTAGATGGAGGTGCAGCATTACTAGCGCCAACAACAACCAGCTTATTAACTTTTACAGCCTGAATATCACTGTTATCAACAACAACCAGCTTATCAAGCTGAATGGCCTGAATATTTCCCGCAAATAAAAATCCAGAGCAGGCGGCAGCTCCAAAAAACAAAGAAGCACCTTTTTTAAAATCCATTTCCTCCCCCTTTATTAAAGCTAAAGTGCCGGCATATGAAACGTATATGCCGACTTCAGTTCGCCTTCAATTAAGTGCCATTAAAAAGTCGACCGACTAGCAAAAGAACCACTTCGCCCACCCGCAGGCCTCGCAAAACTAGGCCCGGTCCCAACGGGGGTATAGGCCTGGCTGTCGGCAACCCGATCGCCACACTCGTCTATACTCTTCTTGTAAGCAATAGCAAGAATAGCTTCGGATATTTTATATTTTTCCGAAGCAGCCCTGATGTCTTGGCCATTGGCTCCGGCACAATACAGAGCCCGCACCAGATTCTGCGGATTGAGACCTTCGATTTCCAGGGCAACCTGGACAATCATTTCCGGGGTTTTGCCTTCCTTCAAAGCATTGTCAACCGCGACATCAATGCCGCCCTTTGGGTCAGCATATGTGTCACGGAAATTAACACTCCATTCAGCACAGGCAATAGAGACACTCATAAGAACCATTATAAATGACGCCATCAATCTCTTCATTGTTTCCTCCTTTCTCCTTAAAAACGATATCGTTGCGCAATCTTCAATCTTTAAAATGAATTCAGAAAATTTCTATTTTTCAATATGTAAGATTAATTATCACATACATGGACTTATAGCAATGATTATTCCATGCTCAATAATATTTAAAAAATACTGGAACACTGGCCAATTAGCAATATTTTCTCATCTTTCCTTGTGAACTTTCGTCTAATTATCCGGATAAACGGAATATTTACTCCTCAATTTCGGAATTGTTGCTCTCGCCGTCTCTCCTTTGCCCCCATCTCCCCGCGATTTACTGAATAATTCTCAAATTTCTAAGAGAAAAAACTATCTATCAGCAAAAAGCCGCACAGAGTTTTCAATTTTTCCACACCTCCTCATCATACAAACAAAATCAGGCAGAGTTGAATACCCTGAAGTTATTTGCTATAGTCAAATAGTGATACTTCGTGGTTTTGGCCAAAAACAAAAGGAAACACCCAACGTTATTGTCACATATTTCTCCATAATGATGCAAAGTATTTTTAAATTAAATGCACCTCTCTCCCTCTGACCAGTTCAGGCTTCAACGCCTTGCCCTGCTGCCGACAGCCAACTCGTTTCCAATTGAAGAGCTTCATTCTGCAATATTGAGCCTTCCAGATTTTGAACAACAGCTGCTGCTGACTTTGATAATCAGCCAGAGCCTACATTTTTTCTGGTTGGAGGCTCTACGTACACTGCCTGAAATGCCATTGAGTTCAACCTGGCGAAAGCAGCTAAAAGACCTTTGCTTTAAACACACTACCCACTATCTGGCCCAAAAGAAAACACTCTTCGAGCTCGACATGCTTTTCGAAAAGGAACGAATTCCCTACGCGATTTTCAAAGGAGCCCATATCAGAGAGGTTATCTATGCCAATCCAGCATGCCGTTCTTCCGCAGACATTGATATCCTCGTCACTCCCAACCAAAAAACCAGCGCCATTCGTACCCTTTGCGCAAGCGGATACACCCTGTCCGCAACCCTGGCCAATGTTAGCCATGAGGTTACCCTGGTCAAAGACAATGTCCATGTAGATCTGCACTGGCATATCATGCGCCTCGGCAGGACTCGTATAGATCTTACCGATCTTTATCTGCAATCGAGACAACGGTGCAATTTTTTCTGGTCTCTCGACAACGATATGACCCTTATTGTCCTGCTCACCCATCCGGTTTTCACAGAATATTCCGCAGGACCGCAATCATCAGCAAAACTGGCCGATCTCCGGAGATGGATTACCACACAGGCAATTGACTGGCAAAGGGTTCTGTGTCTCCTCGAAGAGTCAGGCATGAAAACTGCCGCCTGGATCACGGCAACCCTCCTTGCCGATCTCACCGGATGCCACCTGCCGACGCATATTTACAAGGCCATCAGCCCAAAAAACCCCAAACATTTTTTGCTGCAACAATGGCTATCCCTCAACCTGTCGTCAAAGTTTGCAGCCTACCCTATCTTCCCTAAATATATATTCACTCTTTTAGCCCATGACAACTTAAGCGATATCTTCAGGTTTATCCGAATGTTTCGAGCAGAACGACAAAAGGATGTTGCTGCCATGGAACATGTGCAGCAGGCAGCTCAGGGCAATTGATATTCGATCTGGTTTCAATAATTACACAGTGGTACAATTGCTATCAATCAACTACCACTATATTGGAATCATTCTTCCCACGCATTGAGGACGAGTTTTTTTTTCCTGTCCTGATTGTGTCTTTTAGGGAGCTATGAATATGATCAGACGTTCCTTGGCAAAGTCCTCATCCTATCACACCTGTGTTTCACCATCCGGAACAATCAAGGCCAGATTTTTAAAATACGTCCGATACCGTGCTGTATCGCGGGTCAACAGGCTCATTCCCCGCACGAGGGCATGCGCTCTGGTGACCATTCGAACCACACCGGATCTTCCTTCTTGGTATCGATTAAGGTATCAAGACTTGCTGAACGATGCAAACGAAGCTTCTCTTGCCCGGGTGCGGGCCTCACTCGAAGACCTAAAAGCCGGTCGGGTGCTGAAATGTGCCACGCCTGATGAACTCCTGCAGGCTTTGGAAGCAGAGGATTAGCATGTATATTATCGTATCACCCGAGCAATTTCTCAGACAGGCAAGAAAATTCTTCAAAAAACATCCCGAACTGAAAGAGCGTTTTCGCAAAATTCTCCACGATCTCCAGCAAGACCCCTTTCAACCTCACCTGGCTTTGCATTCTTTAACCGGTAAATAAGCGGTAAACTATCCGCACTGCATGCGGTAAACCTCACATACAGCTTCCGGATAGCCCTGATACTTGTCACCACCGATTAAAAACTGACCCACCAGGGGCTATTTTTCGGACCCACCCACTTTGTGGCACAGTGTCTATTTAACGAAAACATTTTTCTTTCAAATCCCCTCCCAATAAGGAACGAGGGCGTTTGAAAGAAAAAT
>JAZDOW010000254.1:0-4464 GCA_043798185.1 Pseudomonadota bacterium | reverse complement strand
GGCAGTTATCTTCGCTACCAAACCACTCATCGAATTCTTGAAACGTTCGTGGGTAGTCAGTCCCGGCAACTGGGTGTATTGTCGCGTCCATGGACCTATACTACACGTTGTGGCCGGTTGAGTAAACTGCATACCCACTTTCGCTAATTCATGAATAAACGAGGTATTTTTTTTGTAAAGGAGGACTATGCCAATAGGTGGGTGAATTTTTCTAAGCGGGAATGGGTGAATTTAGCTCAGCGCTATAGGATATCCTTGGTCATTCAACACTAGCCATGATAATGAGATATACCCACCTGTTTGATAACACTAAAAGAGAACATATAGAAAAAATTTCCTATCTTGGAAAAGAGGGGATTCATGGATAATTAATTTGTCCTGTAGCTACCTCATCTTCTCAACGACCACAAGTTGAAAGCCGTTGATCGGATCAGTTCTTTAGGATTGGAAAATTAAAGGAACCGTAATAACGAATTATTTTACCGCTTCATCGAGCTTGTTGCCTGGTTTGAACCTAACCTGACGACTTTGCCAGCGGGAATCTGGATTGTATCCCCGTTCTTGGGATTGCGACCCTCGCGGGCAGCCCGCTCGGATACAGAATAGGGGTAAATTCTATATGAGAATGGCAAAAATACTAAAAGGTATCGGCCGTTTTTTGTATTTTATTCTTGTGCTTGCATACCCACTCATCGAAAAGCTAGGGATTGCCTATTGCCTTTTCCAGTTTGTCTTGATGCTCGTCTACTGGGACACCCCAGACAGACATCCTGGATATCGTTTTATTGGCGCATTCATTCTGCTCACAGTACTGTTTGTTATGGTTGCCTATGAGGATGATGAAAAAAAGATTAACCGAGGATCAGTTCAAAAAAATCATCGGTGAACTAAAAATCGGTCGGCAAACTATTGATATAGCCAGAGGCGTGCTGGTCGAGGGGAAATCCCAGTCACAATTTGCAGCTGAACTTGGAATATCAAAAGGGGCTGTTTCCCAAGCTGTGAGCCGTGTATTTTCAGCTTTGAACAAACCTGTCAGAAATTTTGCAGAACCTCTCAATATTGATTTGGATCTGATAGACGAGGATCCAAATCAGCCCCGCAAAGATAGCAATCCCGGTTTTTCTGAAGAAAGCTTGAATGAGCTGGCAGAGACCATCCGTTCTCGTGGTGTAAAATCTCCCATTTCCATCCGCCACAATACCAACAATTCGAGTCGTTATATCATCAACCATGGAGCACGCCGTTATCGTGCATCCAGGATAGCCGGCTACACAACGATTCCTGCCTTTATCGACGACAATTATGATGAGATCGATCAGATAATCGAGAATCTGCAGCGTAACGAATTGACCGCATCGGAGATTGCAGAATTCATCGGCCGAGAAGTTGCCAGAGGGAAGAAAATGAAGGATATTGCCAAGGAGATCGGCAAATCACCAACCTTTGTTACGCATCATTATGCGCTTCTCAACTTACCACCCGAAATAGCTGCGACCTATAATAGTGGCCGAACAACTGACGTAACAGTGATTAACGACCTTGTGACAGCGCACAAAAAGAACCCTCAAGAAGTGCTTTTCTGGCTGGTTGATGACACTCAGGAGATCACACGGGGCTCTGTCCGGCTGCTTCGCGAATTCTTGGATGTAAAAGGGTCCTTCGAGAATCCCTCAGAGGAAGAAAATGTTGATGATGAGAATCACAAAGGACCTAATACAAAAGCTCATGAAAGGAAAACAAAGAGAGTCCTTCACGTACAAGTAAAATATGAGGGAAAGCTTGCCCGCCTCATCCTCACGCGTATGCACCCGACTCCCGGATACACTTGGCTGAGGTATGAGGACGACGAGAATGAGTTTGCAGCCGATCTTTCACAGATGCAGCTTGTAGCGATAATTGAAGAATAAAAAGGGGTTCCGGTTATGAAGCTGCGAGTAATCGTGATGAATGGGCAACGGATTGTCGAAGCTGAAGAAGATGGTGATTGGAAAATTCAGGAAGTGGGCAAGGCTGGCAAATTGAAACCGAGCATTTACAACCTTTATTCATCACAGCAGGCAGATAAATCGAAGCGACATGATGGGATAATTGTCCACTCAGTAGACAGCAACATTTACCAACAGGTAGGAGAAATAATCATTATGCATTTGCTATCTGATTTTTATGAAACGTTGCCTGAGATTGGAACAAACAAGAGTATTGTTTACGATGCACAAGGCAAGGCCAAGTGGCAATAGCAGGGAAGCTTACACCTGGTCGTTTCTGATAGCTTTTAAAGGGAGAAGGTAGAGTCAAGGTGATGGGCAACGCCTTTACCCGCAAAGAAACCCTTTTCACTGTTCGGTGGAAACTGGTATGAGAAGTTTATGTATACGGAAAATGAACTGAAACAAAAATTAGCCGAGTATAGGCATATGCCTTCCGAGACGGAATGGCTGGAATTTAAGGAAGCAAAAGCCAACTATTCCTTTGATGAGCTTGGAAAATATTTTTCCGCCTTAAGCAATGAGTCTAATCTGAAAGGAAGACATTCCGGATGGCTCGTTTTCGGTATAAAAGATAAAGCTCCTCGGGAGATAGCCGGAACACTCTACCGACATAATCGCAAAGATCTTGAGAGCCTAAAACATGAAATAGCCCGGGAAACGGGCGGCATCACCTTTCAGGAGATTCACGAACTACATTTTCCTGAAGGTCGAGTCATCTTGTTTCAGATTCCTGCTGCTCTCGCCGGTATCCCCACCAGTTGGAAAGGTCATTTTTTCGGTCGGGATGGTGAATCACTGGTTCCCCTTTCCATTCAGGAGTTGGAGGCTATCCGCGCGCAAGTTGTCTCGGCCGACTGGAGTGCCGGGATCTGCCCCGACGCAGGGATTGCCGAGCTTGACGATGAGGCGCTTCGTGTCGCCAAAGCCAAATTTCAGAAAAAGCACACACGCACCAGATTTGCCGGAGAAATAGACACTTGGGATACTCCAACCTTTCTTGAAAAAGCCAAACTCACCCGTAATGGTAAACTTACCCGCACAGCAATCCTCCTTCTGGGAAAATCGGAGGCCGCCCATCATCTTACTCCCCATCCAGCGCAAATAACCTGGAAACTTGATGAAGAAGAACAGGCCTACGAACATTTCGGCCCGCCTTTTCTCCTTACCGTGGAAGATGTCTTCAGTCGTATACGCAATATCAGGTTTCGGATTCAACCGTTTAATCGGCTCATCCCGATCGAACTGACCAAATACGATTCGACTATCATATTGGAAGCATTGAATAACTGTATTGCTCATCAGGACTACACTCAAAATGCCCGGATTATCCTGATCGAAAAAGGCGACCGGCTTATTCTACAGAATATTGGGGGATTTTATGACGGCACCGTTGAAGATTACGTCCTGAGAGGAAGAACGCCGGAGCGCTATCGCAATCCCTTTCTAGCACAAGCCATGGTTCAGCTGGACATGATCGACACCATGGGCATGGGCATCCGACGCATGTTTCTCGAACAACGTCGGCGCTTTTTTCCGTTGCCGGAATATGATCTCCATGACGCCAATCATGTCTATATGACTGTCTTTGGCAAGTTGATAGATGAAAATTACAGCAAGATTCTCATCGAAGAGGAAAATCTCAGCCTGCCGGAAGTCATCGCCCTAGACAAGATTCAAAAGAAGGAAGCCATTACCCAGGAAGCCGCCCGCCTGCTTCGCCGGAAAAAACTCATCGAAGGGCGCTACCCAAACCTGTTCGTGGCAGCAAAAATCGCTCAGGTCACCGCAAGCAAAGCCGATTACACGAAACACCGTGCCTTTGACAAAAAGTATTATAAGGATCTTATCTTACAATTTCTCGACCAGCATGGCGAAGCGACCCCGGCTGATCTAAAACGTCTGATTGAGGATAAGCTCTCCGATCTGTTGACGGAAAGCCAGAAAAAGGCCAAGGTACGCAACCTTCTTCAGGAGATGGTCAAAGACGGGGAGATCAAGAACGCGGGCGGTCGGGGGCTTGGGGCGAGATGGATTTTCTGTCGGCAGGAGAAAGAAGGCAGCTTTTAGCTTACTCAGCTTACTTTTTAGATTATTTTTCATCCGGCATGATTTCAGTTATTACTGCGTAACGTATTTAATATATTGAAATAAAAAGAGATGAGAGGCTGGAAAATCCAGAATTTTTTAGCTTACTTTTCACTTGATATTTGTGCTGAAAAACGGTGACAACTGCGTCAGCGCTTTCTGTCAACCTTAACCCAACTTTGTGATATCAAGAATTAAAGCACTGCAACATCAATATTTTGAGCATTTTCAAGGTGCCGTTATGGCACTACTTTTGTTATTTCGTTTCATATTGTCGTTTTTATCGTTTGGCCAGGAAGACTCTTTAGTCCCAGAAGAGAATATATTTCTTGCTGCTTAGGTTCTGGTTGTGTACTTTTTCTGACATGGACAGTGCTGTCGTCTTTGC
>JAZDOW010000207.1:0-7640 GCA_043798185.1 Pseudomonadota bacterium | reverse complement strand
CAAAGCTTTGTCGCCAAGTTTCGACCCGATATCGTGCTTGATCTTCGTGTCGGACGTTACCTGCCAAAACTTATGTCGTCCGGCCCGGACGAAAAGATTTAAGGGTGTGTGGTATCTCATGACGTTCTTTGATCATTATCGGCCGCAAGACTTGCCATTCACCCGCACCTGCTATACATATCCAGAACATTTTGTCCTCTGTGCCGATTCCAAAGGAACCGGCCGTCTGAGAACTGTGTCTGGGTTTTGCCAGACGATCCCTTATTTGCCGGAGTCCCCATGAAGTTACTTTTTGATTTTTTGCCGATCCTGTTCTTTTTCTTGGCTTACAAGTTCTTTGACATCTATGTCGCAACGGCGGTAGCTATTTCTTCAACACTGGCACAAGTTGCTGTTATCTGGTTTAATACTCGTAAATTGGCTACCATGCAGTTGATCACCCTGGGGATTATTGTCGTTTTTGGCGGGCTCACCCTCTATCTTAGGGATGAAACCTTCATTAAATGGAAACCAACGGTCGTCAACTGGCTTTTTGCCGGGGCATTCCTCGGCTCTCATTTTTACGGTCGACAGACCGCCATTGAGAGGATGATGGGGAGCGCGATGACTCTGCCTAGGCAGATATGGCGTCGTCTGAATCTTGGCTGGGTGGTGTTCTTTTTTTTGCTCGGTTGTGCCAACCTCTATGTGATGAGCCACTTCGATAGCGACACCTGGGTCAATTTCAAACTCTTCGGCATGCTCGGTCTGACCGTGGGCTTCATCATCCTGCAAACGTTCTTCCTGTCGCGCTATCTGCAAGAGCCGAATAAAAACAATTAACAACCGCATAACCTCAGGGGGAGGAGCCACGACATATGCATAACCCGGCATTTCAGCTCAGCCAATCGTTCATCCAGGAGCTTTTTGACCGCATCAATTGTTCAAAGGAGGTCATTGTTCCCAATTCCGCCCTCAGTGATGTTTTTCTGCGTGGCAATGTACCCTCGCCGGAACACCTTGCGGAACTCATCAATGTTGCCCACTGGGCGAGCCTTTCAACCGAAGAGGGGTATTCAGTCTCTGTCTCACTCGTCCTGCGCCAATCGGACCACTCAACCGATACCTTTCATTTTGACACCCCGCTAGATCTGACTGCCAGGACTATCGGCAAGCTTGGCCCGGCGCTTGAGAATCCGCAGGCGGATATCGGCGTCTGGCCGAACGAAGAAGGGCAGCTGAAGATTTGGGGTTTTACCACCATCGCCTATGAAACGGTTATTAAATCGGATTTGTGGATTAAAATTCTTGGGCCGGGTCGCATTCTCATCATGTACAGCGGCAGGACCATCGCGGCCCTGACTGCCAATCGTGCGGTGTTTATCGATTCACGGAGTTTTCTCCACTCGATTATGCCGAAAATTGCCGCCCAGGCCCAGACGACCGATATCACCCTGTTGAATCTTTTTCGCTATAATGCCATTCTGACAATCGCCCAACAGATGCGTATTCATGGGCGAGGCGGTACCGTGCTCATTGTGCCCGAGGATATGCATTGGAAGAAATCAATCACCTCCCCGATAAAATATACCGGTGGAGCCAATTTTCTTGACGCCGAGGCGATGATGACCCCGCCGTCACGGACCGAATTGGCGGATACGGAAAATCTGCTGCGAATCGTCAGGGATATGAACTTGACATTGAAAAAGGACTGGCTGCGCAACTGGCAGCAGGTTCAGCAGCAGTGCACAAGAATCGCCAGGCTGACGGCGGTGGATGGTGCTCTGGTCATGACCTTTGATCGATATGTCTACTGCTTCGGCGCCAAGATTGAGGCTATCGACAACCGAACCATCGCCACCAACCTAAAAGTCATTGAGCCTTTTGAAGGCCACGAGCCGACGGCCCGGCCCTTTTCCAGTCTCGGCGGCACACGCCACATCTCGGCCGCCCAATTTGCCTTTGACCAACCTGGAGCAATCTCCATCGTTGCCTCCCAGGACGGCAATGTCACCTTCTTCACCAGAGAGACGGAAAGCGGCGGTCTCCTTGCTGTTCAGCAGGCGGAGATGGCCCTGCTGCATGAAGGACTTGGCGGCTCGCTCTGGAACCTCTCGCTCTTTTCCGAGATGGGCTGGCTGGAAAAAGGCGTGAGCAAGAATGAGAAAGGTTACCTCGCCGGGGTTGTTCGCTGGATGCGCACTAC
Organism: Pseudomonadota bacterium; assembly: GCA_043798185.1. Classification (GTDB taxonomy): domain Bacteria; phylum Desulfobacterota; class Desulfobulbia; order Desulfobulbales; family Desulfocapsaceae; genus Desulforhopalus_A. The sequence continues at coordinate 5,455 of JAZDOW010000207.1, read as the reverse complement.
CTTTCAGAAAGAACGGTAGGAAGGATCGTTTGGTATTTTTCCGGGATTTTTCGTAAAGAAAAATCCCGGTGTTTTTCCCCTTTGCCGGGGTTAGAAATTGAAAACCTTGGCTTCGGCGGCCATGTCGATCAAATGCGGTCCACCATCAAGTAACATGTTGCTGTTGAATTGTGCTTCGTCCAATTTGCGGTTTTTCGCACAGGGTGTGCAAACCCCGACCGGCACCTGGTTTTCAACGAGGTAGGGCAGGTAATCGGCGACACAGTCGCCGGTGGTGGTCTTCAGAGAGCCATCTCGCCCCTTTACCGCCCAATCAACGCCGGAGTCGATCAGGAAGAGATTGACATTGTGACCTTTAGAGTGGGCAATTTTTGCGAATTGAAAGCAACGGGTGGCTTTTTCGTTGTCGTTTACGCTAAGTACAAAGAGAAAATTTGCCATGGTGTCCTCATTGGTAGTTGGGAATAAAAAGGAGTGGTGTTCGCCTGCCTCATAATGTTGGGAATGATCGATTCACTATACCGTAATTTCCGGTGAATTCAATGTGGTATTGACAATTTTAATAATCCGCAGTAACTGGGGCAAAACATCAAAACAGACCATCGCTGGCAGACAGCCGGCGATGGATCACCAAAAAACTTCAGCAGATTCGGCAGCTATGAATGACAAGGCGGTGTTTGCACATCTTTTCAAGGTAAGTGAGGAGTATTATTCCAGGCAACGAGAAGGGCAGTTCCTCGACTACCACAGCCCTGCTGAGCTACGTACCATCCTGGGCCTTGAGCAGCCTGGAAAAACCGGTGACTGGGAGGAAATCTTTGGTTGGGTGGAGAAATACCTCACGTATTCAGTAAAGACCAGCCACCCGATGTTTGTCAACCGGATGTGGGTGGGGGCCAATCTCCCTTCCATCGTCGGGGAGATCATTACCGCGCTTACTAACGCCTCGGCCTGCACCTTTGAGTCGGCACCGGTATCGACGCTCATGGAAAAGTTTATGATCCGGGAGATGCTCGATCTGGTTGGCTTCACGGGCGGCGAAGGGCAGATGACCACCGGGTCGAGTAATGCCAATATGATCGCCATGATGGCCGCCAGAAATTCGGCCAACCCATCGATTAAACAGGCCGGCCTGTTCGGTCAGCAGAAGTTGTTTGCCTTTGTTGGGGCTGATGCCCACTATTCCATGGACAGGGCGGCCAATATCCTCGGCATTGGCGGCGACCAATTGATCAAAGTGCCCTTGGATCCGCTGGGGGCGATGCTGCCAGGCGAACTAGAACGGGCAATTATCCGGGTAGTCGAAAGCGGCGGACTGCCGTTTTTTGTTGCCGCCACGGCCGGGACCACCGTTCGTGGCGGCTATGATTCGCTGGAGGCGCTTCTTCCCTTGCGTGATACCTACGGGTTCTGGCTGCATGTCGATGGGGCCTGGGGTGGCTCGGCCGTGCTCAGCCCGAGGCTGCGGCGGCAGTATTTGCCGGGGCTTGCGCAGGCCGATTCGTTTTCCTGGGACTTTCATAAGATGCTTGGCGCCACCCTGATGTGCAATATTCTTCTTGTAAACCGGGGTACTCAGGCCCTGGCGACTGCGCTTAGCGCAGGGGACGGCAGTTATCTGTTTCGCAATGAAAATATAGCGGAAATGGAGGATCTGGGACCTGCATCTCTGCAGTGCGGTCGAAGGGTTGACAGTCTGAAATGGTTCCTCGACTGGAAATTCTTCGGTCGCGAGGGCTTGGCCGCGAGGGTGGAAAAGTCCCTTGATCTCTGTGCTTATGCGGAGGAGGTGGTCAACCGGAGCCCTGAGCTGGAGCTGGTCGTTCCCCGCACCTCCTTTAATATCTGCTTTCGTTTCAAGGTTGCCGAGGAAGAAAGCAACGCCTTCAACATTGCCCTGCGCAACACATTGTATGAAGAGGGCGTGACGCTGGTTGGCGTTGCCTATATCGACGGGAAGTTGGTCATGCGTCTCTTGGTGATCAATCCGGCGGCAGAACCTGCCGATATCGACAATTTTTTCCGCCACCTGATCGCCAAGGGTCGGGAGCTGCAAAAGTCCACCTTCGGAAGGTAGGGTGCACTTTGTGCACCTTCCTTTTTTCATGGTGCACGGAGTGCACCCTACTTTCCCTTCTGTATAAAGAGGTCCAGCAGGCGGATGACCTCGTCCATCTCCTCATCAAGGCCAACTGTGATGCGCAGCCAGTCCTTGATGCGTTCCATGGCAAAGCGGCGGACTAACACACCGCCTTCGCGCAGGTATTGCTGGACTTCGCTGCCGGCGGTACCCGGCAGGGTGCAGAAGAGAAAATTTGCCGATGACGGCCTGACCTGCAACCCAAGGGTCGTGAGCGCCGCAGCCGTCCTGTCCCGCGTGGCGATTATTGCTTGCCTGGTTTGCTCAAAGTAAGCGACATCCTCATAGGCAGCTTTCGCCGCTCGCTGCGCCACCACATCGACGGTGTAGGAATTGAAGGAATCCCGGATACACTCCAGCCCCTTGATGAGTTCGGGCGCCCCGAAGGCCATTCCCACCCGCAGGCCAGCCAGGGAGCGGGCTTTCGACATGGTCTGGATGACCAGCAGGTTGTCGTAGCGGCGGGTGAGGGAGACGACCGATTCGGCACCAAAATCGACATAGGCCTCATCGACCACCAGCAGGGTGTTCGGGCGGTTTTGCAGCAGTGCCTCGATTTTGCCTGCCGTCACGGCAATACCGGTTGGAGCATTGGGATTGGCAAGCAAAAATCCTTTGAGGTTCTCCGGGTAGGCGGTGAAGTCAATGGTGAAATCCTCGGTCAGGGGAATGATCATCGCCGGGATGTTGTACATTGCCGCATATACCGGATAGAAGGAGTAGGTGATATCCGGGAAGGCGATGGTATCGGTTCGGTTGAAAAAAGCCGGATAGACCATGGCCAATACCTCGTCCGAGCCGTTGCCGACAAAGACTTGACTTACCTCCAGACCATAATAGTCGGCGAGACTTCGGCGCAGAGCGGCGGCCTCGGGATCGGGGTAGAGGCGCGCCTCAAGACCGGTGACCGAGTGGACGGCCTCGATTACCAAAGGCGACGCCGGATAGGGGTTCTCGTTGGTGTTCAGTTTGATAAAGCGCCGGTCTTTCGGTTGCTCGCCCGGCACGTAGGGGCTGATGCTTTTGACGGTATCGCTGTAAAAACGGCTCATAAATAGTTCCTTTTCGGCCGGAGCCTATGAAAAATATGAATGGAGGTATGTGCGGCAAACCTAGCGCCATCCAGCTTTTTCGGCAAGTATTTTATGATGTTGTCGTAGTGTGCATTTCATGCACCATCTTTTCTCGGAATTCATTGGATAAGGTCATTGTTAGAACTGCAAGTGGCAAGTATTCGAAGAAAAACGGAAAGTTCGGTTGGCAAAAAATAACCCTGAAAAATAAGACTATGGCACGGATTGACCTCCCTGGAAAAGATCAATCTTGCTGGATTCCGACATATTGTAAATTGAATTGACAATATGTTCAGAAGCCGTTAGCCTCTGGTCATGATACCTCGAACAGCCCAGAATACCCTGCTTCGTCTCGCCCGGGGATTCCCCATTGTCGCCATTTGCGGTCCTCGCCAGTCAGGCAAGACCACTCTTGCCAAGGCGGCATTCCCCGATAAGCCTACCTGTCGCTGGAAGACCCGGATATTCGGGCTATAGCCGAGTCCGATCCCCGGCACCTGCTGGCAAGCTATCCGGACGGCGCCGTTCTCGATGAGGTGCAACGGGCGCCGCAGCTCTTTTCCTATCTGCAAACCCATGTGGATGCAGGTCTTCGAACCGGCATGTATATCCTGACGGGTTCTCAGCAATTTGGCCTGTTGTCGGGGATCAGTCAGACCTTGGCCGGTCGTGTCGGCCTGGTGCAATTACTGCCCTTTTCCATCGGTGAACTGACAGACGCCTCCGTTCTCAGCGGCAACCTTGATGATCTCCTGTATCAGGGCTGCTATCCACCGCTCTACGACCGCGCCTTATCGCCCGGCGATTGGTTTGCCGGGTATGTCGCCACCTATGTTGAACGGGATGTCCGCCAGTTGATCAATGTCCGCGACCTGTCGACCTTTCAGCGTTTTCTCAAGATGTGCGCAGCCCGGACCGGCCAGTTGCTTAATCTGTCGTCCCTGGCGAGTGACTGCGGGATTACCCACAACACCGCCTCAGCCTGGATATCGGTCCTTGAGGCAAGCTACATCATCCACCTGCTTCGACCGCACTTCCGAAATTTTAATAAGCGCCTGGTAAAAGCGCCCAAGCTGTATTTTTGTGATGCAGGTCTTGCCGCCTGGCTGATGGGCATTCGCAAAACGGCAGATATTGTCTTTCATGCCCAGCGCGGCAATCTTTTTGAAACACTGATCGTCACGGAGTTTCTCAAACGCTGCTGGAATGACGGCATGCCCTCCAACCTGTTCTTCTGGCGTGACAGCCGAGGCTTGGAAATTGATCTCATTGTCGAGCAGGGCGAGGTCCTGACACCCATCGAGATAAAATCAGGCAAGACCATCGCCACGGATTTTATGGACAATTTGAAAAAATGGTCCGTGCTCGCCGGCAAGCCTGAACAGTCTTCATGGTTGATTTACGGCGGTGAGCAGCGGATTATCTCCGGTGCCACGCACATTACTCCCTGGAAACAGCTGGACGGCATGTGATTGTCTGTGCCATCTTTTCAATGGTGCGTACAACGCACCCTTGTATGCCGTTACACTGCTTCATGACCGGCTTTAGTCTTGTTTGGCGGCGTTACATACACCTTCTGTTACCGAGCGTAGGGTGCACTCCGTGCACCTTTCAAAGCTCAATGCATCATCTTTCGTTGCCATCCGACTTTCCCAAGACAAAAGGAGCATATCACCATGAATGAGCTATTTCGCCAAACCTGCCGCGGCGCCCTGACCCTTATCACGGGCGCCGCCCTGTTACTGCCAATTTCCGCCCACGCCGACAAGGGTATGCTGCGCATCGTCACCGAACCGGGCGACGCCAAGATAACCATTAACGGCAAGTAAAAGGGCAACTCGCCCTCCGAGGCCGGCCAGAGCCTTGCCGTCAAGCTCGACGAGGGCGAATATGTGGTCAAGCCATCAAAGCCACCGGCGGCCTCAAAGAGCATTTCGCCGAGAAGAAGGTCTTTGTCGCCGACGATACCGCCGCAACCGTCACCCTCAAGCTGGAAGAGCGCGTCTCCCAAGCCGCCAAGGCGGCCCATGGACGCCTATGTCCCGAACCCGGAGATGGTTGCCGTAAAAGCCGGTAAATTCCGCATGGGCTGCCAAGGAAACGTATCCGTTCACCGGGCGTAAGACAAAGCTCCCCCTGAGCCGATACAATTTTGTGTGACTGGGAAGAATTAGTTTGGCAAAAAAAGAGGCAAGGAGGGTAGTTGTTGCTTGGACGAGAAGGAGGCATTAACGACCTCGGT
>JAZDOW010000189.1:0-4568 GCA_043798185.1 Pseudomonadota bacterium | reverse complement strand
TGCAGCAATTCTCTCGCAGCCGGGACGTTACGATTATCTTGTTTTTCGCCGAGATATCTGACTGTTACATCCCTGACAAATTCCACGTTTCCCAAAAGGGTAGAGGCTACCGTTGCCAGTAATGGACTGTCGTATTCGCTCGTGAGTCTCTCTTCGACAAAATCCTTATATTCGTTTTTCGCGCCCGCCGTTTTGCCATCGAAATAGCCGAGGATGAATTCTGTTTTTAGCCAGGCTGGCGGAGTGTTTTGGCCTATGTAACTCCGATAGCTGGACCAGAGATATCTTTCCGGCGTATCGACAATTCCGGCTCTTACCGGATTGAGATGAATGTATCGAGAAAGCTCGGCGGCATATTGATCGGCTTCGACGAGGATGGCCTTGTACCTTCCTTGAAACAGGTGCCCCGTCCTTTTCCATTTGACATTGAAATAGGTCGTGTAAGCTCCATTAATATGTCTCATGATCTGTGAGAGGTTGCCAGTCGGGGTTTCTAAAAAGAGGTGGTAATGGTTGCCCATAAGGCACCATACATGAATAATCGCTCCATAACGAACCACTGCCGATTCCAGATAGGCCAGAAATTTTTCTCGATCCTTTTGGTTTCTGAAAATGGGCTTCTTCTCATTTCCCCGTGAGGTGACATGGTAACATGCACCTGGATATTGCAGTCTTAATGGTCGAGCCATGTGAATCCTCCTTGGTGTGGCACTGGTTTCCTTGGCTCAATAAAATATATCAAAGTTTGTCGATATGTCAAGAATTGAGACCTGACCCCTTATGAAGGTATTGCGGTCATTGAGCAATGAGTGTAGTATGGGCATCCGAGATTTCTCTGGTAATTTGTTGTTGTGAACTACACTACCATGATTGGACCTCGCGATACTATTAACTTATTGGTATAACAATATTTAATATTCCCTCACCGTGGGGAAATTTGTCATTGCTGTATGAGATGTACTTATGGGGAATGACCTTAAAAATTTGCTGGACGAACAACTCAGAGTCCTTTGGACTCTCGTGCAACGGAAGAATTTTTGGATTATTCTCCTGATCGATATGGTACTTATCATATTTGCTCATGTTTATGCCTATATGGTCCGGTTTGAGTGGACAATCATCAAAGAAATTTCTCGAATCCTCATCAATATTCCCGCGCTTCTTCTTATCAAAATCCCAATTTTCTACGTATTTGGCCTCTATCGTGGGATGTGGCGATACACCAGCATTGCCGATTTAGTAAATATTGCCAAGGCGGTAACCGTATCATCTGGCCTTTTGGTCATATTTATTTTGTACTCCCATGGATTTCAAGGGTTTTCGCGGTCGGTTTTTTTCTTGGACGGCGTCTTTACCTTTTTGCTGATCTGTTTCCATCGGGGCACAATTCGTTATCTGATCCAGAATAAGGGGCTGTTGTTCTGGGTTGGCAAGGATGAGGAAAAAACGAAAAAGAAAAGACTCCTGCTCATCGGTGCGGGTGCAGCCGCTGAAAAAGTTATTCGAGAGATCAGGGATAACGTCAATGTCCACTACGAGGTCGTTGGTCTAGTGGACGATGACGAGAGAAAACAGGGACTGAAAATCCACGGTATATTGGTGCTCGGTGGCGTGGACAAATTGAATGATTGTATTGCCCGAACAAGGGCCGAGGAAATTCTCATCGCCGTTGCCTCGGCGTCCGCAGAGCAGATGAAACGGATTGTCGAGGCCTGTCAGAAATCAAAAACCAAGTTCAAGGTTTTGCCGAGTATGGGCGAGATCATCAAAGGGAAACTCAGCGTAACTTCGATACGCGAGATATCCTATAAAGATCTCTTGGGGCGTCCTACCGTGCACCTCGACCAAAAAGAGATTGGTAGCTATTTGACCGGTAAGACTATCCTTGTAACCGGTGCAGGCGGTTCAATCGGCTCCGAACTGTGCCGGCAGATCCTCAAGTTTGACCCGAAGCAGATCATTCTCCTTGATGCCGGTGAAGAGAATCTCTATAAGATCCAGATGGAATTTCAACATGAGTATCAGTACCATGACTATGTTCCTGTTTTAGGCAAAATCCAGAACAGAAACCTGCTCAACTCTATCTTCTGTAAATATGCCCCGGCCGTTGTCTTCCACGCGGCTGCTTACAAACATGTGCCCCTGGTTGAAGCTAACCCCTGGGAGGCAATTTTCAACAATGTCTTCGCCGTACGCAACCTGATAGAGACGGCGATTTTCTATAAAACCAAACGATTCGTCCTTGTCTCTACCGATAAAGCAGTCCGGCCGACCAATGTCATGGGTGCTTCAAAACGGTTGACCGAACTCCTCATGCTTGCCTATTGCCAGGAACAATGGGACGAATCGATGGGGGCGAATGGGCAAAAGGAAGTGCTGGTGGGTTGTAACAGGCCGGAAACAGAGCAATCGGCCACAACCAGCCATGAAACGACCTTCATTGCCGTTCGTTTCGGCAATGTTTTGGGCTCTTCCGGTTCGGTCATCCCTTTGTTTAAGCGGCAGATTGAAAAAGGCGGACCTGTAACGGTTACCGATCCGGAGATCACCCGATATTTCATGTCCGTTGAGGAAGCGGCCCAGCTCATCCTCCAGGCAGGGGCCATGGGAACCGGCGGGGAGATCTTTCTCCTGAAGATGGGGCAACCGGTAAAAATTGTCAATCTGGCCGTTGACCTCATTAAATTGATGGGTTATGAGCCGGATGAAGAGATTGAAATTGTCTACACCGGCCTCCGCCCTGGAGAAAAACTCTACGAGGAGCTGATCACCGAAGGTGAAGGCATTGTCCCGACAACACATGAAAAAATCATGGTGTTGCATGGTGATGGAAAACCCTACCATGAGATGGAAATGCTGCTAAGTGAACTTGCCGGCAAGGCTAAATCCCATGATGCACGGGGGATAAAAGAGGTTCTTAAGAAATTAATTCCCGAATATATGCCCGATTTTGAGGCACAGTCTATTATCGGATACCGTCGTAGTGATGTTCATGAATTACATGAATATGAGAGTATCGGTATCAAGCAGGTACACTAGAGAGTTTCCTTGAATCGGGTTGCGGAGTTACGGCTGCTTCGGATCTCCCGACGATTTCTTCTGCTGTTCTGTCGTCTTTCCATGTGGAGCAGAGAGCCAGAAAATCTTCCGTAGCGGTTGTATGCCGCACCGGCTGAGAAATGTGTTCTTTCAAGATAGTGATAACCCACAAAACAAATACAGCTATTTCTCATGAACATACAGTACGAAGAACTGCAACAGACCCTAAAACATTCGCCAAAAAGTGGTTGATAACCGGCCTGGCTGGCTTTATTGGCTCAAATCTGTTAGAAATACTTCTTCGAACTGAGAAAAAATTAGTATTGTGTCCCCAGTTTTCCCACTACGATAAAAAACACCTGTCCAGGATTACAGCTATCCAGAGCAAGGAGCCGTGAACATTCACAACTCTTCCGATCCGTCGCTAAAGAAAGCAAATAGTTGTCCCGACAACACATGAAATAATCATGGTGTTGTATGGTGACGGAAAACCCTGCCATGAGATGGGAATGTTTCTAGGGCCTTGATCCTGATGGGTGACACCTTGTCTCTTATTCTTGCTTCGTCCAGTTGACCAACTCCAATCCCGGGATTTTAGAATAGTGCTGCTCATTGTTGGTCACAACACAGTACCCTATGGTAATGGCTGTGCATCCTATAAGGAGATCAAAATCGTCAATCGGAGTACCATTTTTCCGCATATCTGCTTTGAGTGAGAACTTCATGGTTGATTATTCAGGCATTAACTTTTTCTTTGAGAGTCTTTCTAGACTCGTTTGCAGTTGTTTCTTGCATTGTAGTCTCCTTGGCTATTATGATTGAACGTACGGCGATGGCTGTACTGTCAGCCAAAGAATGCGCTCATTACAGGCCACCTTCAGGAAGATACGTTCACGGATAAATAGGGGTCTCAACTATTGACATACAGAGAAACTAATTTTGTCAAGAATTGAGACCTGACCCTTCTCCTTTACTATAGGAATTCAAAGTATTATTTGGAGAGATTAGACTGAGGGTGTGTTTTTTTCTTATAATGTCCATTTTGATCCCAAAAGGCAAAGCGAGGTCAGGTGAATTCAGCTACATACAGGTAGGGATTGGCGGGTTTCTAGATTGGTTCCAACCGGTTGGCGTGGCCCGACTCCATTTGTGAATATATGTCTTAGGGGAAGAACTAAGGGTCAGGTCTCAACTCTTGACATACCGAGAAACTAATTTTATCAAGAGTTGAGACCCCCTTGCTTTCCGGTCATTGTAGCGGTGTAGGGATGGGCAAGCTGGGGAATATTTCAGGAAGACATGCTGTCAAGGCCTTTCAGAAAGGAGGATGGCATGTTCTCGACCAGTTGGCAGTCTTCAGCTTGCAGTTACTGCTTTTAATTGCCAACTGAGCCTCTTGCAAAATGACCGGAGTTTTTATTGGCGAGAAAAAAACGATTAACATATTAATATAATTGAGCTTCATTGCATTTTATGGTATAGTTTTGTATCCAGCAAAACAGAGCCAAGGAGGATGAAATGAAGCTCAT
>JAZDOW010000163.1:0-93321 GCA_043798185.1 Pseudomonadota bacterium | reverse complement strand
TCCGGAAGTTTCCAGTCTTCATCCTCGGGAGACCACTCCCGAGCATTAGGGAAATGCAGTCCGGACTGGCTGTTGAGATATTCAACCTTTTCTTTTTTGGCAGGGTAGGCATAATTCCCGGACTTGAAAACCACCGGGATATCCATCCATTCCCTGGTAGGTATCGCTCCTGTCGCCAAGGATGGTCCCTGCACTACGCTTTTCGATAATTGTTGTAATTTTGGAACTGCCATCGTAACTATTCCTCTTAAGCTAGTATTGGGTCAATAACCGTATCATTCATCCTTTGCCGGAGAAAGCTCCTTTTCAACCGGGATTCCATTATCCACCATAAACTGACGGAATTCATCTTCATATCCGGCATAGGAATGGGGGAGAATCCGTGGATTCCAAGGATTTTCATGACGCACTGCCCGAGTATCGTTCTTCATATTTCTGGTCGGACTGAGAAACACACCGGCGAAGTGCATGAGCTTACTAAAGGGAAAATACGCGAGCAGCACACAGACCAGGAACACGTGAATGAAGAAGATGGAGCCGATTTGGGCACCAATGGTCGGGTGCAGAGTGACCAATCCTACTGTGAGTTGTTTAATATTAACGATATCAATATCAGTCCTCAGAACGAATCTCATAAGAATCCCGGTTACGGCAATTGTAAATATCAGAACCAGAGGAAAGTAATCATTCATCAAGGAAATATAGCGAACATGTCGGGTAATCAATCTTCTGCCAAACAGTAAGAGACAACCTGCAACCAGGCCCACATCGCTCATATACCATGTAGGCGCACCGACTTCGAAAATACCGTCGATGAATTCCCACCAGCCGATCCAAAACGGGACTGGATCAAGGAAAAGACGCATATGGCGTACAACAATAGATAGAAAAGAATAGTGGAAAATCAAGGCAAAGACCCACAACCATTTTGATGATTCGTAGGTGATCTGTGGTCCATCATAAATTTCCGACTTGGTGTTTCTGAAAAGAGAGCGAAAAGTCACTATCTCCAGAAACATTCTTGCCACAACTTCTGCGTTTGTGGACGGCGCTTCAAGTTTGTTGTGTTTGATGAAATCCAATGATTTTCCTTGTCCGCAAGTTGTCTGTATCGAAAATGGCACTGGGGATTTCGCCCATTGTACCACCCTGTAGACACAGCCGCCAAGGAAGATCATTATGGCCAGATACGGCAGAAAGACGCCAAATAAATAGGGCATCCCCGGTATCTGAGATCCGAGCCAAGCAATCAATATCAATGCTATGACTGCCAGGAATGAGAAGGCATACTTCATTTCTTACCTCGCTTCAATTAAACTGTTGTGGAAACCATGCAGTCGAGCAAAGCCGGCTGCTTCACGCATGGAGACCAGTTAAATACCGTTAACCTTTTTCAAAACTTTGTTATCGTTTTCAGGAAGTAGTTTGGACGGACACCTGCTGTCCGTTAATATAATCCTCCCTGACTTGATTTCAGCAATACGGACCTGGTAGAGGCGCTCTCGGAATTGCATATAGATATCAAAGGCATTCAACACCGCCAGATCGACGGCGAATTCAAAATCATATAATTCGTGTACCAGATGCTTGCGCTCCTTGTCAGCAGCAAAGACCTCACGAGTTATATGTTTTACCGCATTCAAAGGCGCCACCGCCTGCGATGGCGAAAACTCCTGCACCGATCGGATACTCATAATTTGTTCAAGAGGAGCTATAAATTCCTTGGAATCAGCGCCACGAACCAACAGGGGAAAAAGTCTGTTCAAGGCCTCCCGAATATTACCGCCGACGGGATTGGCGAATTTATCATGTTCCTTAACAAAAAAACCTGACGAAATATAGGTTGAAAGGGCGTATTCCACCCATTTATTGATAATTTTTTCACTGTGGTTGCGAAAAGCTTCAGCAAGATCCATGCAGATACTACCTATATCTAAGGATTTAATCTTCTGTGAACAATCGACAGGAGAAAGCAAAACGAATGAATGACCATTCACAAAATCACATGTCTAGCACCTTTTCCCCTCTTTTTCAAGAATATTTTTATCCTGCTTAATACGCTTAAATGGCAGTAAAGTGAGGGGTCCCAGGCTCCTTCACTATCGGGGAAGACGGCTGATATCATCAACAATATTTACCGCTTCTCGAATATAAGGGTCCTCCTTGACATTCTTCAGCCAAATTTCCTTGGGATCGCCTTTGTCATCCTCTGATGCATCAAATTCACTGCCTTCGCCCTGCTCCTCCCGATACTTCCGATAATGGGCACCAATCTTTTCACGGACAAGCTTTGCTTCTTGTCGTTGATTGCGCATATCTTCAAGATCGATAGGCATAACACTATGTTCAGCTCGATCTGCTGCTTTGATTGCCTCCTCGGCAATGGTTTTAAAGCCCTCATCTTTATCGACCCGTTCCTGACTCAGTCGGCGAAGAGTTTTTAGGTCAAAGGGTTTCTCCTTCCAGGGAGTAAATTTGATCGGTTCTATGGAATCCCAGGGCAATGAATAATCGAGGTAACGCTCCCCGGACTTGACATGTTCAAAAAGATTCGGCAGAAAAATGTCTGGTTCAACCCCTTTGTATTGGGTCGAACTGCCATTTACCCGATAAAACTTCTGAATCATCACTTTCAATGCCCCGAGGTCGTCATACTTACTTATATGCAAAAGAGGAATATTTTCATTGAGATCGATGATCGTCTGCACCGTTCCTTTACCGTGGGTATGTTTTCCACCAACAACAACAGCTCGTTTGTAATCCTGGAGAGCTGCAGCAACAATCTCCGACGCCGATGCGGAAAATTTATTCACCAGCACTACCAAAGGACCATCGTAATACTCTCTTTCGTCGGTATCACTGAGGATTCTCTTATCGCCAAAGCTATTCTTGACCTGCACAACAGGCCCAGATTTTATAAATAACCCTGCAATATCAACAGCATCTATCAAAGCTCCACCGCCATCGTCGCGTAAATCGAGAACAATACCATTAACGTTTTGTTTCTTGAGTTCAACGATCTCCTTCAGTGTATCATCGGTTGAATTACGCCCCTTGGAACCATTGCGGGTTCCCTCAAAATCACGATAAAAAGTCGGAATATAGATGTACCCTGTCTTTTTTCCTCCTACCGATTCAAAAATTGTGCTTTTTACAAATGTTTCCTCTATTTGTACGACATCTCTGACGATTTTTATAACTTGAGTACTGCCGTCAATTGTTTTAACCGTCAAAGAGACCGCTTTTCCCTTTGGGCCGCGGATTAAACGAACGGCATCCCGCAACCGCATATCGGTGATGTCCACCGGCTCTTCCTTTTCCTGAGCAACCTGAAGGATAATATCCTCGGCTTTAAGAGTTCCCTGTCTGGCTGAGGCGCTACCGGGAATAATTCGAATAACTTTTATAAAACCATCGTCTTCGCGAAGAAGCGCCCCGATGCCTTCAAGGCTGCCCCGCATACTGATATCAAACTGTTCCTTGCCGGCCGGCGGTATATAGTTGGTGTGCGGATCGAAGGCCCTGGCGACGCAGTCGAAAAATCTGTCATAATGATCCTGCAAAGTTTCTTGGCGAAGACGCAGAAAGAAGGTTTTGTTGCGTTTGTTGACTTTAGTAAGAGCCTCCTGCCACAACGCCACTTCACCCTTTTTCTCCACCTTCTCTTCTTTCTTGGACTTTTCCTGCTCCTCTACGAGGTCGAGATACTGGGCAATAACCTGAGCTTTAAGAATCTTCCGCCATCTTTCCTTAAGCTCCGACATATTTTCTGAAAAATCAGTCTTCTCAGGATCAGTTTCGTAGGACTCCTTTTTTTGAACGTCAAAACTGCCAACCAAGAAAACACCCGTAGTGGTGGAGATCTTCACCGTGTTGTTGGCAAGCATGGCTTCAACCGCTTTTTGCACCAGATCAATTTTTTCATTAAAAATATCGTAACCGGTATCCGGCAGGGTTATCCGACCGTTAGCCAAATTATCGTCTATGTATGGAGCAAAAGCGGCAAGCTGCTCTACATCCTTTTTGAGCAAAAAACGTTTTTGATAGTCCAGTCGTTTTATATAGAGATGAAAGGCGGCTTTAGCCAACTCGTCATTAATCACCTTGTCGCTAAAATGGAGAGCCGGCAACTGTTTACTCAGCAAATAGCCAATGAATCTGTTTCTTTTTTGATCAACTTTCCCGCTCTCACCGGGTGAAGCATTGGATATCGTGAAAAGGCTCAGAAAACAGAGGAACAAGCTGAAAACTGAAAAATAGCGTATAATTTTCATATTTATTAAGAGAGGGAGTTCAACAACGAAAAAAGACAGTCCAATTTATCCGACAAGAGATAACAGAACAGATGAACAAATACCATGACAAAGACAAAAAAAGAAAAAATTACCGAAGGAGAGACGTGTTTTCAGAAGAAAAACCATCGGCGGCTTCAAAAAGATAGGCGCTGCCTCTCATTATTGGTACCTGAAAATGGATATTCCCATTTGCCCAAAATTGAAGATGTGCTGTTGTTACTGCGCGATGCAAATCATTTTTCGGGCAGACAGAAAGCAGCAACTACGGCAAGTCTTTCCCCCGGATCAACGCCCAATTCTGCGAAATAATCATTTAATTCCCCATAGCTACAGTTAATCATTGTGGGCTGTTTCCCGTTTTGTATTCCAGCGAGCTCAGCCACAAGAAATTTTTGCAGAGCGTCTGCCGCTCGTTTTCGCACTTCCGAGGGATCAACTTTCTGTCGCGCACAAAAGGTGCAAAAACGCCGATAATTGATGATCGACCGCCCAAGACCCCGATATATTGAGGTCCCTTTATTGGCATGCTGCAAATCTCTGAGAACAATTTCGGAAAATCTTTCGACCGCGGCTTCCTTCAGTCTGTCCAAATAATCTTCACTCAAATCCACTCGGGGCCCACCCTTGGCTCGGGTAAGAAAATATATTGCAGAATGCAGAGCAATCTCAGGAGTTTCGCCGGAGTGCCTCACCAAGTACCACTCATTTTCCAGTATTTCTAATAGGTTATCGCCCATTTTCTTCTTTGGTAAGATCGAACAACTCACGAACCAGAGATACTTTTTGATCGCTATTGTCACGTCCGGCGCAAGATTCACTCTTCAGGTACATCAGAGGATCGTGGAGAATTTTTGCGACAATAGCCTCGATCATTCTGTCAAGGTTTCTGCGGTCGATATCAGCTAATTGAGGCATCTTAGCAATGGTACGCTCCAGTTCTCCATAGGCAATTCCATCCATTTTTGCCTTCAGTGCCTGGATGGTGGGGGTTACCGCCACCCCTTGATACCAACGTTGAAACTTATGTGTTTCCTCATCGACAATTCGCCCGGCCTTAACCGCTTCCTTGTCACGCTCCGATTTATTTATCTCAACGACATTGCTTAGATCATCAATATCATAAAGGTATACATTTTCAATCTCATTGAGCTGCGGGTCAAGATCTCGGGGTACGGCAATATCAATAAAAAACAATGGGCTGTTCATACGTGCCCGCATTACCGACTTCACTTCGTTTTTATGGAGAATAATATTTGAGGCACCAGTCGAGCTAATTATGATATCAACACGTTCGAGCTGTAGAACCAATTCGTCAATGGACACTGCCTTGCCTTGAAACCGTCTTGCCAGATCAACAGCCCTCCCTATGGTCCGGTTGGCAACGATCACCTCCCCCACCCCCTGTCCGACCAAGTGTTCGGCAGCAAGTTCGGCCATTTCTCCTGCGCCGATGAGGAGAACTTTTTTGTCATTGAGATTGCCAAAGATTTTTTTAGCCAGCTGTACCGCCGCATAGCTGATCGAAACGGCGGAGGAACCGATTGCCGTTTCGGTACGCACCCTTTTAGCCACGGAAAAAGATTTATGGAGCAACTTATTGAGAAGCGGTCCGGTACAACCAAAACGCGCAGCATACCGATAGGCCTCTTTCAACTGACCGAGTATCTGGGCCTCCCCTACCACCATGGAATCAAGACTCGCAGCAACCATGAACAAATGATGAATGGCCTCCCGGCCATGGAGAAGATAGAGGTGTCGTTTCGCTTCTTCATAAGAGAGCGTCTCCCCAAACAGAAAATTGATTACATTGACCTCGATATTTGCAAGAGAATCAGCTATAAGCAGCAGCTCAACGCGGTTGCAAGTAGAAAGAAGATAGAATTCGCGCAGTCCGGAAATTTTCTTCAATGCCGCAAGCGGCTCCTCATATCCCCCGGACAGGGCGATCTTTTCCCGTATTTCAACCGGGGTATTTTTATGATTCACCCCGAGTAAAATGATATTTTCACCTGGCATAACTATGCACACCCCCAAGCAAATATGTTACGCCCCACAGGGTGAAAATAATTGCCGCGAAACCAAGCACCGCCATAACTGCAGCCCTCTTGCCGCGCCATCCGACGGTAAATCGTTGATGCAGCTGCACCAGATAAATGAACCAGGTTATCAAGGACCAAGTCTCTTTGGGATCCCATTGCCAGTAGGTTCCCCAAGCCTGGCGAGCCCAGATGGAACCGGTGACTATACCTATTGTCAGAAAGACAAAACCTGTTGTAATACAGTAATTATTCAGCTGATCCAGAGAATCGAGAGAGGGAAAACGAGAAAAAAAATACCCGAATTTCTTGCTTTTCAGTTCCCTTTCCAGAAGGAGGTACATCAGACCACCGCAGAACGCGAGCGAGAAAAAACCATAAGCTATAAGCGAAACCCCAGCATGCACAGGCAACCAGGCGCTTTGCAAAGCGGGTAATATAGGATCGATGTTTTTTTCGGAAAAAGACGAAATAACGAGCAAACAAAAAATAAGCACCGAGACAAATGTACCGAAATTTTTAACCGTATACCGCCATCTAAAAGAAATATACGCCCATGTCGTGGCCCAAGCGAAGAAAAACACTGCTTCGTGCTGCGAGGTAATCGGAGTATGTCCGGCAAGGGCAAACCGGAAGATGATATACAGTGTCTGCAGAACACCGGAAACGATCATTATTATCCGGGAAATTTTGCGTATCTCTTTATTTTGGCTTACAAAAAAAACAATGTACGCCGCAGTGGCGACAAAGGTAACTCCTAGGATCGCCTGATAAAGGAGATAAGTGAGTTCTTCCATGGAAATTCCGGCATATAAGAGTGTCAGGCATAACGGGTAGGTCCTGCCCGTTCGCGTTACTTCAATTTCTTTACCTGTCGTGCTTTTCTAAGAACTGCCGAACCAATGCAATCGCATCTATTTGCTCAGGCAGTTCGCGCAGAAGTAACATTTGCAGCTCAAACCAGTTTGCTTCAAGCACGAGTTCAACTATCCCCGTATGCAACAACCGGCGAAACAACTCTGCGTACGTCGCAGCCTCTTCGTGTCCGCCAAGCAATCTTGTCCTTATCAGACCAAGAAGATCTACTACAGCCTCATATTCCGGGACGATTTCTTCTTCCAGCTGCTCCCGAATCTTTTTTGCCAAGGCAGGACTTCCACCTCCGGTTGAAACGGTTATCAGCATTTTTCCACGGCGAAAATGCGCCGGCACATGGAAATCACTCCCCCCGGGATCGTCGGCACTATTGAAAATTGCAGACGATTTTCCAGCTTCTCTTTGTGTCATAATCTGGACGTTACGATCATCGGTGGCGGCAAACACGAGAAAGGCTCCCTTCAGATCCCCTTCCACATAACCCCGCTTCAACCACTCAATTTGTCCTGAATCCGCCAAACGATGAAGCTCAGTCCCGACGATTGGACTGATGATTCGCACCTTCGCTTCGGCTTCCAGGAGGCTCCGTACTTTACGCAGGGCGACTCCGCCACCTCCGACTACTATGCAAAGGCGGTTATTTGTTCGCAGATTGACTGGATAAAAGGGCATATTATTGTTTTAAAATTGACAACCATTTAAACTCATTAATCAAAATTACTCCGCCAAGAATTTCAGCCTGTTACCGGCTATTGTTTATGACGCAATCGATTAACGATGATGGTTTTATCTTTGCCGTCTCGCCTGATTGTCTGTTTTTTTAAGGCGATATCAAAATCTTTTTCTGCAAGTTTAAGGAACTTTGGCAAGCTCTGTCGCGTTGCGTCATGCGCGAGAAAAATTGAACCGTCCGGCTTCAACAGACTTGAAAAAATATTCAGCAAGGGTTGAAAAAAAACGTCCCGAAAAAGGATTTCCGCACCTGCCAAAACATCAAAGGGCGGCAGCGTCTGGGGTTCGAGCCAATCAAGGTGAACGAAATTTATTCCTTTTATGCCGGATGCCGCCGCACTCACCCGTTGAAAATCCATAATGATATCTTCAAAATCACTCATCGTCACCGTGTATCCGGCGGCGGCAGCTGCAAGCCCTGGGGCGCCGAGCCCGGCTCCTAGTTCCAGGAGGCTCTTGCCTTTCGTATTCTGCTGGGAACCAAGAACATAAGCAAGCACCATGGCAGAATCCCAAAGTCGAATCCAGAACGGAAATTCCGACACATTGGCAAAAGGATCTTTCCCCTCGAGAAATTCCTCAAGATCAGCAATTTTAAGCAGCCGGAGGCGCCTGTCGCCAATCTCAAACCGGTCAAAGGTCAGTTTATATTTCGCCCTAATACGATTATATATCTGTCGTTCCGGTTCTGGAAGAGTTCTAATATCCATAATTTTTTATGCCGATCAATTGAGTAAGCTGCGAATATCTTTTTCAAGGTCACGATAATCATGATACCCGTCATATCTTTTCACCACATTGCCGCTTTTATTGACGAGAAATGCCACAGGAATAGTATATGCCCCCCCAAAATCGTTGGCTGTCTTCATGTCCGCAAGGAGAACCGGATAATTGATTGCCTTTTTCTCAACGAACTTTGCAACGACGACCGGGCTCTGCTGATCAATGGACATGCCAATCACCGAAAATCCGGCATCAGCCATATCCGCCTGCAGTTTGACTAGAACTGGAACCTCCTCTATGCAGGGTGGACACCAGGTAGCAAAAAACGTCAATAATAGAACTTTGCCTTTGAAGGCACTCGATTCAATTATCTTGCCATCACGCACTTGTTCAAGTGCGAATGCAGGCATTTTGGTTGCCGCGAAGCTTTGGCCGGGAAAAATTAATCCACTCGATACTATAAGAAAAGCCAGAACGGCAATGATTTTTTTCAACTGTTTTTTCATTATTCTACTCCTAAGAGGATTTCTTTATTAAGTGTTCTATGATATACTGTCGCGACAATTTATTCCATATTCCTTTAAAGTCAACTCCAGGTAACAGAGCCTGGCGGAGTTCCTCTTCTTATTATATTATAAATATTGCTCGCCCCCCGATAATAATAGCTTTTTACCCGCACTCTGGGTAAATGATTTTGATATATTCCAGGAACGACCATTAAGAATAATTATTTCTAGGATTTTCATGAAACGTCCTTATACCGACTATTCTCCACAAAAGTGCCTCGGCGTGATTCTGCCATTTTTATTTTTGATTTTTTTTCTCCCGTCTCCCGGAAGGGCTGAAGTTGTTGATAAGGTTGTAGCAATAGTAAATGACGAGGTGATAACTTTATCGGAGGTTGAGGAAGAAGCCGCAAGAATTACTCAAGCATTAAGCAGGGAGTCATCAGGGCGAACCCTCATCGATCGCTCAGCGGAAGCACGGGAAATCGCTCTCAACGGGCTCATCGATCGCCGTCTTATCAACCAGAGAGCAAAATCGACTAACACTACCGTAACCGACGAAGAATTAGCCACCGCCTTCGAGAGCACGCGTAACCGTATGTCTCTTACCCCGACTGAGTTCAAAAACAAACTTGAACGTTCGGGTTTGACCGAGGAGACCTTCAAAAAACAACTTCGCGATCAAGTTCTGCAAAGTAAACTCGTCAGTTATGACGTTCGTGCCAAAATAGTCGTGACCGATGAAATGATTCGCGACTATTACAAGGAACATTCCGGCAAAACCGATGAAGGCAGTATCTACCTGCTGCAGATGGGATTCCAATGGAATCCTGAGGTTAGCGAACCGGGGAAAAAACAAGAAGAAAAAACTGAAACCAGAAAACGGGCTGAACGAGCCCTTGAACTGGTACATAATGGCCAGGATTTTAAAACAATAGCCAAGAAATTCTCCGACTTGCCCTCCGCCAGCGATGGGGGGGATCTCGGTATCCTCAATCTCGACGATATGGCTCCAGCCATGCGCACTGCTGTTGCCAAACTGAAGCCAGATGAGGTTAGCGAAATAATTGAGACATCAGATAGTTATCAATTTTACAAAGTACTCTCAACAAAAAATGGGCCTGCTTCAGCATCCTCTTCTCTTGATAAAGAGAAAGACGATATCAGAGAAAAGCTCTCTGAAGAAAAGCTCAAGACAGCCTATTCAGAATGGGTAAAAAAGCTTAAAGAGAGCGCCTACATTCAAAAGTTGTAACCCCAACATATTCACACCTTATAAAATTATGCCCATTCAACCTCTAGACACAGATAACGTTTCCCTGGGAGACCTTCTCCGCGAGACAAGAATCAAACAGGGACTTAACCTGGAAGACGTTGCCGAAGGGACGAGGATATCGCCAAAAAATCTTCGAGCCATGGAAGAGAGCAATTTTGCAGCTCTGCCGGCGGAGGTTTTTACCAGAGGTTTCTATGCCATTTACGCCAAATCTCTCGCTCTCGATTCCGAGGAAATACTAGAGAAGTATGAAAGCGAACGAAGAACTTCGCCGAGGGCAAGTCATTTCAGAACCCCTCCGCCCAACAGACTCGCCCAGAACATGAAAAATATGGCTGATCGGCCGAGTTCTCTACCCTTTGCTTATTTCGGTTTCATCCTTCTGCTTCTTCTCCTGTTTGGGGCTTTTCTTTGCTGGTATTTTTCCTGGAACCCAGCATCGTACCTCAGCATCAAACTGCGCAGTCTTGATGCTAGCCAACACGTCGAGCAAGTGAAAAATCATGGCGCTCAACCACCGGCGGTTTCGCAATCGATATTTGCCCTGAGCCATGGCCGCAAAACAACACAGGAACAACCCGATCTGCTGAGTATCTCAAGTCCTTCCCTGGCAACTGCCGCCACTGCCGATCCGGATGATCGACGAGAGACTCTCAGTCCATCGGGAACGACCAAATACCTTGTGAATGCGGTGTTCTTTGAAGATACTAAAATCTCCTTGGTCGTAGACGATAATCCCCAACGTACCATAACCTTCAAGGACGGCGATCAGGTGAAATGGCGTGCTGTGGAAAAGCTCATTATTACTCTGCCGGCCGACACCAGGACAAAAGTTTCCCTCAACGAAATTCCGCTCCAACTGCCTCAGCCCAACAACAATTGTATCACCTTAGCTATACCCGATTCCCTCTTGAGATAAATCCTGAAAAGGCACCATGGAAACAGATGCCATCGTCCTGGACTGTATCGACCATGGTGAGTCGGATTTGATTATCACCTTATTTAGCCAGGATGAAGGAAAATTCACTGCAATCGCCAAAGGCGCAAAAAAAAGCCTGCAACGATTCGTCAACAAGCTGGAACTATTCAGTTTTTTACATATAGTTTACACGAGAAAAACCGGCAGAAGCCTCGCTTTTCTCGCTGAGGCCGACCTTCACACAAGCTTTCTCAACATCCGTAAAAATCTTGATCTCTACACCATTGCCTCGGTTATCCGCGAATTCCTGCTGGTCGGAACAAGAGAAGACGAGCAAGACTTGCGGATATTTCGCCTCAGCCTCTGGTCCTTGAACAACCTCGACCTCCTCCAACAACCGAAAGCCATTCTCACCCTCTTTCTCATCCGCTTTTTTGAGTGTATCGGCTACCAACCCGATCTCCAGACATGCGGCAAATGTGGCAACCAGGTTACCCCTCGAAAAAGGTACACCTTTGACCCCAGTTGCGGCAGAATCTTCTGTTCAGGATGTATCGGTTCCTCAACCAGAACCATTGCCCTTTCACACGGGACGATAAAAGTTCTTCGCTCATCCCAGGACCTGCCGCTTGAACGGTTGCACCGTCTGAAGATCTCTGGAACAATCCTTCAGGAATCACTGACACTTCTGCATGCTTACGGCAGGCACCTGTTCCAGCGAGACATCATCTCTTGGAAGATCATGCAGGCGTGTACAACAAGCTACCTCTAAGGAGCAAAGAGATCGTCAACACACCTCCTCCTATTCGAGATAACGTATTTCTCCACTATACTCGGTTTTCAACAAGCCGCCTGGAAGACGAAGTATAAGCCCACCGCCAGGATCCAAACCCATCACCACCGCTTGATATTGTGGTGCGGTCATTACATCGAAACCATAAAGCACTCGTTTGCCGATGGTGTCCGAGTAACTTAACCACCGATCAAGGAGAAGGTGGCATCCCAGGCGGCCGGAAAAACCCTCCCCTCTCAGTTCCCGAGCTTCTTCATGGTAGAGGATGCCGAAGTTAAAGGCCAACCTTGCAAGAAAGATCGTGGTGAATTCGGAAAGATTAATCGCCCTTTCGAGAATCCGGCCAAGACTTGTGGCGGTTCCCTCAAGCTCTGCAGGAAAGGAGGTATTATTGATATTGATACCAAACCCCACCAGGGCAAATTCTTCCCCGTGAACTGGGTCGGTATAACTCTCGACTAAAAAGCCGGCAAGCTTTTTGCCCCCAACCAGGACATCATTGACCCAGCGCACAAAACTCTGCACGCCACATATCTCCCGCACCGCCTCACAACAGGCTACCCCGGCGGTCAGGGGAATGAAACTGCGCCAATTCGGCAGCAGTGTATTGGCAAAAACCATACACCCCCACACTCCACCCCGCGGTGCATGCCACGAACGAGTGAACCGACCCTTGCAACGGCTCATTTCATCGGCCAGGACGACAGTACCGCTGGCGATCGATCGTCCAGCTATGGTGGATGCGTTAATCAGATTACGAGCATGGTCCATTGCCCTCGGCAACTGTTCGTGGCTCTCAATAACCGAACCGACAAAGGCTCCATAGCGAATTATCTCCGATCTGTCATACTCTTCAGCAGCATCCGGCATTAATAATTCGCAACGCAGTCGCTCTTCTACTGCCTGGGGCGTTGGTCGGTTTTCAGCCATGACAGATATGTAGCCTGACATGGATATTAATGCTCACTGTCCCATTCGGCCTTGACTCGGTTGATGATCTTCTGGATCAACGGCAACTTTTCCGGAGCACACACGCCAAGCAGCGGTTCTCCCTGGCCGACCGAGACACCCGACTTGAAATAGATCGAGTGAATAACACCAGGTTCCCCCTTGTAATAGACCGGAGTGTCCCGTTTCATCAAAGACATGGTAAGAATCTCTTCACCTGGTTCAACGGTCACCGCCCGTGCACCCTTTTTATCAATCCGCGACTGGATATCCATGGCAAAGAAATATTTTGCCGACTCCGGAGCGGGGAAGAGGGAGAGAACATCCTTGAGAAGGATCTCAATAATTTCTTTCTTTTTCAATGGATGCTTTATAGTCATGAGTTTCACACCGGCTTCGACGAACCGGCCATCTAGTTCGGTGTTAATTTCTGAAACAATACCATTTACCTGGGCGCCCACTACCTTGGGATTCCTCTCCCTATTGATCTCGTAGAGGGCTGTTCCTGGCACCTGCAGCCATTCCCCGCTGGGTGCTGACACTTCCTTGCCGACATCAGCTTTGAAAAACACCTTCCCGGTATGAACCGAGAAAATATCAACATAGTTAAAGGGGTCAGATTTGTATTTACTTAATAATTCATCAAAATCCAATTCGCTCGACATACTCGACTACCTGTAAACCTTTTATCTGAGAGGACCAGTTCATGTCACGCCGACCGATCCGGAAAGACCACGGGATTAATCCTGCAAACCGCGGCATTCAGTTTATACCGGCTGGGAAGATACAAGGCAAGACCATTTTTATCGACATCTCAGACAGAGCCAGAGCCATCTTTACAATCTGCACTTTTCCATCTATGAACAACACGAGAGAGCGGCATCTTCAGTGATATCCTGTAATTCATCGATCTTAACACCACTGAGGAAACCATTTTTTAATGTTTTCGCCGCTCAGCATTGATGGTATAATGCTATCCCATGAATTTCCAAGGAACTATTAGAGGAGGGGCCATGAAAGACAAAATCTTTATCATTTCTTTTCTTTATGTTTATATCGCCTGCTTTTTTTTCCTGGCAACAACCATACACTCTGCTGCCCTACAATAAGAAATGAAGACACCTTCCACCGCCTGCGCTCTCCATTCACGATGACGCAGGAGACATATCGAGAAGGGATTCATTCCCAAAAAACAATGGCTGCTTCACCCAAAGATTCTCTTTTTAATATCGATTGCGTTCCGGAAGACTTCGTTTTCAACGAACGGGTGGCCGAAGTCTTCGACGACATGCTTGACCGGTCCATTCCCTTCTACCGCACGGTAATTGAGGCATCAGCCCAACTGCTGGATACCTTTCTCTCACCGGGTGATACCGTATTTGACCTCGGCTGTGCCACCGGCACCAGCCTATTGCTCTTTTGTCGACTCCTGGACCACAAAAAGCTCCACTTTATCGGCCTCGACACCTCGGGTCCAATGCTTGATAAAGCCCGGCTTAAAGCAGAATTGTACAGCAAACAAGAGAGCATCTCCTTTGCCTTGGAAGACATTACCGCCTTCAACCATCCCGGGGCGGGCGCGGCAATCCTCCATTATACCCTGCAGTTCATCAGACCTCTGCAACGCCAAGCTTTTCTCACCCGCCTCTACGATAACCTCAAGCCGGGTGGAGTCCTTTTGATAAGCGAAAAGGTTATCAGTCATGAGCGAAGATTAAATCGCGAATACATTGCGATATATCATCAATTCAAAAAATCCCGTGGTTATTCGGAGCTTGAGATTGCCAAGAAACGTGAAGCTCTGGAAAACGTTCTCATTCCCTTCTCGGCTGAAGAAAATAAGGCAATGCTGGTAAAAGCCGGTTTTTCCTCCGTCGAAACATATTTTCGCTGGTTTAACTTCGCTTCCTTTGTGGCGGTAAAACCCGCCTGACCTGCACAGTTCATGATTGATTACCTCTCTTACCTCCCCGCTTCGGCAAACATTGACGCTATTATAAAAGAACATGCCAAACGTCAGGCTTGGGTGAATCAGGACAAAAAGGGTTTTCTCCGCTACCGCTCGCCCGCCCGGCAACTCGCCCAGTATCACGCCACCCATGTCGACTGTAGCGGTAACCGAGTAATCATCGGTGACTCCGAAGAAATCAATGAATGCGATCGGCGGATCATCTCCGACAATCTCAAGGCCTTCATGCCCTGGCGCAAAGGGCCGTTTTCCGTATTCGGTACGGAAATCGATGCCGAATGGCGCAGCGAAAGAAAGTGGCAAAGGGTCAGCCCCGTCCTGCCCGATCTTTCCGGCAAAATCATTGCCGACATTGGCTGCAACAATGGCTATTACATGTTTCGCATGTCTCCCGCTAACCCTGGTCTGGTTCTCGGCTTCGAGCCTTCGGTCCAGCACTATTATTGTTTTAAGGCTTTAAACGGCATGGCCGGATGCCGAAATCTTGACATCGACCTTCTGGGGGTCGAGCATCTGCCCCTGTTTATTTCCTGTTTTGACGTGGTGTTTCTGATGGGGATTATCTATCATCGCCCATCTCCCGTCGATACCCTGCGGGATGTCCTCGCCGCCTTGAAACCGGGGGGAACTCTTATCGTTGAGTCGCAAGCCATTCCAGGTGATGAACCGATGGCCCTTTTTCCGGCCGACACTTATGCCAAGGTGCCCGGGACTTACTTTGTGCCGACGGGGGCTTGCCTCCGCAATTGGATGGAAAAAGCCGGTTTCACGAATATCGAACTTTTCTGCCGTCATCCCATGTCCGGGAATGAACAGCGCCGAACCGACTGGATGGTTTTCGAGTCCTATGACGACTTTATCAATCCCGACAACCCGACCATGACCGTCGAGGGCTATCCGGCGCCCTGGCGCATATTTATCAAAGGACTGAAAAAAGCTTGAAATGCCGCCACTAAAAATGGTGGCTGGTGTTGCCATTCCCAACAACTATGGTTACACTGGTTCACGTCTATTTTTTCTAACACCCCTCAAGGGGGCATAAGTACCTTACAGCTTATTTTTTTCAATAAACAAGCTGCAGACAGCAACATACCAAGGAGCCCAAGAATGGATTTAAAAAAGTATACCCTGTACAGCAGCGGCCTGAAAGGTGCTGAAGCGACGTTTGGCGAAGAAGCGGAGAGAATAGGGATTAACGAAGTTATCTACTCGTTTGATGGTCACAAACTCACCCGTGACCAGAATGTCTCTATTCTCAGCAAGGAACAGCTCGAACGGGGCGATATCAGCATGGAACTCGCCTCACGTATGCTTAACCGCACCTACTATGAAACGGAAAAAATCCGCAAAGTACTGCAAACCATTTTTCACATGGTCAACAGCGGCCACCAGGTGTTTGTCATCGGTGCCATTCAAGAGGATGGCTCGGTAAAAGGCGGGACAGGGTGGGCTGTTGAGCTCGCCAAGATGTTTAATCGTCCCCTGCACGTTTTCGATCAACCACAGAAAAAATGGTTCACCTGGAAAAATTGTTGGCAGGAAGATACTCCTCTGATTGAATACGATACCTTCGTCGGCAGTGGTACCCGGTATCTCAGCGATGCGGGGCGAGACGCCATAAAAAAACTTTTTGAAGATTCTTTCGCCAAGAAATTACAGGCATAAGTTCTTCGGGGTGGCATCCTGCCACCCCTTTGTTTTTCCTGCTGCTAACGCCCAATTCCTGTGGCACAACAACCTCATGACAACAAACAATACCGCAGGATCTCAGCTCTGTCCCGGTTGCCATAAGCTTATCAACCGTGCGATCGACCGCTGTCCCTATTGCCAGATGAAGAACCCAAGCTCGCGCTGGAAAAACACCTTTCTGACCGGAGGCCCCTCCTCCGACGTCGACCGGCTGGTTACGGTGCTCATAAGTGTCAACGTCATCATGTTTATTGTCTCCATCGCCATTGCACCGCGGCTCACAAGCTTCAGTCCTTTCGAGTTTCTCGCACCGACCAACCAGAGCCTATTGGTCCTCGGCTCTACCGGCTCACTTCCCCTGTTTCACCTCCATCGCTGGTGGTCCCTGGTAGCCGCTAATTTTTTACATGGCGGACTCCTCCATCTGGTCTTCAACATGCTGGCCCTGCGCCAGCTGGCACCGCTGATGGTCCTTGAATTCGGAACCAACAGAACAATCATAATCTATCTCCTGGGCGGTGTTGGTGGTTTTCTGGTCTCCTGTCTGGCCGGAGTGACATTCACTATTGGTGCCTCTGCGGCAATCTGCAGCCTGATGGGGGCCCTCCTCTATTACGGCAAGAGCCGAGGGGGCGTGTACGGCAGGAATGTCTTCAGTCAAATCGGCGGATGGGTACTCGGTATCGCTCTTTTCGGTTTTTTGGTTCCGGGTATTAATAACTGGGGACACGGCGGCGGCATGGCGGTCGGTGCACTTCTGGCCTATCTTCTGGGGTATCGTGAAAAAAAGAGGGAAACCTTCAGCCACAGGGTCCTGGCCACGGTATGTGTCGTCGCCACCGGCCTGATCCTGGCCTGGTCCTGCCTGAACGGCGGTATTTTTCTTTTTTTCGGTGATTGAGAAAAATCAGTCCCTGAAAAGTTTCTTTTGCTCTTCTTCCACCGGAGATTTCCCTGGGTAATCTCCGGTGGAAGGCGAATGTTATTCTACTCGTTGGGATCTATTTTTAATATCTTACCGCCAGGCTTAAGACTATCGCCTTTTTTAGCGTTAATCAGGGTAACAATCCCGCCCATTTCCGCAAGAATCGGCGTCTGCATCTTCATGGCCTCCATGATTGCCACCCGGTCGCCGACCAGGACTTCCTGGCCTTCATTAACGGTAATCTCAACGATTTTTCCGGAAAATGGCGAACGGACATCGCCCGCTTTGGCCAGATCGAGAATCTCTTCCTTGGAAAGAATCGGTGCCTCACCCTGTTTGCCCATCGCCGTTTTCGCCCTAAAATTAAAGATTGAAGGATGATGGTCGACACTGAAATAGACACTGGTTTCGCCGGAGTCATTCACCGGTGAGGGCCCGACTTCAATCATATGTTCCTTGCCGTGGTGATCCCTGAAGGCTAATTTCTCCCCGATATCATACCCGCCCTGGCGAAAAAATACCGAAGGCGGCAAAACGTAAACCTGACCGTATTTTTCCGAAAATTTGAAGAATTCCACCGCATCATTGGGATGCTGCAGGTACAGGATAAGCTGTTCGTCGGTAGGCTCAACGCCGAGCAGTTCCGCCAATGCATAGCGTTCGTGGGCCAGATCCATATCGGCGATATCGTCTACACCACCCTCCTTTTCCAGCACCTCTTGCCAGTTGTCACCAAGAACCTTCTGGTAGATCCAATCCTCCGGCCGATAGAAGGGAAATGGTCCGTATTTACCGAGCAGAAGATTGCGCAGATCGCCGGAGGGGTTGCCATACCGCTCTCCGCCAAGAACGTTGGAAACCGCCGTAGTCCAAAGAATCTGTGATCCCGGAGTGACCGACCAGTAGTTGCCGAGTTCCTTCTGCACCCGGGGCAATTCCTTATGGAGGATATCCGGCATGCGGTCGAGGAACCCACCTTTTGCGGCTTGTTCAAGGCTCGATCCCATCGCCCCACCGGGCAGCTTGTGAATCTGAACAGTTGGCTGGAAGCCTTTTATCTGCGACTCAAACTGATCGTAATACTTGCGCTGATCACGAATAACCTCAGAGGTGGCTATAACCGCCTCCTCGTCAAGCCCTATTGCCTCATAGCCATATTCTTTCAAGGTCTGAACGACTGTCAATATCGGTGGCGGCCCATAAAAACCGCTAAAGGACGAATCGGCGGCATCGACAATAGTCGCGCCGTTGCGCACTGCTTCGACAATCCTGCCGACATCATTGCCGTCGGTATTGTGGCCGTGATAATGAATGGGAACATCGGCGTATTTCTGCTTTAAGGCATTGACCAGTTCCCCTATCCTTTTTGGTGTCCCCAAGCCACCATGATTTTTGATGCACAGGGTGATGTCCCGACCGGTAACGGCTATGATCTCACCCGCCTTGGCGACATAATAGTCATTGCTGTGCTCCGGTCCTGTCGAAAAGCAGATGCACGGTTCATTGAGTTTGCCAGCCTTGCCTATCTCCTCGAAAATTGCATGCATATTAGGGACATAATTGAGGAAATCAAATGTCCGCCAGACATCGACATATTTGACGAATTCACGTACGGTCAAGCGAATAACATTCTGCGGGTAAGGCCGATAGCCAAAGAGATTCACCCCCCGGCAGAGGGTCTGGAACATGGTGTTCGGCATCTTTTCCCGAAGCTTTTTCAGCTTTAGAAAAGGATCCACCTGTTTTCTCAGGATATCCACATGAATCGACGCACCGCCGGTGATTTCCAACGAGAAATATCCGGCTTTGTCGCGATTTTCAGCGGCCAGGAGATCGGTATACAGGAGGATTCGGTTTTTGAAGTCGGACTGCGACTGATCGCGGGCCGTGTTGGTGATGAAATAGCCCTTGGCCTGACGCAAGGTGCTCATTATATCTTTTACGGTACTGCCCTGAATAATGCGTGTCATTATGGTTTCCTTATGTCTATTTGGCAAACGGGTTTTCTTTGGAATAATGAATCTCGGAAATAAACCTCGCCAATTTACCAACCTCGCTTGCATCCTCGTCATAATGAAAAATATGAGGATGGGTTTCTATATAAGAGGTATCGAAATCGCCGGTAACAAAATCCTTTTCGTTGGCAATGTTCACATAAAACGGGATGGTTGTTTTTGGCCCCCTGATGGCGAAGTTGTGGAGACAACGTTTGAGCCGTCCGACCGTTTCTTCCCAGGAAAAGCCATGCACGGTAAGTTTCACTAAAAGCGAATCATAGACCTCGGGGATGACATAGCCCTGATAAACAAAACCATCGAGACGGACACCAAAGCCACCGGTCGAACGATAGACAGAAACCATTTTCCCTCCCTCCGGCATGAAATCGTTTTTCGGATCCTCGGCATTGATCCGCACCTCGATGGCATGGCCGCGGACCTGCACATCCTTTTGGGTGAAAGAGAGAGGCTTGCCAAAGGCAATATTGATCTGGTTTCTAACGATATCGATACCGGTAATCATTTCGGTGACGGTATGTTCGACCTGCACCCGGGTGTTGATCTCCATGAAATAGTAATTCTGTTCCTTATCAATGAGAAATTCAACCGTCCCGGCATTGAGATATTTGGCAGCTTTTGCTGCCTTGACTGCGGTATTACAGATCTCATCGAGCAGCCGGCTATTTTTGATCATTGAGGGTGCAATCTCAATGAGTTTCTGATTGCGCCGCTGAATAGAACAGTCCCTGGTGCCAAGGTGCACCGTGTGGCCAAAGCTATCAGCGAGAATCTGGACCTCGACGTGTTTCGGATTAACAACCACCTTCTCAAGATAGACGGAATCATCATTAAACGCCGCCAGGGCCTCGGCGCGAGCCACCGGAATCATCTCCTTCATCTCGGCATCCGACTCAATGCGTCGAATGCCACGGCCACCGCCTCCGGATGTGGCTTTGAGCATAATCGGGTAGTCGTATTTTGCGGCGAAGGAAAGTGCCTCGGCAACACCCTCCCTGCCCTGCTTCAGATTCTGGGTACCGGGTACCATGGGAATCCCGGCCTCAGCCATGATCTTACGGGCAGTAACCTTGTTGCCGAGATTGAGGATAATATCCGAGGTCGGACCAATAAATATGATCCCGTTATTCTCACAAGCCTTGGCAAAAAACGGATTCTCAGCGAGAAATCCATAGCCCGGATGAATAGCACAGGCCCCCGATTTTTTGGCCGCTCTGATAATTTTTCCAATATTGAGATAATCACACCGCGGACCATCGCCGAGCAGCACTGCCTCATCGGCAATGCGGATATGTCGCGACATTTCATCCGGGGTTTCGTATACGGCAATGGCCTCATATCCAAGTTCCTGGATAGCCCTGGTGAGGCGGATGGCAATTTCCCCACGATTGGCGACGAGTATTTTCTTTTTCAATGCAGCTCCTTGTCCGGATCAGTCCGGAGTCATACGTAACTTTATTAGGATTATTCTCCGGGGTCATCCCGGTGCTCTTCTTACCTTCCTTTGCCCGGCCTATCGACTACCGCCCGGTGTTTAAATTTCAATTTTAATCAGTAGCGCTATACAAATCAATCAATAACATTTACATTACAGTTCAA
Source organism: Pseudomonadota bacterium (assembly GCA_043798185.1). Classification (GTDB taxonomy): domain Bacteria; phylum Desulfobacterota; class Desulfobulbia; order Desulfobulbales; family Desulfocapsaceae; genus Desulforhopalus_A. The sequence continues at coordinate 72,020 of JAZDOW010000163.1, read as the reverse complement.
TCTCGGCCACAAGCATATGTTGGCCGAACCCTCCACACATTTGACGCTTCCACCAATACTCAGGCAGACAGGGCCTTCAACCATTTAAGGTTGACGAAAGCAGCCCTATCAAGTTATATATTGGAGTTTTATCTGCAATCCAAGAGGAAATAAACATCCCTCTCCACCCACTTGCAATGACATATGGGCCACGGCCACTGCCATGAAGCGTTAACAATGATCTGAAATTACAGCATTTACAATACCGAGGGTCGGCAACAGCCTCGATCATTCGCCAAGAGAAAGCAAGTTAGGCCGCAGCAATGTCCGGCTCAAATAAAGGAATACTGCCATGAAAGCACTTATCGCCCTGGAAGATGGGACCACCTTTGCCGGGCAATCATTTACCGGGCACGGCGAGGCCATCGGGGAGATTGTCTTCAACACCTCCCTCAGCGGATACCAGGAAATTCTCACCGACCCGTCCTACACCGGGCAGATTGTCACCATGACCTATCCGCTGATCGGCAATTACGGGGTGAACCCGGAAGATATGGAATCGGCGGCAATTCATCCCAGAGCCTTTCTGATCAAAGAATATAACGGCTTTCCGTCAAATTTTCGTTCCACCCGGCCTCTTGCCGATTTTCTTAAGGAATACGGAATACTCGGAGTAGAAGGTTTTGACACCCGAGCTCTCGTCAGACACATCCGTTCAAAGGGTGCGATGAAAGGCATTGTTTCGACCTGGGATCTTAATAAAGATACCCTGGTCGACAGAGCCAATCAATGGCCTGGGTTTATAGGTCTTGATCTGGTCAAGGACATCACCTGCAAAGAGCCCTACGGCTGGGCCGACAATCGACCGGTGCCGGGCAGCAATTTCACCACCGCCGAGGCCGGTAAGCCAGGAGCGCTTAAGGTTGTCGCCTTTGATTTCGGCATAAAGTATAACCAGCTACGTATCTTGACCGAGAAAGGCTGCCGGGTCCAGGTGGTACCTGCTCACACCAGCGCCGAGGCAGTTCTCGCCATGCAGCCGGACGGAATTTTTCTTTCCAACGGTCCCGGAGATCCGGCCGGGGTTGAAGGAGTCGTCGACACCATCAGGGCACTCCTCGGCAAAAAACCGATCTTCGGCATCTGCCTCGGCCACCAGATGCTCGGTCTCGCTTACGGCGGCACGGCCTACAAACTCAAGTTCGGACATCGTGGCGGCAATCAGCCGGTCAAAGACCTCACCACCGGACATGTGGAAATAACCTCCCAAAACCATGGTTTCTGTATCGACATCGACAGCCTGCCGCCGGGACAGGTTGAGGTAACCCATATCAACCTTAATGACAACAGTCTGGAAGGCATGCGCCACACCAGGTATCCGGCATTTTCCGTCCAGTATCATCCTGAACATGCCCCGGGACCGCATGATGCTGTCTATCTTTTTGACCGTTTTCTCGACATGATGCGCGCGTGACAGGGAGTATGGCACAATAACGAAACGACTATTACCCGGCACGGGACAACCCATAACGATAGCAAACACCAACGAATCATGCCGAAAAGAACAGACATCAAGAAAATCCTCATCATTGGCTCCGGCCCTATCATTATTAGTCAGGCTTGCGAATTTGACTATTCCGGCGCCCAGGCGGTCAAGGCCTTGAAAGAGGAAGGATACGAGGTTGTGCTCATCAACTCCAATCCGGCGACCATTATGACCGATCCGGAATTGGCCGACAGCACCTACATTGAACCGATCACCCCGGAATTCGTCGCCAAGGTCATCGAGAAGGAGCGACCCGATGCCATGCTGCCGACGCTCGGCGGCCAAACCGCCCTCAATACCGCCATCAAGGTGGCCGAGATGGGGATTCTCGACAAGTATAAGGTCGAGCTCCTCGCCGCCGACATCGCCGTTATCAAAAAGGCCGAAGGTCGTGAGGAATTCCGCGATGCCATGCGGAAGATCGGTCTTAAGGTTCCGGAATCAATAATCGTCAAGACCCTTGATGCGGCCATGGCAGCCGGCGACCAGCTCGGTTTCCCCCTCATCGTCAGGCCGAGTTTCACCCTCGGCGGGACCGGCGGGGGTGTCGCCTACAATCGCCAGGAACTTGAGCTCCTCTGCACCGCAGGCCTCGACCTGTCGATGAACACTGAGGTCATGTTGGAGCGGAGCCTCTTGGGTTGGAAGGAATACGAGTTGGAGGTTATGCGCGACCGCAACGATAATGTGGTCATCATCTGTTCCATTGAAAACGTCGATGCCATGGGCGTGCACACCGGCGACAGCATCACCGTCGCCCCGATCCAGACCCTTACAGACAGAGAATATCAGGAGATGCGTGACGCAGCCATCGCCATCATCCGGGAAATCGGGGTTGAAACCGGCGGTTCAAACGTCCAGTTTGCCGTCAACCCGGAAAACGGCGAGATGATGGTCATCGAGATGAACCCGCGGGTTTCGCGCAGTTCCGCCCTCGCCTCCAAGGCCACCGGCTTTCCCATCGCCAAGATTGCCGCCAAACTGGCGGTCGGCTATACACTTGATGAGCTGAAAAATGATATCACCCGAGAGACGCTGGCGGCATTTGAGCCGTCCATCGATTATTGCGTGGTGAAAATTCCCCGATGGACCTTTGAAAAATTTCCTGAGGCCGACGATCTCCTCACCACCTCAATGAAATCAGTTGGCGAGACCATGTCCATCGGTCGAACCTTCAAAGAGGCCTTCCAAAAGGCTATGAGGTCCCTTGAAACCGGTAGGTTCGGTTTCGGTGGTGATGGCAAGCAAACGCTTTCGCACCTTGACCGTGACGACCTCGAGCTGGGCTTACGCGTGCCCAACTCCAAGCGCATTGCCCATATCTATGAGGCGCTGAAGCGAGGTATGGAGCTCACTGAGCTCAACATCCTCACCAAAATCGACCCTTGGTTTCTGTACAATTTCCAGCAAATCGTCGAAACAGAAGAGGAGATCATCAAACGCGGTCTTCCAGGATTAGATGCAGATTTTCTCCAATACTGCAAGGAGCGCGGCTTTTCCGATCATCAGTTGGCCTATCTCACCGACACCGGCGAAAACGACATTCGCCAGCTCCGTAAAAAGCTTTCGGTCATGCCGGTTTACAAACTTGTGGATACCTGTGCCGCCGAGTTTGAATCCTATACGCCGTACTATTATTCAACTTACGAAACAGAGAACGAAGCCAAGATCACCACAGGTAAAAAAATCGTTATTCTCGGCGGCGGACCAAACCGCATCGGCCAGGGCATTGAATTTGACTATTGCTGTGTCCATGCCGCCTTTGCTCTCCGTGAAATCGGGGTGGAATCGATCATGATCAACTCCAACCCGGAGACGGTGTCAACCGACTATGACACCTCCGACAAACTCTTCTTTGAACCACTCACCCGGGAAGATGTCCTAAACATCATCGACCAGGAAAAGCCTGATGGGGTCATCGTGCAATTCGGTGGCCAAACACCTCTCAATCTCGCCGTTCCTCTGGCCGAGATGGGCGTGAAGATTGTCGGTACCCAGCCGGACGCCATCGACCGGGCTGAGGACCGCAAACGCTTCCAGCAATTTCTGCATAAACTCGGATTGCGCCAACCGGACAATGATACCGTCCGGACTCTTGATGAGGCCTTGGAGGCGGCCGAGCGGATCGGTTATCCGGTTGTCGTCCGCCCCTCCTACGTCCTTGGCGGCAGGGATATGCGTATCGTTTACAATCACCAGGGCATTCGGGATTTCATGATTGCCATCGGCGGCACCACCCTCGAACACCCGATACTTATCGATAAATTTTTAAAAGATGCCATTGAGATCGATGTGGACGCCATCTGTGACGGCCAACGTACGGTTATTGGCGGCATCATGGAGCACATTGAGGAAGCGGGCATCCACTCTGGAGATTCTTGCTGCGTCCTCCCACCCCATACCCTGAGCCCCACGGCAATCGATGAGATCAAGCAGGCCAGCAAAGCAATGGCCATGGAACTCGGGGTCATCGGCCTCATGAATGTGCAGTTTGCCATTAAAGACAACGATCTCTATGTCCTTGAGGTAAATCCTCGCGCCTCCCGTACCGTCCCCTTTGTCAGTAAGGCAACCGGAGTCCCTTTGGCCAAGCTTGCCACCAAGGTTATGATGGGTGCAACCCTTGAAGAACTGGGACTGACGACCGAGGTGATTATATCACATTGGGCTGTTAAAGAAGCGGTCTTCCCCTTTGATCGCTTTGAAAAGGTGGACACCCTGCTCGGCCCGGAGATGAAATCCACCGGCGAAGTTATGGGTATAGATGATAATCTCGGTCTGGCTATTGCCAAATCCCAGCTGGCGGCCGGCTCCAAAGTTCCTCTGTCCGGCAATGTCTTTATCAGTGTCCGGGACAAAGACAAGGACACCATTGTTGCCGTTGCCAAGGATCTGGTAAACCTCGGATTCACCGTTTTTGCAACTACAGGTACCGCTGCATGCCTGCAAGCAGCGGGTGTATCTTGCCAGCTTATCAACAAGATCTCCCAGGGCCGACCGCACATCCTCGATAAGATCAGGGACGGAGAAATCTCTTGGATTGTCAACACCTCGCTCGGCAAACGAACCACCGAGGATTCCTACAGTATACGTCGGGCTGCCCTTGACTACCACATTCCTTATAATACTACCGCCAGCGGGGCCAAGGCTTTGGTTGAGGGTATGCGGGAAATGCAAAAAAAACAACCTGAGGTTCAACCTGTCCAATATTTCACACAGCCCAGGTGACAAATTAAGAATATTTCACTTATTACTCGACATTCGAATTTTTCGATTTACCTTTAGTGCGTGCACAGGTTTTCAGAAAAAATGATCCTGTGAGTAATAAGTCTACATCCCAACAAAAGAATGAGTCACTTTACGATTTTCTTACGTAAAAACAGACAAATCGTTTTTCTGTGAGACTCAGCTAAGGAAGCATTAAAGATAACCAGGAGCCACCGGAGACTTCGTTGAATACTTTTTATAAAAACCTAAGCATGTGGTTGGTGATTGGTTTGACCATGATCCTTCTTTTTAATCTTTTTAATAAACCTCAAACCAATCAGACATCACTCACCTACAGCGAGTTCATGTCGAGCATTGAAAGCAAGGCAATCACTCGTGTTACCATCAGTGGTGATGTGCTCTCCGGAACACTGCAGGACGGAAAACCCTTTCAGACCATCTATCCGCTGACCGACACGGAACTCATTTCGATCTTGCGGAAATCAGGCGTCGATATAAACGTCAAGGAAGTTCAGAAGGATTCTTTCCTGATGACCATTTTTGTCTCCTGGTTTCCCATGCTGCTGCTTATTGGTGTATGGGTTTTTTTCATGCGACAGATGCAGGGTGGCGGCAAAGGCGGTGCCTTATCGTTCGGCAAGAATAGAGCAAGACTAACTGAGCAGAGTAATAATAAAGTCACTTTTGCCGATGTCGCCGGTATCGATGAAGCCAAGGAAGAACTCGAGGAGATAGTCGATTTTCTTAAAGATCCCGGGAAATTCACGGCGCTTGGCGGCAGAATCCCCACCGGCGTCCTCCTGGCTGGAGCACCTGGTACCGGAAAAACCTTGTTGGCCAAGGCCATTGCCGGAGAGGCCGACGTGCCGTTTTTCAGTATTTCCGGTTCCGATTTTGTTGAGATGTTTGTCGGTGTCGGTGCGTCAAGGGTGCGCGACATGTTTGCCCAGGGCAAAAAAAATGCGCCATGCATTATTTTCATCGACGAGATTGATGCCGTAGGCAGGCATCGCGGGGCCGGCCTTGGCGGCGGTCATGACGAACGCGAACAGACCCTCAACCAGTTACTTGTTGAGATGGATGGATTCGAAAGCAATGACGGTGTTATCATTGTCGCGGCCACCAACCGACCCGACGTTCTTGACCCTGCCCTTCTGCGTCCGGGACGCTTCGATCGCCAGGTTATCGTGCCGATTCCGGATGTCGGCGGACGACAGAAAATCCTGGAAATTTATGCCAAAAAGACCAAAATGGCTGCCAATATCGACCTGGAGATTCTGGCTCGCGGTACCCCTGGTTTTTCCGGTGCCGATCTTGAGAATCTGGTCAATGAAGCAGCCCTCATGGCTGCCCGTACAGGTGCCAAAGAAATCAACCTCGACCTCCTTGACAAGGCCAAAGATAAGATCATGATGGGCGCGGAAAGGCGATCGATGATCATCAATGAAAAGGAGAAGGCCATCACCGCCTACCATGAGGCGGGACATGCCCTGGTTGCCTGGTTGCTGGCCGATACCGATCCTATCCATAAAGTGACCATCATTCCTCGCGGTCGGGCTCTTGGTCTGACTATGCAACTGCCGACTGACGATAAATACACCCATTCTAAAACCTTCCTGGAAAACACCATCTGTATTCTTTATGGCGGACGACTGGCAGAAAAAATTATCTTTAACGAAATTACCACCGGGGCCGGCAATGATATCGAACGAGCCTCGGCAATGGCTCGGAAAATGGTCTGTGAGTGGGGGATGAGCGAAGAACTTGGCGCTCTGACCTACGGCAAGAAGGAAGAACAGATTTTTCTAGGCCGGGAAATCGGACATGCCCGCGATTTCAGTGAGGATACCGCACGATTGATCGATGTCGCAGTTAAAAAGATTATCGACAATGCCATGGCCACTGTGGCGACACTGCTTCAAGAACATAAAGATATTCTGATCCGCATGAGCGAGGAACTACTGGAAAAAGAAACCATCGTCCTTGCCGATATGGAACGAATCGTTGAAGAATTGCGTCCCGGCCAATACACCTCGCAGATCGCTTTGACTCAGGCCAACAAAAAACGGATGGCCGCCAAGAAAAAGACTGCACCGATAGTTGCTGCCGAGGAGACACCAACACCTGCAAGCACAGAGGTCCCCCCTGCCGAAGAAGAGCCGCCAATGCAACAACCGGGGGGCGAGAAACCGGAAGAACCTAAAAAACCCTAATGACTGTTGACCGAGTGAAGATCATGGGCATCCTTAATGTGACGCCCGATTCTTTTTCCGACGGCGGCAATTTCGCCTCCACCACCGCAGCCATTGTCCAGGCAGAGCAGCTTATCCATGACGGCGCTGATATTCTTGACGTGGGTGGCGAGTCCACTCGTCCCTTTGCCGAACCGGTTGCCGCCGAGGAGGAGTTACGAAGAGTCATTCCGGTAATCGAAGCTGTGCGCAAGAAGCACAGAATTCCAATCTCCATTGATACTACGAAGGCGGTTGTCGCCGAACAAGCTCTCCGGGCAGGTGCAGATATCATCAATGATATTTCAGCACTACGTAAGGATCCGGAAATGTTGTCGCTTGTCCGCAACACCGCCGTGCCGGTAATCATCATGCATATGCAAGGCACCCCTGCCGATATGCAACTGAGACCGGTTTACACCAATGTAATAGAGGAAATTCTCGCCTTCTTCACCGAACGTATTACTTGGCTTACGGAAAACGGTATCAACAGAAACCGACTGATTATTGATCCCGGCATCGGTTTCGGTAAAACCCAACAGCACAATCTCTCCATTTTTAAACACCTCGATAAATTTGTGACACTTGGTTTACCGGTGCTTCTCGGCCACAGCCGCAAACGGTTTCTCGGGGAAATCACTGGAATTCAATTAGAAACGGCAAGGGATCTGGCTACTGCCGTTGCATCAGCGCTCTGCGCAGGCAAAAACATCTCTATTATCAGGGTTCATAATGTCGCTGCAACTCGTCAGGCCCTCCTGATCGCTGAGGCCATTGACAACGCTTCCTGATTACCCCACTGCCTGTTCGCACCTCATTTTTCCTTGCGAATCACGCAATATTCGTCGAACGTGGTGAAACGAAAGGAATATGGCGTGCCAACGGAGCCGACGGCGATCACGTCACCATCATGCAGTTCTGCTGAACCACCTTCATCATCGCCCCCAACGTTTCGTCCTTCGATCTTGGTGCCGCAGGCACTGCCCCTATCAACTAAGAGATATCCCTGATCATTTTTGACAATTTCGAAATGCTCTCTGGAGATGTTCAGCCGCTGGCCATGATCAACAAGATAAAGATCGTTGGTGGGAGCGCTGCCGTCCTTTTTCGGCCGCTCTATGGTTTCCAGCCTGCCATTAATTTTGGCAACCCTTGACTCTCGCCCTATTCTGTAAGGGAATGCATAAATGGCAATCATATCACTCTTCAGGATGTTGACGGGAACAGCTTCTATTGCCTCGGGAGTAAGCGCCTGCAGCATTGCCTTCGGGAGGCATTTAACCAAAATTTCCAGCTTATGGTCCATATTCTTCGCCTAGGTTAATTGTCTTCTGTGAAACCTTATTCATTCTAGGCTTCAGCATATCTTCTCTCCGGACGAATATCAAACTGTTTCTAACGCCATTCAGCCTCTTGCATTCTTCCCGACACCAGACTAGTATCCACGAGAATTTATCATCACACCCATTCTTCAACCTTTAACGGCAACAATGACCGAACCAGCAACGTACGCCCTTAAAATAGCAGGGATTCTCAATCTTCGGGAGCAACAAGTCGAAAACGCCCTGACTCTCCTGCTTGATGGCGGCACCGTGCCCTTCATCGCCCGTTATCGCAAAGAGCTTACCGGGTCGCTTGATGAAGTGGCCATTGCGGCAATTCGCGATCAACAACAAAAACTGGTTGAGGTGGACAAGCGTCGCCAAACCATTCTCGCAACTCTCACCAAGACCGGACAACTCGACGAAGGGCTCGAAAAGCAGCTGCAAAAAACCGAGAACCTCAGCGAGCTTGAGGATATCTACCTGCCATTTAGGCCAAAGCGTAAGACTCGCGGCCTTATAGCCAGGGAAAGGGGGCTTGAACCCCTGGCCGAGATGATTATCAAAGGCATCCAACCACTGCAACTCCACCTTTTCCACGACTCTGAGAAAGGTATAGCCTCCGATGAAGACGCTCTGGCCGGTGCGAGGGATATTATCGCCGAAGACATCAGCGAAAGCCAACCGACCAGGGCCGAACTGCGCCGCCTCTTTCACGAGCAGGCGACCATCGAATCGAAGGGAGTGAAAAAAAATATCGCCCAAGGCGAAAAATATAAAGATTATTTCGATTGGCGTGAGGCCGCAGCCAAGGCGCCGGGCCACCGGCTGCTTGCCATGTTCCGCGGTGCCCAGGAAAAAATCCTCACCCTTACCATCCGGCCACCCGAAGAAATCGCCCTGCGCCTCCTAAAAAAAAGACACCTCAAGACCGGACCTTGGCTGGATCAAGTGAGTAAAGCCCTCGAAGACTGTTATCAACGGCTTCTTGCCCCTTCCCTCGAAAACGAACTGACGACTGACCTGAAAACCCGAGCCGATAGTGAGGCCATCCGGGTCTTTGCCGACAATCTCCGCCAGCTGCTATTGGCTGCGCCCCTCGGCCAAAAGCGTACGCTGGCCCTCGATCCGGGTTATAGAACCGGTGCCAAGGTCGTCTGTCTTGACGGCCAAGGGAAACTTCTCGAAAACACTACCATCTTTCCGACCCACGGAGGCCGTAAGCTGATCGAGGCCGGGGAAATCATTACCGGGTTAGTGAAAAAACACCGGATCGAGGCCATCGCCATCGGCAACGGCACAGCCGGACGGGAAACTGAAGAATTCATCCGGTCGCTGGGGCTTGATGCCGGAATCATTATTACCCTGGTGAATGAAGACGGCGCGTCGATCTACTCCGCTTCGGAAATTGCCCGGTCTGAGTTCCCCGACCATGATATTACCGTACGCGGGGCCATTTCCATCGGCAGGCGCTTGCAGGACCCCTTGGCCGAACTGGTCAAGATCGACCCCAAATCTATAGGCGTGGGCCAATACCAACACGACGTGAATCCTAGTGAATTAAAGAAAGGTTTGCAGGAGGTGGTTGAAAGCTGTGTCAATAGCGTCGGGGTCGAGTTAAATAGTGCCAGCAGCGAACTGCTCACCTATGTCTCCGGTCTCGGTCCGACACTTGCCGGCAACATCGTTGCCCACCGAGACAGCACTGGTCCTTTCACCAGCCGCCGGGAACTGCAGAAAGTGGCCCGCCTTGGCCCGAAAGCCTTCGAGCAATGCGCAGCTTTCCTGCGTATCCGGAACGGCAGTAATATCCTTGATGCCAGCGCCGTGCACCCGGAACGTTACTCGCTGGTGAAAAGAATGGCAACGGATGCCGGCGTCAAGATTGATGACCTTCTGCAGTCCGAGGAAGTGCGGCAAGCCATCGACCTCAAGCGTTACATAGATGACTCGGTCGGCCTGCCGACACTGGTCGATATCATGGCTGAACTCGCCAAACCGGGCAGGGACCCGCGACGCTCCTTCGAGCAATTTCGTTTCGCCGAAGGACTCCATAGCATGGACGACCTGCATGAGGGTATGCGACTCCCGGCAATAATCACTAATGTCACAAAATTCGGCGCTTTTGCCGATATCGGTATCAAGCAGAACGGTCTCATACATATCAGTCAACTGGCCGACCGTTTTATTAAAGATCCAGGCGACGCGGTGAAAGTCGGACAAAAAGTTGAGGTCCGGGTTATGGAAATTGACCGACAGAGAAACAGAATTGCCCTGTCGCTCCGGAAAAACCCGTAATTAAAAAGGAGTTGCCCACCTGGAGAAACCTTGATTTATCCGCAAGAGGTGACAAACAGTTCGGCAAGGGAAGAATTATGACCGAAAAACTTACCCACAAAATTCTCTATATAGAGGATAGCCCCGCCAATCGCCAGCTGGTGCAGTTCATCGTTGAACGTAAACAAAACCTGACAATATCCGTTGCAGCCGACGGCAAGAGCGGCATCGAAGCGGCCAAACGAGAGGTCCCGGATCTGGTATTGCTGGATATTTCTCTTCCGGACATGACCGGCTATGCCGTCCTTGCAGCCCTGCGCAGCGACCCTGTCACCGCAAAAATTCCTGTGGTAGCAATCAGTGGGGAATTCCCAGCGAAACTGCCCGACAACACCCCTTACCTCTTTGAAAGATATCTCCCCAAGCCTATTGAGATAGGCCCTTTATACCAGACGATTGACGAATTACTGCAAACCTGACGCCCTGTTTTTGCAGACCCTCACCTCAAAACCTGAAAAACCATAGGTTCGGCGGGCTGTCGGAACAGCGTCTACTTCCGACCGGTCAGTGCGCTTCTTTGTGCCCTGAGGCGGCAAACCATGTTTTCCGCTAGATAAAGGGCCAAACCCGTCCAAATCAAGATAAAACCCACCAGTCTCTGGCTGCTGAAATCTTCGCCATAGACAAAAACCCCGAGAACAAGATTGATAGAAGGTGCCAAATATTGCAAGAGGCCAAGGGTGGACATGGGTATCTTATGGGCGGCATAGCCGAAAAGCAACAAGGGTATTGTCGTAATAATTCCGGCTCCGGCCAGGAGCAAAGAGCCGGAAAGGCCGATGTGTCCAAATGATCCGCCCTGCACATATTCAATACCGAGAAGAAAAAGCAGGGAAGGGATAAAGAACACCGCAGTTTCCAGACACAGGCCATCCAGAGGAGCAAGGGGGTTTTGTTTATGGAGAAGACCATAAATCGCAAATGTGATGGCCAATACCAGGGAAATCCAGGGAAATTGGCCGTAATAGAAGGTGAGGTAGAGGACCCCGAGGACGGCAAATAAAATCGCCATCCATTGCATGGCGCGCATCCTTTCCCGAAAAAAAATCATGCCGAACAATACGTTGATCAACGGATTGATAAAATAGCCGAGACTTGCCTCAACAATAAAGCCGGCATTGACTGCCCAGATATACAATAGCCAATTGATTGCCAGGAGAAGAGATGTCGTGGAAAAGGTGATGAGGTTTTTCCGCTCTCCAGCCGCTCGGCGAAAGGCATCTTTTCGCCCAAGCAGGACAATAAATCCCAGGGTCAAAAGAAAAGACCAGACCATCCGATGGCCAAGAATTTCGTAAGCCGGCACTCCGACCAAAAGCTTCCAGTAGGCCGGCAGTACCCCCCAGAGAATATAGGCTGCAGCTGCAGCCAGCATCCCTCCGTATTTTTTCATTGATCCTCGCAAAAATCGAAAACCTCGATAGACTAGAGTCGAAGGAGGACGGTTCCAGGTAAAGAAGAATTACTCCAGTAGCAGACCGCTGGATAACCAGTAGAAGACAATGTAGCCACCGGCACCAAGAAGAAGCAAGGCGGAAATTTTTTGAACGTAGGGCAGCACTCGCCGCAAGACCCCGACAACAACACCTTCTTTCACAACAGCAATACCAAGAGTGAGGATCTGCATAACACTTCCCATTCCCAGTATATAGCTAAGAAACTGGAGAAAGCCTGTTGTGAAATCTCCAGCTGTAGCCGAGCTGCCGACAACCATGAGAAAAATCGGCAACGTACAGCCAAGTGATGTTGCGCCGAAGGCAACGCCGAAGAGGAAAAAGCCAAAAACGGAAATCTCCCTCGGATCGCCTATTTTTCCGGCAAGCCCTACGAAAAAATGCAGCGACAGAGTGTTACCAAAAAGCATCCAAACGCCAAAGAACATCAGAGCCAGACCAACCGCGACTGCAAGCCAGGGCATTACCCCCATCAAAGCCGAACCTCCGGCCGAGACAATAATCCCCACAACACCAAAAAGCAGGGCAAAACCGGAGGTCACCATAAAGGCTATCCAGAATGATTTCAATAGCCTGAGAAACAAAGACTGGCTGCGAAAACGGCTATCGTCGGCTCCCAGATAAAGGGTAAGATAGACCGGCAACAAGGCGAAGCCGCAGGGATTGACCGCCGACACCATCCCAGCACCAAAGGCATACCCGAACGGCAGGATCCCTGCCACCTGGCCCAGCCACTGACTTAATTCAACCTGCACACCCATCGTATTTCCTTTTTTTACCTAACGTTCACGTTTCCAACCAAAAATAATGATAGTACCATACTGTTCAGATTATTTGAAGATCGCAGATACATACCTAATCCCGATATACTGGACTCTTTCAGTACCCCTTTGAGGGGTTGAGAGGTGTAAGCACTCTGACGAAATTCATTCTCAATAAACCAAGCCCGCTCACGCCACAACCTTCCATCAGACTGCAGAGTCAGGGAAATGGCTGGACAACGACTTTTTTGGGACAAAGCACCGACGTTTTCGGTTATACTCGAGGCCAAATAGAGTCAAAACTGTTCCGCCAGGGTTTTGCCTGCTTTTATTAACACCCCTCGAGGGGGTATAAGTACCGGTTCTTTCGTTCTGATATTGCAAGGAATCCCGTTCACTGGGGAATCCTGCCGACAAGTTCCCAAATGGATAGCCATGGAAACGAACCAGGCATTTACTCTCATCTGCAGAACGAAATCAGTTCCGAGACCATCGAGTTTCGCCCTGAATATTGCGTCCCATTGCTATGGTCAACATGATCTTCCGGATTCCTGCTCCCGGATCATTGAAGGCAACCCTCAATTCGCTACAGACCTTCTCCGTTTTATCAACAACCCACTGGTCTACGGTTTCACAGGAAAGGAAACGGGCCCCCTCCCCTTAACCACCCTTGCCCCAGGGACAACAGCTAATCTTGCGATTATTTTCTCTCTCCTCGGCCAATACCGCCATGGCAAATGCCCTCATTTTGATTATCAAAGGTTTTGGCAAAAATCCCTGGCCCGGGGAGCTGCGGCAAAGGCACTTGCATTTCAGCATCACAGTGATCCACAGCTCTTCTTCACATACGGCGTTCTTAGCAATATCGGTGACTTGGCCCTTGCCACGGCATTTCCGGAAGATTATGGCAATCTCCTGACAAAAGATTTTCACTCCGACAAGACCGAGCAGAAGGAAAAACAACTTTTTGGCCTGTCGACTATTGATTTTACGTGCAACCTGCTCGCCAGCTGGTACCTCCCCGAACCACTCATCAGAGCACTGAGAACGGTTGACGAGCAATCTGACGACAAACCTCTTTGCCGTATCACCTCAAAAATCCGCAAGATCCTTTACCTTTCCGATAATATAGCAAAAATTTGTCTCTTTGAGCTCCCACTGACTGACACTTTCTTGGCGGTTGAACAACAAGCAGAGGCGCAGGCTCTTCCCGTGGAGCACTTCAGTCCTTTTTTCGATAAACTGGTAGCCTCCTGGCAGGCGGCCAGCGAGTTCTTCGAGGTTCCAACTTTACACTGTCCGAATTACCACCAGATAAAAACCATGGATGATATGAGCTCGGAGACAGACCTGGGCAAGCAGGCGATCATCACCGTTCTGGCCGCCGATGATGATCCGATAACCCTGCTCTGTCTGGAAAAGATGCTCAGCGCCGAACATCGATCTCTGTTGCTCGCCAAGGACGGAGAGGAGGCGCTGGAACTGGCATTGGAACGTCGTCCGCAGATGCTCATTACCGATTGGCAAATGCCTGAACTCAGCGGCATAGATCTGTGCAAAATCCTCCGAAAAACCAGCGTCACCCAGCATATGTATATAATCATGCTGACCGGCAACGAATCAGATGACGGGCTCGTCCAGGCCTTTGATGCCGGAGCCGATGATTATATCATAAAACCCTTCACAGCCAAGGTACTACAGGCCAGAATCTCCAGTGGGGAACGGCTCATCCGCTCGCAACAAACCATCGCTAACGACCGTGAAGTGATCCGGCGCTATGCTGCTAAACTGGCGTCCACCAATCGGAAGCTGCAGAACATGGCAATGACCGACTTTCTCACCGGACTCCCCAATCGTCGAAGCGCACTGCAGAGGTTGAAAAACCTCGTTGCCGAAGTGCTGCGTTACGGCGAACCCTTGTCGATCCTGATGATTGATATCGATCATTTCAAACTGATCAATGACACTCACGGTCATGATTGTGGCGACACAGTGCTGCAACAAGTAACCAGACTCCTTGAGGAGAAGGCCCGGAGCTATGACATGGTCAGCAGGTGGGGTGGTGAAGAATTTTTAGTTATCAGCGCCAGGAGCAACGGTTCCGACACCTGCCAACTTGCCGAGCGACTACGCAGGACCGTGGAAAACCATGAAATCCGCATTTCGGAACAGCTGGAAATCAAGTTGACCATCAGTATCGGAGTCGCCACTTGGTGTCCTGCCTTCCATGATGCCGGAGAATTAATCAAAAATGCCGACAAAGCACTCTATCAAGCCAAGGCGGGCGGGCGGAACCGGGTTGAATCGGGGACATAACATCTCCCCTGATCACACCCGGTCCACTGGCCTGCACAGCCGAGGCCCTGCCCTATTAATATTTCTATAGGCTGGGAGCAGTATTATTGTTTGATCCTCGCCAGGTAATAGTAACGATTCAGGTCGAAAAGCCCTGCCTGTACAGGGTCTGAAGCATTAAAAGTTTCCTGGAAGCGATCATATGCCTGCCAGAAGTCGTCTCTTGCCCGATTTACTCCAAATTTATCCAGCAAGTCAAGTGACCTCGGACTCCCATCGTAGGTTTTCAACATATTGAAGAATTCGGCAAGTTCTTCCACCTTCACCTCAAAAAAATAATTGGGATAGGAGGCGACGAACCCTTCTATAATATCCGCACTGTCCAGTTCCGGACGCAACCGCTGCTCTTCTCCAAAGACGGTAGTGACGTCATCGTGCCAGCGATTGACAACGACTGACAGGTACATATCCTCCTTCGGTTTCTTGACATCTTTGATGATACGGACATAGGCGAGATTTGCGCCATGGTCGGCTATCTTTGAAACAAATGCTGTTCCCGGTCTGGTGACCGCCAGGAATCCTCTGAAATAGTCATCGATTGTTGTAAAGGATCCGGGCAATGGCGGATATTCCTCGCCGGCCCTGAGATAGTTCCTGTCAAAGTGCATCCCTATATCCCGGCGGAAGTGTTTGTCCACCAGGTATTCAATAAATTCCCGCTTCGGATCATCACTTTTAAAGGCAAAGCCGGAATCCAGAGCGGATTTGGAATAATCGATATGTTCCTTTTCCAGGTCCATACCGCCATACCATTCTTTCATCATTGTATCACGTCGTTCTTTCGGCATAAAATCGATGAAATAGGTCTCTCCTTCCTGACGAAGTTCATCCATATAGACGCGAATGGAGGCCTGGTGCATCGCATGTCCGAAGACATTGAAGCCAGCCACCAAGGAATAATAGATACGCTCGAGCAGGGGATAGTCCATGACCCAAATCGTCCTTGGCAGACTTCCCAACGGCCCAGCGTGCACGGAGGCACTGTCAAAGTGGCGAAACACCGTCAACAGGGGACTGTCCGAACCCTTGCCACCCCGCCAGATCGCTTCCGCACCCGGCTCTCGATATCGGTAATGGGATGCATAGTATGCTTGACGTTGTTTTGCAAATTCCGAGGCCTTCGTGCGATACTCTCTCTTCACTGTCGCCTTGAACGTCTCAAACAAACCATCCTCGGTGAGAGGAATCTGCAGCAATTCATCGTATGTCTTTAAAAATCCAGGATTCTGAACACTCAGGTCATACTGCGGATCGAGAAATATCAGCCAGAACTGATCGTGCACAACATTAAGGGCTATCTGACCCTTGCACACAGGACCACGAATAAAGGTCATGATGATATACTCGATGTTGTCGAGGAGAAACTGGTACCGTGATCCGGGCGGAATTTGCTCGAAAGCCCTGAACGGGTTGGCGCTAATCTTTGGGTCGTAGTTGACCATTTTCGGGGGAAGCAACCAGTCCGGCTTGATGAACAGCTCGTGAAACCGCTCATACTGCGCATCAGAAAAGTCAAAGACCATATGGGTCTTGTGAACAATGGTAGAATGGATTTTTCTCAGCCGGTAATAAAAATTCTTTTCTCCGGGATCATCATAGGGCAGGTCGGTAGCGATCACCTTGATCGGCGTTCCGGGTGGAGTGCGGGACCTCACCAGCTCATAAAAGATATTGCTCTCGGTCGGCAACTTTATGTGGGCAAGAAAAAGATGCTCATACAGATACCTGGCCGTTACTGCATGTTTGGCATCTGTTTGATTAAAAAAGGACTCCCATTGGTCGATCTTTTTTTGATCACCCCGGGGAACTGCCATGAGCCGGGCCTTCTCTTCTCCTTCAGGTCCTGCGGCACCCTGGGCAAGCCAACCGGCTATTGCATTAAACTCATCCTCTGTTAGAGGCGGAAAGCCATACGGCATTCCACGGTTTGGGTGTTTGGCGAGAAACTCGCCGAGTTCGCTTTCCGACTGCGCACAGGTTAGTTCATCCTCTTCCGGTTTAAAGGCATCATTGTCTTTAAGGGGATTGTGTTTTTTGTGTTCGAGAAGCTGCAGCAGGGTTGAATTATTCTGCCCGCATCCGGCCGAGCTGTCGGTTACACCAAAAAAACCTTTACTCCGCCATTCGGAAGCTCCATGCGCATCCATGAACAAGCGCGTCGGTTCCATGGTGTGCAGGCGGATGGCGTTGTACACCGCCTTTTTCGTGGCACCGCGTTCCAAACCCTCGAAGGAATCGAGCTTCAATTGGCAGGGCGAATTATAGCAGCTGTGACAGACCACACATCGTTTCACGAGTATCGGCTGGACCTCGGTCAGATAATCGATTTTCTGCAAGGGCGGGGAGAATTGGACAGGTGGCAAGACTTTGGCGATACAACCGGTCAGGAGAAGAAGCAGAAGTAAAGATACCAGGCGCGGGTAATGCATATATCCCTCCAATAGTGACTTATCAGGTTATCGAGGTTGGGTTGCGGCAAGCTGGACAAGTCGATCCATAAACTCCCGTGACCTGACAAAGTTGTCGCGTAGCTTTGCCGGAGTGTTTTCCACCGACCCGAAACTTTCTTGAAAAAAGCCGGTAATGAAATCGGTGTGCAGACTTTTCGCCTTGGCCAACATCGGGGCGGCATTAGCCCGGACACGGTCAGGCAAATGGTGTAACTCCTCGACAAAGGTTTGTTCCTTGTCGACAGCCAAGAGCATCTTTATCATGGCCTGGATTCCACCATCGTTTACATAAGAGGTGAAACGGGCAAAGTCCCCGGCGGTCAATTGTTCCGCACCGCCAAGAAATTTAACTATTTTAAAGATGATTGCCACCAGCCGACTGGCGCAAACCTCCTCGATATATCGGCGATGGTTGGCGATGGCACGTCCGGTTTCGGCGAGAAGCCACCCGTGGGGCGCCTCTTCCTGACCGGAATACATGGTGTAGAGGGGACGCAAGACATCCCGCTGAATCTGCTTGATTTCTGCTTGGGCAGTGAAAAAATTGATCATGATTGTGCGCCCGCTCCATGTCTTGAGAGAGTATTTTCTTATGTTGCTAAAATTCCTCTATTTTATTTCCTCGCTCTACGCACGACTCAAGTTCCCGGCAGCAGTTATTTACCGATCGAATCATGTTGAGAACCGCAAGAAAAACCGGATCATCCTGACCAAGATCACTTTCCGCCCGGTCTAATAGCGTCGTGCCCCTTTCCAGATATTGCTGAAGTTCTTCCATTAATAGTTTCCGCTTACCATGTTTTTCCTTTTCCCGAACAAGCAAAGGGAGAATCCGTTCGATCGAGTACTCAACCAAGGCATCCCGCGGCGTATTATACTGCTCTGAAACCTTTTCCAAGCTTTCCAGTGTCTTTCTCGATATTACATAGGTTTTTGCCACCCGTTGCGCGGCCTGACCGACATTGGCAAATTCGCTGGCGATCACACGCAAGGCCTGGGTATCTTCAATCAAATGATCGAAAAGTGATTTTTGTTTAATACCTAGTTGACCTGCGAGAATGCTCAGAGCATCAATAGACCTTTCCGACAGCTTGAAGGTCGTCCGCACCGACTGCCTGCCGCGCAGATCGGCGGTGGTCTCCTCGGAATATTGTAAATGAAAAAAAGGTGTTGTCTTCTCTTCCATGGCCCACTCCTCTGGTCTGGCCAGGTTTTATTACCAACAGGCACAGCCAACAAATAGTAATATTTCATTATCTACTTCTCACATTTCAATATTACCATTTTCGCGAGGGAGATAAAGCCTAAATTTTCTACAAAATTTCTTCTGGCAACCTGTCATACTCTTCCTATACTATGGCAAGAATGTGACCCGGCAAAACAGCTTCTCTAACAAACGGCTTCCCTAACAAGGCCGTTGAGGTAAAACTATGACATCCAACCACGACGAAATTGTCCAGATAGTTGATCGCCACAACAGAAAAATCAGCCACCTGCCCCGCTCCCGCATGCGGGCGGACCGACTGATCCACCGGGCAAGCTACATCCTGGTTTTTAACGATAAGGACGAATTCTTTCTTCAGAAAAGGACTGCCTGGAAAGATATCTACCCCGGTTTCTGGGACGTGGCCGCCGGCGGAGTGGTACTAGCCGAGGAATCCTATGAAGACTCAGCCGTACGAGAGCTGACCGAGGAGTTGGGAGTAAGCGATGTGGTGCTGGAGTTTCTTTTTGACCATTACTACGAGGATGACGGCAACCGGGTATGGGGACGTGTCTTCACCTGTCGGCACAATGGTCCTTTCGTCCTGCAGGATTCGGAGGTGGCGGGAGGCCGGTTCATTTCTGTTGCCGAGGCTCTCCAATTGAAAGACAAGGAACCTCTCACCCCGGACGGTGTGAAAATACTCTACAAACTGCAGCAACATCGACAGGAACAGGCAACCGGCAGCTTTTTTCTGCACGGTCTCGATTCGTCAGGGCAAGGGACCAAGGGGCGCTTTTTCGCCGAACATTTTCCCCATATCCATTGCCCAGATTTCACAGGTTCCCTGGCCGAACGAATGGACCTGCTGATCAACCTGTGCCAAGGTCTTTCCAAGGTCACCTTGATCGGCTCAAGCTTTGGCGGCCTGATGGCCACCTGTTATGCCATAAGATTTCCCGAAAAAGTTACCCGTCTCATTCTTCTCGCACCGGCCTTAAATTTTGGAGGATACCAACCGCCACCTGCAAAACTCCCACTCCCCACAGTCTTAATCATCGGCCGTGAGGATACGGTCACCCCTCCTGGAGAGGTAATCCCGCTGGCGCAACAGTCGTTTGCCAACCTTGAAATCAGTATCGAGGAGGACGATCACATGCTCCATAATAGTTTCGTTGTCAAACCCTGGCACGAGCTTCTCATGGGCTGAGGGCCAGGCCACCGCCTGTTTTGTTCAAGGTGCGCCGACGCAGAAAAATCAGCGATTAATGGTGCCAACGCTCATGCTTTCGCCTACTTGCATCGGTATTATTCGTTCTTCTGCCGGCTGTTTCCCAGCTATCGCCCGCCGCAAATCGGTTAGCGGCTGGTCATGGCCGGTATCGGCCAGGGGGAAGGTGCTGTGATGCATGGGGAGGACAAAGGGGCAACCAAGATCTTCAAAGGCCAGAACACATTCTTCCGGCGCCATATGGCCGTACGACATAAACCAGCGTGGTTCATAGTCGCCGATCGGCAAAATCGCCAGCCGGAAGTGGTGAAACTTTTCTTTTGCTGCCCGAAAATAGTCACCATTGCCGTAACCGCTATCGCCGACAAAGTAGATATTGCCGCCCGGTGTGGTAATGGTGAAAGCCGCCCACAGTGCTTTGTTGCGATCAAAAAGTCCCCGGGCAGACCAGTGGTGCATGGGCTCGAGATAAACCGCGACATCTTTACTCAACTGCACCTCAGCCCCCCAATCATAAGCCTCGGCGGTGATTGCCGGTTCATGACCGGCAAGAAGTCCAATATTGCCGAGCGGCACGATAATCCGCGTCTGGTGCCGTTGCACAAGTTTTGCAAGAGTTGTCAGATCGAGATGGTCATAATGATTATGACTGACCAGCACCACATCGATCGGCGGCAGATCCTGAAAAGCGATCCCCGGTGGGTGAACGCGGCGCGACCCGAGCCAGGTCACCGGACTCGCCCTATCGCTCCATACGGGATCGGTGAGGATGTTCAGCCCCTGAGTCTGAATTAGAACGGTGGCATGGCCAACCCAGGAAACTCGCAACAGATCACCATAAACTCGCTTGGGCGGTTGGTCATGGATGGAAAGTTCGCTGTATTCCGGCCAATATTTTCGTTCGGCGGTCATCCGCCACTTGAGAAAGGCACCGAAACTCTTGTTCAGTAGCTTACCCGGATTAAAAAACCTCTGGCCGTCAAAGTGATCGGATACCGGTACATGTAAGGAATTCGCACAACCTCCCAATAAAAATGTCAATATTCCCATATACAAGACCCCTCTGAGTGCTTTCATACTTGTACTTCCATCTCTCTTGCAAAAATTATCTTCTTTTCTCGCTCCAGGAAAGAAGGATACTTGTCATTATGAATAAACACTTTCTTGTGACCATCAGCAGCAATTCAGACAGTCTCAACGGCGTACGCTTTGTCAGTTCCTTCTTCACCGACCTGTCGGAACACCTGGTTACTCTTCTGCATATCTGCCGACCATGTCGGCTTTATCCTTGGCGACGACAAACAGCATAGCATCGCCCTCTTTCATGTAAACAACAATACCAGGGAATCAAGCGAAATTTTTTCAAGGGCAGAAGAAATATTGCACGGCCATGCTATCAGCAACGAGCGTATCCATCGCCACAGTAGCTGGGGAGTATCCGTAGCAGGCGCGATTCAGAGTGAAGGCGAAAGGGGCGGCTATACCCCAGTTGCATTGGGCATGCACGGCAGCCAGGAAAAAGGTTTGCTGAAAGACTATATTTTGGCAGGGGGCACAACAACCAAACTCATCGGTAAAATTGAGAAGACTGCATTGTGGTGCTGCCCGTAGTACCTGAGAGATTCGTTTCTTGTTTTTATAAACGAATCTCGTCAGGGTGACTAGCTCAACAGCAGGGAATCGAGTGCCAGTTCTTCCCCCTGAGCCTTGTAGAACTGTTCAAGCAGATCATTGACAGTCAGATTCTCTTTTTCCCGGCCCTGCAGATCAAGAAGAACGCGCCCTTGGTGCAGCATAAGGAGACGGTTGCCGAAACTGATGGCGTGCTTCATGTTGTGGGTGATCATCAGGGTGGTGAGCTTGCGCCCCTTAACGATCTCCTGGGTAAGGCCAAGAATCTGGCCTGCGGTTTTTGGATCGAGGGCGGCAACGTGTTCGTCGAGGAGCAGCACCTCCGGCTTGATCATTGTTGCCATAAGCATGGTCAGGGCCTGACGCTGGCCACCCGAAAGCAGGCCGACCTTGTCCAAGAGACGATTTTCAAGGCCCAAACCAAGCTGCTGCAATTCGTTGCGGAAACGTTCCCGATCCCGAAGCTTGACGCCGCGGGCCAGTCCTCGCCGCTTACCGCGCAGGCCGGCAATGGCCATGTTCTGCTCGATGGTAGCCGAGGGGCAGGTACCGAGCAAGGGATTCTGAAAAACCCGTGAAATCAGCGCCGCCCGTTTATATTCAGGCCAACCGGTAACATCCTGATCGGCAATGAAAATCTTGCCGGAGTCGGGGAAAAAACCTCCGGCGATGCAGTTCTGCAAGGTCGATTTACCCGCGCCGTTGGAACCGATCACCGTCACGAAATCGCCCTCATCAAGCTTGAGGTTGATGTTGTTCAGGGCGAATACTTCATTGACACTACCCTTGTGAAAATACTTTATAATGTTTTCGAGTCGTATCACCGGGCAATGAGCCTCTTCTTGAGGTTGGGGGTAATCAGGGCACCGATAACCAGAACGGCGGTAATGAGATTGAGATCGCTGGGATTGAAACGAAAACGGCCGAACTCAAGCCCAAGAGCCAGGGCAATAGCCAGGCGATAGACAATGGAGCCGAGAAGGGCGGCAATAAAGGCCCTGGCCATGGTCTGACAGCCGAACACCGTCTCGCCGATAATAACCGAGGCAAGACCTGCGACAATGGTTCCAAGCCCCATGCCAACGTCGGCGGCCCCTTGGTTCTGGGCGACCAGTGCCCCGCTCAGGGCAACCAGGCCGTTGGAAAGACCAACACCGAGGATGATTATTCTGTGGGTGTTGACACCCTGACTGGTGATCATCTGCGGGTTGTCGCCGGTGGCAAGAATGGCCTGGCCGAATTCCGTCCCCATGAACCAAACAATAAAAGCGAGTACCAGGCCGGCAAAGGTGCCAAAGATCAACAATCCTGCGTATTGGGCGGGAATCCCCAAATGAATTACCGCATCAAAAACCGTATCGACACCCAAAAGAGCAACATTCGGTCCGGACATGATGCGAATATTGATGGAATACAGGGTGATCATGGTAAGGATCGAGGCGAGCAGATGAAGAATTTTAAACTTGGTGTTTAAAACCGCCGTCACCATCCCGGCGACAAAGCCACCTGCCAGAGCCAACAACAGGGAAAGATAGGGATTGACCCCGCTGGTTATGGCCACCGCCGAGATGGCGGCCCCGAGCGGCAGGCTACCGTCAACAGTCAGATCGGGAAAATCAAGGATCCGAAAAGTAAGATAAACACCTATGACCATTATGCCATAAACCAAACCCTGCTCGACGGCCCCCAGTGCTGCATAAAAAGTCATTATTTTTCCCGCCTGTTACTCATACACTTGGGTTGCTTTTTTAAGCATTGCCACCGGCGGCTCAAGACCCATCTGCCGGGAATAGCCGGCATTGATATGGAGTTGCAGATCCTTCTGGAACTCCACGGGCATATTTCCCGGTTTCTCACCCGCAAGTATCCGCTCGGCCATCGCCCCGGTCTGCCTACCGTGTTTGTAGTAATCAAAACCCATGGCAGCCACTGCACCCCTTTTCACTGAATCGACATCGGCGGCAAAAATCGGCAGCTTATTTTGCACCCCGACCTTTATCACCGACTCCAGGGCGGAAACGATGGTGTTGTCGGTGGGAATAAACACGGCATCGACTCTGCCGACCAGGCTTTTAGCGGCTTGAAATACATCGGCAGTCTTGCCGGCGGTGGCCTCGACCGTCTCAAAACCGAGCTTACCGCTGAGAGCCTTTATTGCAGCGATGGTTGCTTTCGAATTGGCTTCACCGGCATTGTAGAGCAGACCGAGCTTTTTAATATCGCTTTTATATGCCAGGACCATACGCAGATGTTCCTCAACCGGCAGAAGGTCGGAAACGCCGGTGATCCCGCCTCCGGGTTTCTGGAGATCCTTAATAAGTCCTGCTGCAATCGGGTCGGTCACCGCTGTAAAGAGCAACGGTCTTTTCAGGTCGTCGGGTGCCTTGGCAAGAGCCTGGGCACAGGTCTGGGCGCTGGGGGTGGCGATGGCCACCAGCAGATCGGCCTTCTCACCGATCATCTGCTGGGCTATCTGGGTGGCTGTACCCATATTGGCCTGGGCATTATGAATCGCATAGGAAACATCGACATGCTTTTCCATCAGGTAATCCTGCATACCTTGCAAAACTGCATCAAGGGCCGGATGTTCGACAAACTGACTGACCGAGATGGTTGCACCTTGTGCAATAAGACCCTGAAAACCGACGAAGACGCCTAACAATGTGGCAAAAATGAGCTTTTTCATCTTCATTTCCTCCCAAAAAATGGCTCGAATGTATTTTTTCTCTTCCCCCGAAAGTATCCCTTTCGAAAGACATACAACGCGGACGTGACAGCGATATTACTCCCATCCGGTTTGCACACATCTAGCCGAAAATTTTGGGAAGGTCAACGATGGTTTTGCGCTCTCCGAGATGACTCCTCCTCCGTTGCGACACCGGGTAAACTGGCGAATCAAGGATTGCTCCCAGCAACATATCCCGAATGCAGAACTTCCTGACCGAAAAAATAAAAACCCCGCTCGAAGCTTTCATTGATGTTAAGACACCAACAAAGGTTGCAAGCGGGGCTCGAAAGGCAGAAACTGTTACCAAATATTATACTTTATTATTGCTGTGCGGCATTAGCCCCCATTCCCGGCCCACCGACTGCGCCACGACCCTGGCCGCGAAACCCCCTGCCGCCACCCATCGGACCACCCATGGGTCCGAGGTATTGAGAAACCCCGGCGGCCTCAGCCTTTTCAAACATGGCAGTCCGCAGGTCAAAAAGCTCGCCTGCAACTTTGGCGGCGGCTTGCGGATCGGGCTTTTCGCTTCGTATTATTGCCCGATTTTCTGCTTGTTTCATGGCCATTTGTTTGTGCAACGCCTGGTTATCTTTAAAAAATTTGCTGACTTTTGCGCGAGTTTCCGGATCCAGTTGCTGCATCATCGCTCCTTGCATCATCGGTCCCTGCATTTGAGGACAATTGCCACCGCCACCATACCCGCCTCCTCTTCCCCAATTGGCCGATGCGACACCAGCCATGGTAAGACTTGCTACTAAAACTATTGCTACAATGTGCTTTTTCATTTTACTTCTCCTTGTTGAAGTTATCTGTTTCGGCGAGAATCTGTTGACCACTGACATATCCGTTAGAGGATCGTACCAATTTCGTCTTCTCGGCCGTTTTCCTTTGCCAATAACCTTGCAACTCCAATGCCAGCTACATACAAATGAACAAGATCCTGATATATAACGATTATTATTTAAAGAAAAGGCCATTTCCGCGAGATCCTTCAAGGATTAGGTAAAAACTACCCACTCGGTAAGCGTCTAACCGGGTAGATACTTCCCACCCACATTGATCTCCTTGCTGCCATTCCATTGACCGCAGTATCAGGTTGGTGTATCACTTGAGAAAACTAAGCCCGATGATCGGGGCTAAGAGCTTTTCACGAAATTCATTCATGAAAAGCATGAAAATGAATTTCCAAGGCACTGAGGAGCACACAATGAAAATGATATACACTTCCGCCGTTTTTCTTCTTTGCTGTCTTGCCGGTGTTGCCCAGGCGGACGATTCAAAACTGCCCCTTGAAATAAGAATTTCTCTAGAAAAACTCCTGCTCATCGAAGAGTACCAAACCGCCCTGACACAATGCCGTGAGATTCCTAAAAAACATGCCAGAGATACCTGCATCTCGAGAAGGAAAACGTCTTTAGCCAAGACACTTGATGATCTGCAACAAAACCCCAGAGCGTACTTTATTACTAAGGATCAACAGCAACCAGCTGGGAAAAAACCATAATCCGTCGAGGAGACTCTTATGTATACTCCTCAAAAGCCAAGCACCCGGCAGAAAGCCTGGGATTCGTTTGGCACCGCCGACTCTTATAGCATTTTTTTCGAGGAGGCCTCCGACCCTATGTTCATTGCCGACCAACGGCAGCGCTTTCTGGCCGTGAACCGAGAATGGCTGGCAATGACCGGCTATTCACTTGAGGATCTCGTCAGTATTGCCGACGTCACGCTGAACGATCCACCAGATATTCGGCAGCCGGCGGCACCCCTTACCTCCATTTCACAACAAGACCGGACCACAATCTGTGAGCAGGGCTTCCTTCATAAAGATGGCTGGCTACTTCATCTTGAAATCAGCCACAGAACGCTTGCCGATGGCAATATTCTCTGTGTTGCCCGCGATATAACCGTACGAAAAAGGGCGGAAGAAGTTTTGAGAAAGACCACCACCCTCTTGGAGCAAACCTTCGAACAGTCACCTATCCCTATGGTTCTGGTCAGTATGCCGGATGCAGTCTTCCGGTTTGTTAACCCGGCCTGCCTCGATTTTCTTGGCATGCAGGACGAACCCTCGGTGATAGGCACCTCGCTTTTGAATTTCAACCCTTCTTTTCAAGATTACAATCCCGATGGCAAACTGGGAATCATTGCCGATCTCCCACTTGCTCGCGCTCTGCGCGGTGAAAAAACCGTCAACGAGCAACGCTGTATTGTCCGAAAGGACGGCACTACCCGGTGGGAACTTGTCAATGCAGCGCCAATTTTCAACTCTCAAGCACAACTCATCGCCGGTTATCTGACCATGGTAGATGATACTGAACGTAAAAAAGCCGAGACGGCGCAACAGGACAGCGAAAAAAAGCTGCGGGCCATTTTTGAACGTTCACCGGTTGGGATCATCCTTCTTGACAGTCAATCGACAGTCCTCGATTGCAACGAGCATTTCGCAGCCATTTTCGATGTTGAACGTGAACGGTACCTTGGTATCAAGCTGCTCGATCATCTGCCGGTCGGCCCAATTCGCGATAATCTTCTCAAGACCTTGACCGGAGAGGGCATTCATCGCTTCGAGGATTCTCATGTCTCCATCTTCAGCGGCAAGCAGATCTACCTGTCAATTGTCAGTGAAAAAATAACCCCCGACCTGCTCATTGTAGTCATGAGCGACATTACCGAGCAGAAGCAAGCGGCTCTCGCCCAGGAAAAGCTCCAGGACCAATTGCTACAGGCCCAGAAGATGGAATCGGTGGGACGTCTAGCCGGTGGCGTGGCCCACGACTTCAACAACATGCTCACCGCCATCCTCGGTCATACGGAACTGGCATTGGCCAATTGTTCTCCCCAGGATGCAATCCGCGACGACCTCAAGGTCATCGAAACTGCCGCCCATCGTTCCGCCGACCTGGTTCGCCAATTGTTGGCTTTTGCCCGCAAACAGACGGTCACACCGAAGATCCTTGATCTTAATGACTGTATAGCCGGCTTGCTGAAAATGATGGCCCGACTGATCGGCGAAGACATTGACCTGGTTTGGAAACCGAACGCCGAGGTGTGGCCGATCAGCATTGATCCATCCCAGATCGATCAGATTCTCGCCAATCTCTGTATTAACGCCCGGGACGCCATTCCGGGAGTAGGCAAGATCACCATCGGCACGAAAAATTCCGTTATCGATGGCGAATACTGCAGCCTTAACCCAACAATCAATCCCGGCGACTATGTACAACTGCGTGTAAGCGACAATGGCTTGGGGATGAACAAAGACATCCTTGAACATATTTTCGAGCCGTTTTTCACCACCAAGGAGGTGGGAAAAGGGACAGGCCTGGGACTTTCTACAGTCTACGGAATCGCCAAACAGAACCGAGGTTTTGTCAACGTTTACAGTGAGCCCGGCACAGGAACGACCTTCAAGATCTACCTGCCGCGGTTCGCAGCCACGGCTGTGGAACCAGAGGTTAAAAAGAAAACGGCAATACCCAAAGGCTACGGCCAGCTGATACTCCTCGTTGAAGACGAGGAGGTTATTCTCAACGTCGGACAGGTGATGCTTAACCGGCTCGGTTACACAGTTTTGCCGGCAGCATCACCGAGTGAAGCACTGCACCAGGCCCAAGCCCATGCAGGGGAAATCAAACTGCTCATCACCGACGTTATAATGCCGGAGATGAATGGCCACGATCTGGCACAACTACTCGTCGAACAAATTCCGGGATTAAGATGCCTGTTCACCTCCGGTTATACCGCCGATATCATTACTCATCACGGAGTGCTTGACGAAAAAATCAATTTTATTCAAAAACCCTTCTCCTTTATGGAGCTGGCAGTCAAAGTGCGTGAGGTAATGGATCAGAATCCGTATTGAGTTCATATCGACTCCCTCCCGGCGATTGTTGCGGCTGCTCTTTGCCATAGGAAGATCGAAAAGACTTCAAGCCCCAAAGAATTTTCTCACCGCCCGGGAAATCCAAGTTCCTTGCGATTCAGCGCCGACAGTGACGGGTTCTTCCATCGTCAAAGTCGCCAAACAAGCCGTAACCTGCCGAACATAGGCAGCGTCGTCGCGCTGAATATGGTTGATCAACCATCTTTTCAATACATCATAAAACTCTTCTGAAATAGCTTCACCGGCCTTGAACCGGGATTGAAACTTCTCCACCCGTTTTATAAACGTTTCATGCACGCTTTTATGAGCACGGGCAAAGGGATATTCGGCCTGCTCCATAAGAGCTTCCTCAAAGGCAAAATGTGACATCGTATAATCGACAATTCCCTCGATGACGTCTTTAACCGCTTTTACGCTCCCGTTCGCCCGCGCTTCGCCCAATTGGTTTAAATAGTCAACAATTTGCTTATGTTGGTTATCAATTTCTGCGATTCCCGTATTATATTTTTCCAGCCAAACCACTTTTGTCATATTTTCGCTGTCCTGAATGTAAGATTTTTTATTGATACTAAAGATCTCCAGTCATGCCGAACTCGATCGGAGCCTTGACGTAAAAGATATTTACCCCTTCCTCCTTCAGCCTCGCCAACAATCGATCGGCATCCGTACTGTTCACCGCCATGGTCACCTCAATGGGCTGATCCGCCAGTTCAAAAAAATGGCTGGAGCGAATTGTTCGGTCATGGCCGAATCCCTCGGCACCGGTGATCAGGGTAGCGCCACTGATTCCTATCTTGCGTGCCTCCTCGAGCAGCCAATGGGCGAGGGAATGGCTATGATGCTTGCGATCCTGCTGAGTAAAAAAAGTTAATTGATAGCCGTTCATAAAAATTTCCCTTTCAGATTCGTTTACACAATGCAACACTGGCAAAACCGAGAATGGTCATCGTCAGTGAACCGAGGACGTGGACTGAAATTGCCATCCCCGCCCAGAGCAATCGACCTTCCTGAAGCAAGGTGGTAACCTCGGCCGAAAAGGTGGAAAAGGTGGTCAAGCCACCGAGAAAGCCGGTAATGATCAGCAGTCGCCATTCCGGAGCCAGGCTGGGATGACCTGCGAACAGGGCCACCGCCAGACCAATGAGATACCCGCCCAACAGATTGGCGGTCAAGGTGCCAAGGGGGATGGTGGGAAAGAGCGAGTTCAGGGAAAGCCCCAGCAACCATCGCAACACCGCGCCCATCGATGCTCCAAGGCTGATTGCCAGGATGGAATTCAACATAACGGTCCTTGTGAGATATACGCTCTGCCCGTGAGCTTGAGCCTTGCCTTGAGAGTGAAAATCCTTTGTTATTATCTATAAAACATGAGGAACCCTTCCGCAAATCAAAAATCTTAGTCCAGGACCTCCCTGATTTTGGCAGCCAGATCTTGTGCATGGCAAACGGCTTCTGGATAAAGTACACACCTGCGTCGAACACTCCATGATGGGCAATGACATCGGCCGTGTAGCCTAACATGAACAACCGTTTGAGACTGGGACAGATGGCCAATGCACTTTTAGCCAAATCTCGGCCGTTCATCTCGGGCATGACCACATCGGTCATGAGGAGGCTGATATGGTCGCGATGCTTTTCGGCAAGGTGAATGGCCTCTGCCGGAGTGAGCGCCGTCAGGACATTGTAGCCCTGGAGCTTAAGCATCGTCCTGGTCACGTCGAGGATCATCTGTTCGTCTTCCACCAGTAGAATGGTTTGCAGGTTTTTGCTCCTTGCCGGCGGTCATTGGAGGTGCCTCCTTTTGCAAGCAGTCCGTGTTTCTCTTAGTCTTTCTGTTGAGGCAATTGCATACATCTGCCCCAATTCATTCACTAGCGCGGTTGAGATCAGCGAGACCTCAACGACGGCGCCATTTTTGGCTATCCGCCGGGTGCGATAGGGTTTGAGAATCTCCGAGCGGCTGAGTTTTTCGATCATTGCCAGGGCTTCTTCCTGCAACTCTGCCGGTATCATTTCACGGATGTTCATGGTCAGCGCCTCGGCTTCCTTCCAACCGTACATCCTTTCCGCCGCCGGATTCCAGGCAAGGATCCGGCCATTAAGATCCTGCACGGTCATACCGTCCTGGGTATCATGGATAACTATTGCCAGACGGCTCATGTCATTGGTTTTCCGTAGCGCCTCCTGCGCCTTCTTTAGCTCGGTAACATCGACAAAGCTGATCACCACGCCCTCAATGACGTTGCCGAGGGTGCGGTAGGGTTGAATGCGCATGGTGAACCACCTGCCCTCCGTGGTCTCGACCTCCAGATCTTTCGGTATCAGGGTATCAAGAACCGCCTGGGTGTCGGCCACCAGGCTGTCGTAGCCCACAAGATTTGAGACGATGTGCCCGACCGGCCTGCCGATATCGCCAACGATGAGGTTGATGATTTTCGTGGTAGCCGGGGTAAACCGGAGAATGCACAATTGCCGATCGATAAAGATGGTGGCAATGCCGGTTCCGGCCAGGAGATTATTCATGTCGTTATTGGCCCGGGTCAAATCCGCCACCTTGGTCTGCAATTCTGCATTGACCGTGGCCAGTTCCTCATTCACCGACTGCAGCTCTTCCTTGGAGGTTTCCAGCTCCTCATTGGTTGACTGCAGTTCCTCGTTGACCGACTGCATCTCCTCGTTGGAGGATTTCAGTTCCTCATTGGAGGTCTCCAGCTCTTCATTGGCGGTCTGGAGATATTCTTCCTTGGCTCGTAGCTCCTGCCTGAGAGCTGCGACATCTCCGTCCGCATCACTGCCGACCGCGTTATTTCCCCCGTCGCTGGGCAGAGGCAGGTTTCCGGCTATCCTTTCGGAAGGTGCTGCCTCTGCCAGGATAACGAGGAAAAGAGGTACTCCGGTTGTCAAAGCAGGACCGATCACCACCGGATCGACGGTCAGATCAACCAAGGTGAAGTCACCGTTGGTTTTCACCCGTAGCCCCCGACAACGCACCGTTTCTTTGTCGCCCGCCGCCTTATGCAGGGCGGTGGTCAAATCGCGCTGCAAGCCTTGGCGAGCCATCTTCAGGATGTTGTAGCCAGCGGTCTCGCCGGTAACCGGCTCCAGGTACCTGCCGCTACGACCGTGGAGATAGAGGATATCGCCATGACCGTTAACCAGAGCCCCGGTCGGGGCAACCCGTTGCAGGAGCGCCTTTTCGGTAAGCTCGCGCAGCGACATTTTACCGTCGGCAATCTTCCTGCCAAAAAGCGGTGAGGACGGCACTTCCATGGCCGACAGAGAGGGGAGAATCTGTCCCAGGGCAGTTCGCTGGGCCCCATGATAATCCTCTCGGCGCTGATACAGCTTCAACTTGCGGTCAAGAGCTGAAAACAGGCTGCCATATTCTCCCACCGACTCGGAGGTGCCGAGAAAGAGGAAGCCCCCTGGCTTCAGCGCGTAGTGGAACAGGGGAATGAGTTTTTTCTGGAGCTCGCCGTTAATGTAAATCAGGAGGTTCCGGCAACTGATGAGATCAATTTTCGAAAATGGCGGATCTTTGATGACATTCTGCTCGGAGAAGATCAGCATATCGCGAATGCCTTTGTTGATTCGATAGTTGCTGCCGCCCGCTTCAAGGGTAAAAAAACGGGCCAAACGTTCAGGCGAGATGTCGACGGCAATGCTGGCCGGGTAGATACCAAGCCGGGCCGTGGCTATCGCCTGGCTGTCAATATCGGTGGCGAAGATCTGTACTTTGTAACTCTGCCGCAACTTTTCCAGCCGTTCCTGCATGAGAATGGCAAGGGAATAGGCCTCCTCACCGGTGGAACACCCCGGCGACCATACCCGAATGAAAGCATCGGCGGTCTTGCCGGCGAATATCTTGGGAATGACTTCCTCTTCAAGGGCCTGAAACGCCGGAGGGTCACGAAAGAAATTGGTCACACCAATCAGCAGATCGCGAAACAGCGCCTCAATTTCCATCGGGGTCTGCTGCAAAAACTTCACATACATTTCCATCTTTTCAATCTGGTGGATCGCCATTCTGCGGGCGATGCGGCGATAGATGGTGTTCGGCTTGTACTGGGAAAAATCGTGACCCGTCTGGGAACGCAGCAAAACAAAGACCTTTTTCAGGGCGTTTTCGGATTGGGCAGGTGTGGTCATGGCCGGTCGGGAGCTTCTGCCGAACGCCTGGGCCACATAGGCAATGAGCTGGTCGGCCATCTCCTCCGGCGGCAGCTGATAATCGACAAGACCTGTGGCCAGGGCACTGCGCGGCATACCGTCGAATTCCGTGGATTCAGGATTCTGGACCATTACCATACCGCCAGCGCCCTTGATAGCGCGAATGCCGAGACTCCCATCACTGCCGGTACCGGAAAGGACGATACAGATAGCCAGCTCGCCCTGGTCCTGGGCCAAGGAGCGGAAAAAAAAGTCGATCGGCAACCGTTGGCCTCGCGGTGCCGAAGGCTCGAGGAGTTGCAGCGTTCCGTTAAGAAAGGCCATGTCGCGACCGGGGGGAATAATGTAGGCGCAGTTGGACTGCACCTCCATGCCATCCACGGCCTCGGAGACGTGCATGCGGGTGTAGCGCTGGATCAGGTCGGTGAGAATGGACTTATGGTCCGGAGCGAGATGTTGCACGAGGACAAAGGCCATGCCGGGATCAACATCGGCTGGCATCCCCGAGAAGAAGGCCTCAAAGGCAGCAAGACCACCGGCTGAAGCGCCGATGCCGACAATGGGAAAACCTTTAACGGGCTTTGTCTCAGCGTCTTGCGGGAGAAAAGCATCCCCATCTATGTCATGGGTGTGATTTACCTGAGTAACTCCCGGTTCGCTGCCAGACAGCTCCTTTTTTTTCCGAATTGCTTGCTTTTTCACGGCCATGACGTTCATCCTCAGCCTCTTCCAGAAGAATACACAAAAGGAGGTTATTAAGAAAAATCAGTTTTTGGGTTTCATCGGTACAACAAGGATGGCATTCCCCATGCGTCTTCGTGTCGAGCGAAGGATAAGAACATGAAATCAGCCTAAAATCACTCGGCGAAAACCGCTTTCTTTTTATACCCTTGGGAAGGGTGGCTCAGATTGTTGCAGTCGATCAAGGTAACAATATTTTTCCCAACCAAAAATAGCATATCTGCCGGTCAATTCCCATGCTTTAAAAACCCATGATTGATCCAGAAAAGGGCTTCTTTAAACTTTAGTCAACGCATTTGCATGGTTACAAAACTATATCTTTCCTTACATCCTAGGTCGTGGTAATAATTTCTTAGATTTTCTCCTCGGCGGAGGCGCAAAATATTGCTTGGCTAACGCCAAAAGACCATCGTGAATGCAAATGTGAATAATAGGGATATCTCCTTTCTTTCCCTTTGAAGGGTAGTACCATGATACTTTCAGAAAACCGCCGATCATTCTATTTGTTTGTTCTTTTTGTGATCTTTGCAGGATCATTTCTGATCAGCATTGTTCCCGATTTTTTTTCCCACAATGAGTACCTGGTCAATCACCAGATGCATTCCGTTCTTGAAGCGCTTGGGGCGATGACGGCCATTTCAATGTCGCTGCTTCTCCTGCAGCTCCATTTTGATGGGAAAAGGGGAAAAGGGGAATATTTCTTATTGTCCATGGGTTTTCTCAGCATGGGCATCCTTGACACCTTTGTGGCCATATCAAGTACCGGGCAAGGCCTTAATCTTCTGCACTCTCTCAGAAGCATCCTCGGCAGCATCTGGTTTATTCTCGTGTGGTTTCCGGGATTCGGCCTCCAGGTGGCAAAAATACGAAGCATGGCGTGGATGGTTGCCTGTGCCTCCATTCTCATTGGTTTTGGCACGCTTCATTTTCGTAAATATCTCCCTAAGATGGTACAAAACGGAGAATTCACTTTTTTCGCACTAGGAATTAATTCCCTCACCGTGGTAATTTTCACGGTCGTGGCGGTTTATTTCTTCCTTGAATTTCTCCGCTCCTCTTGGACCGAATCATATCTCTTTACATGCGTATTCATGTTGCTAGGTTTATCGTCCTACGAATCCCGCCTCTCGGGGAACTGGACTGAGGACTGGTGGTTCTGGCATATACAACGCTTTCTCGCCTATGCGGTGGTTGCCTACTATATTTTTCGGACATTTCTTCGGGTCAACAACGAACTGAAGATGATGAATGAAGGCCTGGAAAAACAGATCGCCGAAAGGACTGCACAGCTGTCGTTGGAGGTCGCAGAGCGTACGCGCTACGGGGCGGAAAGAGATACCATGATCGGTGAGCTTCAGGATGCG
Source organism: Pseudomonadota bacterium (assembly GCA_043798185.1). Lineage (GTDB taxonomy): Bacteria > Desulfobacterota > Desulfobulbia > Desulfobulbales > Desulfocapsaceae > Desulforhopalus_A. The sequence continues at coordinate 37,401 of JAZDOW010000163.1, read as the reverse complement.
GCCAACCGCATTAATAAATTAACCGGACTCCTTCCCACCTGCGCTTCCTGCCGGATGGTGCGAGATGCTGAAGGTAATTGGCAAAGCATGGAAACCTATATCCAGGACAACTCCGAAGCCCGGTTTAGCCATGGAATATGCCCCGCATGCACCAAAAAATTGTACCCGGATTTTTACGAAAAAATGATGCGAGAAAATCCTCCTCCAAACTACAAAATCTGAGAAAGGGGATTTTCTCTATTGCTGCCCGGAGGTTATCGGGCAGCATTACTACTAACACCCGGCCATCATGGCCGCGACATCTTCTTCCGGGGTGGTAATTCCCTTGAGGTCAAATTTTTCGATCAGGGTTTTTGCCACATTTGCCGAGAGAAATCCGGGCAAAGTCGGCCCAAGACGTATGCCTCTAACTCCCAGGGATAGCAACGCCAGGAGTACCAGCGCGGCTTTCTGCTCATACCAGGCAATATCAAAAGATATCGGCAGCTCGTTGATATCTTTCAGGCCAAAAGCCTTCTGCAGTTCCAAGGCAATCACCGCAAGCGAATATGAATCGTTGCATTGACCGGCATCGAGCACACGTGGAATGCCTCCGATGTCACCAAGGTCCAGTTTCAGATATTTGTATTTGGCGCAACCCGCCGTCAAAATGACGGTGTCCTTGGGAAGCAGTTCCGCAACTTTAGTATAATAATCGCGGGTTTTATGGCGACCGTCGCAACCAGCCATGACCACAAACCGTTTAATTGCCCCTGATTTCACAGCATCAATGATCTTATCTTTCAAAGCCATTACCTGGGTATGGCCAAAACCGCCGACGATTGATCCTGTTTCAATCGATTCAGGCGCCTGGCAGGTCTTAGCCTTTTCGATAATCTTGGAAAAATCCTTTGCTTTTCCGTCCTTGCGGTCAGGAATATGGGCACAGCCTTCAAAACCCACGGCCCCCGTGGTAAAAATCCGCTCCATATGATCAGGATTCGGAGGCACGATGCAGTTTGAGGTGAAAAGTATCGGGCCATGGAAGGACTCGAGCTCCTTCTTCTGCAGCCACCAGGCATTGCCGTAATTTCCGACAAGATGTTCATATTGCTTGAGCTTCGGGTAATAATGGGCCGGCAACATCTCGCTGTGGGTATAAACATCGATTCCTGAGCCTTTGGTCTGTTCCAAGAGCTCATGGAGATCAACCAGGTCATGACCGGTTACCAGGATGCCGGGATTGCCGCGAACGCCAAGATTTACATGAGTCATCTCCGGAACACCGTAACCTTCAGCATTGGCGGAATCGAGAAGGGCCATGGTCTCAACCCCGACCTTCCCGGTCTTAATTACAAGAGCTAGGAGATCGTCCTTGGTTTGTTTTGGGTCAACCAGGGCGGCAAGACCTTCCAGGAGAAACTCGAATATCTGGCGGCTGTGTTTTTTCAATTGATAGGCATGCTCGGCATAAGCAGACATGCCCTTCAAACCATACTGGATAAGGGCTTTGAGTGAACGTTCGTCTTCATCGACGATTTCCAGCCAGCCCCCGGCACCGCTGGCGGCCTTGTTGAGAATTTCCACCTCGCTGCCACAGGTCCAGCTGGCACACTCCGGTGTCTGATCGGTAAATTCCCTGCCATGCGCCACCGCATAAGCCTGACACACCAGCGTTTTTAATCGATCCCGATGGGCAAGACCTTTTTTGATGAAATCAAGAAAGTCGCTCCGACTGAAGTTGGCATTTGTAATTGTCGCAAAAAGGCCTTTATCAACAAAAAAGGCGATTTCTTCCTCATAGATGTCAAATTCCTTGCCCTTAACACCCCACACTGAAATCCCCTTAAGAACCCAGAGGAAGAGATCCTGGAGATTGGCGACATCCTCCTTCTTGCCACAGACACCTTGGATAGTACAACCGGTGTTTTTCGCCGTTTCCTGACATTGATGACAGAACATGGACATCTACTTTCCTCCTTGGAAGGGATTTTTTCAAACAAAGCTGAGCAGCCAATATCAATGGCTACGATGGGTTATTGATTGTAACAAATATCTCCCTTTTACACAAACCGACGTCCACATTATCTGGAAAGTATCAGTGAACCATTAAAAATGTATCGGCATTTGACATTGCCAGAGTCTTGGATCTACAATGACGAAAGGCATGTTTAAGAAAAGATCTCAAACATGGTAAACTCTCCACCGCCTGGACGTGCTTATGCCCATACTGACCAGAGCAAATAAACTGCTGGCACTATTGCTTATCCTCTGTGTAATCTTTGTCGCCGGCGATTATTTCATCCGCTTTCACGTGGTCATGCCGGGATTTGCCAAGCTTGAGCAACAGGAGGCGATGAAGGATATTACCCGGTGCACATCCTCTATTGAACGTGAATTCGGTCATGTCGAAAAACTGGCCACCGACTGGGCGCTCTGGGATGACCTGTATCAGTATGTTGTCGACGGCAATGAACCATTCGTCGCCTCCAATTTCCAATGGGACACTTTGCTGAAAACCGGCATTCACCTGATGTATGTCATTGATACCGATGGAAATGTTATATATCGCGGATGCATCTTGCCCTCGACCGGAGAGATGGTGGATCTTCAGTAATTACCGGCAAAGAGGTTTCCCACCGACCATTATCTCCTCCAGGTCCCCGGCGGCGCCAACAGTTTTTCCGGGATCTTCCTTACTGAAAAAGGTCCCCTGCTTCTTGCCTCCCACAAGATTCTCACCAGTATGGGCGAAGGACCAAGTCGCGGTATTCTTCTGCTCGGTCGTTTTCTCGATGACCAGCTCTTAGAAGACCTCCGCCGGCAAGCCCAGGTTGAGTTCACTATCCGCGATCCTCTCTCGCCGCCTTTCACAGAAGCAGAAAAGCTGCTGGTTGGGGATTTGACCGCCGGACAGAAGATCACCAAAATAGTCGACAACCAGACCCTCCTGACCTACGGTTTACTCACCGATCTGCAGCAACAACCGGCACTCCTCATCACCGCCACCATCCCCCGCTCCATCATGGCGCGTGGTCGCGATACTGCAAGGATATCCTCGGCAGTCGTGCTCATAGCCATCGGCCTCATCATCTTTGCTGGCATTACCCTGACTCTGGTTTTGGTCCAGAAATCCAGGCGACGGCAAGAGGAAATTGAGGCACTGGTTGAGCTGCGTACCGATCAGCTACGAGTCTCGGAAGAGCGGTTACACGCCCTCTCCGATGCCTCCTTTGAGGCCATTTTCCTGACAGAAGCCGATGTCTGCCTCGAACAGAATAAAGCTGCCGAAATAATGTTCGGCTACACCAGTGAAGAGGCCGTCGGTCGCCATACAAGCATGTGGATTACACCCGAAGACCGCGAGTTGGATTACCGAAAAACCATCGAAAAAGAAGAGCAACCATACGAAATCAAGGCTCTCCGCAAAAACGGTGAGGTCTTTCCGGCCGAGATTCAGACGCGGAGGGCAGAATATCGCGGCCGTACGATCCGGGTAAGCGCCCTTCGTGACCTTACCCTGCAGAAGCAGGCGGAAAAAGATCGCCTGCTTATGGAAGAAAAGCTGCGCCGCGCCCAGAAAATGGAGGCGATCGGCATGATGGCCGGTGGCGTGGCCCATGACTTAAACAATATCCTCTCAGGCATCATAACTTATCCCGAATTGATGCTCATGAGTCTCCCGGAGAACAGCCCCCTGGTAAAACCGATAAAGGCCATTCATCAATCGGGAAAAAGCGCCGCAGCGGTTGTGGAAGACCTACTAACACTTGCCCGGGGCGTTTCCACCAACCGGGTGAACAGCAATATCAATGTCATTATGGACGAATACATCCAGTCGCCGGAATTTCACAATCTCAAGTCGTTGCATGGTCACGTGGATTTTCGGATAGAAAAAGAGCCGCAGCTTCTCAACATCAACTGTTCGCCGATCCACATAAAAAAATGCATCATGAATCTCATCACCAATGGTGCCGAGGCGATTGTTGCCAATGGCACGGTCGTCGTATCCACCCGAAATCAGTATTGTGAAGTACCTCTCGTCGGACATCCGGAGATGCGCCGGGGTGAATATGCAGTGCTCTCAGTTGTCGACAGCGGCACCGGCATTCCCGAGGAAAGCCTTGAACGGATTTTCGAGCCATTTTTCTCAAGAAAAGTGGTTGGCCGCAGCGGCACCGGACTTGGCCTGGCGGTCATCTGGAATACGGTCCAGGATCATCAGGGCGGCGTCACCGTCAAAAGCAGCAAGAAAGGAACAACCTTTGAGCTCTATTTCCCCGCTACCAGGAAAGAGCTGCACAGTCTTCCCGACTCCATAGACATCGGACACTACCTGGGCAAAGGTGAAACAATACTGGTAGTCGATGACGATAGCGGCCAAAGGGCCATCGCCCTGCAAATCCTCGACCGTCTGGGTTACAGAAGTCATGCCGTGGACTGCGGCGAAGAAGCCCTGCTGTTTCTGAGCCGGGAAAAGGTTGACCTGATGATCCTCGACATGATCATGGCACCGGGCATGAACGGTTGTCAGACCTTTAAAAAGATCATTGAGTTGCAGCCGATGCAAAAGGCGATCATCACCAGCGGCTTTTCGGAAAACCAGGATGCCCAGGAGGCACTGGCCCTCGGTGTGAGAAGATTTGTCAAAAAGCCCTATCTTGTGGGAACACTGGCGGTGGCTATAAAAGATACACTGGAAAACCCATGAGTCCCTTGAGAATCACTCCGGTCTCTCGCGGCCGAAGATCATTTCCGCACAAACACTCTTGGCCGAGTCTCGGCACTCTCTCTTCTTCAAGATCTCACACAGCTTATCGGCCAGATCCCTCTTGGAGAATGGCTTTTGGATGAATGCCACGCCCTCATGCACAACCCCTTGGTTGGCAATAATGTCGGCGGTATAGCCAGACATAAAGAGTATTTCTACGTCCGGCTGTAAGACAAGAATCTTTCCCGCCAGGTCCCGGCCATTCATTTCCGGCATGACCACATCGGTCAATAACAGATCAATCTTGCCGTTACACTTTTGCGCCAAGCTTATGGCTTCAAGCGGCCCAGGTGCAGCAAGCACATTATAGCCCAGGCCCTCCAACATCCTGGTGATCATTGAAAGAATCGTCCCTTCATCCTCAACCAGCAAGATAGTTTTGCACCCTTCTATTGCCGCAACCATATGTCCATTTTCGACTGTCACCTCCGCATTGCTGCGATGCGGAGGCAGGAAAATTTTAAATGTCGATCCCTTTCCGGGTTTGCTTGCAACATTGATGAAACCCTGATTTTGTTTGACGATGCCATACGTGGTGGCAAGCCCCAGACCCGTCCCCCTACCCACTGCTTTGGTGGTAAAAAATGGCTCAAACATGCTGCTCAGAATCTCTTCGTCCATACCGCAACCATCATCGGTGACGGTCAGCAACACGTATTCGCCGGCAGCACTTTCCTTCCGGCCAGTGCAGGAGGTTTCCTCCCAGCGAGCAAGTTCTGTGCTCACGGTAATCGTTCCGACCCCGGCGATGGCATCGCGGGCATTAACACACAGATTAACCAGGATCTGATCAAGTTGGCTGGGATCAATTTTAATCGATCGAAGATCTTTCCCAGGCTGCCACAGCAGATTGATATTTTCGCCGATGAGCCTCTGTAACATCTTTAACATTCCTGCAACAACGTCGTTAAGATTCAAAACCTTTGGAGAAGCTGTCTGCTTGCTGGCAAAAGCCAGAAGCTGGCGGGTGAGATCAGCAGATCGGTTAGCTGCAATGCGAATTTCCTGAAGATCTTCAACAAGGGGATGGTCCGGTGCCAAAGCATCCAAAGCAATATCCGTGCGCCCGAGAATTACTCCCAGCATATTATTGAAGTCATGCGCCACACCGCCCGCCAAGCGGCCCACTGCTTCCATTTTTTGGGCTTGGGTTAATTGTACCTGGAGCTTTTCCTGGGCATCCATCGCTTGTCGCTGCTCGGAAAAATCAGCCAAAACTACAACGAAAAGCTCTGGTGAAACCCTTTCGCTGACAATATTGACATAGACTTCCTTACCACTGAAAACTGAAGTATAAAAGCCCTCGAAATGGTGAATTCCCTCTCCGGTAAGGGCTAACTGCAAGGCCTGCCGCAACGGACCAGGCGGTAATTTTTCCAACAGATTGATACCAAGGTAATGCTGGCGTGCAACCCCAAATATTTCGGCACACCGCCTATTACAATCGACAATATTCGATTGGCTGCTTAAAAGGACGATTCCTACCGGGGAATGCTCAAAGACCGCACGCCATTTCCTCTCATTGTCACGAAGAGATTCATCAGCCTTTTGTCGCTCAGTGATATCCTGAATAATACCGACAGCATGAAGAGTTTGTGATGCTCCTTTGCGGACCACTTCCCCCTGGTTAAGAATAATCCGCACTCCATGACCGGGAAGAGTTATGCGATACTGAATACTGAACCTGGCACCATCTCGGCAGGCGTCATCAAGTCGCTTTCTTGCCTCTGCTGCCTCCTCCGGAAGAATCGGGGCAAAGAGGGAATCATAGGTATAAGGAACTGAAAGACCGAATATTTCAGCATTATGACAGGTGAGCTGAAAATCACCATTCGTCAGATTTCTTTCCCAGTGTCCAAGGCGGGCAATTTCCTGGGCCTTGAAAAGACGGGTCTGATTAATCTGCAATGCCTGTAAAACAGCTGCCGAGCGAAGCCAGTAGCGAACGCGATATCCGAGAATCAGCAAGTTGATCGGCTTACAGACGAAGTCGGTAGCTCCGGAATTAAAAGCCTCGTTGATTGTTCCTTCATCCTCAAGCCCGGTAATCATTATCACCGGCAGGTGTACCCCGTCCGGAAGACTGCGAATCTCCCGACAGGTCATAAATCCGTCAATTCCCGGCATGATGACATCGAGCAATACGAGGTCGACCGGATTGTTACGGAAATAGTCAAGTGCCTCCAGACCTGATTCAGCCTCAACAACCTTCAGCCCTTCATTTTCAAGGCTGAACCTCATTTGCAGACGGGCGGCATAATCGTCATCGACGACCAAAATCACCAAGTTCTGCGCTGATGATACGCTAGAGCAAACCGGAACTGTTGACATATTATGACCTGCAGGCATTATTTTATGCAATCCAACAAGGAGATACGGTTTTATTTTTCTTCCACACCAGTTCCTTCTTCAAGCAGATTTGTTACGTTCATCCGCAGGTATTCCAAGATCTCCGCATAGAGTACTGGAGAGCTGCCCAATGTGCCCATATGAATCTCTTCGGCCTTGGCCGCCAACTCGTTCAGACCACACTGCAACAGGGTGCCTTTCAGAGTGTGGGCGGCCCGACCGAGCACCTCATAATCCTCATGACTGAGGGCCTCCATCGCCCTGGTGAGATTACTGGTTACACTTCTTTTTACAGCGGCAAGTATCCTCTCGCTTTGCTCGGGAGTGAATCGCGAAGTGCGCTGGAGATGGGCGGCAACGAAGGCAAGAGTTGCCGGACCGCCGAGCAGCTCCGCCGATGGGGATATTCCTTTATCTTGGACTACTTTCGCCCTCACCCTGCCAAGCGTCGGATCTGACGCCAGCAACGTCCGACACATCTCCGTTAATTGCGCTGCATGAAAGGGTTTAGTGATATAGCTGTCCATACCGGCGGCAAGGCACATCTCCCGATCGCCCCCCATGGCATGGGCGGTGATGGCTATAATCGGCATGTGCCGACCTAGGAGTCTACCGGCAAGAGCCCGAACCAGCTCAATCGGCAGCTTTTGAGAAAGTGGTCGGCCCCTTTCCAGACTGCGGATTATAGTGGTTGTGGTCAGCCCATCCATAAGCGGCATCTGCACATCCATGAGCACCACGTCAAAGGGTTGCTCGCCAATAATCTCCAATGCCTCCAGGCCATTGCCGGCGCTAACTACTCTGTGGTTCTTTTCAAGGAACATCCGGACAACGTCACGATTCACCTCATTATCGTCGACCACGAGAATAGTCAGGCCTCGCACTTCCGGATCAGAGGCATCACCACTAGCCGGAACGGGATTTGCCTCCTCGGCAGGTCCAGGCAGAAAGTCAAGAACGAAGTGAAACGTACTGCCCACATTGATTCGACTCTCTACCCACATGCTCCCGCCCATAAGCTCGGTCAGCTGCCTGCTGATCGTCAGCCCCAGCCCAGTGCCGCCATATTGCCGCGAATACGAAGTGTCAGCCTGCTGAAAACTACTGAAGACCTCAGCCTGTTTCTCCGGGGCAATACCGATACCGGTATCGGCCACACTGAAATGGACGGAAATTTTCCCCTCCACATACCGGCTTAGTGCCGGTTGCACCTCGATGGTAACGCTACCGACCGCCGTGAACTTGATCGCATTGCCCACTAGGTTTAAAAGAATCTGCTGCAGGCGGAGATCGTCGCCGATAATCGCCGCAGGTAATTCCGCAGCCTTGACCACCTGAAGCTGCAAACCTTTCTCATTAGCTGGAATACTCATGGTCGAGACAAGGGATTCCAGCAGCTGGTCAAGTCTAAAAGACCGGTAGTCAAACTGCATCTGCCCGGCTTCGATCTTTGAAAAATCGAGGATATCGTTGAGAATGCCGAGCAAACTCTCCGCCGATTTCTGCACTGTACCGAGAAACCGCTGTTGCTGTCCTTCATCCCGAGTCTCCCTGGCCAGATGGGTCATGCCGAGGATAGCGTTCATCGGCGTACGGATCTCATGGCTCATATTGGCCAGGAATTGGCTCTTTGCCCGATTGGCCGCCTCGGCCTTTCCCTTGGCCTCCAACAGATCGACCTTCTGCAATTCCAAATCCTTGGTTCGTGCGGCGACCTGTTCTTCAAGGTATGCATCGCGTTTTTCAATTTGTTCAATCATTTTGTTGAAACCGACGGCCAGCTGCGCCAATTCATCCTCACCGCTGACGGTCGCTCGAACATGGTAATTTTTCTCCCGCGAAATAGTCTTGGTCAACTCGGACAGCTTTATTATAGGATGAATAATGCTTTTTAATAACTTTGAGGCCATCAGCATCGCCAGACATACCGCAACCAACAGCACTCCGCACATCAGCGCGGCTATGGCGAGGGTATTGTTACGCATTTCGCCAAGAGAGACGTCAATAAACAGTTTTCCGACCAGTTCGTTGTCGAGAATAATGGGCTGGAAGAGTTCTGCGTGATCTCTATTAAACCTCAGTCCGGAGAGGTTAAAATTGACGTCCCGGTGTTTATCTTGGCCGACACCTGAGTCATTTATTGGATATTCTGCATAGAGGTCGCCATTTTTCCCAAATATTTTAGCCTCGGTTATGCTTTTCTTGGCAACCAGGGAATGAAGAATAGCCGACAGCGCCTTCCTGTCCTCAAAAACCAGGCCGGCGCGACTGTTTTCAGAGATGACATCGGCAAGAGTCTGGATTTCATCACGCAGCTGTTTTTTAATGAGATGCTGCTGAATGAAAAAAGATGCCGAGGACGCCATAAGCAAAGCAAGAGCACTGGCCAGCAGCACAATGATGTAGAGCTTAATACGAATAGACAACTGTAAAAATGCACGCTTTACAAAGTTCATAGTGTCCTGTGTTCTTCGAAAATGATGTTCTTGTCCCGGATCAACCGGGCAAGATCCTTATCAAAGGACGGCCCAATGCCTCTTGGGTGCAATGAAGTCATCGCATCACCGTACGGCCGCAGCCAAATTGAGCAAAGAAGAGCTGGCATGTATTCCCCGATCTTTCATGGCAGTATTATTGATGATAAACGAAAGTTTATCGTCTTTTAAAACAAACTCGATAAATCCCCCGGCAGCCGCAAAACCGGGGATATCACTTACTGTAACTATCGATTGCCGGTCCAAAGAGGTCTCCAGGGCGGCAAGATTCGCAGTTTCCCACCGGCTGATAAAAAGAATCTGGCATTGCTGTTTGCGGCCGAGGGTCTCCAATTGCAATACCTTGAGTGTTCGCTCCCCAACTTTCTTGCCTTCGACCCCGGCAAGGGAATTGCCAAAAGGATTTTTCCCCAGAACGCAGAAGGCCAACTGCGAATGTTCTTCTGAAAAGGCCTCTTCCGGCCAGGTTATGAAACGGGCGAAATTGACCATGAAGGCTAGTTTCAATTGGTATTCCCGTGTCGGTTCTTCAGCCCGCAAAGGACCAACCCCCCCGAGAAGGACAAGCAGGCAAAGCCAGAGGATCTTGAGTTTTCCTGAGAAGATCATCTTGTTTTTGTTTAAAAACTCCAGGTGACTTTGGCGTAGACAACTCGCTCAATTTCGGTTGCCGGTGTAATCAATTCAGCTACATACTGCAGCTGGCTGCTGTTTAACAGGTTTTGTCCAGCCAGCATAATCTCAATATTTTTTGCTGGTTTATAGACAAGGTTGGCGTCAAAATAAAACTGGGCGGGTATTGAGATATCTGAAGTCCGATCAACACTATTTCGTCCGGTGAAACTATCCACATAGCGTAGCCAGAGATTGCTTTGCCAGTTTTCGCTAAAATCGAAGGAGCTGCGAACCGCCGCCTGATGTTTGGGGGAATTTATTATCGAGCTGCTGCCTTGTAATCTTGAAACTTGCGAAGGATCTTTATATTTCAGATCAAGCTCTTGCCAGGCATAAGTGAAATTCAGGGACCACCTTGAGTTTGCCTGCCAATTAGCGACAAATTCCACCCCCTGTCCCGTGCCTTCTTGGCTGTTCTTGAAACGTAAGTCCGGATCAAGCTGATTCGTACCGCCAACGGCTGAGTAGATGTCATCATAGTCATTGTGATAGGCAGCTATATCAAAGGAGACGTTTCGTCTGGCCTGCCAGCGATATCCCGCTTCATAGGCAATAAGAGATTCCGAGTTGAAATCGGAGTTGCCGCGCAGACTCGATGTACCCGTACCACGTGATGTCGGAAAGGCTGCAACGGTAACACTCCCGCTTCTTTCCACCATCGACGGGGTCCGCACCGCACGGGCAACCGCCGCCCAGATCGACTGCTGGTCATCTGGTTTCCACAGGAGGCGAGCGCTCGGCTGCCACTCACTGCCGGTAAATTCATTATGTTCGTATTTGGTGCCGAGTGTCAGCCAAAGTTGCCGGTCAATGAGCTTGATCTGATCCTGAAGAAAGGTACTGTACACATCTTGCGTTTGGTCGGGAAGATTCACCTGATAGCTATTTACAAAATTGCCGTCAATATGCCGGTATCCCAGGCCTGTGGTCAGATTGTTCCAGGTGCCGAGGGCAAGTACATATTGCAGATCTAGGTCAATGGTGTTGAATATTTGTTCGTAATAAGCCTCCTTTCGAGTGTTGTTATCATAGTAGGTCTTGAGGGAAAGCGAGTCGCCCCCAGCAAACTTATGCTGCCAACTGCCAATGACATTGCCTCCATTGCCGGAAAAATCACCATAGTTTGCCGTCAGGTAAGGAGGGCCGTCGACCCAATAGGGAAAAACGATCTGCTTTCCATCCATTTTATAGACATCACCCTGGAGAATCCATTCGTTACTTGCGCCAACGGCACCATCCAGACGAAATCCACTCTGAATATTACGCCATTCGTCGTTGGCATCATCGTCAGTGTTCCCGAGCAGACTGTTGCTGAGAATGTTGCTTTCATAATTACTGGTCGTGACATACAGGCGACCAAAGGTGGCCTCGTCAATCTTGAAGCCTTGCCGTGCAGCTGCGCTTTGCTCTCCATTACCAACCCTGGTCCGGACCAGCGTTCCTTCCGTGGCCTGGGCTTTTTTGGTAATAATGTTGATCACCCCGTTCACCGCATTCGCCCCCCAGATAGTCCCACCCGGACCGCGGATAACTTCAATCCGCTCGACATCTTCGAGCAGGGTGTTCTGCGCATCCCAGAAGGTGCCGCTGTAGGCCGGAGTATACAGCGAACGGCCGTCCATGAGCACCAACAGCTTATTGGAGGTATAACCGCCAAACCCTCGCGCAGAAATCGACCATTTGCTGGCACTTATACGTGCCACATGGAGTCCGGGAGCCAGAGCCAGGGCCTCGGGGATGGAGGTTACCCCGGAACGACGGATATCCTCCTGGCTAATGACAAAAACCGCTGCCGCCGTATCGGCTAGCGACTGCGGTTTTTTGGCCACCGAAGTAACCGTCACCTGCATCAACTGAGCAAGGTCCATTTCCAAATAGGTATCCAAGGTCTCGGACAAGACCAAAGAAGGGATAACCCCTTGCAATACCAAGAGCTGCGCCAGGAGGATTGTCCGAGTCTTTGTAAAAATCGCTTTCTCCGAACTCAATCTTTTTCTCATTCTTCTCACAATGGGCCTCCTCAGGATATCTATGCAACACCCAAACTCTATCAATGCAGCTATCGACAAAACCCCATCCCATCTTATAGTTTGACATCAAACTGCCTTTGTCGGAATTTTCTTACCCCAATTTCTTGCAGGGATAAAGATCCGGACAATCGGCAAGTCCTAACATAACCCATTAACGAGGAAGCACCCAATGACAAAATCACTCTTTGAAACAATATATATCGGCGACCTGAACCTGAAAAATCGAATAGCCATGGCCCCCATGACCCGGGGAAGGGCAGGCGAAACGCGAGTTCCCAACGATATCATGGCCGAGCACTATTTTCAGCGAGCTTCAGCAGGCCTGCTTATTACCGAGGCAACCGTTATCAGTAAACAGGGAATCGGCTGGATCGGTTCGCCCGGCATCTACACACAAGAGATGGTTGCCGGATGGCGCAAAGTAACCGACAGGCTCAAGCCCACCGGCACTGCCATCTTCCTGCAGCTCTGGCATTGCGGCCGAGCTTCGCACAGCGATTTCCATGACGGCGATCTCCCTGTTTCGGCCTCGGCAGTGAAAATCGAAGGAGACGGCATTCATACCCCTTTAGGCAAAAAGGATTACGAGGCACCTCGGCCAATGACCATCGCTGAGATCAAGGCAACGGTTGAAGATTATCGACAGGCCGCAATAAACGCCAAAGAAGCAGGGTTTTCAGGAATTGAGGTGCATAGTGCCAACGGCTATCTCCTCAACCAGTTTTTGGATTCCAAAACCAATCTTCGCACAGATGCGTACGGTGGCAGCCTTCAGAACAAATACCGATTTCTCGGAGAAGTACTGGAGGCTGTGCTTACGGTCTGGCCTTCGCATCGGGTAGGTGTACGACTCTCCCCGAATGGCGTGTTCAATGATATGGGGAGTCCGGATTACCGCGAGACCTATCTCTATACCATTGAAGAGCTGAGCAAGTTACAACTTGGATATGTCCACATAATGGATGGGCTGGCGTTTGGTTTTCACCAACTTGGCGAGCCAATGACCCTGGAGGAATTTCGCGCCCATTACCATGGGATTCTCATCGGCAATTGCGGCTATACTCAAGAAGATGCCGAGAAGCGAGTTGCCGCTGGAACAGTTGACATTGCCGCCTTCGGTCGGCCATTTATCACCAATCCCGACCTGGTGGCCAGACTGCAAAACGGCCTTCCTCTGGAACCATGTGATGACATGTCCAAATGGTATACCCCCGGCCCGGAAGGATATATCGATTACCTTCCGTATAACCGATAAACAACCCTCGAGGAAAAACTATGAACTTCAACGATATTTCTAAAAAACGACGCGCCATCAATTTCTTCGATCCGGACAGAGACCTCTCTGAAGACCTTCTGGGACAAATGATTGAAATCGCAGCCAAGACCCCTTCCAGCTTCAACCTCCAACCTTGGAATCTCATCGTCCTTCGAGACAAAACGGCGAAGGAAAAGCTCCTGCCTCTGGCCTGGAACCAGCCGAAAATTGTCGAAGCACCGGTGGTATTGATTGTTCTCGCCGATAAAAACGGCTGGCAGGAAGGGCATCCGGTTGTCGAGAAAAACTGGCAGGAAATGTTGAAGGCCGGCAGCATGCAACCGGCTCAGCGAGACTGGTTTTTAACTGCAGCTCAAAGCCTGTACAACTGGAGCCCGGATGCGAACTTGGCCTTTGCCGCAAAAAACACTGGGTTTTTTGCCATGAGTTTGATGTACGCCGCCACCAGCCTCGGCCTTGATAGCCACGCCATGGACGGCTTTGATCATGAAGGAGTCCGAAAGGTCTTCAACATTCCCGGCAATTTCTGGGTACCTCTTCTTTTAGCAGTCGGCTATGCCAAGCCAAGTCTGGAAGTACAGCCGGCAAAATGGCGGAAAACCAAGGAGGAGATAATCGTTTCGTTTACCCAATAGTTCCTTGGTGAAGTGGTCCTGGCAGGCAATTAAAAAGAAGCATAGCCGAAGTATAAGTTCCACCGCAGGTGGTGGAACTTATTTACAGAAGTTTTCTTTTTGCAGGCTATTTCGAGTTGCGGCATGTAACAACCACAGGAGGTATCTGGCTTAAGCAGGCAACTTTCCGAAGGGAATGTAATACACCTGGTTGTCTTTCTTGCAGGCCTGTGCCAACTCCATATGCCGTAAGGTTGCGAAGTTCGACCGAAAATCTTGTTTTCCAAGATGCAATTCACCACAAATTTGTTCGAGTGTGAAGGGGCCTTTGGTTTTAAGCAGATCGAGAATTTGTCGCTGGTCGGAGGTAAGGGTCTCACCTTTCTGCACAGTTCTGGTGGCGGAATAAACAGTCTATGGGTCGCAGGTTTTTGGTGCCGAAACAACATTGTTGTAACAATCTTCGCAAAGGGAAAGGCCGGCATGGTCATAACCATCCTGACCCGCTATATCTGTCCCACATTTTCCACAGTGCATTACCTTTTCCTCCAATAATCATCACTCCACATGATGGCTCAACACGCCAGGTTTTCAACTACCGGATAGCTGGCACGAGCAAGATCACGAACGCCATTTTCGGCAAGTCTTTTCACTACCAAAATTGGTTTAAAGGAGAGTGCCGCAACCCGTTCAACCACGCTGCCCGTAAGGAAGCGCCTGAGGGCGGTGCGGCCATACGATCCCAAAACAATCAGCTGGATATCTTTTTCCTCACAATATCTGACAATTTGCTCGTAGGGAGTACCCTCCCAGATTTCAGTTGCCACCGGCACACCCAATTTTTGGGCCTGGCCGGCTAAGGTCTGCACTGCAACCGAACTCTTATGCCGTGCCTCATCCAGCACACCATAGAGCAGGCTCCGGTCAACGCCGACATCCAGCACGGAAAGTGCATGCACTTCACCGCCATATGCCAAGGCCAGATCGAGAGCCCGCTGCCCGGCATCCATGCTGTGCCGGGAACCATCTAAGCCGACGAGTGTTCGGGAAAAATTGACTTCAACCGCTTCGGGTATCAACAGGACATCGCATGGACTCAAGCCGATTACATTGGCTATGGTTCGCCCAAGCAACATACGCTCGACATAGGCACGCCGCGGGCACCCAAGGAGCAAAAGACCAGCGCCTATTTGTTCGGCCACGTTGACTATTTCTTCAACAGGATCGCCAATTCTGTGCACCGCGCGTACTGTTTGACCGTGCTCTGCCGCAGTACGCAAGGCGTCCTGCAGACATTTTTTAAAGGGTTGGTCCATCTGATCGTTGGCATCACTTATAGCCCATCGGTTCATGTTTCCCTCATAACGGGGAGTGACCGACACAGCAACCAATTTTGCGCGCATTGATGCCGCCAGACGAAGCGCCTGGAGAAATGCGGTGTTACTGGCGGGACCGGGATCAATAGCTGCTAAAATGAATTTAACTGTATCGGACATGATTCCCCTCCCCTCTATGCTATTGCCTTTTCAAGGCTCCGCGCTCGAAACAAACTGACGAGTATGATTGCCGCCCCGACCAAAAGGGCAAAACACATGATGGAAAAACTGACACGATCCATAATCTCTATAGTGTTGGGGTCAATCGAGGTAATATTTAAATTATTCAAGTACTTGGGAATAGCGAAGAATCTACTTATGGCAACGATCAACATGATCGTGCCCATAACATATTTGATCATGTATTCTTTAACATAGGTCGTACCAATGGCTCCCAACTGCACGCCGAACAGCGATCCGCCGAGAATAAGGAGGACCAGACGAATATCAACCATTCCATAATAGGCCCAGATGAGAGTACCGCCCAAGCCCATAACGAAGGCGATAACCAATTCAGTCGCCGATGCGACGATGCTGGTGGCCCCGATGATATACATCAGTCCGGGGACGCCGATAAAACCGCCGACTGCAATCGTTGCCGCCAGCATTCCGGTGGCCAGAGCAACCGGTACGAGAAACCACATGGAAATGCGCAGGTTTGCAGTCTTAAAGGTAATCATCGGCCAAAGTTCAATCTTTTGAATACGTTTGGCCAAAAGTGGATCGGAAGCTTTGCCACCTGATTTCTTCGAGGTCAGGGCATCTCGCATGACAATACTCCCGACTATGACGAGAACACACACAAAGATGAAACTGACATACAGGTTTGATGCGGCCGGTCCCCAGGTATCGAGAATATGCTTCTGCAGCATAACCCCGACCTGAACGCCGATCTCAGCGAAAAGCCCCATAATGATTCCCAGTTTAATATCAACCTGGCCATATTTATAGCGCTTGACTGCACCGACCAGGGCTTTGGGGAACTTGTGGCACATATTACTGGCCACTGCCACCGTTCCCGGCACACCGAGACTCATCATGGCAGGAGTTAGAACAAAGGCGCCGCCGGAACCGATAAAGCCGCTGACAAGGCCGCCGACGAAACCGACAAGAACTAAAAACATTATTGAATACGCGCTTAGGTCGATGAACTGAATGACCTCATTAATTGGACCGTGCATTTTGCCTCCAAAAACTGATATATTGTATAAATTCCTGTTGTTTTAAATACTCCAACAGCCTATTTCCCTGGATATCCTGCCAAATCTCATGCGCTGACTTGAGCCCGTGGCCGGGTATCTTTTCTGACGTTTGTAGAGTCGGTCTTGTCCTGTTGAACATCTGCTTGCTTGGGCGCTTTTATATTCGAACCTTCAATGCCCAGAGCAGCCCAGAAAGAATTGGTGAAATTGCCATGGACATAGGAGACGCAAAGAACTACTGCGACGGGCAGCAGTGCATAAAAGCCCCCCTTGGTCAAATAGCTCATAATAATGTCCGGATGGGTGAAAACTGCTGCATACAATCCGGCAGTCAGGCCGCCAAAGACTAAACAATTTTTTACGTGCCGTTTTTTGCTTGTGGTAGACATTCTCGATTCTCCTACATTTGGGTTATAGTGAGTGTTCATTCCACCTGCCTTAGGGCGGGTATAAATGACGCTAAAAACGGGAACAGGCACCATAGAAGCCACCTCTTCCATACGAATTCCCTGATCAATTATGACAAACTCGATACGCTTTTCCGCGCGGCACAACCGTTTCACGATCTTGCCGATTTTCCCTGTTTCTCCGATATGTTCAACCTGTACGTCCCTTGCACCGGCCTTTTGCCTGAAGAGGACTGAACTTTCCTGCATAGCTGCGGTAAAGAGCCTGTTCCGTTCGCCACCATCACGAAAAAACGGCAGGGTGTTGGTATGAACGGCGAGGATGGCATACTTCAGGCGATCTGCAACATTGATGGCATAGTCCATTACCGGCTCGGCCATATGACCGTTGCGGGTAACCACTAAAATAAATGACGTTTTCTTCATTTTCGGCACGGTGGAATCGTCTCTCGTGCAACCATGCTCGATTGTTGGGTAGGTTGGCAAATTTTCTGAAAACGATTGGGCCATGGGTGATTCTCGCTCCTTGGATGAATGCTCTTTCACTTCCCTAATTCAAGAAGCATGCCAGCAGAAATATTTGCTCCATCTTGCTTATATTATTAATGATATTCCAAGATGGTCGACCACAGAGCTTTATTGTGTTGCAATTAGCAACAATAATTCAATGATTCGAAAAAAATGCCGCAGGCCAGCTATTGCAATTTGCAACAGACCTCTGCAAGTTGCAACACACCTTGCCCCTGACGCCTTTAAGGAACTCTCAATAGCCGGCGCGAAGGCTCCTTTCCACTACTCCGTAGGAATAATGACGCCCAAACACTGAGTCGATCGAAAAACCTGGAGAATTTGGAACATTTTTCTCGACACCAACAGGCACAAAGAAGTTATAGTGGAATTGAAATTGCAAACGATATGGCTCGACTTATTACCCTGCAGAATCACTTTAGAAAGAGGTCATTATGTTCTTTAAAAGAAAAATCGAACAGTCTGAAGGACCCTCACAAAACATTCCGGAAGCGGTCACTCCGCTCACGAAACTTCGCGCCCAGGTGGAAGAAGCCCAACTTCCCCCGCAAATATTTGAAACCCTCGTGAGAGAGCTTGAAAAACTCGACAAGACCGACCCCTCCGTCGCTGAATATGCTGTGGGCTTTAATTATATTGAGCTGGTTATCGCCCTCCCTTGGAATACTTCCTCACTACACACAATCGACATGGAGAGGGCACAATCTGTGCTCGAAGCAAGGCATTGCGGCTTATCCCAGGTCAAACAGCGGATCCTCGAATTTCTCGCGGCTAAAACCCTGTGCAGTAAAGCTCAGAAGACTATCCTGGTGGTCGACGATGAGGAGATAGCTCGATTCAATATGGAGCATGTGCTGACGAAGGACGGATACAGTTGTCGGGGGGCAGCCAACGGTATAGAAGCCCTAAGGTTCCTCGCCGAGGATGAGATTGATCTGGTTATCACCGATCTGAAAATGGACAAAATGGATGGTCTGCAGCTTCTGCAACAGATCAACCGTCTGGCACCGGAAATTCCGGTCATTATGGTCACCGGCTTCGCAAGTGTTAATTCAGCCGTCGAGGCCTTGAAAAAGGGCGCAGCCCACTATCTCTGCAAACCGGTAAATCTCGATGAACTGCGCAAAACCGTCAAGGAAGTGCTGGAAAAGAAACTCTTTGTAGAGATGGGCAAAGGTCCGATTCTTTGCTTTACCGGCCCGCCGGGGACAGGCAAAACCTCCGTCGGCAGGGCCATTGCCGAAGCATTGCAACGTCAGTTTGTACGCATCTCCCTGGCCGGTTTGCGTGATGAAGCCGAACTTCGCGGTCACCGGCGCACCTATGTTGGCGCCCTGCCGGGCAGAATCATCAGTGAACTCAAACGGGTCGGAGTAAACAACCCGGTTTTTATGCTCGACGAGATAGATAAAATCGGCCAGGATTTTCGTGGCGATCCTGCCTCAGTATTACTTGAGGTCTTAGATCCGGAACAAAATGTCCGTTTCACCGACCTCTACCTCGATATGCCCTTTGACCTCTCGCGGGTAATGTTTATCGCTACAGCTAATGATATCAGCAAGCTCCCCGGCCCCCTGTTGGACAGAATGGAGCGTATCGAGTTTGCCGGATATACCGCAAAAGAAAAGGAGCAAATAGCTAAGCAGTTTATCCTGCCTCGGCAACAGAGAGCCGCAGGCCTTCCAAAGACGATGCTGGATTTTTCCCCGGATGCCATTTCACGGGTTATCAGCGATTATACCCGAGAGTCCGGACTCCGCAATTTGGAGCGGGAGCTCGCCGATATTTGTCGGAAAATTGCCCTGCTCTGCCTGAAATCCGAGACCCATGGCGAGCCGATAAACATCGACGCCGATACTGTCAGCCGCCTTCTTGGGCCACGAAAATTTCACCGTGAGGCAGCAGATGGCCAGGCCCAGGTGGGTATCGCCACGGGTCTAGTCTGGGCTGAATCCGGAGGGGAAATAATCAGTGTCGAAACGGTTTCCATGCGCGGCTCGGGAAAACTCATTTTAACCGGATCTCTTGGCGAGGTGTTGCAGGAATCCGCCCAGGCAGTTCTCAGCTATATTCGGAGCAGAACAAAGGAATATAGAATACTTGACACCTTTTTCCAGGACACGGACATCCACATTCATTTTCCGTCCGGTGCCATATCAAAAGATGGCCCTTCCGCCGGTATTACCATTTTTGCCGCCCTCCTCTCTCTTCTCACCAAACGTCCGGCTCGCCGAGATGTCGCCCTCTCCGGGGAGATGACTTTAAGCGGACGGATTCTGCCGATCGGCGGGATCAGGGAAAAAATCCTTGCGGCCAAGAGAGCGGGCGTGCAGTGCGTACTTCTGCCGTATGCCAATAAAGAAGAAATAGAGGCTCTTGCCCCCGACGTTACTGAAAACCTTGAACTGGTACTGGTGACGAATGCCGATGAGGTGGTTGACAGGGTGCTGGAGGCCCGGGCCTATATCCTGGCAACATGATACTCAAACGTTACTGGTCAGGAGTCGGGGTTTTCCAATCCGTAACGTTTTATCTTGCGCCACAGGGAAACCCTGTCAATACCGAGAATCTTTGCGGCCGCCGATTTATTGCCCTCGACCTCGTCCATTACTTCCATAATATACTGCTTTTCGTGTTCTTCAAGGGGAGGCCAATTCTGCCGATTGCCGCGCACTGCCTCCGCCATCCCCTCGCGCAGATCGGCCAAAAGATGCTGTGGTTCGACAACTTCCCCGTCGCAATACACCAGAATGCGCTGCACAATATTTTCCAGCTCTCGAATATTTCCCGGGTACTCATAGCGCATGAGCCGCTGTGCCGTTTCCACCGCCAACCTGGGGATCATCCGTCCCGGCCGAGAATGTTTAGCGAGGAAATGGCTGGCGAGAAGGGGGATATCTTCCTTGCGCTCGGAAAGTGATGGCACAGTGATGGCAATGACGTCCAACCGGTAGAAAAGATCGGCTCTGAAGGCCCCTTCCTCAGTCTCTTTTTTCAGGTCCTTGTTGGTTGCCGCCAGGACCCTGACATCTATTGGGATTTCCTCCGTTCCCCCAACCCGCATCAGGGTACGTTCCTGCAAAACCCGCAGCAATTTTACCTGCATCGAGAGTGGCAGTTCTCCCACCTCATCAAAGAACACCGTGCCGTTTTCGGCCAGTTCCAGGAGTCCTTTCTTAATCTTGTTTGCCCCGGTGAAGGCTCCACGTTCATGACCGAAGAGTTCGCTGGTGATCAGTTCTTCGGAAAAGGCTCCGCAATTGAAGGCTACAAAACGATTTTTAGCCCGTGGGCTGAGTTCATGGATAGTTCTGGCTACCAATTCCTTGCCGGTTCCGGTTTCTCCTTGAATCAGCACATTACAGTCGAGTTGGGCAACCTGGTGGATGGTCTCTCGCAAAGCCAATATTTTCTGGCTTTGTCCGATAATCCGTGATGAAGTGCCGGCCTCAGCCTGCACCCGTTGTCTCAGAAAATGTATTTCCCGACGCAGGAGATTTTTCTCCAGTGCTTTCTCGACAATTGCCCGCAGTTCGTTAATCTTGAAAGGTTTAGCGATATAATAATAGGCACCGTGCTGCATAGCCTCGACAGCGGTATCAACACTGGCATAGCCGGTAATAACCACTACTTCCGTCGCCGGCCACAGGTTCTTGGTTTCAGTGAGTACCGCCATCCCGTCCCGCCCTTTCATCCGTAAGTCAGTCAGAACAAGGTCCACCTCTTCCTGCCTGAGAATGTCAATGGCCTGCTGGCCATTTTCAGCAAGAATGGGGGCGTATCCGTCTTTTTTTAAGATAAAAGCAAGGTTTTCACGAGCAATTACCTCATCATCGACAACAAGTATTTTCCGGTTTTCCATGCTATCACAGAATTAAAGCTGAGTTGAGCAGTTATCTGCTCGTACGAAGCTTATGCCCTTGCGGTATATAGCTGAGTTGAGCAGCATATCTGCTCGTACGAAGCTTATGCCCTTGCGGTATAATTTATATTTTCACCGGCCAAGGGGAGAGAGATAAAAAATGAGGCCCCCTGGCCAGGGCTGCTTTTCACGGTGATATTACCGTAATGCTTTTGAATGATGCCGTAAACGACCGAGAGACCAAGTCCCGTCCCCTGCCCTTCTTCCTTGGTTGTATAAAATGGGTCGAAGAGTCGCCCCTGGATCTCTTCCGGGATACCCTGGCCGGTATCACGCACCTCAATGACAATTTCCTCGGCGTTATTGTCCTGAACGGCAGTAATGGTAATCTTGCCGCTGCCGTTGATCGCCTGGGCAGCATTGATGATTAGATTAAGAAAGACCTCCTGCATACGCTGGGTATCCATGGGAACAATGAGGTCTTCGGCAATCTCTACATGAATACTGATATCGGAGGGAACCTGACTCTGTACAAGACGCACCGCCCGCCTGACCACATCGGCCAGTTGTGAGGGGCGGAGGGAAAAATCCTGGACCCGGGAAAATTCCAGCAGCCCTTTGACGACATCTCTTGCCCTGAGGGTTTCCTGTTCAATATTTTTCAACATACGATTGATAAACACGGCATCCCCGGATTCCAATTCGCTCATGACGATCTGACAGGAGGTTGAGATATTGTTGAGCGGGTTGTTGAGCTGATGGGCAACTCCCGCCGTCAATGTGCCAATGGATGACAATTTTTTTGATTGGACAAGCTGATCCTGCCTTCTCCCCAGTTCCCGGACCATGGTATTGAAGGCTTCCATGACCTGCTGCATCTCGTCCCGGGTGTTGATAACCTCAATACTGTTGAAACGACCAAGGGCAATATCCTCAGTGGCTCCTTTGATGATTGTCAAGGGGCGGAAAATTTTGAAGATCATCAGCCAGGGCAATAATACGCCTAAGCCTAAGGCCATTGCCGACCAAGCCA
This sequence comes from Pseudomonadota bacterium, assembly GCA_043798185.1. Taxonomy (GTDB): domain Bacteria; phylum Desulfobacterota; class Desulfobulbia; order Desulfobulbales; family Desulfocapsaceae; genus Desulforhopalus_A. The sequence goes on along the minus strand of JAZDOW010000163.1, from coordinate 14,804 downwards.
CCAGCTGTAACTTCAGCAATCCGAGAATTCCATGAATCTGATTTCGCTCAAAAACGACTAAATCCTCACTCAATTCAGTCATTTTCTTGCCTTGATCGCGGATTCTATCCACCAGAAGTTTGTATTCAGCTGTATAGGTGACTTTCTGCACCGACAGTTTTTCCATACTCTCCTGATAGGCTGATAGTTGATTGTCAAACCCCTTAAGCATCGGCGAAATTTTTAGCCGCTCACCCCTTTCGAGAATGGTTTTTTCAGTTTCAATGGCTTGCTCCAGATATCTCCTATTTTCCTGCAGGGCTTCTTCTTTATAATAGAGAAGGAAATTTTTTTCATACCGCCGTACTTCCAGGATGATATTATTCAGGTCATAGGCAAGTTCAAGTAATCCGGTCTTCTCCTCGGTGGTATGCAAATGATCGTAGGAGATAAATCCCATGCTCAGGATACCGAGAATATAGCAGCCGAGAATGAACATGATTTTAAATTTGAGATTATAGTTCAGGGCTTTTATCACGGCAGGCCATCTCCGATAGGTTGAGGATGAACGATGATTGGAATGTTTCTTCTACTTCAGTCAGTAGGTGACAGGCAACAATTTTCTCTTTCTTCACCGGCTGTGCTGATACGCCCCACCCTCAGCATTACCCTAGCAATTTTAAGTAATCAGTAACTGCTTTGTGGTGACGCAAATCATAGCAAAGGTTGGTATACATCCGGGGAATATCCTTGTCAACCACACTCATCATCCTTGGAATTCTGCCGACTCATGACTAAAATCAGCATGGGAATTTTTTTTATTAAAGCACAACGGTCCTGCCCCGAAGCTCTATTCCTACCAGACAATCACCCTACGGCCAACACCTAAGATACCTTGACTGAGCCGGCAAAATTCAGTAGGATAGCCCCCTATCATCAAGAGCATGCGTATAAATGATGAGCTCACACGACAATTTTTTCCGACAATTATTTTGACTATGATACCATTTTCGGTCTCTCTACAGATATCTTCGTCCTCAACCACCTTCTCTATTACTGGTCTCGGGATGCTTAAAGGTAAGATGCTTTGGCAAGGCAGCACGAATCCGTGGTCTTCAAGATCCTCTACAGCTGAAAACCACCGGCAGTGAACAATCCCTCGGAAGACATCAATATCCCGATTGGCGACCGACCGCGTCATCCGATTTTTCCACCCTCGTCCGCAAGTGGCCGAAGGTTGGGTAAAGCTCCGGCGCGACCGCCCAGAGATATCAATATCGAACGCCCCAATCCAAATTTGCGGAAGCAATCCGATGATCCACCATCTCCTCCTGCCTCGCGCCGAAGAGCGGCGAGAACCAAACCTCGAAGATGGTGGCCGTACTTTTTGCTGGTTTTTCTTATCATTCTCGTTGCCTGTTGTGCCGCAGGTTACTATGAGACACAAACATCCACCCTGCAGGCCAGGTATTTAAGTGCCTTTGCGGCAAAACTGAACTTCCATGTGGAAAAGGGTGCCAGCGACTCGATAGTCTTTCCAAAGAAAGGCCCCTACGACCTGCGTCTCGGCTATGTCCAACTGCCGGCCATGCTTGACAAACTCCTGCAAAAAGGCATGGTTATCTCCAGCCAAAGCCGTTTCAACAGCGAATTGCGACGCTACGCCGAGATGGGCTTCAATGTTCCCTACAACGAAAAAAGCCAGGCCGGACTGCAAATCCTTGATGCGACGCAGCAAACGATGTACCAGATGAGCAATCCCAAAAGGGTCTATGCCGATTTCTCAGCCATTCCGCTACCGTTAGTCCAGGCCCTGCTCTTCATTGAAAACCGGGACCTGTTGTCCGACAACTACCCTAAGGTCAACCCTGCCGTAGACTGGGGACGGTTTTCCAAGGCGCTGATGGTTAAGACCGGTGAGCTGGTCAATATTAATCTGCCGGCCATGGGCGGCAGTACTCTCGCGACCCAGACGGAAAAATTTCGCCATTCGGATAACGGCATAACCTCATCGATCACCGACAAATTCTTTCAGATGGGGTCGGCAAGCGTCCGGGCTTACCGAGGGGGTGAAGACACCTCGGCATTCCGTCGGCAGCTGGTTCTCGATTATGTTAACTCAGTCCCTCTTTCCGCAGCGCCGGGTGCCGGCGAAGTCAACGGTGTGGGTGACGGCCTCTTCGCCTGGTACGGCACCGATTTTGCCGAATTGAACCGGCTGCTGCAGCAAAAAGACACCACAGGGCCGGAACTGGAGCAACAGGCACGGGTTCTCAAACAGGTCATCAGCCTGATGATCGCCCATCGCCGGCCTTCCTATTATCTTTTCAAGGGTCGCAGTGAGTTGGCGATACTCAGCAACAGTTACGCCAGACTCCTGGCCCAGGGTGGCCATGTTGCCCCGGCTCTCAGTGAAGCGGCCCAAACCCAACCGCTCATTTTCCGCAATTTTACTGAAAACCCGGTAGCGCAACAGATTGCCACCAACAAAGGAATCAATGTCACCCGCAATCGCCTCAGCAGCCTTTTCGACAGCACTCTTTACGATCTTGATCGCATGGATATTACGGTTACCGCCACCTTGAACTCCAAGTTGCAGGAGGAAGCCACCTGGTACCTGCAAAGCTTGCAGACCAAGACCGGCGCCCAGGCCATGGGACTCATCGGCAAATATCTGCTGGAACCCGATCAGGCCGACGCCCTCAGTTACAGTTTCACCCTCTACGAACATACTCCCCACGGTAATGTCGTACGCGTGCAGACCGATACCACGGAAATGCCCTTTGATATTAACGAAGGCAGTAAACTTGAACTGGGATCGACGGCCAAACTGCGCACACTGACTACCTATCTGGAAATTATTGCCGAACTGCACAACGAACTTCTCAGGAAACAACCGGCTGAAATCGAAGAGTTCAACCGGGAACGCCCGGACGTTCTCACCTCCTGGGTGTGCAACCAGCTTCTGCAAACCCCGCGAATGCCGATCAGAGCTCTCCTCGAAGCAGCGATGGAGCGTACATACTCCGCCAACCCGGAGGAACGTTTCTTTACCGGCGGCGGCTTGCATGTCTTCAATAATTTCAGAAAAGAAGATGATAACCGTATTGTCACGGTGACGGAATCTCTGCAAAACTCCATCAACCTGCCTTTTATCCGGATCATGCATGATATTGTCAACTGCACCCGGGCAAGCCAGTGGGAAAACAACAGGCAGGTTCTGGTAGACGACAAGGATCCCCGGCGGAAGGAAGTCCTCGACAAATTCATTGATCGTGAAAGCCGCGTTTTTCTGGAACGGTTCTGGAATAAATACCAAAATCAAAACACTGAAGAGCGAATGGAGACGGTACTGGCCGGGATGAATCTCACCCCTCTGCGACTTGCCATCATCCATCGTTACCTCTACCCGAAAGCCGACGAGACGACCTTTATCCGCTTCATCCGCAAAGAACTGCCGACCAACGAAATGACCAACGCCCGGCTGTCGGTCATGTACGACAAATACAAGCCGGGCTCTTACAATCTGCAGGATCTCGGCTACCTGGCCGCCATGCATCCTCTGGAACTCTGGCTCCTTGACTACCTGCAGCAACCGGGCAAAAAATCACAAAAAGACGCCATGGAAAAAAGTGCCGAAGTCCGCCACGAGGTGTATGGCTGGCTGATGCGCACCAAGGCCAAAAACGCCAGGGACTCCCGGGTCAGAACGGTGCTCGAAATCGAGGCATTCTCCGATATTCATCGGCGTTGGGTCGAGATGGGTTATCCTTTTGAGCATCTGGTCCCCTCCCTGGCTACGGCACTGGGAAGCTCAGGCGACCGCCCGGCGGCTCTGGCCGAGCTTGTCGGCATTATCCTCAATGATGGTAAACGATTTGTTACCCACCGTTTCACAAAGGTTGCGTTCGCCAAAGACACTCCCTATGAAACGACGGTTGAACCACCACCCCCGAATCCCGTCCGGGTGTTGGACCCCGAAGTCGCTCGAATAGTGCGGCTAACCATGGGCAAAGTCGTCAGTGACGGTACCGCCAGAAGATTGGTCAACAGCTTTAAGCAGGCCGACGGCAGCCCATTGGCCCTTGGCGGCAAAACCGGTACCGGAGATAATCGGATCTTTGTCCTCAACTCTGCCGGAGTGAAGACCTCATCGAAGGCATTGAATCGCACCGCCACCTTTGTTTTTTATCTTGGCGACAAACACTTCGGAGTCCTGACTGCTTTTGTCACCGGCAAATCGGCTAACGCCTTCAGTTTCACCTCAGCCCTGCCCCTCCAGGTACTCAAAGGCATGGTCCCGGTATTGCTCCCCTATCTTGGTGGAGACAAACCGCAGGGGTAAAAGGGGTGAAGCCTTCTCCCCACTCCTTCTGGTTTTCTATATTTTTTTTAAAGCAGCCATTTACTTCTGCCCCACACACATTTTCATTCCCCCCGTATTTTTAGTGCCTTAGAGCATTTATTTGCTTCACAAAAATCATTTATAAGAGTGAAGTTGAGGTGGTGCCCTTGCTTTTAATCTGCCGAAAGCGTTACAATTTGACATAACTCATTCGAGACTCTTGATAAAACGACGAATTGCCGTGCTGCAAAACGGCTCTTATCGCCTGCTCTCATTTTGGCTGATGAAATTTATGGAAAATCCGACCGCATCAAGCCACCCGGTTGACACCGAGATTCTTGAAGCCAAGCTCAAGGCGCAAGAGAGTCGCATAGAAAAGCTGGAACAAGAACTGGCTCTGAGCAAAGCTCAATTGGCTGAAATCGCATCGATAAAAATTTCCAACCACAGCAAAGACAAAACAAGCTGCGAAGATATCCTCGTTGAAATCGCTGAACGGAAAAAATCCGAGGAAGCCCTACGACATTCGCAGGAAATCCTGCAATCAGTCATCGACAACATCCCCCAACTCATTTTCTGGAAAGATCGTAATTCAGTATTTCTTGGCTGCAACAAGCTCCTCGCAACAGCGGCCGGCCTGGATCATCCGGAACAAATCGTCGGCAAAATGGACAGGGAACTCCCATGGGCATCCGAAGAGACCGACTGGTTCCTCCTCTGTGATCGCCGGGTCATGGAAAATGACCGCCCGGAATTGCATATAGCCGAGACCCTGGTCCACGCCGACGGCAAAAAGACCTGGATCGATACATGCAAAATTCCCCTGCACGATGAACACGGTAGGGTCTGCGGCATTATCGGCACCATTGAGGATATAACTCATCGTAAAGAAGCGGAAGAGGAACTCATACAACACCGCAACCACCTCAAAGACCTGGTCAAAGAACGAACAGCCGAACTGGAAAAGGCCAAAGAAAAGGCCGAAAAGGCGGTCAGAATTTCTCAGCGCCAGCAGGATTTCCTGCATACCTTGATGGAGACCATCCCAGCCCCCATGTTTTACAAGGACAACCAAGGTCGATACACCGGTTGCAATGCCGCCTTTGCAAGCTATCTCGGCAAATCAAAGAACGCCATAATCGGCAAGACGGTTTTTGAAATAGCCCCTCAGGATATTGCCGTCGCCTACCATCAGAAGGATCTCGAACTTTTACAAAATCCCGGCACCCAGCAATATACCTGGCAAGTTATTCGTGCCGACGGCGAACTTCGTGATGTTGTCTTCGATAAGGCAACCATCCTTGACAACGATTGCGGTGTAGTCGGCCTTATCGGTATCATCACCGATATTACCGACCTGGTACGAGCCAAAAAGGAAGCAGAGTCGGCAAGTCTTGCGAAAAGCGAATTCCTGGCCAATATGAGCCATGAACTTCGCACTCCGCTTACCGGAGTGGTCGGCATGGCCAATCTCCTCCTCAACAGCCACTTGGACAGCGAACAACGCCAATATGCCGAAGCCGCCGTAACCTGCGCCGACACCCTACTCACGGTCATTGGTGACATTCTTGATTTTTCAAAGATTGAAGCGGGAAAACTGGACTTTGCCGTAATCGATTTCGATCTCAGCCTTCTTTTGAAGGATTTACAGAAAATCATCGGCTTTCAGGCCAGACGAAAAGGCCTCTTACTACTGCATACTATTGAGCCGCAGGTCCCCTTACTGCTTCGCGGCGACCCGGCACGGTTACATCAGGTTCTTCTTAACCTGGCCAGCAATGCAGTCAAATTTACCGAATCAGGGCAAGTAACCATTAAGGTTGATTTAAAAGACGAAACCGCTGAAGGAACCAAGCTCCATTTCCGAGTAACTGACACCGGTATAGGCATCGCCCCTGATCAGTTTCATCGCCTTTTCCAGTCCTTCTCGCAACTCGACGGTTCGGCGTCAAGAAAATTCGGCGGTACCGGCCTCGGACTGGCCATCAGCAAGAGGCTGGTGACCATGATGGGAGGAGAGATCGGCGTCGAAGCCAACCAGGGTAACGGTACCGTTTTCTGGTTTGATGCAGTTTTCAGCAAACAGGAAAAATCCGGGCTGATAGCGCGTGACGAAGACCCGCTGATGCAACAGCCGGAAAGAGGCAACAACGTGCGAGAAGTACGAATCCTGCTGGCCGAAGACAACTCCATTAACCAAATACTTGCTCGCCATGTTCTGGAAAATTTCGGCTATAGCGTCGTGGCCGTCGAAAACGGCCAGCAGGCTGTGCAAGCCTGGGCACACCAGCAATTCGATCTGATTCTCATGGATATTCAAATGCCCGAGATGGACGGATTTGAGGCAACCCATGCCATTCGGGAAAGGGAGGCACAGCTGCTTGGCGCTGGGCAAGAAATCCAAACTTTGCAGACAAAAGAGCATCCGCCGGGACTACGCATTCCTATCATTGCCCTGACAGCCCACGCCATGGCCGGCGATCAGGATAAATGCCTGGCCGCCGGCATGGATGACTACATTACCAAGCCGATCGTTCCCCTGGTTCTATCAGCCAAAATCGACAAGTGGCTGGAAAATAGGCAGCAATAACCCTTCCTCACAGCGCAGCGAAAATCCTTACGCCCGGCAAGGCAAATTCTCCTTGCATCTCCTCCCCGTATCATGGTAACTTCCGGTCTTTTTTAACTACCCAGAGAGAAAATGATCCATCTTACCAATATTCAAAAACAACACGGCAGCCGCGTCCTCCTCCAGAACGCCAGCCTGCAGATTCTTCCCGCCACCCACACCGGTCTCGTCGGTCCGAACGGCGCCGGCAAGACCACTATCTTCCGCCTTATCACCGGCGAAGAAGAAGCGGACAAAGGCGAAATTTCCTGTTCCAAGAAAACCGTTATCGGTTATTTTTCCCAGGATGTCGGCGATATGACGGGATGCACCGTCATCGCCGAGGTGATGTCGGCGGCCGGTGACATCGTCGAACTCGGCAATACAATGCGGGAAATGGAAGCGGCCATGTCCGAGCCCATGGCTGATGACGAGATGGCTGCTCTTCTCGAACGTTACGGTGAAGCGGTCGAGGTCTTTGAACAGCGCGGTGGATATGACCTTGAACCACGGGCCCAGGCGGTGCTCACCGGTCTTGGCATCTCGCCCCACGATTTTCAGGCACCTGTCGAAAAATTCAGCGGCGGCTGGAAGATGCGTATTGCCCTCGCCAAGATCCTGACGATCAACCCGGATGTCCTCCTCCTCGACGAACCCACCAACCACCTCGATATCGAATCGATTCTCTGGCTTGAGGAATGGCTGCGCACGGAATTCAAGGGCGCCCTGCTGATGACCTGCCATGACCGCGAGTTCATGAATAAAATTGTCAGCCGCATTGTCGAGGTGGCAAATGGCACCACCACCACCTACAGCGGCAACTTCGATTTCTATCTGCAGGAGCGGGAAATTCGCCGGCAACAACTGCAGGCCAGCTATAAGCGCCAGCAAGAGATGCTTGCCAAAGAGGAGGAGTTCATCGCCCGCTTTGCCGCCCGGGCCTCACATGCCTCCCAGGTGCAGTCACGGGTCAAGAAAATCGACAAGATTGAACGTATCGTTTTGCCACCGGAGCAAAGGACGATGAAATTCGATTTCCCGGTGGTGCAACGGAGCGGCGACGATGTTCTGCACATGAAAAACCTGGGCATGAGCTGGACCGGCCATGACGGTCGGACCATTTCCGTTTTCAGCGGTCTCTGCGGAACCATTCGACGCCTTGAAAAAATTGCCGTCGTGGGCGTCAACGGCGCCGGAAAATCAACCCTGCTAAAGGTCATCACCGGTAATACTGAACCGAGCGAGGGCGAAGTGCTGATCGGTGCCGGCGTCACCACCGGCTATTTCAGCCAGCATGCCATGGACCAGCTGAGCCCCGATCAGACTGTTTTTCAGGCGGTCCAGGAAGCCATGCCCCTTGATAATATCGGGGTTATCCGCAATCTTTGCGGCGCCTTTCTCTTCCAGAGTGACGATGTCGACAAGCGCATTGCCAATCTCTCCGGTGGTGAAAAAAGCCGGGTTATCCTGGCGCGGCTCCTCGGCCGCCCCTTAAATTTTCTTGTCCTCGACGAACCCACCAACCACCTCGACATTCAATCAAGGGAGGTCCTTCTCGCCGCCCTGCAAAAATTTGAAGGCACGGTCATTTTGGTCAGCCACGACAGGCATTTCCTCCGCTCCCTGGTAACCCGGGTCATGGAAATCGATCACGGTGAGATGCGTATCCACGAAGGCGATTACGATAGCTTCATACTGAGCACAAAACAGGACTGCTAGCTGTAAATCCAGACAAAAAGATTTGCATGTGACCAGAAATCGACGACAGGATTTTGTTATTGAATTTAACACAAAAAAATATTGGGAGGGCCGCTCCCCCCCTGGAAGCCTTATTGGCAATCGTGTTGCACTCATTACTTGATTCCGGCACAAGATTCCACTTCTTACACCAATTATATTACCTCCTTGACAAAGTATAACTTTGGTTATACTTTGAAATTATGAAAACAGCGATATCAATACCCGATCCAATTTTTGAAGCTGCTGAAAAATTCGCTCATAGAGTTGGTATATCACGGAGCCAACTTTATACGAAAGCTGTAGAGAAATATCTTAAAGAATCCCAAAATCAGTCTGTTACAAAAAAGCTCAACGAGATATATTCGGAAGAATCTTCCTCTTTAGATCGTGCTGATCATTCGCTTCAGTATTCATCTCTTAAAAAGGATGAGTGGTGATAATCAGGGGAGAAATATGGTGGGCATCGTTACCACCTCCCATAGCATCTGAACCTGGCTACAGACGCCCTCTTCTGGTCATTCAATCAAATGATTTTAATCAAAGTCTTATAAGCACGGTAATTTCCGTTGTTATTACTTCTAACCTTCAATTGGCTGATGCACCAGGCAATATTCTCTTGTCGAAAAAGGAATCCGGTTTACCCAAAAAATCTGTAATCAATGTTTCACAATTGATCACTGTAGATAAATCTTTTTTCACTGAAAAAATCGGCAGTATCGGCGTGCTCAAGTTGAAGGAAGTAGAAACTGGAATTCGTCTGGTACTTTCCTTGTGATAATAGATCAGCCGGACATTCAACACCAGCCGACACAGGGAAATCTATCTTACTGATTCTTTCGTCAGTGGCCTGGTGCACCTGACCAGCACGTTGACTGATAAGATTATATGAGAGCGAGGAATGGAGACGAGGGCGCACCCGACTCACCACAGTAACTACCGATCAGGCCGTACACTCTGGGGTGTCGTGGTTGCACTGGTCGGCGTATTCCTGAGCATCTTTATAGTCATGATAGACGACAGTGAATCGACATTTCTTTTTATTATCAAGTCGTTATCGCTCTGGACGGGCATGCTTGCCTTCGTTGGTGGGACGGTCTTGGCTTGTATGACAGAAATCCCGCACAGGTTCCCTCGATGTCCATCATGCGGGCGGTTACTCGCCCGATCGCGAATCGACTTCCAACAAAGCTACTATCCATGTCGTCGGTGCAATGTGACTTGGACTTGCCCGTGTTGCAAGGCGGCCGATTAATTCCAGGTGAGTGCCGGCGATGCATAGAGGAACATTGAGAGAAAAAACGAATTTCTCCTGCACCAATGCCACCAACAACAATCCACCTACTGCACGGTAAATTGAAACTTAAACTGACGTTTCGTGCCGTCGGCCAGTTTACTGCCAACTTCAAGGTTATATAGTCCCTTCGCGGTCAAATCGATATTTGCGCCAAAACTGCCGTCCATCGCCATCAGAGCGATCGGCTCTCCGGCTTTTTCCTGGCCTGGGCCGGTTATCTTCAGGGCGACACTGCCGTTGGAAATGGCTGCACCGGTGGCGACGTCGGAAAACATGACCATAAAGTGAAAATTCTCCTTTTTACCCATTTTTTCCATAGCTGCGCTCACATCAATGAGATGAACCATGGCTTTCACCCCGGCTTCGGTGACCTCTTCCAGCATGATGGCGTTGCCCATCTTCATGGTGCCGCCTTGGCCAGGCTGGGTTTGTGCCAAACCCTGCAGAGACAGGACAAAGAGGGTGAGAACAGCAAAAACAATCAATCGGCGTTTCATAAAAATCTCCTTGAATTGATAAAAACGTTAAACAACCACTACTCAGGTGCCGGAAGTGTCTCAACCTCCGGCTCATCCACCAAGGTAGCAACTGGATTTTTGTCCAGGCGCAATCCCCGCCAAATAAAGAAAATTACCGGATAAACAAGTAATTCCATAATCCCGGAGGTAACCACTCCGCCGACCATTGGCGCGGCAATCCGTTTCATCACATCCGACCCCGCCCCGTGGCTCCACATGATCGGCAGAAGACCTGCTATAATGACGGCGATGGTCATAACTTTCGGGCGTATCCGCTGCACCGCGCCGTAGTGTATGGCCTGCACCAGATCGCCCCTGGTTATCATCCGCCCTTGGGCCTGCCAACGCTTAAAGGCCAGGTCAAGATACAGCAGCATGACCACACCGGTCTCGGCATCAAGACCGGCAAGGGCAATAATACCCACCCACACCGCCACCGAGGTGTTATAGCCAAGCAGATAAAGGAACCAGAAGGCGCCAACCAGGGAAAAAGGCACGGCGAGGAAGACGATCCCCGTCTTCACCAGACTGCCGGTATTCGTATAGATGATCACCATAATGATCAAAATCGTCAAAGGGATGATGATCTGCAAACGCGCCCGCGCCTTCTCCATGTATTCGTACTGGCCGCTCCAGACGATGTTGTAGCCCTGCGGCAACTTTATATGACTGGCCACAACCGCTTTGGCGTTTTTCACATAGGTGCCGATATCGATATCCTTGATATCTACGTAGACCCAGGCGGTACGCCGACCGTTTTCGCTCTTGATGCTGTCCGGATCCTTGGTGATGGAGATCTGGGTCAGTTGTTCAAGGGGGATATGGCGGCCGCCCGCCCCCGGCACCAACACCCGTTTGAGGGAATCTATGTCGCTGCGAAAATCACGGTCATAGCGAACGCTGATCGGATAACGCTCAAGACCCTCGACGGTTTCACTGATCGACATGCCGCCTACCGCAGTCTGGATGATTTCCTGAATGGTGCCGACATTAATACCGTACCTTGCGGCACTCAAACGGTCGATCCGGATATCAAGGTAGCTGCCGCCCACCGCTCGCTCGGCGATGGCACTCAGCGTACCCGGCACAGTGCGAACGACCGCCTCGACTTCCAAGCCGATGCGGCTAAGAATCGCCAGATCGTTGCCCATGATCTTGATGCCCACCGGGGTCTTAATTCCGGTCGACAGCATATCAATGCGGGTCTTGATCGGCATGGTCCAGGCGTTGGTGAGGCCGGGAAATTGAATAGCGTTATTCAGCAGTTCGATGAGTTTTTCAACCGTAATGGGTTTATGTTCCGGCCACACCATGCGTAGAGGTTTCTTAAGAAACTCCAACCTTTCAGGCCACTCCGAATAAAACCGCATGGTCCCCGCCAAGCGCCACTCCGACTCCGGCTTGAGGGTGATGGTTGTCTCAATCATCATCATCGGCGCGGGGTCGGTTGCTGTCTCAGCTCTACCGATTTTGCCGAAGACATGTTCAACCTCCGGAAACCGGCGGATAATCCGGTCGGTCTGCTGCAGGATTTCCTTGGCCTTGGTAACTGACAGGCCAGGCAAAGTGGTCGGCATATAGAGAAGGTCACCCTCGTACAGTGCCGGCATAAATTCCGAGCCCATTTTCATAAGGGGCCAAGCGATTGACAGCATTGCAGTTAGGGCCAGAAAGAGTGTAACCTTGCGCCACTTCAGCACAAAATCAACCATTGGATGGTATATGCCGATGAGCAGCCGGTTGAGCGGGTTGGCGTGTTCCGGCTTGATCTTCCCCCGAATAAACCAGCCCATAAGTACCGGCACCAAAGTGATCGACAGAAAGGCCGCGGCTCCCATGGCGTAGGTCTTGGTGAAGGCCAGCGGCTTAAACAAGCGACCGGATTGCTCGGTCAAGGTGAAAACCGGCACAAAGGAAACGGTAATGACCAGAAGAGAATAGAAGAGGGTTGGGCCGACCTCGGTGGCAGCCTCCTTAATAATCTGCATATGCGGTTTCTTGCCACGGTCACGCTCCAGGTGTTTGTGGGCGTTTTCAATCATTATGATTGCCGCATCAATCATCGCCCCGATGGCGATGGCAATACCACCAAGACTCATGATATTGGCATTGATTCCCTGGGCGTGCATGATACTGAAGGCCATGAGGATCGCGACCGGCAGGGTGACGATTGCAACCAGGGCACTCGGTGGATGAAAAAGAAAAATGAGAATAACCAGGGCAACGACGATGCTCTCCTCGACCAGTTTTTCCCGGAGGGTGGCAATAGCTCGCTCGATCAGACCGGAACGGTCATAGGCGGTGCGGATGGTCACCCCCTCCGGCAACCCGGCCTTGAGGCTTTCCAGTTTCTCCTTGACCCGCTCGATGGTCTTCAGGGCGTTTTCGCCAAACCGCATAACAATGATGCCGCCGACCGTCTCCCCTTCCCCATTCCACTCGGCAACACCCCGCCGCATCTCCGGCCCAAGGCGAACCTCCGCCAGATTTTTTACCAGGATCGGTGTGCCGTCTTTACTGCTCGACACCACGATATTTTTAATGTCCTCAATGTTCTTGATATAGCCGTGGCTGCGCACGACAAACTCGGTCTCCCCCATCTCGATGGCCCCGCCGCCGACATCGAGGTTGGCCTTTTTGATGGCCGTCATTACCTCAGTGATCGGGAGATTAAAGGCTACCAGCTTATTGGGATCGACGGCGACCTGATACTGTTTGACAAAGCCGCCGAGACTGGCGACCTCACTCACCCCCTCAACGGATGTCAATTCATAGCGCAGATACCAGTCCTGAATGGACCGCAGCTCCTGAAGATTGTGGTGCTTGCTTTCCAGGGTATACTCGTAGATCCAGCCGACCCCGGTGGCATCGGGGCCGAGAACCGGCGTCACGCCCTGCGGCAGTTTGCCGGAAACATAATTGAGATATTCGAGCACCCGCGACCTCGCCCAGTACATGTCGGTGCCGTCTTCAAAAATGATATAGATGAAACTGCTGCCGAAAAAGGAGTAGCCGCGCACAACCTTGGCGCCGGGAACGGCAAGCATCTGGGTGGTCAGCGGATAGGTGACCTGATCCTCGACAACCTGCGGTGCCTGCCCCTGGTATTTGGTGTAGATGATAACCTGGACGTCGGAGAGGTCGGGGATGGCGTCCACCGGGGTGTTCTGCAGCGAGTACAGTCCGGCGCCCACCAGAAACAGGGTCATAAGGATGACGAGGAAGGTGTTGCGGATCGACCAGCTGATGATTTTTTCAAGCATTTTTGGCTCCGGAGTAGTTGCTACTTGAAGAGATCATCTAATTTTTCCGGCGCATCCTTGGAGGTTGAGGCACCCTCAGAACCTTTCGGCTGCTGATCTGCCGGAGCCGTCATCTTCCGCAAGGCCTCGCGCAATGAACTCTCCGAGTCGAGCATAAACTGCGCCGAAACCACTACCGACTCACCCTCCGAAAGACCTAAGAGAATCTGTACATAGCCGTTATCATCGACAACTCCGCTTTTGATGACGCGGGGTTCAAATTTGCCACCTTCCTGGGCGACAAAAACCGTCTGCCCCATACCGGAGTTAAGTATGGCATTACCGGGAATGGCCAGGGTCCCGCTTACCGGCTCGGTGTCGATTTGTACATTGGCATACATATCCGGCTTCAGCTCAAACCCTGGATTGGCCAGTTCGATGCGCGCCTTGGCAGTCCGGGTTTCGGTTTTAAGATAGGGGTAGATATAGGTGATTTTGCCGGTAAAAGTTTTCCCCTGGATAAAAGGCAGTTCCAATCGCGCGGTCTGGCCCACCTTCACCCAGGGCATTTCATACTCAAAGATGTCGGCGTTGATCCAGATGTGCGAGATATCCGAGATCTGCAGCAACTCCTCGCCGGCCATGACCCGCATCCCCTCCAGGGCCTTTTTCTTGGTTACCACCCCCGTATGTGGGCTGAAGAGGGTGAGGGCCTTAGTTACCTGTCCGGATTTTTCTATAGTGGCAATCTGTTCGTCGTTAATGTCCCAGTATTTTAAGCGGGTCCGGGCGGCATCGAGGAGACGCCCCGAGCTTTCGACAACCTCCGTCACCGGATTGTCAGCGAGTTTTCTGCCATTGCGCAGGGCCAGGAGATATTCCTGCTGGGCTGCTACTAATTCCGGGCTGTAAATGGACATGAGCGGCTGCCCTTTCTTGACCATCTGCCCCTCCTGGTTAACAAAGAGCTTTTCGATCCAGCCTTCTATTTTACTGTTAACGGAGAACTGCCGCTGCTCCTCATAGGTCAACAGACCTGTGGTGCGAATCGTCTTCACCAGCTTACGGCGGGTCACCG
>JAZDOW010000143.1:0-22937 GCA_043798185.1 Pseudomonadota bacterium | reverse complement strand
TTGAGGCAAAAAGTCTCGCATTGGCTGCCCAGGTAGCGGGTCTACATCAGCATACCTGCTATGCAGCCCGCTACCTGGGCAGCGGTAACATATTTTGCATTAAATTTCAATGGTTAGCGGAAAATTACTGGAAGAACGTGCTGGTCAGCCGCACCGGGCCGCTGACGCTCAAAAAAACAAACCGCAGCCTTCCCGGTGTCGGCTGGACAAGTTTGTTGGGCGGTTCCTTAAAAGGAAATCAAGAAACGAGATTATTTTCCAGTAAATAATTTCGGCCTTTATCTTCCAGTAAATATCGAGAACCATTGATAGATCCTGACCACCTTTTTTCTTCTAAGTATTTTTCTTTAACTAAATTATTTATAAGCAACTGGCATTTTGGAATGGATATTTCTGCTTTTTCGGATATTAATTCCAAAGAGTATCCATGCTTATCATAATTCACTTCATCTAGTTTCCAAATTGCTAACTTAATTTTTTCTCCCTCAGTCGCGCCATTCATTTCGGGCGTGTTTTGCGCGGCTTTATCTTGTTGTTTATTCGTAACTGAGACTTTAATATTTAGAATGTTATCTATTAAACGTTCAAAAGAAGCTGAAGGTTCTAACTTAACATTGAGCTCTTGAGATAACTGATGGAGGAGTTGATGAAGTTGTGACCTATTTGAAGACAAGGCATTAATTTCTTTTAGAGGTCCTTTTAAAATATCAGTATTTGTACCTGGAGCAATTAAAGGAATTAGAGATCTATTAGCGCCCCATCTAGCTCCAAGTTCAAAAACGACATAAATTGAATTGATACTTTGAGCGGATATAATCCCAATGAATGTGTCAGCATGATGAACCTCTTGTTTTAGCTGTTCACTTGTGTTTGCACCGCCAGGCAGTCTATATCCATCGATACTTGTGCACCTGATTCGAGATGATTCTAGGTTTAAGGCAGCTCGTATTAAATCAATGAGAGACTGGACAAATAGACTGTCTTTGCTACTATGGCTAATGAATAGGCGAATTGAATTGTCTGACATTTTGCTTGAGTTCTCAGTTGATATTTTAAGAGTATTTAGATATTCCCGCCCTGAAAGTGTGATTTTAGCTTGTAAAAACGCGACTCCATCAAAAGATGTGGCATCAATTGCTTTTAGATAGCCTGCGTCAATAAGTTCAGATACAATTTTGACTGGTAATTCTGATGATTCATCTATTTGTTCCGGTAAATCATCGAGAGAAGCAAGCTCAAGTATTTTCAGATGATCTTTCATAGAATTGTGTTCTTATTATTCCCAACGTGAACATCTGCGGCTTGACCGCAGAATGTTTTGGTTGGAATCAAGATTGCTGCTAGATGCAAACACATCAAAACTTATAATCCGAATAACGTCTCCCTGGTCCACCAAGAAAGCAGTCAAAGAATATTATTGCGTAGGATGTATCCCGACATCCGCTATTCCGGCCCGAATTGCTTTAACGATAAATTTTGCTGAGAGCAAGCATCCAATTCGATGAAATTTATCACCTTTGTGTTTGCCTCCATCATCAACGACGGTCTTAGCCGCAAAAAAAGCAGGCTTGTTGGCTGCGAGCCTCGCAGCTTCATAAACAGAGTAAATCTCCATATCAAAGCCAGCAAGTTTTCGTTGTCCAGACTTTAGGGAAGACGTCTTGCCATCTTGTGCAATAACGGCGCTCCCACTGCTGGTCGGGACCTCCGTCTTGACGTTGCAAGTCAGCTTTTCCATCTTAGCGGGAAACTCTGACTTGTTGGGATTTAGATCTCCCAATAGGTACTCTTTCAATTTATCATCTGAGCAAAGCTCAATCAGTTTATTGTGAACATTCACATCAATTTGAACATCATAGTGTTCAGATTTGAAGCCTTCATTACTCCACTTTCCCGCGTCGTGTTGGTAGCAAATCTGAGTTACCAGTAGGTCATAGATCCCAGACTCGCCAGCAACTCCACCACAAATCCCACTCATGCAGATCAGGCGTGGCTCAAAGCGATCAAGCGCCATTGTAGCAGTGACAGCTGCCGCAACGAGCCCCATCCGGTGCGCCCGAACGATCACACCTTTAAACGCGCCAATCTGGACTTCTCGGCAAACGAGTCCTGAAATAGTTCTGGGCGACTCCCAAGTATCGGTCAATCCATTGAAAGCCTCAATCTCTTTGTCCAGCGCGCAAACAACGACGAACTCATACTTCTTCTTGGGCCGAGCTGCCAATAGCTTCAACTTTAATGCTTCCTTCCAGTCACCATGGCCGTTGTAGGGAATCACGTTAATGTCGACCGCATTTAAATCGTATACAGAGCCTCCCAAGTCCTCAGTGTAGCGCGTAAGTACGACTGCTGGGGTGCGGAATGATTTGCTTTCGTAGTCCCTAGTTGCAGAAACCAACTGATCACTATGATCCTCGACTGTGTCGTCCTTGCTCGATCTGGGAACCATGAGATCGAGAAGGATTAAATCGAATTTCGTTCTGGCAACTTCGAGCGTATAGTCACACCAATTCTTTTCACGCTGTATCTCGGCGTCTGGGATGATTTGATAGATTTCGGATTGAATCTCATCACTCTTGTTGTCCTCATCTTCAAGTATCAAGATCTTCATAGTTTCTCCAGAATGGAATTGACCTCTGCCTTCCATTCGTCGTTATCTTCCACATATCGCACGCATCCGGCCACCTTTATTCCGAACTTATCCAGTATCTCTTGCTGCGCTAATTCTACTGGAATTGGCACCTCTTCTATCGGAATATCTGGGTATTGCGTAAGGATGATGCATAATGTATTGCCGCCGGAAGAGTCAATTTCAAACAACACATCCAGCCCTCCTGATGATAGAGGAAATGGGGAACCCGCCCCAGTCTCTGGCTCATGACTATGGATTGACATGTCGATAATGGCCAAATCAAAGTTGGAAGTTGCCAGCGCGGACGATGCCGTTGATAGCGCATGGCATTCAACAATCTCGATATGTTCAGAGAAAAAATCTTTGAGATAGGCGCGAATACTATCCATCTTGAATGGATCATCTTCGATAATCAGGCACCTAATATGCTCAATGTTCAAGGTCATAGATAAGCCTCACATGCACTTCATTACCCAAAACTTCGTACTGATCTAGGATGAAATCTTGGCGATTATGTGCAAGCAATATGAGTTTCGAAATCCCGCTCTTTCCTTGATACAAATTGGCATCCTCAAAATTTGCCTTCTTTCTCTCCTCAATTATTGCTGATACTTTCGCCACGTCATCTGTTGGTCGAATAAAAGACAATATATTCACAACCAATTGCTTCCTTTTTTTTTTTTGTAATTTCAAAGTTTCTCTTAACGGGGCAGCTGCGGTCACCATGTATAGCCGCATTCCAAATAACAACAGCCAGCGAGTCGTAGACAATGTGGTAAGCGCCACCAGCAAGTTCGATCTCGTCGTTCCTGTTTTCGTCTTCCTGTGGGTTAAAACCAGGGATGGTATCCTTTATCTCTGCTACTATGGCGTCAAATAACAAAGATAGGGATGCTTTTGGCGCTACAATTGAAGGCCGCTTAAACCACCCAAACATTGACGCTAGTTTGTTATCGATGGAATGTTCTAGCTGACGCCGAAAACCTTCTGCTAACTTTGCATCAGCAGGTTCCACAGACGGTAGCAACTCACTGTTTAAGAACTGCAGGTTTTTTAGTGGCACTTGCTGCGCTTTCAGGTATTTAGTTACGACAATTAAGTCGAATTCAGCAAGCCTCCAGCAATAGTCGATTATGTCAAGCTGTATGCCGTCCAAAGATTTCGTCTCGGCGAATGCTGTACTTATGTTTTTTACTGCCGCACCCAGTATCTCAAGCTTCTGAGGTCCATACGCCTCGGGCTGCAGAAGTCCCAATGGCTTAGCCTTGGAATATACATGCAAACGGTTTTGTATAATCGCTTCAATTGACCGATTGTATGAATCCTTCCAAACGGACCATTTCGCCGAAAATTGTGGCGAACGGGATAGACGTAGAAATTTATCGCCCTTTTCAATCTTATTGATAACACTTGAGTATAGATGGCCGTGAAAGGTGCCATGCCTAATTCTCCGCCCAATATAGGAAGCGATCCCAAATATTGGGTTTGAGCAGAAAGCGCTGTAACTTTGTCGCATTACCATTGAAACAATCGTTTCGTCACAATTGACAGCCTCCCCTTTCTTTCCTAAACCTGTAGATGTGAGTGCGCTGTTCAATTCGATCATCATCTCGTCTTCAATCCACGATGAGAATCTTGATGGATCCACATAAATGCGATGATCATCAATCTCATTTCGAACTCGATTAAGTTGATGGTCGATTCGAACATTCCGGGCGCGCTGAAGGTAGTAGTCATCCTTTTTGAAGCGAGCCATCCATTCATGGAGTGAAGCTCGAATTTCCGGGATGTCCGAGCGATGAGGCGCAAGCTTATTCAATTTTGCGAGAAAGTCCTCAGTAGCGATTTCATAGATATATTCGGAGACGTAGGGGTGCGTGGTCTCATAACCTTCGACGAGTCTAACGAGTGACCCGTTGTGATCTCTAATCGTAACATCTTCCAAGAGCTTTCTAAGTCGAAATCTGTCAAGTTCGTTCGTGCTTCGTTTGGCCAGCAGAAGAAGCAAGATCAATCTCACTAGACCATCTGTCGCCAATTTTGCTGCAGTTCGTATAGCCTTAATGGGAACAGTCCGAGAAAGATCACGAGTTTGCCCCATTAGGGTGAACAGATCATCCCGTTCAAAACCGATCTGCCCGTCGGAATGGTACAGCCAATAATTGAATATTGCTGATCGGGATGCTGTTCCGGATAGCTCAAGCCTGGCTAGGGATTCATATGGATGTTTCGTGAATTGGATATTCCCAACAATCTCATTTAGCGTCAGATCACCAAGCCAATTATGTAGAGTGCTACAAAGGCCTTCGGGTAGAATTCCGATATCTTCCCTTGAGCAATCGTAATAGTTGTCCGTGAGAATGCGATATTGCTTAATCGGTTCATATTCCAGCCACGCGCTACTCTGCTTGAAAAATGTCTCTTCGCTGTTCAGGTCATTAGGATTGTAAGTCGCAATAAGCCTTTTGATCAGGTCGATTTTCCCGAGTTTGTTCGCAATCTCGCAGATGGCGGGGTAATCTTGAATTCGAAATAGGTGTGAATTGAACTTTGCCAAGATGATAACGTCAATGAGTGAGCATTTCTCGACTTCTGATAGAAATGCAGCAAGGTCTTCTTTGTCCCTCGCAAAAGGCTGAACTGGCAGTCGGGATATTGTTCTGCTATAGCGGTTAATCGTCCCACGATCCGCAAGGTTCATTATCGATCTCTTGATGGTCAAGAAGTTTTGATCTGACGAGTACAAGTAAATGAGAGAAGAGACCGTGACTCCTTTGATGTCAGCCTGGCGAACCAGTTCATCAATTTTTTCGTCTTCTTCACCTTCGGTGCTGTTCTCCCTGATAAGGATAATTCGCCTAAGGATCGCATGGCTCCAGCCATCAAGATTGATAGAAGCGTAAATGAGCTGACAGCAGGATTCGATGTCGCTTGCAGCGTATGCTTCGTCAATTTGATGGAAGGACTGCGCGATACGGATGAGTCGCTCCCTGAATTTAACTGCACGTTTCTCGATAATGCCTAGAAGTTCTTCAAGAGTGACCTCGCGGTGAGTTTGAAGAGAGTCGATAAATGAAGGTTTTTTCGGAAATGGTGCTGAAATTTCCAGCGCATTTAGGAGTTCGGAGTTATTGAGAATTACTTCTAATGCGGCTAATTGGTTTTTTCCCAGCTTTGTACGCAGCTGTGTAAGACGTTTGATTGCATTGCCGTCTCCATTACTGAGAATCGCTCGAAGCTGATTTCTAGATTTCTTGTCAAGCAGCTTCATAGCATCCGATCTGCGCATAAATAATTCCCAAAAAATTTTATTATCACGAAATGCATCTAAGCTAACGTGATGATCACCGGTTTATCCGGTGCATTATTTTGTTATTATAAGCTGCAACATATCTTGAATTTGCAATAAAAGTCAAAAGCAGACCTGACCCTGACCTTTTTCTAAAGCAAATATTAGCTATCAATTGAAGAAATAATTGACCTGAGATTGGTCTCGCATTCTTGATAAATCATCTCTTGTTTGAAATTGTTTGAGTCAAGTTTATGTAAGTTTTCAAGATCATTAAGTTTATGAATACAAGCTTGTCTGATACGAGAACGTTGTGACGAATTTAGGGTAAAGCTCTTTGATTCAAAAAAGTTATAATACTCGTTTACAACTTTGAATTTATAAATGTCATTTTCATGTTTGTTCAATAAATTATCTGCTTCTATGAATAAATTGATGGCGTCATCTATTTTTGTACTACTTAATGTTGCAACCTTGAGATTTAATCTAGCTTTTTGGTTGTTGATTTTGTGAACGTCATATGTGTACTTAATCTCTGCTTTATCATATGCTGTTTGAAGATACCTATACGCTAAGTCGTAATTATTTAGAGCAATGTGTGCCATGGCATATTGAAGCCAGTACTGAGGATTAGTAATGTGAAATGGCAATTCATTTTTTACTTCCTCATAGTAATTGACTAGCATGCCTATCTTAGTTTTTTTAGGAAGAATTAGTTCTATAAAATTGAATCTAAACAAATTAATTCTAATGTCGTTTCTGATTTGATCCAGCGTCTTTTTCACATACATTTTGTCTAGCATCTTGAGCAAGATAAGGCAATTTTTAACGATATAAGTAGGTTCAAAATGCTCATTCAACAAATGTAGTGAATATATAGATGATTTTGAGTCGATTGAGTTGTTAAATATATTTAAGGTGAACAGGTGACGCACCTCATTCATATTAGCAAAATTAGACAGAACGTAATCGTTTTTTGAAAGATCTGAAATTAAAGATAGAGTCAGAGGCATGTCCATTACATCTAATAAACATGCGATAAAAATGTTCAATTTTGTTACTTCGTTCTTAAAAGCATCAGACAAAAGTTTTGATATTTCATCTTTTATTTGTTTAGAGTTTAAAACATCAACTAAAACATTGGAAAGCTGGCTTTTGCAATCGTTTTTTATCAATCTTTTCTTTTTTACATCTGAATATTTTCCATACTTACCCCAAAGTGATGTGTGCTCTAATATATTAATCAGATAATCCATTTCTTGATCAGACAAAATGTCTGCATTGATATCGGCTGTCTTTAGCTTTCCATCAAATTCTCTGAAGTAACTATGGTGATTTGCGGTTCTTTCTGTTACTAAAACCTTCACTCGCTTTAAATTGATTGACAATAAATACTTGATTAACTCCCTATGGTTTCCATAAGAGTCTATTGTCAAGACACAACTGATATTTTTGGAGATAATTTTCTCTATATCTGAAATATAATTACCTGTATGATCTGTCAGTTTATAAACAGTGTACCCGTGTATTGTTAGTTGTAATTCTGCTTCTTTTAAGAAGTATGTTTTCCCGTTACCTAATTCACCTGTTATACATACGACAGGATTATTCTCTATTAGGTTAATTAGTTTTTCAATTTTATCTCTTTTTATAATGAAAGGAACGACTTGAGTGGAGGTCATTGCTTCTTGTATATATGCTTGAGACAACTCTCCATGTCTAAGAAATGATTCAATATCTTTTTCTCTAATTGTTTCCTTCGGACTCTCAACTATCTCGTATTTCGTGAATGCCTCTGTGTAAAAATCATTGGAATATATAGAAAATACGTTGATGTTTTTTTCAATTAACGACGCAAATCGAGATAGGCCTATCCGATACAGATATCCATATTTGTTAAATATGTAATCTTCTCTTGTGGTGTCTTTGCTATCATCTTTTTCTCTTTGGATAAAATAAACCTTTTCTTTGAATAGTGGGTTTTCATATAAGATTTTTTCAATGTCGATATCGTAAAGTGAGTATCCTACAAAAACTATGGCACTACTAAGTTCTAAATCCTTTTTGAAAATGTAGTTCCAATTTGACTCTTTAAAACCTTCTGCTGATAAATACGATGAATGACTTAATTTAAAACTAGTGTTTAATGTCTCTTCATTTAAACTAGTTGTTGATCCATTGAGGTGAATGCATAGCAAATCATTTGAATATTTCTCAGTTGGATCATCAATTGTGATTGATTCGTATCTCTTACCTGCTGATTTTCCAGATACCTCAATTAAATCATCATAATTAGTAGTATAGACTCTCTTCCAAGGTGCCTTCATTATAATTTCATGATCTGGATGAGGCTTTTTTATCGTGAACACATTTTTCAAGTGATCAATTAGCTCATTTTTAAGTTGGTTATCGTTTTTGCAACATACGTTTAAAAAATAGTCAGCAGCAAATTTCAGATCACCGCCATCATTGAATTTTCCAATATTTCCAATATGGTTTGCGAGTTCTTTTGCTAAAGGTAGCTCACCACTGTTATGTAAGCTTGTCGCACTTTTTGAAAATCCAGCACCAACAAAAAGAATTGCTTTACCAGTACCTAATTTACTGATCAATTTTTCCATCATGGATTTCCAATAGTTGAGGATTATTAGTTAATTGTTTCAAACAGAACAAGTTATTCTCCTGACCTGTAGATCTCCCCTGATTGGGATGATATACAGAAAAGATGACATCATTTTAGAGACCTTTGCTGAAATATCTTGGTGCCAAACAGCATGTATTGATTCTGGAAGATAGCATTATCAGTATAGCCGAACAAGTCGAAATTCCGCAATAAGTCAGAATTTCCGTTACAATTGAAAAGAATAAAGAAGCGCCAATCTCCCTAGAGCTGGCAAAATCACAACTGAACTCCATCAAATTTGACCCTTTCCTTAAAATCTTCTAAATCTCCCTGAACAATTGATTTGTACCAATCAACCGGGATCCTGCCATGACCCATCAAATTGTGGAGATTGATAGAGCAAAATTATAGACATCCGGGGTTTCATGAAACCAGCACATTATTGCCCTCTGTGACCACCACTTCAAGAAGCAAACCCTGGACTTTTTTGCGGCGAGACTCCGCTGACTCACGATTAAAGCCTTAGTCGGCGCCAAGTCAGATCTCAACTCGGAGGTCATATGCCCAATAGGGGCCCTTGGTGTTATGATATCCACGTTCGGGAAAATGAAGTATTATCATTTTGCACTGTGTTACAATGCCGGATGAAACCTTCACAGCGGTGCGTTGCGAATGGCGTTTCTGCCATTTTCCAAGAAACCGCCTGATACCCATTGATAATAAGGAGCCAAGAGCTGCCGATGAAATACTCACAGGCCCGCCAGGGCAGGGTTTTTATCCTTCGTCTCGAAGACGGTGAGATCGTCCATGAGGTGATCGAACAGTTTGCCGTTAAAGAGAAAATTGTTGCCGCCACTCTGATTATCCTTGGCGGCGCCGATGCCGGCAGTCGGCTGGTGGTTGGTCCGAAGGAAGATCGTGGCCTGCCTCTCCTCCCCATGGAACATGTATTGGAAAACGCCCATGAGGTAACGGGGACAGGCACCTTGTTTCCCGATGAGGCCGGGCAGTCCCTGCTGCATATGCATATGGCCTGCGGCCGTCGGGATAAAGCCGCCGTCGGTTGCATTCGGGCCGGCGTCAAAGTGTGGCGGGTAATGGAAGTCGTTATTTTCGAATTGCTGGATTGTACGGCAGAGCGACTGGTCGAGGCGCCTCTCGGAATAAAGCTGTTACGCCCCTGATATAATTGGCGGCACAAAGCTTGGTGCGGTATATTGCAAGATTTTTCCGGGAAAAATTTGGTGTTCTTGCTTCGAGGGCCTATAATATCGGATACCTCCCTAGGAGGAAAAGATCCTTCACGTAAATTCGTTAATAAAAAAAAGAAACGAATTTCTAATATGTAATAAATATGCCCGTTGTACCAGTCTTTGGGTGCAACGGACATATCGTCATCTTCAAGGTGGAGAATACATTGTCTGATTTATTAGAGAGTTGGGGCGTTGAAAAGTCTTCCGAGCTGTACCGGGTAGCGGAGTGGAGCGGCGGGTATTTCCGGGTTTCTGAAAAGGGTGAAATGCTGGTCCAACCGTCGCCTACGGCCACCGACCGGGCCGTGTCGATAATGGAGATCGTTGAAGGTTTGAAGGAACGTGGCCTTGATATGCCGGTACTGCTGCGCATTGAGAATATCCTCGACGCCCAGATCTCCCAGCTCAACGAGACTTTTATCGCCGCCATGAAAAACCTTGGGTATAACGGCAGTTTTCTCGGCGCCTATCCGATCAAGGTGAACCAGCAGAAACAGGTGATCGACGCCATGGTTCATTACGGCGGGCCCTACCATCATGGGCTTGAGGCCGGCAGCAAGGCCGAACTTATAGCCGCCATGGGGATGATGGTCGATAAAGAGGCGCCTCTGATCTGCAACGGCTACAAGGATGAAGAATTTATCGATCTGGCGCTCACCGCCGTAAAGCTTGGCTTTCGCTGTATTCTGGTGGTGGAGATGCCGAGCGAACTGCCGCTGATTATCGAGCGGTCGCGTGCTCTTGGGGCCACTCCGGTACTTGGGGTACGGATCAAGTTGTCAAGCCAGGCCGGCGGCCACTGGGCGGAATCGGGCGGCGAGCGGTCCATCTTCGGCCTGAATACCACCCAGCTCATCGATGCCGTCGATCTTTTGGTGGAAGAGGGGTTGCTGCACTCTCTGCAGATGGTCCATTACCACCTCGGCTCACAGATCTCCAATATTCGTGAGATTCGTACCGCCGTCAATGAGGCCTGCCGGGTGTATGCAGGCCTTGTCAAAGAGGGCGCGGCCATGAAATACCTCGATCTCGGTGGCGGCCTGGCGGTCGACTACGACGGCTCCCAGTCAAATTTTCTCAGCAGCCGCAACTACTCCCTGAACGAATACTGCACCGATATTATCGAGGCGGTGATGACTACCCTCGACGAGCAGGGCATTGACCATCCGATCATCATTACCGAAACCGGCCGGGCCCTGGTTGCCTACTATTCGGTACTGCTCTTCAATGTGCTTGACCGGACGGTCTTCGAGCCGGATCCCCTGCCCAGCGAATTGCCGAAAGATTGCCATTCGCAGCTGACCAATATGCTCGAATCGCTGAACGGCCTGTCGATCCGAAATATCCAGGAGACCTTGAACGATACCATTTACTATCGTGACGAGGTTCGGCAGTTGTTCAACCATGGCAAGATTACCCTCCGGGAGCGGTCGCTTGCCGAAAATATTTTTTGGACTACCCTCAATCGAATTCTCCAGATTACCAAGCAGATGAAGAACGCACCGGCCGAGATATCCGAGATAGAACGGCTGCTTTCTGATATTTATTATTGCAATTTCAGTCTGTTCCAATCGCTGCCGGACAGCTGGGCCATCGATCAGTTGTTCCCGGTCATGCCCATCCATCGCCTCAATGAAAAGCCGACCAGGAACGCCATCATCGCCGACATCACCTGCGACTGCGACGGCAAGATCGACAGCTTTGTCGACCGTTTCGGATCCAAGCGGTTTTTACCGCTGCACGAACTGAAGGAATCGGAGGAATATTACCTCGGGGTCTTTCTCGTTGGCGCCTATCAGGAGACCCTCGGCGATCTCCATAATCTGCTGGGCGACACCAACGTGGTCACGGTCAGCCTGCATGAGAACGGCAAATATGACTTTTCCGGCGAACTGGAAGGCGATACCGTCGCCGATATCCTATCCTATGTTGAGTATGATCCGAAAAGGCTGCTGATGAAGTTTCGCAAAACCGCCGAACTGGCAGTCAAGGAGGGCCTCATTTCGCCCCTTGAGCGCAAGACGGTGATGCAGGTTTACGAGGCCGGGTTGCGTGGCTACACCTATTTTGAGCGTTAGATGCGAGGTGAGGGGCTAAGGGTTAGGAGAGAGGAGCAGATGAAAAGGTGCATAAAATGCACCCTACCTCCGGGAAGCAGTAGGGTGCATTCCATGCACCATCTGTTCCGGCATTGGTGCGAAACGCACTCTACGGAAAAAGAGTTTCACCGGAAATGGATGTATATAGGAGGGAAAGATGGCAAAGGTTTTAATTATCGGTGCCGGCGGGGTGGCCGGGGTGACTGCCCACAAATGCGCATTTCTGGCGCAAATTTTTTCGGAGATCGTTCTCGCCAGCAGGACGCTCGCCAAATGCCAGGCAATCGCCGCGAGTATTAAGGAGCGCACCGGGCGATCCATTGCAGTTCGGCAGGTCGATGCCGACAATGTCGCTGAGACGGTGGCCTTGATCAAGGAGGTCCGGCCCGATCTCCTCGTCAATCTGGCCCTGCCGTACCAAGACCTGGCGCTGATGGATGCCTGCCTTGCTACCGGCGTCGACTATCTTGACACCGCCAACTACGAGCCTTTGGACGAGGCCAAGTTTGAATATAAATGGCAGTGGGCCTACCGTGAGCGTTTCGAGAAAGCGGGGCTTATGGCCCTCCTCGGATCGGGCTTTGATCCGGGTGTCACCAATGTTTTCTGCGCCTGGGCCCAGAAACACCATTTCGACGAGATCAACGAACTGGATATCATCGACTGCAATGCCGGTGATCACGGCCAGCATTTTGCCACCAATTTCAATCCGGAGATCAATATCCGCGAGATCACCCAGCGTGGCCGCTACTGGGAGCATGGCGAGTGGGTGGAGACCGATCCGCTGTCCTGGTCGATGATGTATGACTTCCCGGACGGCATCGGGCCGAAGAAATGTTTTCTTATGTACCATGAGGAATTGGAGTCGCTGGTTCTGCATCTGAAGGGTCTGAAACGGGCGCGGTTCTGGATGACTTTTGGCGAGCAGTATCTCACTCACCTGCGGGTACTGGAAAACGTCGGCATGACCCGTATCGATCCGGTGGAATTCGATGGTCGGCCGATCGTTCCCATCCAGTTCCTGAAAAAGGTGCTGCCCGAACCTTCGTCGCTTGGGCCCCTGACCAAGGGTAAGACCTGCATTGGTTGCCTGCTGAAGGGAGTGAAGGACGGCCGCGCCAAGAAGATCTTCATCTACAACATCTGCAGCCATGAGGAGTCGTACCGCGAGGTCGGTTCCCAGGCGATCAGCTATACCACCGGCGTGCCGGCGATGATCGGCGCCAAACTGATCCTCGAAAAGGTCTGGCGAAAGCCCGGTGTCTGGCACATGGAGCAAATGGATCCCGATCCCTTTATGGCCGATCTGAACAGCTACGGTCTGCCCTGGGTAGTGCTTGAGCTGCCATGAACGGCCGCCTCGAATACCGCTTTGATCCGGGCCGGACGACTACGCCTTGCTATCTCGTCGATGTCGGCTTGCTTCGCCGGAACCTCGATATTCTCGCAAGGGTCAAGGCGCGGACCGGCTGCCGGGTTCTCCTCGCCCTGAAATGCTTTGCCATGTTTCGGTTGTTTCCGCTCATTGCCCGGACCCTAGACGGTGTTTGCGCCAGCTCGCCACACGAGGCTCGGCTTGGTTATGAAGAGTTCGGAAAAGAGGTTCATACCTTCGGTGCTGCCTATTCGGAAACGGATATGGCTGAGCTCTGTCGGACCTCTGACCATATTCTCTTTAATTCCATGGGCCAATTGGAACGGTTTCGACCCCGGATTCAAGAACATGCGGCCAGGTCGGGAAAGTCGATTGCCATCGGCATCCGTATCAATCCGGAACACAGTGAGGGGGCAGTTCCGATGTACGACCCCTGTGCGCCGGGCTCGCGTCTGGGGATCAGGCGGGCCGATATCCGGGAAGAGCTCCTCGACGGAGTGACAGGCCTGCATTGGCACAACCTCTGCGAGCAGGATGCCGATTGCCTTGAAAGAACGGTTGCGGCGGTGGAGGAGCGGTTCGGTGACTTTATTGGACAGATGAGCTATGTCAACTTTGGCGGCGGCCACCATATCACCCGTGCGGATTATGACCTCGAAAGGCTGATCCGCGTTGTCAATATCTTCAAGAAAAAATGGGGAGTGCAGGTCTATCTCGAACCGGGGGAGGCGGTGGCCCTCAATTGCGGCTATCTGGTAAGCACTGTTCTCGATATTGCTCAGGCCGATATGCCGGTCGCCATCATCGACAGCTCGGTGCCCGCCCATATGCCCGACGTCCTGGAAATGCCCTACCGTCCGCATATTATAGGTTCAGGCCTGGAAGGGGAGAAGGTCCACAGCTACCGGATCGGTGGCTTGTCGTGTCTTGCCGGTGACGTGGCCGGGATCTATTCTTTTGACCTGCCTCTTGCGGTTGGCGACCGGCTGGTTTTCAGCGACATGGCCATCTATACCATGGTCAAGAACAATACCTTTAACGGAGTCGGCCTGCCGGCCATCTTCCTCTACGAACCGGGCGACGACAGCTATGAATGTGTGCGGTCCTTTGGCTACGAGGATTTTAAAAACAGACTGTCATAAGTGAGGGAGTGAGTGCAAGTTGAAAAGAACGCCGGATTTCTAGAATCGGAGTCCGAGGGGCGTGATGTGTTCCAGCCGCTTTTTGCGGTAATCCCCGTGCCGCTGGAACAGAGTGTATCCTACGTCGGCGGCACTGCCCGGGGGCCTGCGGCAATCCTGGCCGCCTCGCAACAGCTTGAAGCCTGGGACGGATTGTCTGAGCCAATCGATACGGGCATTGCCACTTCTCCGGCAGTCGATTGCAACGGTCGGATAGAGGTGGTTCTTCAGCGTATTGAGGATTCGGTGCAGGCGGTTGTCAACCGTCGAGCCCTGCCCGTGGTCTTAGGAGGCGAACATACGGTGAGTCTGTCACCGATCCGCGTTCTGGCGCGAAGCTGCCCGGAGCCGATTGGCATTATCCAGATCGACGCCCATGCCGATTTGCGGGCAAGTTTTGAGGGCACGCCCTTCAGCCACGCCTGCGTTATGCGCCGGGCCCTGGAGGAATGCGGCTGCGCCCTGCTGCAGTTCGGAGTGCGGGCGCTGTGCCGGGAGGAGGTGGCATTTCGGCAGGAGCGGCGAGTGCAGCACCTCGATGGTCGGGCCATTCCCGGCCAAAACCTTAGAAGGTTTTCATTGCCGGGAAATTTCCCGAAAAATATCTATCTCACCATTGATGTCGATGGTCTTGATCCCGCCGTGATCCCGGCTACCGGCACCCCGGTGCCCGGTGGTCCGGATTGGCATCAGACCTTGACCTTCATCGAACGGGTGGTGGCCGGGAGGACGGTGCTGGGCTTTGATCTGGTAGAACTGGCCCCGCGCGACGGCGACCATGCCTCGGATTTTACCGCTGCCCAGCTGGTCTATTCGGTTATGGGGATTATTGCTCGGAACCTTGGACGGAATTGAGCCTCTTCGGGAAAGAATTTCTGTTGTCATTATGGAAAAGTCGATATATTTTTACATGAGTCCCGGCAATAACTTGTCGGGATAACAAGATATCGGTGACAAGAGTGGTCTTTATTCCCGGACTGAGGATCACTCCGACTACAAACTGCATCTTTGATGCTTTTCGTTTTTTTTATGAGGAATAAGGCATTATGTCGAATGAATACAAGACGATCCTGTTTACGTCAAATCTATCCACGACCAGCCGTGTTGCTTTCAAACAAGCTGCCATACTGGCGAACCAGTTTGGCGCAAAGCTTGTTTTGCTCCATGTCATGGAGAAACTCTCCGGCGGCTATGAAGGCTATGTGATCAGCCTTTTCGGCCAAGATCAATGGCATGAAGTAGTAAAAAACAACAGGGAAGAAGCCAAGCACGCCCTTGTCGGCAAGGTGTCGCCGAAGCAGATGGTGCGGACTGCCCTGAATCAATTCTGCAAGGAAAATGAGAATGGGGGCGAAAATTCCGTGCTGTCAAATTATGAGATCGTGGTCAAAGAAGGGGATGTGGTCGAGGTCATCCTGCAACAGGCATCCGAAAATAAATGCGATCTGATTGTCATGGGTGCCAGCGAAGGGTTGTTATCCGGGTCCTCGGTTGGCAACAACATAAAATCGGTCCTGAAAAAATCAAAAGTTCCGGTTCTTGTTGTGCCTGCGAGTCTTGGCTAAAGGTAATCTCGCCAGGACTGAATCACTGAAGGGAATTCATGCTCAATTCTTCAGTCACGGCGAGTTATCAAGCACAGCCTTGGCCGGTATCCCCGGCCATCTGCATAGGCTACTTCAGAAAGGAACAGCAGTAGTCGCAAACGGTTGCCACTTTGAGGTTAAATCTCGATTTGGCAGGAACCTCGAAGGCTGTCCCACCACTAAAGGTTTGCCACTCTTCCGATCCCGGCAATTGCACCTGCAGATCTCCCGACAGTATTTCCATTAACTCTTTGGCATCGGTGTTAAAACTATATTCGCCGGGCAGCATGATACCGAGGGTCTTGACAGCACCGTCGGCAAAGGTGATGGTGCGGCTGGTTACCTTGCCGTCAAAATAAATGTTGGCCTTCTTGGTGATGGTTACCTTGGTAAATTCGCTCATGGGGTGGATCCTCTTTCGGTTTTCAGGTAAGGAGAAATTCCTTGAACTCGCCGCGCATGCAGTGTTGCGACGCCATGGACGACGAATAGGCTCCGGCATTAATCAGCGCCAAAGTCTGCCTTTCCTCAAGCGGTGGCATGAGAATATTGGCATACCAGACATCAAGGGCCTCGTTGATATTGCCGACAATGGTTACCTTCCGGCAATCCCCAGGCAACAGCAGGGCCGGAACCGGATGAAAAGGCAGGCCGTAAACGGCGGGTTCCACTGCGAGATTAAAGCCGGCATCGACACCGACAAACACCGTCTCCATCTTTTTTTCCACGGTATTGATCGTAAGCAGCAGGATACCGGTATCCTTGGCGAGAAAATCGCCCGGTTCGATCTCAATGGACTGTGGCCTGTTACGGAAATGGCCGGCGAGAATTGCCGCCCAGCGCTGCAGATCAAGGGGGGCGTCTTCGGCAATGTGGGGAACTCCCAGGCCGCCACCGACATTGACCACCTCAACACTCTCCAGCTGATCGACAAACCATAAGCAGCTGTCAATTATCGAATCCCATATCCCCAATTGGGCGGTGAGGTAGCCGCAACCGGTGTGAAAATGGATTTTCGTGATGGTCAGATTGTAATCTTTGGCCATTGCCACCGCCGCCGCGAATTGCTCCCGGTAGATACCGAACTTGGTGGTGTTGACCCCGCTGTACTGTAGCTTTTCGTTCTGAGCCCGACTGATGCCCAGAGCTGGATTAACGCGGATGCCGATATTTCGCCCGGAACCGAGTTCACCCCAGCGCCGGATGGCGCTGAGGGAGTCGCAATTCATCGACAGGCCTTTGATGCGGGAGAGTCGCGCAAGGTCACGGTCAGACAGGCTGGTCGCGGTAAAAGAGATATCTTCCGCCGAAAAACCACAGCCAATGGCATGCTCCACCTCGTTTGGCGAACAGGCATCGATGCCGACCAGCCCCGTTCCCCGCAAATGGGTGAGAAGCGGGGCAAAACGATTGGCCTTCATCGCATATTTAATGCGGGAGCGGCCACCAAGCCCGGCCTCGTCCAAAGCCGCGCGTAGTCGTTCAACATTGGCAACTATCCGTCGGCTATTATAATAAAACGCCGGTGTCCCGAATTGTGCAGCCAAGTCATCAACTCGCCTGCCGGCAAAATACAGGACGCCATCCCGGAAGTGGAGATCTTCCCGCTCCCACCACTGACTCATATGCTCTGACACTCTTCGAATTGTTTTTCGGGTGCACGGAAGCCGTTACTAAGAACTGCTTCCGCTACTGGTAATTCATTTTTGCCGGTGATCCAACCCCGACAGTTTTCCGACCCACAGCCGCAGGGGAACTGTTTGTAAAGAACATCTTCGGTCTGGGCGTAATCCATGGTCAGATAGTCCATGGCATTGATATCCTGTACCGCATATACCAGCAGTTTTTTCATGTCCAGCTCAATATTGGGTGAGCAGGAATGGAGGAAGTACCCGGAAAAATAAAGATCGTGCAAATGCAGATCAGGTTCGATCTGCAGTGTGTGTTGGCGAATATCGGTGATGATATCCCCCGCAATAGCACATACGAGACTTCCCCTGGCAATAAATTTGTAGGTCATAACGCCCATGCCGGCGACATGGTTCTTCAATACAACTCTGAAGTCGTTCTTGCTGGGAAATAACGGATTACTTCCAAAGTGGGCTGGATACATGGCTATTTTCCTGTCAAATGAAAAGAGGAGTGGAGGACTACTGACGATACGGTGAAAGTTAAGTACAAAGTTAAGTGCAAATTTCGCGGATAAATACACCTTTTGAAATGGTTTATCAATATGTTTTTTTGTTCAAAGGGCATCTGTTGAAATAAATATTTTACTCCGTAAAAACAAGCAGATAGTCCTGGGTGTCGAGGATGACTCAAAAACACTTACGAGGGATTTTGAGTCGATTGGTAACAATTCCCATATTTTGGATAATTAGCCGCGATTGGTCTCGACAGGGAAACCTGCCCAGGCCTTGGCCCGCGTGGCTTCCATAACGGTGAAAATGGTGGAAAAATGCAGGATTTCCACGCTTTGGGGAGAAAATCGCTTCAGTTTCCGGAGCATGTTTTGGCTCTGACTTGCTCATGCGGTTTGTCGTTTTTTCGTCTCACGGGGAAATAAGTATAAGAGTTGGTTATTATTTGATAATGCTACAAAAAGAAAATATTTTAAAAAACTTTCTTCCTAGAGGTAGAAAAACCATTATGATGCTATACATAGCTAGGTAAAATTTAGGTTTTTTGTAGTATAACTTGTATTTGGTTGACAAATGGAGGAAGCTATTTCGATAATATCAAAATCGGAAACCAGCACCTTGCCATACACCCCCTCCCATTGATGGTGACAATGCTTATCTTCAAACAATCATCTGCGGCATTGGTGGTAAACCTCAAAAAATCACTTCGGAAAATTCTCAATATCGTGAAACCTGTTCGGCCGTTACATGATCTGTTCGTCTCCTTCACCCTCACAGCAGTATTGCATCTGCTTATTATCAAGACCGCTGTTTTGCCCCCCGGCAACTATTTTTTTCCATTTATCGAAGAAAAACAACAAGAAGCCGAACAGATGCTGGAAGCGCAAAGGCCAGGGGCTGTGCCAGGCGGTGAAGCAGCAGCCGTGAAGAATTTGCCGACTCAGGAGGCGGCAGGGGCAACCAATGAAGGTATTGCGGCTATTCCCTACTCGCATGCTGCGCGCTATAAAACGACGGTTGCGATGGTGACTGCGCTTGGTGTCCCCATTTCTTCTCTCCTGTCGCCTTTAATCTCGGGAAAAGTCGGCTACCGGTCCCTGGCCCGGCAAACCGCAGGCATAAGGCTTTCCCCGCCGCAGTTCTCGAGCTCGACCATTCCACCCAGGCCGGAGAAGAGCATGGGCCGGATGGTGGATGAAGATGCCGAGGCCATGCTTCTCGGCAGTGTTTTTCAGGACGCTATTCCGGCGAGCTCAGATCACAGCGAGCAGTTGTTGCGAGCCGAGGCGGAGTTTATCGAGGTTTTAAAAAAGGATATTGTCGATGGCCGCCTGGACATGGCCTTTTCAACCTTTATTATTTCCGCCGAATATTTTCACCTTAGCCGGGCGCTGCTGCCGCTCGGGCAACAGCCCTCTTTTTCTCTGGAGGAGGCAGATGCCAGATATCGCCAGCGCTTGCAAAGGGTCGGTGAGGGCTTGCCGAAGGAAATAGACGGCTATTCCTTAGTGATGCTGCTGCAAAGATATGCCGAGAACAAATTTTATCCCGGTAACGGCAGCGGCATGCTCCTAGATTCTCTTTTTCACAATCAGAACGATTGCGAAGGTGGTACCAAAGAGGTCCTGGCCTACCTGCAGGCACTTTACCCCGCTCTCAGTTTGGGGTCAAACCGCGGCATGCTGCAGACAACAACCGGCGAGTTGATTGGTCATATGCAGGTATTTATCGGCCCTGGTCCGACAAGCGAAAAAATTCTAGCCAACCCGCATGGGGTGATAGTCGAGACGACCAGGGTGAGTCTCAACTCGGTCCTGCCCTATGGTTCGGGAGATGTCTTTCCTCTTGAGGATTTCGTTGTTCGCTATTACCCCGGGATTGTTGCCGGCACGCCACTTGAAAGGGCCTTGTCGAGCGGGGTGCAGCTGGGCGAGGATGAGGCGAGCCGTATTGTCGGGACGAGTGACAGCCCATTGAAAATGAGCTATGGGGCAAGCACCACCCTTTTGGCTGAGCAGTTTTACGATTTAGCCAATATCCGCACACAAAGAATTGAAAATGAGTTTTTGCGCAGCAAAATTCCGAGCTGCAATCCGCAGATTGATCCGACCAAGATAGACAGAACAAACTTGTTCAGCAATTTTGTCGCCATCGACCGTAGGCTCCGTAAGAGTCTCATAGCTCATTACCTCGCCGACCTGCAATATTGGGATAATGAAGTCATGCCGCAGTGGCGGGAGCCGGAATTTCTCGCGACCTATGATGATTTGGTGGGGAGTCTGCTGGATAAAAACAGCGAAACGTCCGGCTACATCCAGATCGATGCCGAGAACTCAGTTCCCCGGCGCAGTCTAGAGAGCCACGGCCGTTTTCTTAAAGCTTTGCGAGATGAGGCAGAGCAGGCCAAGGATCAATATTTGGGGATGGGACGGCAGGAATGTTCCAGGCGAGCGCTACTGGACGACCGACTTCTCGGCTTTCTCTTCAAGTCACCCGAGGGGCCGGGAATCTTTTTTCTGCCGGCACCCGATGAAAATTTACAATGGGAAGATTTTCTCGGCGATGTCATGAAGGATTGTCTGGCCATGCCGGCAGCAGCTGGCGAACGTTCCCTGCTTGGAGCGCTTGAAGAGGAGGTGGCGGGGGGACAGACCTCATTGCGCAAGGAGGTATATAACCGGGCACAGTTGCGCGGTCTCGCGCCTTTTACC
Source organism: Pseudomonadota bacterium (assembly GCA_043798185.1). Classification (GTDB taxonomy): domain Bacteria; phylum Desulfobacterota; class Desulfobulbia; order Desulfobulbales; family Desulfocapsaceae; genus Desulforhopalus_A. The sequence goes on along the minus strand of JAZDOW010000143.1, from coordinate 2,047 downwards.
GGAGAGCACAATCTTGAAGCAATGGAACCGGCCCTGAGCCAGGTAATTTCCGGGAGCACCGGCTCACCCGACAGCGTCGGTATCTTAGCGAAGAGACAATCGTCGGCGAGTACTCCGGAGGAGCCAAGTGTCCAAGAGACCCTTGAGGAACGGGGCAGAACCGGGATCAACAGCGGACTGGTGTGGGACGTTGCCGATTTCCTGGGAGCGGCAAAGGTAAGCAGTCTTTTCCTGCAATACGGTAAAAGAGGTGATCTGCGCCTGACAATCCCTCGGGCTCAGGAGCTGGTGGCCCAACTTACGGCAAGCCTTGGCGGTGAGTTTGCGGCGGAATTCCTGGCAACGCTGAAGGAAGCGACCCAGGATCGAACACTGCAACTGGCGGCAGCCCTGCATCTCGCCAAGTTGCAAGGTGTGTCCTCCGTTGCAATCTCCCGGATGGCTCTTGACTATCTTCGAGGCAGTGAGGTTTATCGGGCGGAAAATCTCCTGGCCCTGTTGCAGTATGGTCTGCTGGCCGACGACGCACTGGCTTTTATTCAGAAGCGAGTGGCTCAACTTCTTGTTCAACTGCCAAAGCTTGGCGATGGCAATGGTACGGATGACCTCCACCTGCAACCCTTTGCCGAGCTCATGGAGATAGTGCGAACCCTGCAGGGCCTGCCCGACCCCAGGACCTGGCAGGTCCTGCATGACGGGCTTGTCGCCAGTATGTCGGCCGATTTTAAAAGTAAACCAGCGGCAGGACGTAGCCCGAAAGAGGTGGTGGATTACGGTTTGCTTTTCAATAAGCTTGCGGTTCTAAGCCTCTTGCACGAACAGACCAAGGGAACAAAAGGAATTGATGCACAGCTGTCCGTGGCCTGGTTGCAGCAATTCATCAATTTTGCCGCGATCAATCCGATCGGTAAGCTGATGCTTGATCCTGTGGTGAAAATTGCTGGTGACGAGGGTTTGGCCACCGCGCTCAGAACCTTAATTCCAGCTCAAATGAAAATTCTCGACCGACTGAAGGGGTCGGGTGACCAGTTGGCTGCAAGGCTGCGGGAGGTAAAAGCGGTTTTAGGAGAAGGCAATGTCATTATCCGGATGCTGCTTCTAACCGATGATGCCCTGGTGAGCAGGCTTTCCGGTCTTCCCGTTGAGCAGCTTGCCGGCAATCCCAAGAACAAGGCGGCATGGTACCTGGAAAGACTCCATCGCCGTATCGTGCAGGTCATAGGGAACACGGGCAAGGGTTCCATGCCTGATGGCAACGCCAATGACCTGCTGCAAAAAAGCACCGCATCTACTGATCCGCTATTGGATTTTTACCTCGATGATCGGGTGCGGGAATCTTTTGCCATGCTTGCATATCTCCAGGTGGGTGGCAATGGAGACGATGGGGTGAGATTTAGAAAGACCCAGGATCTCGCGACCATCAAGGATCCGGGCAAGCTGCGGGTAATCGAAGGAGAAAGAAAAATTACCCGGCAGGATATGTCCCTTCTGACCCTTGCTCTCAATCCCGGCAACAGTACCCAGGCCATTCGCCGGGCCTGGGAGGAAACACTCGCAGTGACCGGGAAACACCTGGCTTTGCGGTCGCTCGATCAGGAGCTGCGGCACTACCTGTTCGCCCCGCACTCCCCCTATTTAACGGAAAATGATTCCGGCTTCTTTTTTTCGCCGGAAGCGGTCGGAGATCTGCATAATGCCGCCCATTGGGGCGGCCGCAATGATATTCTCCTCAGCAGTTACCTGCACTTCCGCAATCTGCCGGGGCGATTGCCTGACTGGCTGCGGCGCACAGCGATTGCCAGAAGCGAGCTTGAACTGAGTATCGTCAAAAAATTCGAACAGCAGAGCTTTTTACCGATGATTCTCGAATGCGACAGCGACAAAAAAGAAATGCCTGACCCGTTGTTCCGGGCGAAATGGGCCATACGCAAACCTTTCGGCGAAGATATCTTTCCCGGCACCCTTTTATTGCTGCGCCTCGGGTATCTGGAGATCACCGCAGCCGGAGAGATAATTCGAACCTCAAAGTATGCCGGGGGATGAATGA